>LUGL01000007.1 GCA_002796835.1 Elainella saxicola E1 | reverse complement strand
CGACTTAGCCCAGAGGTAGCCGTACTTTTTTTGCTTCAATATCCGTTCTACTTGCCGACTACTCAATTGAATCTTCGTCACCTTCGCCAAATGCGTTGCTAAACGGGCTGTTGTCCAACGGCCAAACTCATAGCCCAAGTCAGCAGGAGGATGTTCAACCACCTGCAATAATTGCTCAATGTACTCAGGTGTTGCTTTTCGATAATTCCCATGCCGTCGTTGATCTTTCAAACTCTCCAAATCCTCTGGGTTGCCCTGCACACACCAATGGGCCACACTGCGGTAGGAACATCCGATGAACGCACTGATTTCCTCATAGGTTTTCCCATCATTTCTCAATAGCAACATGAGTGCCCGTTGGCGTTGATGCGGGTCGTTCCCCTCTCGCACGACGGTTTGGAGATTTTCTTTTTGGGTTGGACTCAAATATGGTGAAACAGGCATCACAAGCTTGGAGATATGGTTCCAATTCTTATTATGCACTCTAGCTGTCGGTCAGCTTACGCTTCAACCAGTTTCCTGAAATGTCGCTGTTACTGGCTCCCCTCAAGGGACAGCTTTGTAACACTCCATATATCAGGTGACATAAGTTTAAGGGAGTAATCAGGGTGTATCCTCATTACTCCTTTTCATGAGGTTTGAGTTTTTATCACGGTTGAGTTGCACGCTTACTCCTGGTTGCTGCTCTTTCTACCAGTCCAGTTAGATGCCGTTGAATCAGGGAAGTGGGAAATGGTGTTCTAGAAAGGCAATCGCGCCAGTTCGATCGTGAATTTCTCCATCTAGTGTTGCCGCTAACATGGCTTCTAGCATCTGCTTATACTGACGGCCTGGCTTATATCCTAATGTCTTCAAATCATGACCATCCAGTGGTGCTTTCACTTGCGACCAGCAGGTCAGGTATTGCCAAATCTTGCGGCGGATCGATCGCGGAACAGCCACGGCCACCAGCACCAGCGTCGGTAAATCAAAAGCACTTAAACATTGAACGATTTGACTGGGTTGCTGACTGACTGATAAAGCCTCTGTAATTGTGGTTAGGTTAGGATCTCGATCGCTCAAGCGCTGAATCGACGCGACTGGCAACTGAAAGTTTTCGGCCACTTTGACCCGAACTTCCGTTTCAAGCTGCAGCAACATGAGCTCCAATAGCACCAACCAATGTTCGATCGGTTCTTGAGGTTGAAAACGCTTGAGCCAACGATCGACCAATCGTAATTGCCACCACAGTGAGGCCGTTAATTCCAAATCAGGATGAATGCAGCAAATGGCCCCCAAATGATCCAGAAGCTGCAAGGCCAATTTCCAGTAAGGTGCTTCTAGAATGTAGTGCAACTCCTGGCGTAATCGGGTTTGCAATGCGGGGGTTTTCTCTACTTCTGCCTGAATTCGGTGATAGATGCCGCTAGCGATCGCGTTCCGAATGTAGCCTTCCGTTTGTGGATCGATCTGGAAGCCCAACCGCACGGCAAATCGTACGGCTCGATAGATTCGGGTGGGATCCTCAATGAAACTATTCGCATGCAGGACCCGGATTTGCTGTGCTTCCAAGTCCAACAAGCCGCCAAAAAAGTCGAGTAATTCTCCTCGCCGTGGTTCCGTAAGGCGGATCGCCAGTGCGTTGATCGTGAAATCTCGTCGATATAGATCTTGCCGAATTGAACTGGCTTCCACTTCTGGATTGGCCGCCGGATAGGGGTAAAACTCGGTGCGGGCAGTGGCAATATCAATCCAGAGCGACTCTAAAGTTGGATCATGATGCCATAGAAGAGCTGCCGTCTGGAATCTGCCATGCACCTGCAATCGGGCTGCCGGATAGCGGGCCTGGATCGATCGGGCCATTTCCACCCCTGCCGCCTGATCTGCCGCTTGATGAAAGCCATCCACGACTAAATCAATATCGTCGAGCAGCAAGGGAGCATCTGGATCGGCCAGCAGCAAATCGCGCACGGCTCCACCCACCACATAGAGTTGCCATCCTCGTTGTTCAGCCTCTTTAGCCGTTTGCAGCAACACTTCCCAGAGCGCAGGAATCAACCGATCGCGCAAAACCTGCTGCACCACTTCGGGTAACAGACAGTAATCTTTCAGCGATCGATGGGATTTCTCACTGCCCAGTTGATTGAACAGAGGAGCCTGTTCGCGTAATCCTTCCTGATGCAACTGCCGCAGCACATCGGTTCGAGTCACAATGCCAACTAAGCGATCGGCTTCCAGCACCGGCAACCGACCAATATCAAAGGTCATCATCAGCGATTCGATGTCTGGCAGCGGCGTCTGGGGCGTGATCGTCCGCAAATTTGTCGTCATATAGCCCTTCACTGGCGCATGACTGAAGCCATGATGCAGGGCAATATCCAGATCGCGCCGCGAAATAATTCCAACGAGGCGATCGGCCTCATCGACAACAGATAAACCAGAGTGACCATAGCGCAACAAAATCCGCTGGGCTTCTGCGATCGTCGTTTCCGGTCGGATCGTGCGAACGGGCGAAGACATCAACTCACGCGCCACCGGAGGCTGGGGAACTTGCTGTCGCAGGCGATCGATCAGTTCTTTTAGAGTGGCTTCCGGATCAACGCCTCGTAACGTCAAAGCCGCCGCCCTGGCATGACCGCCCCCGCCCCAGGGTTGAAATAGTTGATTCAAGTTAATTCCTTGTGTCGAGGCTGCTCCGGCACTGCTGCGAGCCCGCCCAATCACCGTCAAGCGCTCTTCATCCTCGCTAATCTGATAGCGAGCCGCCAACAGCAACACATCCGTTTCGGTCAGCGTCAGCAAGCGGGAAGCCAAACTCGATAAGCCCGCCACATAGGTTTCCACGGGCAGCAGCACCCAGGCCAAATCGTAGCCGCGTATCGTCTCGGTTTGCAGTTCGTCTAAGGCGATCGCCAACAAATCTTGCAATTGGGCTGAAAGTCCGGGTTCAACATATTCGCCGATCGCCCGCAAGTTGGCCCCTTGCTGCATCAGCCAGGTTAACGCAGCCGCATCCCGCACAGTCGTGTGATCAAAGGTCAGCGAACCTGTATCCACATGAATCCCCAGGGCCATTACCGTCGCTTCGATCGGCGTCACAGCTAGGTCAGATGCCTGAAGTTGTTCGACGACCAGCGTAGTCGCAGCGCCAACGGCTTCAATATATTGCTTACCGATCGGAATATCCGCATGGGCCTCCTGGTGATGGTCATACACCACAATTTCCACATCCGGCAAATCCAGCCACTCTGCTGCCTTGCCCAACCGATCGCGCTGTTGGCTATCCACCACAATCACGGTGCGAATCTGGTCCGGGTTGACCGATCGACGTTCGATCAGCGCATATTCATCCCGATGCAGTGCCAAAAAATCCCGCACTGCCGGATGGGAACCTCCGGTTAAAACAATCCGCGCTCCTGGATAGAGACGGGTTAAGCCAACTGCTGCCCCCAGCGTGTCAAAATCAGCAGTGATGTGGCAAAGGATCAGATCCATGAATCAATGACAATGAGTTGGCCTAACTCCTTGATCCTAACCCACCCTCTTTTCTTCTCTTCCAGACGGTGCCAATTTCTGATAGCTTACTACCATGGGCGCTGTATTGCTCACTGCTGTACTGGGAGGATAAAGATGACCTTTTTGTTTCAACTTGCGCTTGCTGCTCTAGTCATCATGTCGTTTGCCATGGTGGTTGGTGTTCCGGTCGCTTATGCATCACCCCAAAACTGGGAACAGTCCAAGCGTTTGATTCTGCTAGGATCGGGCGTGTGGGTGCTGTTGGTGCTGCTGGTGGGCGGACTGAATTATTTCGTCGCCTAGAAGCAAGCAGAACCCCGTTCCCACAGGGCCCTAGCGAGTAGAGATTTAAAATGACTGTTTTTGAAGGTACGTTTACTGATACCGGCTCTTTGCGATTTGCGATCGTTATTGGTCGTTTTAACGATCTAGTGACGGGTAAATTGCTGGAGGGATGTCAGGATTGTCTGAAGCGGCATGGCATCGATCCCGATCCCCAGGGAACGCAGGTCGATTATGCCTGGGTTCCAGGTTGCTTTGAAATTCCTCTACTGGCGCGGCAGTTGGCGCTGACCCACCGTTATGATGCCATTATTTGCTTGGGCGCTGTGATTCGGGGTTCCACACCTCATTTTGACTATGTGGCTGCTGAAGTTTCCAAGGGAATCGCAGCCGTTAATTTGCAGACCGGCGTTCCGGTTGTATTCGGCATTCTAACCACCGATACGATGCAGCAAGCGTTAGAAAGAGCCGGAATCAAGAGTAATAAGGGTTGGGAATTCGCCATGAGTGCGATCGAAATGGGCAGCCTCATGCGTCAGGTAAAAGCTCTCACCCCAGAAGTTAACGGCAATAATTTACCGGGTTCTACTGCACAGACTTTGCCAAGCTCGTTACGGAGTGCAGCTCCGGCTGAGTCGATCGAATAACCCAAAATCCGGCGTAGGGTAGGTACTGCCTACCTTACAAAAATTGATTGGCTTTTAATTAATCAATACCGAATACGCGGATCAACATAGGCGTTCAAAATATCGATCGCAATACTTGCCATTGCCACAATCACGGCAAAGAACACCATAATGCCCTGCACCACCGGATAATCTCGCAAAGAGATCGCCGAGTAAAGCCGATTCGCCAATCCTGGCCAGGAAAACGTCACTTCCGTCAGAATGGCACCGCCGAGCAGCGACGCAAACGTCAGTCCCAAAACAGTAATCACGGGAATGAGCGCATTCTTGAGCGCATGAGCCCAGACAATTCGTGATTCAGGAATGCCACGTGCACGAGCCGCTTCCACATAATCTGCCTTCAGCGTTTGCTTCAAATTTACCCGCACCATTCGCTCAAAAATTCCGCTGAGCAAAATGCCAAGCGTCAAACTGGGCAACGTCAGATAATACAGGCTGGTAAAAAATTGAGCGAAATTCAAATGCAGCAGACTATCCAACACATAAAGCCCAGTAGGACCTTGAGGCGCAGGTAAACTGAGCGGAAACCGGGTGCCGAGGGGAAACCAGCGTAACTGAACTGCAAACACCAACTGCAACAACATGCCAAACCAATACATCGGCACGGCATAAGTGAAGATACCAAACAGTCGTCCGCCTACATCGAATGGCGTGTTGGGTTTAGAAGCAGCCAAAGCTCCGACGCCCACGCCCACAACCACTGCCACCAACATACTGAAGATCGTCAGTTCAACTGTGGCCGGAAAATGCTGGCCAATGATCGTCCAAACGGACTGACCTTGAGTAGTTAACGAAGTACCCAAATCGAACCGCAGCAGTTGGCCCATATAGCGCAGATATTGCAACCACAAAGGTGCATCCAAACCCAGGCTAGTTCGCAATTCAGCTTTGGCACTTTCTGGCGCACGCGGTCCTAACAGAGAATCAATCGGATCTCCAGGAGTGGCCCGTAACAATAGGAAGATCAGGGTAGTGATCGTCCAGATCATCAAGGGAGCCAATAATAGGCGTGAAGCAACGTAATACTGGAGAGCCTTAGAGCGAGACATAAAAGATCATCAAAATAATTCAAAGTCCCCCAAACTTGGGGGATTTAGGGGGCCGAGGTGTCAGCGGATGCACAACGATATTGACTCAGGGTGAGGGCGTCTAGGGAAACAACCCATTGAATTACTTCTGAATTTGTCCAAATAGAATTCTCTGGCTGGGCTGAATTTCAGCACCTTTTACGGTCGGCTGAACAAACATATAGTCCTTATCTTGCCAGAGCGGAATGTAGGGCACATCTTCCGCCACCAGATCCTGCAATTCCTCGAATTGTTTTTTCCGAGCGGCTGGATCCTGTTCCGATCGCTGTTGTTTGACTAACTCGTTGGCCTTTTCACTGTAATAGAACGATCCACTCGCCTGACTTTGGCCTTCCTCACAGCCCGCTTCCACCGATCCTTTGGTACAAGACAGGAAAGGCTCAATGAACGTATCCGGATCGAAATAGTCGGGGTACCAGTCCAGAATTACTGAAGGATAGGTGCCTTTATCCAAATTGTCGAACAGCGTCGCGGATTCCACCGTCTTTGGCTCAATCTTGACCAGACCGCCCATGTCTTTTTCGACTGCCGCTTTCAAGGTCGTTGCCACCAAATTGCGTTTGGCCGAACTGCTGGAATACCAAATTTCTAACGTGAGCGGATTCGATTCGGAAATGCCCGCTTCCTGCAGCAGCGATTTGGCTTTTTCGGCATCCCCATCGCCATACACATCCTTGAAAACCGGCTTGTAGTCGGGGGAATTGGTAGGCAGCAGACTATAAAGTGGATCAGCCTGTCCCTGGAAAACGCGATCGTTCAAAAGGCTACGGTTGATCAGAGCTGCGATCGCTTGCCGCACTTTCACATCATCCAATGGCTTACTCTTCTGATTCAGCACCAGATAGTTGATCGAGTTTGAATCGGACTCAACGACTTGCCAGCCACCCGACGAAGCATTTTTCACCAGATCGCGAATTTGATCAGGATCCAGACTTTGGTAAGCAATGTCTAGACCGCCCGTTTTAAATGTGTTGTAGAGATTCGCAGGGCTGGTAATGATTTGAATATCAACCCCTTCATTCGCGGGTTTATCGCCCCAATAATCCGGATTGGGGTCAAGCCGAATCGCATCCGGGGCAAACTGGGCTAGTTTATAAGGTCCGGTGCTGACGATCGTATCGGGTTTGAATTTGCCTTTGCCAATCTCATAGGCTTTGGGTGAAACGGGTACTGCGCCCGAAAAGGCTAAAAGCGCCGGAAAAGCAGCAAAGGGTTCTTTGAGTTTGATCGTCAATTCATAATCGCCGCTGGCTTCCACCGAGTCGATCCGATCGGCCAATAAGAAAGCAGGACCACCGCTATTCTCCATGAACCGCTTTAGCGAAAACGCCATCGCTTCTGCATTAAAGGGTTCGCCATCGTGAAATTTCACCCCTTCGCGCAAGGGAATGGTATAGGTCAGGCCATCGTCGCTGATTTTCGGCATTTCGGTCGCAAGCTGTGGCTCTAGCTCAGTTGAACCGGGTTTGTAGGTGTAGAGTCGATCGCCCAAATTGGTCAGCAAAATTCCGGGAAACAGGTTGTAGGCATCCGCCGGATCGAGTGTGCTCACTTCTAAAGTGGTGCCGATCGTCACTCGGCCTCCCGCACTTGCCGCCGGACTTGCACTCGGAGAAGAGCTAGTTTGGGAGCCGCCTCCACAGCTGACGGTCAAAAATAAACAGAGGCTAAACAGGCCCGCCACTTTCAAAAAGGTTCGCCGCGATCGATCGATCGATCGCCATCCATTCAGCTTCTGGAACCAGACCGCAACTGTTTTCATGCCGACCTTCACCCTCCATCCAAGATGCCTAATCAATGCCAACAGCATTAGAAGTTTATACCTTGTTGGGGGCAAGAGTTCAATTAATGTGACCCTCTGTCAAACTGCACAAACTGTCAACAACGATCTGGTGATGTTCGAGTCTATGCTACAGATACCAACCCATCTAGATCGAATAGAACAGCGGAAAGGCTTTGGCATCCTTGGGTCGAACGTAAACTTGCTGTTGTGGCTGAAGTTGAAGTTCGTCATAGCGATCGCGCGACAAATGGGCGATCACTACCTGCCCATCATCTAACGAAAGTTCTGCCTGCACTTCCCAACCCAAATGGATCAGTCGGTTGACGCGAGCTGGGACCGTAGCGCTGTTGGGCTGCGTTTCCACCAGAACATCATGGGGACGCAAAAAGACTTCCGGATGGGGAGACTCGATGCCGTTCCCTTGAAAGATATTCGAGCTGCTGGACAGCACATTCACAGGACCAATGAAGCCCATCACAAACGGACTGGCGGGATGATCATAAACTTCTGCAGGTGTGCCGATCTGCTCCACCCGACCCTGGTTCATCACCACAATTTCATCCGCCACTTCCATCGCCTCTTCCTGGTCATGCGTCACAAAAACGGTCGTGACATGCACTTCATCATGTAAGCGCCGCAACCAGGCTCGTAAATCTTTCCGCACTTTGGCATCGAGTGCGCCAAACGGTTCATCCAGCAGCAGCACTTTGGGTTCCACAGCGAGCGATCGGGCTAAAGCCACCCTTTGCCGTTGTCCCCCTGAAAGTTGAGACGGATAGCGATTACCTAATCCTGAAAGCTGCACCAGCTCCAACAGTTCTTCTACCCGATGCTTCACTTTGGATTTGGGTGTTTTGCGAATGTCGAGGCCAAAGGCGATATTCTGCCGCACGGTCATGTGTTTAAACAGCGCATAATGCTGAAACACAAAGCCAATGTTGCGTTCCTGCACGCTTTGATGAGTGGCATCGCGGCCCGTCAGCAAAATTCTGCCGCTATCAGGCGTCTCAAGTCCAGCAATGATGCGAAGCAGGGTCGATTTCCCAGAACCGGAAGGTCCTAACAAGGCGACCAGAGAACCTGTCTTAATTTCTAAATTGACCTGATCGACCGCATGAAAGCTACCAAACTGCTTCGATACTTGCTCAACTACAATACCCACTACGCTTCACCTCTATGAACCAATGCCAAAGTTTTTCTAATTCCGAGTTCGCCGCTGTAATTACAGTAGATATAACATGGCTGCTCCCTGAATTGCATAGCCTCGATCGACAAAATTTGGCTGCTTCATCTTCTGGACCTGCTTTCTCAACCCGGTGATAGAGACGTTATTGTTATTTATGGCCTATGTGATGCTTCCGCTTTCAGCTTAGATTGATTTATGTCTCAGTCTCAAACGATCGTTGTCAAAATTGGTACTTCCAGCCTGACCCAACCCGATACCGGATATTTGGCGCTGGCGACGATCGCCCAGGTTGTAGATACATTGAGTCGGTTGCAGCGGCAGGGTCATCAGGTCGTGTTGGTTTCATCCGGAGCGGTGGGCGTCGGCTGTATGCGGTTGGGTCTCACCGAGCGTCCGCGCAGTATTTCGATGAAGCAGGCCGTTGCAGCCGTAGGACAGGGTCGTCTGATGCGGGTCTATGACGATTTATTTACCGCCCTGCAGCAGCCGATCGCTCAAGTTTTGCTAACCCGCAGCGATCTGGTGCAGCGCAGCCGCTATGTCAATGCTTACCGAACCTTCCGGCAGTTGTTGAAGCTGGGCGTGATTCCGATCGTCAATGAAAACGACACGCTGGCTGTGGAAGAGCTTAAGTTTGGCGATAATGACACGCTTTCCGCAATGGTAGCCAGCCTAGTTGAAGCGGATTGGCTGTTTTTGCTCACCGATGTCGATCGCCTCTACTCTGCCGATCCACGCTATGACCCGAATGCTCAGCCAATCGATCTGGTGAATCAAATTGAAGAACTGGATGCTTTAAATGTGAATGTGGGCGCTCAGGGCACGAGTTGGGGCACAGGTGGTATGGTCACAAAGATCTCAGCCGCCCGAATTGCTACAAAGGCAGGCGTGCGCACAGTGATTACAGAAGGCGGATCGCCCCAAAATATCGAGAAAATCTTGCAGGGTGAATCGATCGGCACTCGCTTTGAACCGCAGCCGCTTCCCTTTAATGCCCGCAAACGCTGGATCGCCCATGGCTTAGTACCCGCTGGCAAACTGTATTTGGACAAAGGAGCCGTCAACGCGATTCAGCAATCCGGCAAGTCCCTATTAGCCGCAGGCATCACCGAAATTGAAGGGGAATTTCAGAGCCATGATGCGGTGCAAATTTGCGATCCGCTTGGACAAGAAGTCGCGCGTGGCATTGTTAATTACAGCAGTACGGAGTTGCAAAAAATTCGGGGTCACCAATCGGATGAAATTCCCCAAATTTTAGGATATGAAGGTGCAGAAACGGTCGTTCATCGAGATAATTTGGTGCTGAGCTCATGATCGAAAAATTGGGGTTGCAATTCAGCATTTGGTTACTAGCTTTCTTGGTTTGGATTCTGCCGATTCAAATCACCTTGGCAGCAGATTCACCCTCTGCCAATCCCACAGAAACTACGCCATCTTTGCTTGGACAAAATTTAGATACAGATGACATTTCCGCCGAGAAAATCAATCAATTCATTCAGGCTTATTTGCAGGTTTTACAGTTGATTGAACAACGCGAAAATGAGCTGCAAGGTGCAGAAATGGAATCTGAATCGCAGCAAATTGAACGAGAAATTGAATCGCAAGCCGTGTCCTTAATCGAAGCAACAGGATTAACGCTACAGGAATATTTACAGCTCCTCAGCCTCACCAATCTGGATCCTGAATTTGGTGAACGAGTGGCCATTCAGCTTCAAGAAGCCACAGACTAAATTTTGCAATCCCACCCTTCAAGACCCAAAATCCAAAATCTAAAATCCCAAATCACCTCTACCACCCATCCGATTCCAGCCTCAGCAACTCTGGCACCGTCACAAACCGATAACCCTGAGCCTTTAAGCTGCGAATGATCACAGGCAACGCCTCAACCGTTTTGGAGCGATCGCCTCCCCCATCATGCATTAACACAATTCCACCCGGTTTGATAGTCGAAAGCACGTTATGCACATAGGTTTGAGCGTCGCGAGTGGAATCCGTATCGGATGAAGCAACGGACCAGGTAACGACTGTATCACCCTGGTTCATCGCATAGTCGGCTAAACCGTTATTCAGATAGCCACCTGGAGGACGAAATAGTTTGGTTCGAATGCCTGCGACTTCTTGAAAGACTTGGGCCGCAGTTTCAATCTCATCGGCGGCATCTGCTGCGCTCATCGAGTCATAACGATGGTGCATGGTGTGGTTGCCGATCGCATGTCCAGCATTAACAACGCGACGGGCCACCTCAGGCTGATTCTGCACCGCTTGCCCGACCCAGAAGAAAGTCGCTTTGACGCCTTCTTGAGCCAGAATGTCCAAAATTTGATCGGTTGTGGTGTCCCAAGGGCCATCATCAAAAGTGAGTGCAATGGCATCACGGGCAATTTTCAACTGAGCAGACTGCAAAGTAACGCCCTGAAATTGTTTAGGCACGCTGTAGGTCAATCGTTGCTGTTCTGCGTCTGCCGCCGCTTTGGCCGACCTTTCTGCCTGCTGTTGCTGCAATAAATGAACCTGTTGGCCGCTAACTTGAGCAGTGAAAGGCATCATGTTCTGGGCTGGACGGACTGGACTGACCTGATCTTGGGCGATCGTCGGTTCATGAGGAGTTGAATTGGCTGCCAAAACGCTGCGAATCAACCAACCGGTAACTGTGCCACTGACTCCGCTACTGACGAGCAGCACGAATATTCCGATCATCCAGTAAAGTCCTGAAAATTGCGTTTTAGATTTTAGCCGTTTAGTTGCGAGCGGTTTATTGGTCAGACGGGAGGAGCGGGTCACAGTATCAATTCCTGCAAGCTGCGATCGATTGAGCAGATTTTAGATCACTTACGCCAGAGATAGTAGCTCGATCGATCAAATCCGGCCATCTCATCTGTATATAGCGTTAAGCCAGCAGGCGCATCCCTTTGGGAGGCTGAAAATCACTCGCTGATCTGACTCCGTCCTCAAATAACTTTACTTTTCTTTAGAAATGGCAGCTTTTCGCCTATCGCAACTTGTTCAGGTTTAAGGCGTTTTCAACTTCACTTCAGCTTGATGGAGCCCCTATCAACAATTAAAAAATTGCATCAGGAAATCGCTGTAGAAGTGATGTAGATGAATGTACTACCTGAGCGAGATGGACATCCCATCCAGCAAAGCTAGTCCAACCAATGCATGCTGCTAGATTCGGTGTCAATAGAAACTTTCATTCTCTTTGTTGAGTCCTGGTAATTGAGCCTCAACCGTGGGAACACTATCAGCAGGCAGACCAATAGCCCCCCTTGTTACCTGGAGCAATCGAGATAATCACTATGCCAGCAAGACCTTTTTACGCTGATCCGGACTACGACGATTCATCCAACGAGATGCGATTCCAGTTCAATGACGCGCCAAGCAACGCTGAGCTAGATCGAGAGCCAACGGATGATCTGGAATCAGATTATAGCGATGTTGCAGCTCGTGCAACCGGAAGACGAACCACTGATTTGGTGAGGCTCTACCTCCAGGAAATTGGGCGGGTGCGCCTGCTGGGACGCGACGAAGAAGTCTCTGAAGCCCAGAGAGTCCAGCGTTATATGCGCCTGGTTGAGCTACGCAACGAAGCAGCAGAGCAGGACCCCATCATCCGGCAATATGTTCAACTCATTGAAGCCCACGATCGCCTCACTTCCATGCTGGGTCATCGTCCTTCTTGGGAACGGTGGGCGAATGAAGCAGGCGTTACAGTTGCAGATTTGAAGCCGATCCAGGCTAGCGGTAAGCGGCGTTGGGCAGAATTGTCTGAACTCAGTCTGGCTGAGCTGGAACAGGTGATCGAAGAAGGCACCAAGGCAAAAGATCACATGATCAAAGCCAACCTGCGCCTGGTGGTTTCGGTTGCCAAAAAATATCAGAATCGTGGTTTGGAACTGCTGGATCTGATTCAGGAAGGCACCTTGGGCCTAGAACGCGCCGTTGAAAAATTCGATCCAACTAAGGGCTATCGGTTCAGCACTTATGCCTACTGGTGGATTCGTCAGGGCATTACCAGGGCGATCGCGACCCAAAGCCGTGCGATTCGTCTGCCGGTCCACATCACCGAAAAGCTGAACAAGATCAAAAAGGCCCAGCGTAAGATTTCGCAGGAAAAAGGCCGTACTGCAACGATCGAAGACATCGCGGCTGAACTCGAAATGACTGCTCCAGCCGTGCGAGAAGTGCTGCTGCGGGTTCCTCGTGCCGTCTCTTTGGAAACCAAAGTCGGTAAAGAACGGGATACCGAGCTGGGTGAGCTGCTGGAAACCGAAGATATTTCTCCTGAAGAAATGTTGATGCGGGAAGCACTCCACCNGGGATCTGCAAAAGCTATTGACGGATCTGACCAGTCGTGAGCGGGATGTGATTCAAATGCGCTTTGGTCTGGGTGGCGATGGTCAACCCTATTCGCTCGCTGAAATTGGCCGCGCCCTCGATCTGTCGCGTGAACGGGTGCGCCAAATTGAAGCCAAGGCCCTACAAAAGCTGAGACAGCCCAAGCGCCGCAATCAAGTGCGTGACTATCTAGAGTCCTTAAGCTAGACAGCCTGAATTGCGATCGATTCGGTTCTGGTAGGCCGTATCCAAGGCTGAACCTTCTGCTAAACCTCAATGAATGAAAACCAACCGGGAGATGGATCTCATGCCATCTCCATTTTTATGTCTGTGCTCTCAATGGGCTTAGTTGGACGGGCTTAGTTAGGCAGCACAGCAATACAGTCGATCTCAACGCGCACATCCTTCGGCAAACGCGCAACTTCAACACAGGCCCGAGCAGGGGCGGTTGCTTCATTGAAATACTTGGCATAGACACCGTTCATGGCGGCAAAGTCGTTCATGTCAGCCAGAAAAACGGTGGTTTTAACGACTTGCTCGAAAGTGGCCCCTGCTGCTGTCAAAATTGCCTGTAAATTGGCGATCACCTGCTCTGTTTGTTGTGCCACATCCCCTTCTCCGACCATTGCACCCGTTTGCGGATCTAAGGGAATCTGCCCTGCCACAAAGACCATCTGTCCGCTAGCTTTCACTGCTTGATTATAGGGACCGACTGGCGCAGGGGCTTGCTCCGTTCGGATAATTTGATTCGCCATGATGCTTTATTTGTAGTGGAATTCCAGCCTTTGATTTTATCCAGAATTTGGCCCAGAATTTGCCCAACACTTAGCCATTTACTGCATCAGCCTGGGCCGCATTCCATAGTATCGGTAGTGCAAATAATCTTGCAGAATTCGATCGTGATCAAAACAGAGCGGCGATGGAATTTCCCAAGGTTCGAAAACAGCGATCGTCTTAGCATCATCTTGGGCCTGTGGTTCGCCGGTTGCAGTAGCAAGAAAGACAATGCTGAGCGTGTGCTGGCGCGGGTCGCGATTGGGATCGGAATAAACCTGGAATTGCTCAATTAAATTGACCTTGAGGCTGGTCTCTTCTTCAGCTTCTCGGACGGCTGCTGCTTCCACAGATTCCCCATAATCGACAAATCCTCCAGGCAAAGCCCAGCCATGTGGCGGATTCTGTCGCTCAATCAGCACAATGGGTCGCTGCGGGCGATCGAGCAGTTCAATAATCAGATCGACAGTCGGAACGGGATTACGGTAAGAAGTCACAGCGCAAGAATTAAAAAGAACCTTTATCAGAATAGAGGATTGTTTTAACCAATCTAGAGCAAGATGGTTTGAGGTATCTCGCCCCAATGGAGGATGAGGTGACCTGATTCGCGTGCCACAGTCGGGAAGGCTGCTGCATTCCCTGCAAGAAAGTAAGATACAGCAACAGGACAGAACAAGCGGAATGAAAGCTTTTACAACGCATTTGCGGGTTCGGCATTATGAAATGGATGCTCAGGGACATGTCAACAATGCCGTTTATCAGCATTATCTGGAGCAGGTCGCGATCGAACATTCGGAAGCATTGGGCTTTGGTCCAGTCCGTTACCGAGAACTCGGCGGCACGTTTGTGATGCGACGGATTACGATCGACTATTTGCGACCTGCCTTTGCTGGCGAAAATCTCGCTTTAACGACCTGGTTGGGAGAAATGCGCGGTCCTAAAGCAATGCGGCATTATGAAATTCGCAAAGCTGAAGCACCTGAATTGCTGGTAACCGCAGAAGCTTTGTGGGTTTGGGTTGATTTATTCACAATGCGACCCAAGGCTATTCCTGCTGAATTAGTTGAAACTTTTGCAGCCGCAATGAGTCTTTCCACAGAAGCGTCGGGAGGTTAAGCGCAAGATGGTCATCTTACAGGAACAACATCAATCGATCGCCACAAATGGCATTCAACTGCATGCAGTGACGCAAGGTGAAGGGCCGCTGATGCTGATGCTGCACGGTTTTCCAGAATTCTGGTATTCCTGGCGACACCAAATTCCAGAGTTCGCTAAAGATCACAAAGTTGTGGCAATCGATCTGCGTGGCTATAACGATAGCGATAAACCTGAGGGATTAGTAGCTTACCGTCTCAGTGAATTGATTCAAGATGTGCGGGGCGTCATTCAAACTTTGGGCTATCAGCGCTGCATTTTGGTCGGCCATGATTGGGGAGGCGCGATCGCCTGGACTTTTGCTGATGCCTATCCAGCCATGGTGGAACGGCTGATTGTGCTGAATTTACCCCATCCTGCGAAGTTTGCTGCTGGACTGCGAACCCCCCAACAACTCTTTCGCAGCTGGTACATCTTTTTCTTTCAGCTGCCTTTATTGCCCGAACTGGCACTGCAAGCGTTTGGGTATCAGCTGATTGCCAGCATGTTTCAGGAACTGGCGATCGATAAAACGGCTTTTAGTTCAGCCGATTTGCAAGCCTATCAACAGGCTGCCGCCAAACCGGGTGCCTTAACCGCAATGATTAACTACTATCGGGCCAACATCCTGCAACCAGAGCTATTCTCGCGCCAATGGGATGTCTTACAGGTGCCAACACTGCTGATTTGGGCCGAAGATGATGTGGCTTTGGGGAAAGAGCTAACCGATGGCACGGATGCTTATGTTCAAGATCTGACCCTGCGCTATATTCCCAATTGCAGCCACTGGGTGCAGCAAGAAAAGCCCCAGCTTGTGAATCAGTACATGCGGGAGTTTTTGCAGAGATCGACGCTCAATTAGCCAGGGAGTCAATCCAACATGGGTGAATGGACAGCTTATGAACTAGCAAAAAGCAAGAGTGTGGTGCTCTAGGCATGTTTAGGTGAGGAGGTAGAGAAAATGACATACCAGCAATTTAGACTGTTCAAGACCTCAAGTAACAAGCAGCGGATCGGCTATGCAAAATCTCTCAACCGTCGTTGGACGGGGCGGTTCCTTTGCGGTTTGTTAGGTTTGATCTGCCTTTTGGGTGTGATGAGCTCGACGGGAACGATCGCTTCAGCTCAATCCGCTCCCAGTCCTGGACCAACTTTGCCTTCTCCCTGGAAGCAGCTAGAAAATAATCTGCCGGTCCTCAGCAATTTTTTAAATTCAGAAAATTCTAGAATTACACGCGGCGAAGTTTGGTTGGACGGTCGTCGTCTGTTTACGATCGCCGTTCCAGTGCTACAAGAAGGCAACAATGATCAGCAGAATGAACAAAAGCCAGTTGAGCCACGGGTGCAAATTATTGAGGATCGGTTGCGTCAAATAGTCGATCAGGGCTTTGATCCGGGCAGTTTGCAGGTGACTGCTGAAACAGATCCGAACAGTCGCCAACCCGTTATTTACGCCAATTTCACGCGGGATGGCAACGATCAGCAAACCGAACTAATGACGGTTACATCACTGGATGCCGATATCAATGGCAGCAATCTTCAAGATTGGGCAGAAGCAACGAGTCGGTTGATCGAGGATGCGTTGACCACAGCTCACCAGGAACGGCAGCCCCAGTTTCTTCAACAACAAGGCTTATGGGCCGCTGGAATTCTACTCGCAGTTGGCATCCTCAGTTTGGGATTAACGCAATGGCAGCGAAGACTGCATCGGGACAGCAAAAAATTATCTGAACAGGCTAAAAACACCTCAACGGAGCTTGCTGCTGCTTCGTCTGAAATGCAATCTACCGGCTCTACTACAGCGCTTCTGCAGCGTAAAACTGAGGCCCAACAGAAGAAACGGTTCAATGACATTCAATGGCGCTTGTCTCAATTTGCCCAACTGTTAACCTGGAGCTTCGGCTTTTTCTTGATTGTCGGTCTATTTCCCCAAACCCGCTGGCTGCAACCCTTAATTCTGCAGTGGGTCCAAATTCCAGTGAAGCTGCTGGTGCTGGTGCTGCTGATTTATTTGGCAATTCGGTTGAGTGAAATGTTGGTCGATCGCTTATTTTGGGCTTTGCAGGGCGGCACTAGCTTAGCAACCAATACTTCTCAACGCCTGATGTTGCGGTTTACCACTTTCTCTCAAGTTGCCAAAAGTATTGTGGTGCTGATTTGGGGCATTGTGGGGTTACTGGTGGCAGTTTCGATGCTCGGCATTGCGATTAGCCCAGCTTTATTAACGCTGGCTGGGATCGTCGGTGTGGGCATTTCGCTCGCATCCCAAAACCTGATCAAGGATGTGATTAATGGCTTCCTGATTTTGCTAGAGGACCAATATGGCGTTGGCGATGTTGTGACGATCGGCGAAGTTTCCGGCTTTGTCGAAAACATGAATTTACGCATTACCCAACTGCGCAACACTGAAGGTCATTTAATCACGGTGCCAAATAGTGCCATTACCGTTGTTCAAAATCTATCGAAAGAATGGTCACGGGTTGACCTGAGTGTGAATGTGGCCTACGAGGCCGATCTGGATCAAGCCCTTTCTGTTGCAGCACAGGTAGCCCAATCGATGACCCATGATCCAGTCTGGCAAGCGTTAATTTTAGATGCACCTCAAGTTTTAGGAGTAGATAATTTAGGGGATGCGGGAGCAACCATCCGGCTCTGGATCAAAACGCAGCCGCTGAAGCAATGGGAAGTAGCCCGCGAATATCGTCGTCGCCTCAAGCTTGCCTTCGATCAGGCTGGCATTCCGATCGGCATCCCCCAACAATCCCTTTTGCTTAACAGTCCGCTTGAGAGTGACTCTGTTTCTGCACGACAAAAACATTGGAATTCAGGAGATCAGGCAAAGTCTAAACCGTAAAACATAGGTGAATTGAGCGATTGAGAATTGGGCGAGCGATCAAGCGCGATCAAAGGGGCAGGGCTGATAGGCAGATCATTTATACTGAAAAACACTACTATCTTTAGAATTTCTTTAGAATTGATCTGACCTTAGCTCAGTTTGGCAATCACCCTTTCAGACGATGTAAATCAATCTCCTTTCAGTTAACCTACTTTTCACGCCTTTTTGAATCTAACTCAGCAAGTTGCTTACAAATTGATGTGAGTAAGGGCGGAGTCTCTGGTTTCAGCAACCCTGTAAGCAGATTTAGCGAAGTTTCCCTGCTGTTTTGTTGAGAGGGCACCTCGTTCAAAAGCCCTCAATCTGCCCTTCACTGTTCTCTCCTCATGTTCGTCAATTACTTCATTAAGCGCCCAGTTTTTACCTCGGTTTGTTCGATCGTGATTGTGTTTCTGGGCATCATCGCCGGCTTCACTTTGCCGATCGCTCAATTTCCAGAAATTACGCCGAAACAGGTTGTGGTCACCTCCAACTACACTGGAGCGGATGCGGAAACGGTTGAAAATGCTGTGACTAACATACTCGAACGCGAAATCAATGGCGTGAAGGGTATGAAATACATCAGCTCTAGCAGCGGCAGTGACGGCACGAGCCAAATTACGGTGACTTTTGACGCCTCAGAAGATCCGGATATCGCAACGGTAAACGTGCAAAACCGGGTATCACGGGTTGAGTCGCTTCTGCCAGGGGCGGTGTCGCAAACTGGGGTAGTCGTCAACCAGCAATCCAGCAACTTTTTGATGGCGATCGCCATTTATCCAGAAGCAGGACAATATAACGCCTTGTTTCTGAGCAACTATGCCGACATTTATTTGACAGAAGCACTGAAGCGGATTCCCGGCGTGGGGTCGATCGAAATTTTTGGGGAACGCAAATATGCGATGCGGCTCTGGCTCGATCCCTCTCGGCTAGCGGGACGCGGATTAACGGCGCAAGATGTTGTCGATGCGATTCAGGAACAGAATATTCAGGTGGGGGCCGGTCAAATCGGCCAGCAGCCCGCGCCTGACGCTCAGCAATATCAGTTTAATATTCGGGCGATCAGCCGATTCACAGATGCTTCGGAGTTCGAGGATCTGGTGATTCGCACCAACAAAGATGGCTCACTAACCCGCTTAAAAGATGTGGGTCGTGTGGAATTAGGGGCTGAAAATTACGGCACGTTTCTCTCCTATAACGGCAAAGAGGCGATCGGTCTAGGGGTCAACCAGCGTCCCAATACAAATGCGCTCGAAACGGCTGAGGCAATCCGGCAGGCCATGGCGGAGCTGAGTCAGGATTTTCCTCCCGGCATGAAATATGCGATCGCCTTTGACACAACAATGTTTGTCTCCACTTCCTTGGAGGATGTGGTGCATACCTTGCTAGAGGCCGTGTTCCTGGTTGTTTTAACGCTGTTTATTTTCTTGCAGGACTGGCGAGCTACCCTGATTCCTAGCATCACGATTTTGGTGTCGCTGGTGGGTACCTTCATTTTCACCAAGCTGTTTGGCTTCTCGCTGAATACGCTGACGCTGTTTGGTTTGACCCTGGCCACCGGGATTGTGGTCGATGATGCGATCGTAGTCGTGGAAGCAATCACTACCAAAGTGCAGGAGCAGGGCAAAGACCCGTTACATGCTGCGTTTGAGGCCATGCGGGAACTAACAGGTGCCTTGATTGCCACATCTCTAGTATTGATGGCCGTTTTTGTACCTGTGGCCTTTTTCCCTGGCACAACGGGCGCAATCTATCAGCAGTTTGCTTTAACGATCGCCTTTTCTGTCGCCATTTCAACCTTCAATGCCCTGACCTTGTCGCCCATGCTGGCGTCTCTATTGTTGCGTCAAAGACCAGAAGCGCATGGGTTGCTGAGCCGTCCTTTTGCCTGGTTTAACAACTTTTTTGATGCGTCACGGCGGCGCTATCGCCGATCGTTAGGTGTTCTGACTCGCGTTCGCGGCATCATTTTAGTCCTGTTTGTGGCTTCTCTCTTCCTCACAGCTTGGGTGTATCGTTCCGTACCTTCTGCTTTCTTGCCAGAAGAGGATCAGGGATACTTCATCACGCTGGTCCAGGCTCCCGAAGGGGTGTCGCTCAACTACACCAAGAAAATTTTGGATCGGGCGGCTGAAGAAGTACGGCAAATTCCAGAAGTGGAATCGAATTTTGCAGTGACGGGCTTCAGCTTTGCTGGGGTTGCACCGAACCAGGGCATCATGTTTACCCTACTCAAACCCTGGGAAGAGCGGAAAGAGGCCAATCAGACGGTGGAAGCCTTGATTCAACAGGTGCAGGGCAAGTTCTTCGCAATTCCTGAAGCAATGATTTTTGCGCTGAATCCACCTGCAATTCAAGGATTGGGCAACTTTGGCGGCTTCCAGATGGAACTCCAGGATCGACGCGGTAATTTGCCGCTGAACGAGTTTGTTGCCAATTTCCAGGCGTTTATGGGAGCTGCGAACCAAAATCCCAATGTGCAGGGCGTTTTTTCGACCTATGCAGCCAACACGCCCCAACTTCAGGTTGAAGTGAATCGTGAACAAGCAAAAGCTTTGAATGTCAATATTGATGATGTCTTCGAGACGCTGCAAACCTTCCTGGGGTCGCAGTATGTAAACGACTTCACGCTCGATCGCCGCAACTACCGGGTGTATGTGCAGGCCGATCAGCAATTCCGTTCTCAACCAGAAGATATCAATCGCCTCTATGTGCGGTCTCAGGACGATCGCATGGTGCAATTAAGCAACCTAATCACTGTTTCTCAGGAAACCGGAGCCCAAACCATTACCCACTACAACCTGTTTCGATCGATCTCGGTTCAAGGTGCCACAGCTCCTGGAAAGAGTTCGGGTCAGGCGCTTCAGGGCATGGAAACCGTTGCCGCGCAAGTGTTGCCGCCAGGGATGGGATTCGAGTGGACCGGAACTGCTTTGGAAGAGTTGGAATCGGGCAGTCAGGCTCCGCTGATTTTTGGCTTGGGGCTTGTGCTGGTGTTTCTGGCTTTGGCAGCGCAATACGAAAGCTATGTCGATCCGTTGATCATTATGCTGACGGTGCCGCTGGCTATTTTAGGGGCATTGTTGGCAGTGTTTGTGCGGGGCTTTCCCAATGATGTTTACTGCCAGATTGCGCTGGTGATGCTGATCGGTCTCGCCAGTAAGAACGCCATTCTGATTGTGGAATATGCCAACCAACTGCGAGAGCAGGGATTGACGATCGTCCAGGCCGCCGTAGAAGCTGCCCAAGAACGATTACGCCCAATTTTGATGACGGCAATCGGTAGCTTGGTTGGTTTTTTACCGCTAGCCATTTCAACCGGGGCTGGGGCTGCTAGCCGTCAATCGCTTGGTACTGCCTTATTTGGTGGCTATCTGATTGCAACTTTCTTAAGCTTGTTCCTGGTGCCTATCCTATACATCATCGTTAAACAGTTGAGCGAACGGATTCGACCTGGCAAGGGTAGAAAGTTCACGCCGCCCGTTTTACCAGAATCAGAAATGAGTTCACGATAGGCATCCCAGATCAGAATCGAAATTGTGGGTATTCTTCAGATCGGACGCAGGCACCTGCATGATAGAGTCGAGGTGTCATGTGCTTCGATAGGTAGATGCTAGCTCGATCGGTGATTGCGACAATTGCGATCGACCTTCTGCTTGAACTTGCTCGTTTTCCACCCTTAAACATTTAGCGATTGTTGTGGTTCTCTATGTCTTTTTCTAGAGCCAGTGGGATTCTCCTGCACCCGACTTCTTTTCCGAGCCGATTTGGGATTGGTGATCTTGGTCCTGAGGCTTATCAATTCCTCGATTTCTTGGCCGAGAGTGGACAGCAAATCTGGCAGATTCTGCCACTCGGTCCAACCGGGTATGGAGATTCTCCTTACCAATGCTTTTCTGCGATCGCAGGTAATCCTCTGCTGATTAGCCTGGAGGCGCTACGAGACGAGGGCTGGCTCACGGATGATGATTTGAATAGCCAACCTGAACTGCCGCTCCAGATCGACTTTGGTTGGGTGATTCATCTCAAACGGCCTCTGCTGCAAAAAGCCTGGGTTGCTTTCCGCGATCAGGCCCTCCCTGAGCAAAAAGAAGCGTTTTCTGCGTTTTGTCAAGCTAAAGCGGTTTGGCTAGAAGACTACGCGCTGTTCATGGCGTTAAAGGATGGGCATGAAGGAGCAAGCTGGCACACCTGGGAACCTGAGTTGGTACAGCGTAAACCCGAAGCTCTGACCACCGCGAAACAAGAACTGGCCGATCGCATTCTGTATCACCAATTTTTGCAGTTCCAGTTCTTCCGGCAGTGGTCTGCCGTGAAAAAATACGCAAATGAGCGAAATATCCAGATTCTGGGTGACTTGCCAATCTATGTGGCCCATGACAGCGCTGAAGTGTGGGCACATCCTGAGATTTTCCGTCTGGAGGATGAAACAGGTCTACCGGAACTGATGGCTGGGGTTCCCCCCGATTACTTCAGCGAAACCGGGCAGTTGTGGGGCAATCCTATTTACAACTGGCAGCACTTACAGGAGCAGGATTTTGGCTGGTGGGTGCAGCGCTTTCAGGCCATGCTGGAATGTGTGGACATGATTCGCATTGATCATTTCCGGGGCTTTGAATCTTACTGGGCTGTACCGCAAGGGGAATCCACTGCTGTGAATGGCGAGTGGCTGCAAGCACCAGGACAGACATTTTTCAAGCATTTGGATCAGGTTTTAGGCAAATTGCCGATCGTGGCTGAAGATCTGGGATTGATTACGCCTGATGTTGAAGCCCTGCGCGATGAATTCGACTTCCCTGGCATGAAGATTTTGCATTTTGCCTTCGATTCTGGCGCGGATAATCCCTACTTACCGTTCCAATATCCACGCAATAGCGTCGTCTATACCGGAACCCATGACAACGATACAACGTTAGGCTGGTTTAACAAGCGTTCGCCAGAACAGCAGGAACGGATTCGCCAATATTTGGGCTGTACTTCCCCAGATGGGATTCACTGGGATCTCGTGCGGCTCGCCATGAGTTCGGTCAGCGATTTAGCGATTACTCAACTGCAAGACTTGCTGGGATTGGATAGCGAAGCCCGCATGAATTCACCCAGTCAGCAGATGGGCAACTGGGGTTGGCGTTACTGGCAGGGAGCTTTAACGCCTGAACTGCGCGATCGCCTACGGTTTTTCACAGAAATGTATGGCCGCTTGCCCAAGGTCCATCATGCAGAAACAGTGTAGTGAAAATAGTGCAGTGAGCTTATTGATGTTGATGCAGAAAGGCTTCAACCTCTGAAAAGCTGGGCTGAGCAGTAATTGCGCCTGCGCGAGTAGTTGTTAATGCGGCAACAGCGCTGGCGTAAGTGACGATCGATCGAGCTGTTTCGGGATCAGTCAATCCTGAAATGCCCTGGCTGCAAAGTTGGTGAATAAAGCCCGCCACAAAGCTATCTCCAGCCCCAGTAGTATCTTCTACCGCAACTGGGAAGGCGGGTACAGTTCCCTGATTGTTGTTCAGGTAATAGGTGCAACCTTGTTCCCCGTGAGTGATTAATACTCCTTCAAGATTGCCAGTTTGATGAGCAATGACGCCAGGATCGATCGTATTAAACAGCCATTCGGCCTCTTCTGCAGCGAGTTTCAGAAAATCGATCCGCTGAACCAGTTCTAAGATCAAGGGCTTTGCCAGATCTGGATCAGGCCAGAACATCGGACGCCAGTTCACATCGACGAAAATTTTCAGGTAGCGCTGTTCAGCCAGTTCGAGTGCCCGTTCAATGGCTCGACGGCTGAGCGGATAGGCCAGTTCTAACGTGCCAAGCAATAGGAACTCAGCAGCATCAAACAGTTCGATCGGCAACTGCTCAGCCTGTAAATGAGTATCTGCGAAGGCTGTGGTGTCGTGGTCACGAAATCGAGCAAATTGGCGATCGCCTCCAGGTAAGCGTAAAACTTCAATTTGACGAGTGGGCAAAGTGGGATGACGCTGTACGCCAACTTGATTCACCCCAACGGTTTGTAACAGACTTACCAGAGATTGCCCCAATTCATCTATTCCAACGCAGCCAATAAACCCGGCTGGAGTTCCCAGTTTGGTTAAGGCACAGGCTACATTTGCTGGAGCACCACCTGCATAGAGCGTCCAGGATTGAACTTGATCGATCGAAGTCGTAGTTTGATCGGCTAAACAATCCCAAAGAATTTCTCCCAGACATAAGACGCACAGATTGTTCACATTCTTGGATCCCAGAGTTTCAAGATAAATTCGCGGTTTGCTTCGATTAGCAAAAACTTATTGTTAATTGTCTAAAGGGGCTTACTTGCTGAGCATCTACCATCCGAGCTAGTACATCTAGAACATCTCGATTATCCGAATGAACGCTAAATTAGCGAGGTAGGAATTTACAAGTAGGGCGATCGAAAAGTAGGGCGATCGAAAAAATTTTCAGACGGAATGTGATCATCTTGCCTGCGTTGGCACAGTCTCCCCGGCCAGAGAGAGATGTCTGGGCAATGCCATGCTTTGGAAACGCATGATTGCCTATCTGTAAATTAACTACACCCACTTACTTATTTCGAGCCAGCATTAAAACTGCCTGTTCACAGCAATGATTGATACAGTTAAAAGTTATTATTCGCTATATTGATAATTTACTATTGATACGATTAGTTTGTATCTAGTGCAATCCAATATTAAAGTTACTCATTTTCTTGAGCGAGCGGTTTCACAATCCGCCCCATAGCCTCTTGCAGGAAGGTTTTAACAAATTCATCTCGCCGATTCAGGCGGAATTGCTCCTGAACAATCGCTGTCATCCCCCCATCCCCCCAGTCTTGATTGCGACGAAAATACTCAATGAAGCTTTTGCCCGCAATCCTGGTTAAGTAGGCTGCTGTAACCCCTTGCACCGCTCGTCCCACTAGAAAAGTTGCCACATTGGTTTGCAGCGCGATTGAAAAGATCTCGATCGCCCCGCGGACTACACCCACACCTACTAAGGTTTTCGCTAAAGAAATCGCTAATTCTTTGCCGCGATCGAGGTTCATCTCGCAGCCATAGATCCGACCAAGTTCCACGACCATTTGGGCATTGATAGCTGCCGTTGCTAACAAATCGACGACTGGCAATGGGGTAGCCGCTACGACTCCAGCTCCGATCCACTGAAAGCGATCGACAATTTTTTCGGCCTGCTCTTGTCGTTCTGCATCAATCAAACGCCGGGCTTCTTCCCCTAACCGTTGCGATTGCAACAAAATATTGTCGGCAATCAGGTTTTCCCCTTCGGTTCGCAAAACCGTTGCCATACGTTGTAGAAGGGGCAGAATATCAGGCTGGGACTGAACGATTGTGCCATCAGCCAGCTGAATCGAGCGAGGATTGGCAGCGATCGCAATCAAATCTTCAGGTAAAACCATGCCTTGAAGGCGGCGATCGAGTTGGGCTAGGATTTGCTGTTGCTCTGCGGCTGGATACAGGTCGGCTTTATTAAACAGAACCAACAAACGTTTGCCAATCTCAGTTAGCATTTGCAGCACTTGATATTCTGACTGGCGCAAATCATTGTCAACCACAAACAGCAGCAGATCAGCATCGGTTGCTAGCTGGCGTGCGAGTTGCTGCCGTTCCGTTCCAGCCACTCCAGTTTCCAGGATGCCCGGTGTATCGACCAGCAAAATATCTCGGTTGAATCCTTGCAGTTCTAGCCGATAGGTTGCAGCCAGGGTAGTTGTACCCATAGGTGCCCCAACAGTCCCCACAATCTCACCCATTACGGCATTCACCAGTGAGGTTTTCCCAGCTGACCCCGTGCCAAACACTACGATCTTAAAATCCTGCTGCGACAAAGCCTGCTCGATCGCTTGGGATCGTTGAAGCAAGACCTGCCGAACCACCTCATCTTGAATTTGGGCGACTTGCTGTTGCACGGCGCGCAAACTAACCTCTGCTGCTGCTGATTTCTCTTGCGGCAAAGGCGGAATCACCGATTTTGTGGAACGAGTTGGGCGACTAAACAGAAAAAGATAGTAAATTAGGACAACAATTGCCCCAATCAGTGCGATCACTAATAGGACCAACAAGACACTTGCCAGGGTAGGCGAAATGGCAGCCAATCCCCAGTAGAGACGCTGCAAGGAGTCAAATAACCAAGCAATTAGCCCCAGCGTCAATAAAACGCTAGCGGCAATCGCGATCAGGCGTATCCGAGACATGGATCGTCTGTGAAATGGTCGGCATCGGCTTCAGCACAAATGCTCAAGCTTAACTAGCATCGTAGCGTAGCAACCCAAAAAATGCTCAAGCTACCAGACAAACCTCGACCGATACAAAACGATCGAGGCTGTAATGCTTAACTTTAGGCAGTTTGGCTGGATCTCTGTTTAGTAACCGCTGTTTCTGCGACCACCGCCACCGCCGCCACCTTCACGGGGCTTCGCTTTATTAACTCGGATTTCTCGACCTAGCCACTCAGCGCCATCTAGCTCTGAGATCGCCTGATCCTCCTGAGCCTCATCCTCCATTTCTACAAATGCGAATCCCCGCTTTCTACCGGTTTCTCGATCGGTAGGTAAGCTAATGCGGCTAACCTTGCCGTACTCGGCAAAGACTTCTTTCAAATCTTCCTCAGTAGCCTGAAAAGACAGGTTGCCAACGTAAATAGTCACGATCCTCTCCAAACCATTCGACACAAGGGGCAGGTCGGAGAGAACTGGAGGAGCTTTTAATAATGGAGCTCTTCTCAATCTGCTGCCGATTACTGCTTCGCTCGTGATCATATCCGATCTCCAAGCGAATGACAGCAAAATGAGAAACAACTTTGTCGAAATTTCCGCTAAATTTCGTGGAGAGAATGATAATCAGGGTATCAAAGCCACCTCTATTGGCCTCTAATTCTATTCTAGCGTGCCATGGGAAAGTGCAATTTTCGGGTATGTCGGGAAAAACCTGTTCCAGACAGCCTCTTCTGAAACTGCAATAAACGGAGTCCCTTCAGCAAAGCGTTTTGGAAAACCTGATTTTTTGCCTGCTGATTAGCGGGTTACTTGCCGCATATAGTCACCCCAAAGCTGAGCCGCATCTGCACTGGTTCCTGCGGTTGGTGTATTGTCATCATTTCCAAACCAAATACCAGTGACCAGCGATCGGCTAGGAACATACCCGACGAACCAAAGATCAACATTATCGTTCGTTGTTCCTGTTTTGCCCGCTTCACCCAGTCCCAAAAAAGCATTGTGACCCGTTCCAGATTGCACCCCACCTTGCAGCAGAGTTGTCATGGTTTCCGCAATTTGGGGAGAAAGTACCGGCTGATTATTCTCCGCATTGCGCTGGTAGTCGTAAATTACTCGACAGGTTTTGGGATCATTAAAATCTTTGCAGTCGCTGCTGTCTAAAATTCGGTTGATTGTATGGGGATGATTGCGAATGCCCTGATTTGCCAAGACTCCATAGGCCCCGGTTAATTCCATCAGCGTCACTTCATTTTGACCAAGCACCATGCCCGGAACTGCTTCCAGCTTAGCGGTAATTCCCATCTTCCGAGCAGTTTGAATTACTGAATCCAGGCCCACATCTTCTGCAATCCGCAGCGCCACCACGTTTTCTGATTGCGCCAGACCGCTATACATGTCTAAACTGCCATTGCCCGATCGACAACCCTCAAAAAACTGTCCCTGCCAGTCCAAAGGGGCACAAGAATAAACATTTCCTGGAGAAATTCCCTGTTCGAGGGCTGTCGTGTAGGCAAATACCTTAAATGTGGATCCAGGTTGACGATAAGCCTGAGTTGCGCGATTGAACTGGCTCTGGCCAAAATCAACGCCGCCCACCATGGCTAGAATTTCGCCTGTGTCTGCTTTGAGAGACACCACCGCTCCTTGGGAAAATCCTTTAGCGCCACCTGTTGTTGCAACTGCATTGCGCAAAGAATTTTCAGCTTCACTCTGGATATTGACATCTAGACTACTTTCAACAATGAAGTTGCCTTCCTGGGCCAACTGTTCACCCAGCAAGGTTTCGATTTCAGAAAAGACCTCAGCGTAAAAGTAAGGAGCGATCGTACTTTCCAGTTCTTTAATCGCTTTGGGATTAATTTCAATCCGCGATCGTCTGGCCCGCTGTGCCTCATCTGTACTAGCCATACCCAAAACCACCATGCGGTTAAGGACTCGATCGCGCAATTCAACCGCAGTATCATAATCCCTCACTGGATTGAATGCATTGGGAGCAGGCAAAATCCCCACCAGTGTCGCGGCTTCAGATAAGGTTAAATCTTTGGCAGACTTGCCAAAATAGAACTGAGCGGCATCCTCAAATCCATAGTTGCCGTTGCCCAAATAGACGCGGTTGAGGTACGTCAGCATCAAATCATCTTTGCTGTAGAAAGTCTCTAGCTTCAGCGCTACAACTGCCTCCCGCAGCTTTCTACCCGCTGAATCTGCCGTTCCCACATACTCACGAAAAATACTACGAGCCAGCTGTTGCGTTACGGTACTGCCGCCTTCTCGTATGCCGCCACCCCGTACATTCGTCACTAAAGCTCGAAAAATACCGATCGGGTCAACCCCCAAGTGCCAATAAAAGCGAGAATCCTCGGAGGCAATCACCGCTTTAGAAAGATTGGGCGAAAAGTCAGACAGATTTTTGAGCTCCAGATGTGCTCTGGTTTCGATCGCTCGTAGCGGCGTTTCGTCATCTCGGGCATAGACCACAACGGGACCTTGCACCGAAGAGGGGAGCGGACGCACTGCAAACCGTTGCCATTCCACCCCAATCCAGATTGCCGCCAAAGCAGTTAGACCTGTAAAACCATACAACCCATATCGCGCTGTTTTGACATACCACGGCGGAGGATTGTGATATTGAATCCGGACGGCTGCTGCCAGCTCTGGCGGACCTAACGTTAAAACATCTCCATGCCGCAAAGGCAGCTTCGTCAACCGCCGCTTACCGCGATAGATACCATTCGTCGAATTCTCATCGCGCAAGACAAAGGGGGCATTGCGTTGCCGTTGGTCCCGCGTTAAAGAAAGGTGGACCTGGCTGACAACCGGATTGCGCACCACAATATCGCAAGATTTAGAGCTACGCCCCAGCAGATACCGTTCCCCCAGCAAGGGATAGATTTCAGCCTTGGGAGAGTCTGCATCTTGAACCCACAGCTCTGGCACTTTGGCATTGGGCTTGAGCTGCAACTTCGTAAAATCGACCTTGGCTTGAACCGTACGAACTGCCTGTGTTAATGCGCCCAGCAGCGTTTTAGGCGGCGGAGAGGGCAACGGCGGTTGATTAGGAGGCTCAGGCGGTTGATGGGGCGGCGGAGAGGTCATGCACAGGGAGGACGAAAATCAAGAGAAAGGACAGGACTGGAGACAACAGATACAGCTCGATCGGTCAACCTTTCGGCAACGCACGAAACTGAACTAGGCACTATTGTAATCATTTGCATCAGAGACGGCTGCGATCGGGAACTGTTGTTGAGCCAGCCGACGGACAGAATTCATGGTTCAACATCGGGTTTTCATCAATGAGCCATCGTTGAGCAGGCCCCAAATGGATGACGAGTGTTCCAGAAGGGAAGGTTGGTCAATTTGTTCCTGCCGAACGGTAAGTAATCTGTAGTACCGCTGCCAACAGGGCTTCAGGATCGATCGGTTTAGAGAGATGCAGTTGAAATCCGGCTGCGATCGCCTGCTGTTGATTTGCTTCACCTGCATAGGCCGTGAGCGCAATGGCTGGAATTGTCGAGCCAACTTTGAGGTTGCGAATGCAGTTGAGTAACTGATAGCCATCCATCTCTGGCATCCCAATATCGCTAATCAGTAAATCGGGAATTAAATTCTGAAATGCCGCAATGGCTGCTTGGGCTGAGGCAGCTGTTCTAACCTGGGCCCCCCATTGCTCTAATGTATAGGCTGCTAACTCCCTTGCATCTGGTTCGTCATCTACGAGCAGAATCTGAAGATGGGCCAGTGGATTTGGAGTCAAGCTCATCTGTTCCCGTTGGGGAAGTTCTGCTGGCTCTACCTGCATTGTCGCTGACAGCAGTGGAATTTGAACAACAAAGGTTGCTCCTGTTCCTAAACCATCGCTCTTGGCTTGAACCGTGCCACCATGCAATTCCACAATTTGTCGAACGATCGCCAACCCTAACCCTAATCCGCCATAGCTGCGGGTAGTTGAGCTGTCGGCTTGACGAAAATACTCAAACACATGAGGTAAGAAATCCAGTTGAATTCCCCTGCCCGTATCCTGAACGGTAATTTGGGCCTGGTGGTCTACTGTATCGAGTGAAATCCAGATTTGTCCCCCCTGAGGCGTGAACTTTACTGAGTTGGTTAACAGATTCCAAACCACCTGCTGTAACCGATTGCTATCTCCCATGACAGAGGGTAGCGGCACTGCAAATTTGGTTTGGATCTGAATCGATTTTGCTTCAGCAGCTAAGGCAACCGCTTCGATCGCAGCTTCGATCGTTTCAGCCAAATCAACGGGACCAACATCTAACCCTAACTTGCCACGCAGAATGCGAGAAATATCCAGTAGGTCATCAATTAACTGGGTTTGCAGTTTGGCATTGCGGGCGATCGTATCTAAAGCAAAGGCAGTTTTCTCTGCATCTAATCGTTTGGCTTTCAGTAAGCTGGTCCAGCCCAAAATTGGATTGAGCGGAGTGCGTAATTCATGCGACAACACCGCAAGAAATTCATCTTTCACCCGATTGGCCGTTTCAGCCTGTTCACGAGCAATGCGTTCCCGTTCTAACAATTGCTCACGCTCAATTTCAGCCTGTTTGCGATCGGTGATATCCTGCACAACACCCAACATGCCGATCGCTTGTCCGGTCGAGTTATATTGGGCTCGGCCTTTGGCAGCCACCCAGCAAATTTCCTGACTGGCCCGAATGACTGGATACTCCACATCATAATCTTCATGTTCTTCAAGGGCTTGTAAGACCTTGAGCCGGACCCGATCGCGACATTCCTCTCCCAGGCGGTTTTGCAGCTCAGTCCAGGTAATTTGAGCACCGGGTGAAACTCCAAAAATTCTCGATGCTGCCTCTGAAAGCACAACGATATCTGTGGTAACATCCCACGTCCAATTGCCCATCTTTGCGGTTGTGAGGGCCAGCTCTAATTGTTCTACACTCGTTCGCAATGCTGCTTCAGTGCGCTGCCGCTCTCGAATTTCTTGCTGTAGCTGCCCATTCGCCTCGGTTAAAGCCGCTGTCCGCTCTTGCACTCGCTGCTCCAGTAAACTTTGGGTTTGCCGCAGTTCTTCCTCAACTAGAAGCCGCTGTTGAATCTGAGTTTGAAGGGCAAGATTACTTTGTTCAAGTTGTTTAGCACTGGGAAGTGCAAGCGCTTTTGGTACAAGCGGCACAAGTTGAATTGCCGTAAAGATTGAAACGGTTGCAGTCGCTGCCTTAATTGTGCCTGACACCCAGTAAGTGGGATACCAAAGGGTCCAAATGGCCGCAATATGAGTTGTGCCACAAGCCACAATAAAACTAGCAAAGAGCAAAAATATCCAATTAAAAGGCAAGTCTGTTCGTTTGCGGACAAAGTAGAACAAGGTTAAAGGAATTGAGTAGTAAGCAACTGCAATCAGGGCATCCGAGATGAGATGCAGCCAAACGAGGCTGGGCTTCCAAAGATAGCAATGACCATGAGGGATAAACGGACTGGAACTCAAGAAGGCATTGAGGAAATCATTCATAGAGTGCGGCTGAGCAGGGAAGCTACTGAGATTCAGACATGAGAAAAAGACTAAGTAAAGTCAAGTAGATGGCCTGATTGTGAGTCTAACGCGAGCCTGAAAACTTAACCAATCTGAGGGTTAAAGCCGGTTGAAGCAAAAATGAAAATTGAACAACTTCCAGCAAAACCCACTCCGAATTCTTAGTTTTTTGACTAGTAGTGACTAATAGTAGAGACTGATTGAAACCAAAATAAGACAGCTATAATACTCTTCAAACTCTACAACTGGAGTGGTAAGTCAAGGAGATACACTAGATGCGTTTGGGTAAGGTGGTCAAGTCGAATTCTCACTGTGATTACATTGTCCAGTTGGATGATCAGATGGATGTGGTCCACCCACCTCAAGCAGATGATTATGGCTTTGGTTGCTTTATTAAGCTAGAAACACCGGGCGTACGTCATTGGGCAGTGGGTATGATTTACAACTCCCAACTGTTTAATCCCATGTTTCTCAGCAACGGACCTCGATTGTCGAGTGAACCCGATCCGATGTTTGCCCCTGATTTAATTGTGGAAACACGCACCCTTTTAGGAATTGTGCTGATTGGTGCAATGGCTAGCAACGGAGAGGCATCGTACGGAACCCATGGCATTCCGCGTGTCGTTGTCCCAGTGAATACTCCAGCTTTCTTGATGAACCGAGACGAGATATACCGCTTCCACCTTAACGAAAATCAGCAGCCTCAATTTTGTTATTACAGCCACTTGCTCAAATTTGGCGGGAGTTTTGCGGCGCAGTTAACCCAGCAAGTCTTGAAAGAACTGGCAGAGAGCCAGCTATTTTCAGGATCAGAACAGCGAGCACTAGAAATTCTCTGCAAAGAACTCTCTTGGAAAAATACCATGGGTGTGATGCGCTAGTTTGAATGCCTTAAAAATAGCTGACAATTTTATTTCAGGCGCAGCGCTATTTGGTTAGACCATGCTCTAAGGCATATCGAACTAGCTCTGTACGGCTATTTGTGCCTGTTTTGCTAAATAAACGGCTGACGTACTTCTCGACATTGCGGACACTCGTCTCTAGTCGTCGCGCAATTTCCTTGTTCATCAACCCTTCAGCAACTAGCTCCAGAACGCTCTGCTCACGAGGCGTTAAGTCAAGATTAATGGGGGCAGGCGTTTGAGCAATGCTGCCTCGATGGTCCAACATGGCTTTGATTTGGGCAATTTGGCGCGCCATTTCCGCGATATCAGGCGTTTGACCATCGCCAGTTGGTTGAGTCACGGCCGATCGTCGATCGAGCAAGTTTGTCACAATGGCTACCAATTCGTCTGGATCAAACGGCTTAGAAAGATAGGCATCACATCCAGCGTTATAACCCTGAATCCGATCGGTCGTCATGCCTCTTGCAGTCAAAAATACGACGGGTAAAGCTTGGTAGCGAGGGTCTTCCCGCAGCTGTTTTAAAAACTGGTAGCCGTCTACCTGCGGCATCATAATATCTGAGATCACCAAATCAGGTGAAATTTGCTGGAGCAGATCCCACCCCTCACGGGCGTTGCTGGCGACATGTACCTTGAACCCCTCATCTTCTAGATAGGCTTGCACCGCCTGACGTAGTCCTGGCTCATCATCGACTAGTAGAAGCTGTCCGCTTGCCATCCGTGAGGTTCTCCCTGATCAAACAGTGATTTGAAAAACGGCGGGCTGAAAAGGCATCCGTGATAGAAGCCCTGCAACCAACCTCTTTTCGATTATAAAAATTATAGTTTCGCCGTGAGAGGCTGACCTCATATAGAGCCAAAACTGAACCAGCAGGAACAAATTTACAGACTCTAGAAATAAGGCTCCTCTGGAAGTACAACTTTAACTACAACAAAACTTCATGTATCTTTAACCAAGATATTTACCCGATTAGACGAGAAAATTGGGGCTTGGTAAACTAGAAGAACTTCAGCGGCTGTTGACAAACGCCTCGGAGTCTCTAATAATTTCGCACAACCTTAGCTGTCGTTTGCCGATCGCTCATGTTTATCTCAGATCTCCTTTTGCGTCCCTTGCCCGTTTTAGGTTCCTTGCTGCCTGCCCTAGATAGCCTGGTTTCGACCCAGGGCATCATGGTTGTTCTGCTGATTGCCTATGCAGGCGCGATGTGGATGTTTCTAACCAGTGCCCCGAAGGTACATACCATCATGGTGTCTGATTTAGAGTTGGCGCGGCAGTTTTATGAAGGGTTGCTGGACTTACCTGTTGCTGATGTTCCGCTTCATTACTACTACAACTATGAGCAATCGCTGGGTACAGCCAGCCTCGATCCGCTCTATGCTTCCACCGCAACACTAGGTCGTCCTGCTAACCAGGGCTATCAGTCTTCTGAGGGGCTCTGGTATCAACTCAAGAAGAATACGCAGCTCCATGTGATTTCGGGCGCTAGTTTGGGGCAAAAAAATCGGCAGCGTCATGTCTGCTTCGATCACGATTGTTTAGAGCAAGTGCTGATGCGAGTGCAATCCTATGGCGTGCGCTATAAACTGCGGCGAGATAAGCCCCTGAACTTTCTTGTCAAAGATTTAGATGGCCGTGTGATTGAAATGGCTGAAGTATCCAATTAGCTCGCTGTTAGGGTTTGATTGGCTTTTGGCATCTTTGCCGATCGTCCACCCCAACCTCCGCATTTGCCGATCGCTCAATCACAGAAGATCGCCTGGTGGCAAGCTGCTTTCCAGTGAATTCACTAGTGCTTATTTCTGTCTAAAATCACCAGGTTTTTCACCTTGCTCTCCGTTATAAACAGCAGGGTGATGGCTTTTCCTGCTTATAGTGCTAATTTTGTCTACCTGCGATCGGCGGGATGATTGAAGATTCCGTGAAACCTATTCAAAAAAACCTGGCAAAGTTTTGACCTTTGGTAGTTTGCTAGAGACAATGAGCACAAGCACAGCAAATGCTGACCCATTTCAAATCTTAGATTCACTTAAGATTTGGATTGCCTCATGGACTGAATCGTCCAGCGTTCAACCTAGTACATAATTTTTCTCTCAAAGGGAATTAAAAATTGCCAGGTAATGCCGTAGGGAGTCTAGCTTTGCAGTGAAGATTGACCTGTAATCACAAAGTGTCAAACCTATGCGGATTTTAGTTACGGGTGGGGCCGGTTTTATCGGTTCTCATTTGATCGATCGCCTCATGCACCAAGGGCATGATGTTATCTGTTTGGACAACTTCTATACCGGACACAAGCGAAATATCTTGAAGTGGATGGATCACCCCTACTTTGAGCTGATTCGCCACGACATTACCGAACCCATTCGCCTGGAAGTTGACCAGATCTATCATTTGGCCTGTCCAGCTTCTCCAGTCCATTATCAGTACAATCCCGTCAAAACCATTAAAACAAACGTGATGGGAACGTTAAATATGCTGGGTCTAGCTAAGCGGGTTAAGGCTAGATTTTTGTTGGCTTCTACATCAGAGGTATATGGGGATCCAGAAATTCATCCTCAAACCGAAGAATATCGCGGGAACGTCAATCCGATCGGCATTCGCAGCTGCTATGACGAGGGCAAGCGCGTTGCAGAAACGCTGGCTTTTGACTATCACCGCCAAAATGATGTTGAAATTCGCGTCGCTCGCATCTTCAACACTTACGGCCCCCGCATGTTAGAAAATGACGGACGAGTGGTTAGTAACTTTGTGGTGCAAGCCTTACGAGGTCAGCCCTTGACGGTTTATGGAGAAGGGGCACAAACCCGAAGTTTCTGCTTCGTTTCCGATCTCGTTGACGGACTGATGCGGCTGATGAATGGAGATCACATTGGTCCGGTGAATTTAGGAAATCCAGATGAATACACCATTCTCCAGTTGGCCAAGGCCGTTCAGGATATGGTGAATCCAGAGTTGGCAATTGATTTTAAGCCGTTGCCTCAGGATGATCCGCGTCGCCGTAAGCCGGATATTACTCGGGCCCAAACCTGGTTGAGTTGGCAACCCACTGTGCCCCTTCAAGAAGGGCTGCGGCTGACGATCGAAGACTTTCGAGCCAGAATGCTGGAAGCTGACCCAGAGGATTTACCTCAATCAGTTTATCAACCTTCAGCCGCTTCAACCTAACACTCGGCAGTCTGCTAGAGCTTGAGTGCTAGAGGGGCTATTCATAAGAATCCAAATATTTTGCTCTTTATTGCGCTTGTGATATCAGGACCGGAAAAGTTAAGTCCACAATCGGATACTTTCTGTGTTCCTGCACTGGTTTGAGCCCCCGCTTCCTGGCCCCCTGATATCGTTTTATTCACTTTGATGTAGTTGAGGACCCCAATTCTATGCGTGTTTGTGTCATCGGTACTGGATATGTCGGCTTAGTAACAGGTGTTTGTCTGGCACACATTGGCCACGAGGTGATTTGTGTAGACAATAACGAAGAGAAAGTGAAACTGATGCAATCTGGTCAGTCTCCGATTTTCGAACCGGGACTTTCTGAATTAATGCAAGGGGTGATTCAGGCAGGACGCATCCATTTCACGACCGATCTGGCGGCTGGCGTTAATCACGGCGAAATTTTGTTTATTGCGGTGGGTACGCCTCCCATGCCAACAGGTGAAAGCGACACGCGCTATGTGGAAGCCGTTGCTCGTGGCATTGGGGCCCATCTGAATAGTGGCTATAAAGTGATTGTAAATAAGTCTACGGTGCCGATCGGTTCAGGCGATTGGGTGCGGATGCTGGTTCTAGACGGTGTTGCAGAACGTCAGCAGGCCACAGTTACGCCAGGTGGCAGCACCACCATTGAAACTCAAATTGATTTTGACGTGGTCAGCAACCCAGAGTTTTTGCGGGAGGGCTGTGCGGTCTATGACACGTTCAATCCCGATCGAATTGTGTTAGGCAGCAACAACCCCAAAGCGATTGCCATGATGAAAGAGCTGTATGCGCCGATCGTTTCACGCGAATTTGCTGAAGATAAATCGTTGCCAACCGTGCCTGTTGTGGTGACGGACCTTAGCTCCGCCGAAATGGTGAAATATGCCTCGAATGCGTTCCTGGCGACTAAGATTAGTTTTATTAATGAAGTGGCAAATATCTGCGATCGGGTTGGAGCCGACGTCACCCAGGTCGCCAAAGGAATTGGGTTAGACTCGCGTATTGGCAGCAAGTTTTTGCAAGCGGGGATTGGTTGGGGTGGATCTTGCTTCCCCAAAGATGTGTCTGCGCTGATTCATACGGCAGATGACTATGGCTACGAAGCCCAATTGCTCAAGGCGGCTGTAACGGTCAACCAACGTCAGCGGATGATCGCGCTAGAGAAGTTGCAGCAAGTGCTGAAAATCTTGAAAGGTAAAACCGTGGGCTTGTTGGGTCTTACCTTTAAGCCCGATACAGACGACATGCGGGATGCGCCCGCCCTTGATCTGATTGAGCAGCTACATCGGCTAGGCACAAAAGTGAAAGCTTATGACCCGTTGGTGGCTCAAAGCGGCATGCGGCACGGGTTGTCGAATGTGCTGGTGGAAACAGACGCCGAGCGGCTCGCAGATGGTTGTGATGCACTGGTGCTCGTCACCGATTGGCAGCAGTTCCGCACCCTCGACTACGCCAAAATGGCCAAGCTGATGAATCATCCAGTGATGATCGATGGCCGGAACTTCCTGGATCAAGCAGCACTCGAAGCAGTTGGGTTCCGCTATGTTGGGATTGGTCGTTGCGGCTAGGTGAAATCTGAAGCTGACTGAGTTTCTGCAAAGCCTTGGTGAAAGCAGGTAAGGTATCCAATAAATGCCTTGCCTGTTTTTGCTATGGATCTCCATTACCAACATGATTGGAATTTGAGCCCAGAAAAAGCGGTTGAGCTTCAGCAGTCTTTGCGGCAGCACATTGTCACTGTGGATCAGTTAGAGCCTGTTCAGACGATCGCTGGCGTTGATGTCGGGTTTGAAGATGACGGACAAACCACCAGAGCGGCGATCGCAGTGCTCAGCTTTCCAGACTTGCAGATCGTGCAGCGAGTAGTGGCTCGTCGTCCAACCACGTTTCCCTATGTACCTGGTCTGCTGTCTTTTCGGGAAGTGCCTGCGGTACTCGCCGCTTTGGAAAAACTACAGACATTGCCGAATTTGCTGCTGTGCGATGGTCAGGGAACGGCTCATCCACGCCGCTTTGGAATTGCCTGCCATATTGGTTTGTTGACCGATCGCCCCAGCATTGGGGTCGGCAAATCCTTGCTGGTTGGAACCCATTCACCTGTGCCCGATGAGAAAGGAGCCTGGGTGCCTTTGCAGCATCAAGGCGAAACGATCGGTGCAGTCCTGCGAACCCGAGTAGGGATCAAACCCCTCTACATTTCACCCGGACATCGGATTAGCCTGGAAACAGCGATCGATTATGTGATGCGCTGTATCACGAAATATCGATTGCCTGAAACCACTCGCCAAGCTCATAAGCTGGCTTCAGAAACACCCGCGTCGGAGATTGCCGCCCTGGAAGCAGTTCCTGAGGAGAGGCAGCTCAGACTGGATGTTTAATGGCACGATCACGCAAAAAAATAGGTTACTCAAATCACCTAACTTTAGGGCAATTCAAGGGAAAATACTGAATTTCAGCAAAGTCGATTGAAGTCAGCCGAACTTGGACCGAAAGTCTGTGTCAAGATTTTTACAACGGATTCATCCCATCGGATTCTTCCAACCATCAAGGACACTACCGTGAAATCCAACTTTAATCTCAACCTGGCTTTCCTGTTGGCNTTTTTTTACAACGACTGGCTTCACGTTGCTTTCTGGCGGCTGTTCTGTTTGGCTTTCCACCAACCCCAATCTATCGCCGCACCAAACCCGCGTTTTTGAAACCTGCAACACTACCTGGAATATGGGCATCGGGGCTATTTTTGGCCTGCTGGGCAGCAAAGCAACTGATTTGCTGGAATCTGAGCAAGATTCAGAAGAGGAATAGGAATAGGAGCGGCAGAGACTGCAACCAACATGGTTCAATGACAAAGACACCCTTCCTATTTCTGAGATTCTTTCCTCTATGTCTTCTCCACTGATTAGCATCATCATGGGTAGCGATTCCGATTTGCCAACGATGCAAAAAGCGATCGCCATTTGCGAAGAATTCAATGTTCCCCATGAAGTTGCAATTGTCTCAGCCCACCGCACACCCGAACGCATGGTGGATTATGCTCAGCAGGCTCATCTGCGCGGACTTAAAGTCATTATTGCGGGTGCTGGGGGAGCCGCTCACTTACCCGGCATGGTCGCCTCTCTCACACCGCTTCCAGTCATTGGGGTGCCCGTTGCCAGCCGTTATTTACAAGGCGTTGATTCCCTCTATTCGATCGTACAAATGCCTGCAGGCATTCCGGTGGCGACGGTGGCGATCGGCAACGCTCAAAATGCGGGACTCTTAGCCGTACAAATCCTGGCGGCCCATCAGCCAGACCTACTGGCAAAAGTGCAGCAGTATCGTCAAAGTCTTAAGGACATGGTGATGGATAAACAGAGCAACCTCGATGAATTGGGCTATCAGCAGTATCTACACCAGGCCGCACCCGGACACTAAAACATAGACTGAGTTGATAGGATGAGGCTGAAAAATCGCTAAATCCGCTTGGGAGGCTTGCGAGCAGGCCAGCGGGGCCAACTTTTGCCAGAACCTAACTTGCGCAACGATTCGGGGGTACGCAAGACTCTGCCAAACGGAGTGATCTGGGGGGGCGTGCCTGGAGGTGGATTCGATTCGTCGATCGGCGTGTCTTTCAAATCGATCGCTTCGGCTTTCCAGTAAGTTACCAATCGCCAGGTTGCGATGCCCCCGATCGCCCCTAAAAAAATACAGAGTTCTGCTCGAAATCCGGCCAGCCAGAAACCGAGGATAAAGGCAATCCATATCCTCAGTCCGGCCATGATGCCCGCATCAGAATCAAATTTGTACACGCCTAATTGTCCAGCTCTGTTCTAAGCTTATAGCGCGTTTGCCAACTGTTGCTCAAGCGATTGGGTCGTGTCAATGGTGATGACATAGGGTAGTTCTTTCGCCGTAAAGGCATCCAGAGACTGCTGCGCTAACAAATCTGCCGTAGCATCGGCAATGTCGCCAATTCGCTGTTGCAGCCGTTCGCGTAGAACTTCAACGGGCGCATCACATTGAATGATTTTCAGCGGAATCTGATGAGCCGATGCTTGTTCAATCGCGATCTGCCGCATGGTTTGGCGATCGTATTTGGCATCCAAAATCACCCGATATCCCTGCTGAGCCAATTTCAACCCCAGTTCCAACAGGCGGTCATAGGTCTTTTGCGTCATCTCAGGGGTGTAGAGCTGATCGCTGCCTCGTTCATAGAGAGGAACACCGCCCAAATGTTTGCGCACGGCATCCGATCGAATATGCAAAGCGCCAGTTTGACGAGCAATTTGCTGGGCCGTTGTGCTCTTGCCCGATCCCGATAGGCCGGACATGAGAATTAGCTGACCCTGCCGCGCCTGGGAATATTCCCAAGCCATGCGGTAGTAGAGGGCCGCTGTCTCGAAGGCTGCTTTTTTGTCTGCTTCTGGCACGCCTGGATCGTTCAGCAGAAAGGAAGTGACCTTAGCCCGCACATAGGTTTGACGGCTGACATAGATGGGCAGAACCTGCAAACCTTCCCAGTCCCCAGTTAGTTCGGCATAGGTGTTGAGGAACAGGTTACTCAGATCAGATCGTTTGCGAGCCTCTAAATCCATGACAATATAGGCCACGTCAAACATGACATCAACAAAGCGGAAAGACTCGTTAAATTCGATGCAGTCAAACAGCAGCAGCTTGCCGTTCCAGTAGCAAATGTTGCGCAGATGGATGTCCCCATGGCATTCCCGAATCCGATCGGCCTGTACTCGCTGCTGAAATAGGGCTTCTTGTTCAGCAAAAAAGCGATCGCAATAGGCTTTGGTTTCATCAAACTGTTGCTGGGTTTGGGGGCCGCCGATGTATTGCTCTGTTTGCTCGAAGTTTTCGTCAAACGCTTGGCGAATCTGGGCAACGGTTCCAAAACTCCGGATATAGTCACTGGTGCCTGTTTTGCGGTGAAAATCGGCGATGACCCAGGCCAACTCCTTCACCCGTTCTTCGGTTAGCTCCCCGCGATCGAACAGATTCGTCAACAGTGTTTCTTGGGGGAACTGCTGCATTTTAACGGCGTACTCCACCACCTCTCCTTCACCGCCAAACTGATAGCGATCGCCAACCTGAGTGATCGGCAAAACTTCTAGATAAATTTCTGCCGCTCCACGCTGATTCAGCCGCAGTTCCTCTTCGCTAAAGTGTTTGCGGGCTTCTAAAGTCGAATAATTCAAAAATCCAAAATTCAACGGCTTTTTGATCTTGTAGGCAAACTCTCCAGTCAGTAACACATAGGAAATGTGAGTTTGAATGAGTTGGATCGTTTGGGTAGGCGAATCGACCAGATCCGGATAAAAGTCCGGTTTCAACATTTGCTGAATTAAAGGGGGCAGGGTTGCGTCAGTCATAGGGGGTTAGAGATGAAGGTTATGTACAAGGATCTAAGCTGCTTTGCAGGTTTCAACTCAATTCAATCTATATTCAACAAAAAACCAGGGGCGAACCCCCGGCTTCATTAAACTCTTAAACAGTTCACAAAATCCCGAAGGCATTCGAGATTGATCTTTCAATTCTATTTTTGGGCGAAAAAGCTGAGGTGGTATAAACTGCCGCGCCAGGGATGGGACTGAATCTCTTGCAGCAGAGCTTTACCACTCCAGGATAGTTCCGGTACATTGACCTGAATCACCGTTTTGCGGGGAGCAACCTTCCTCAAGAGATTTTCTGCCGCGCGAGTGCTAACCAACAGCTCAACCGATTCAGTGCCGTTATGACCATAGAGAACTGCTGGTGTTAACCCTTGACGACGCAAGGCATTGGGCTTGCTTCCTTCAGGACGCTTTTGACATTCGATCGTGAGTTCCATACGACACCTTATCTACAAAAATGAACAAGAAATTTGACGAATCAACCTGAGAGACTGACCAATTTACTTCATAACCGGACAGGCTACCCCACAATGCCAATTTCCTCACCCCGGATTCCCTCTGGATGGGTATTGTCATACAAGAGTGCTCGCTTGGGTCCATGGATGGGGTCTTCCACAATGATGGTTTGATCGCGACTCGCCCCTAATGAAACGATCGCAATCGGCACTTCCATCAATTCTGCCAGGAACTTGAGGTAATCAAGGGCACGAGGGGGCAGATCATCAAGCGTGCGACAGTCGGCAGTAGACTGCTTCCAACCGGGCAAAGTTTTGTAAATTGGGCGGCAGCGAGCAAAGTGACGTGCGTTTGTCGGCAGATCGACGCATTGTTCACCGTCCAGATCGTAGGCAACACAAACCTTGATCTCGTCCAATTCATCCAAAACATCAAGCTTAGTAATGGCAAGACAGTCTAAACCATTAATGCGCACTGCATAGCGACCAATCACGCCATCAAACCAACCGCATCTCCGCTTACGGCCTGTCGTCGTACCAAACTCGGCTCCTCGATCGCACAGTAAATCGCCCATGCTATCGCCCAGCTCAGTTGGGAAAGGACCTTCGCCCACTCTGGTGGTATAGGCCTTGGCCACTCCAATCACGCGATCGATGATGGTAGGCCCTACCCCAGCCCCTACACAGGCTCCCCCGGCAACCGGATTAGAAGAGGTGACATAGGGATAAGTCCCATGATCCAAATCCAGCAGCGTCCCTTGAGCACCTTCAAACAAAATATTGCGCCGTTGCCGCACCGCATCATAGATCCGTAAGGAACTATCTACAATGTGAGGCCTCAACCGTTTTGCATAACCTAAATATTCTGCAATGACAGCTTCTGGATCTAAAGGAGGAAGATTATATAGCTTCTCAAGCACTGCATTTTTGTACTCGACCGTCCAACGCAACTGCTTCCGCAAACCATCCGTGTCCATTAGATCGATCATGCGGATGCCAATGCGTTCAGACTTATCCGCATAGGTTGGACCAATGCCGCGCTTCGTTGTGCCAATCTTATGATTACCGCGCTGTTCTTCCGAAGCCTGATCGATGAGGCGATGATAAGGCATGGTGACATGAGCGGTACCGGAAATCAGCAAATTCTCAGTAGACACTCCGATCGCTTCGAGCTGATCCAGTTCTTCGAGCAGCACTTTTGGATCAATGACGGTCCCTGAACCAATAATGCACTCCGTACTGGGGTATAGGATACCAGACGGAATCAGGTGCAGTTTGAACGTTTGATCTTGAACAACCACCGTATGTCCGGCATTGACTCCACCTTGGTAGCGGACGACGACATCGGCTGACTTGCTCAGCAGATCGGTAATTTTTCCTTTTCCTTCATCGCCCCACTGGGCACCGATGACAACGACGTTAGCCAAGGTTTTTACGGATTGCTAAAGTTCACACAAACTCTAATTATCGATAGAACAAAGCACAAGTGTCAACCTTCAAACTGAATTAGATTGACAAAAGCTTTGCCAAGTCGGCTCTAAATCCAGTTTTTTGGCGGTGTTGTAGCCCAAGCATTCTCAAGTACTATTCTTTGCAAGGTGGCGATCATCCGCAGCCATTCAGGCAGGATTGCGTTCAGCCAGTTAAAAAAATTACAAAATTAAACAAGAATTACCGTAATAATTCGGATGCAGCTATAATTGGATTTGATCCCTTTTTTTGTTGACACTACGGTTAGAGCTACTCCATTGAGTGTTGTGCTAGCTCATGTATAAAAACGCACATGACCAAACCAAATAGAGACTTGGATGAGTTTGAATCCCAAACCCGCGAAACCATCGAACAAACACTCAACTATCTGCACACAGCTTCCCTTTTAGTTGGGCAGTTGGAAACTCAGATTGTTGAAACGGGAAGGTCTTTACAAGTCCTGAGCCAGTTAATTGAAAGTTTTATTGCTCAACAGAGGCAGCAGGGTAATTCTGATTCAACCGATTGATTCAGCCAACTTGCAGTTCAGTTGTGCATGAATTGACTGTTTGAGGTGGGTCAAACTGACGGGTTTAACTAAATACTGGCAGGCTCCTAACTCAAGCGCTCGCTGTTGATCCGCCTGGAATGCAAAAGCAGAAACAACAATAACTGGTACTTTCATCCAATCAGGACACCACTGTCGCTGCTGTAACAGGGAATAACCATCTACATCCGGAAGCTTCAGATCAAGCAGGATCAACTGGGGTAAAAAGTGTTGCATAGCAGAGGCAAACATACTGCCTCTAGGCAATGTCATGACTTGATACCCGTAATACTCCAAGTAGTCGCTCATCAATTGACGGCTAGCTTCGTTGTCCTCTACTACCAGAATGCGAGCTCCTGCATTCGGGTTTGATTCTCGCGTTTTAGTCATGCCTAAATTTGATTTTGCAGTGTTTTGACAGTTAACTCATCTCCTGGCCTGCAAAGATACCCAATTTAATTAGGGTGAAGCTTAAATTAAAGATGCAGCGCCGATAGAAGGAATAGTCAAACTAAGCTTCTCAAAACGAATTGATTGCCATCAGTTCAGGAAACACGATAGAAACTGAAGATTTTCAAGAAATGCGGCTTAAGCAAAAAGAAGCAGATGATGATGCTCAGGTTATTGGTTAAATATTAAGCTTAAATGAAGTTAAGCAGGACTCCATATTGTGATCTTTACTGTAAAGATCAGTATAGTTCAGGTTGACTAAAATTTCTTGAACTAATTTAGCTTGAATTAATTAGGGTTCATCAAGCCGAATTGATTTTCAGATACCCTATCTCGACTTAGCATGGGATTCTACTAGTTCAATAGGACTTTAAAGAACTCGAAGCCATTTATCAAGAGATTCACCTAATACTCTAATCCTATTTTCAGGCTTGCTCTGCTAATTAGATTTACTCTGCTAAATTGTAGGATTGGAGCATATTAAGTTTCTATCAGAATCTTTTCCTAACTAGGTGTTCAGTCATCAACAGTGATTAACAGGAGGTTGGAGTCAAGCTTAGACAAAATAATTTTGTCTCGCGATCGAATTACAAACAACTTGCAAATTAAAATGCTTAGAGTTTAGCAAGCACTTCAGCTAATAAATCACTCGGCAATTGAGATAATGCTCGGTTTTGTCCACTGAGATGGAAATGAGTATAGAAAGCCCGAACAGTTTGCAAGATGCCATTGAATGCAACTTGTTGGAGTTCAGCATTTGTTGCCCAACTTTGAAAAGCCTGAATATGGTGATGTAATGCAGCATCTAAATAGTCAGTTTTGCTAGCTGACTCGATCTGTTCTGAGGCCTCGATCGCTAATTGAGCGTAAGCAAAGCCAAGGTTATTGTGAGTTGAAGCTAGATCAAAATTCAACGCCAGTTCTATGTTGTTCAGCTCAATCACTTCTACTGCTTTCAGGGTAGTGTCATAGGCAGCGATCGCCCGTTGAAGATAACCGATTCGTTCCCGCCGATCCTCTGCATGATTAGCAAGATGCCAATAGGCAGTCCCCAGGTTATTTTGGGTTGCGGCAAATCCACCAGGTGCGACCTCCAAAGGCCGGTATTGCAGCGCGGTCTGGTAAGCCGCAAGGGCAAGCTGCAAATTCTGCCGAGGCTGCTCATATTGCGCCAGATTCCAATAGGCCGTCCCCAAATTACTTTGAATCATGGCGTAATTCAAAGGCTCTTCAGCTGGGACGTGATATCGCAACGCCTCAGAATAAGCGTAAATTGCCTGTCTCAAGTTGTGTTCGGGCTGCTGTTGCTGAGCCAAATTCCAAAACGTCGTACCCAGATTATTCTGGGTCGCCGCATAGCGGAGTGGATCAGTTGTCGCGGTTCGATATTGCAGGACCTGTTGATAGGCTTCGATCGATCGCTGCAAATTCAAGCTGGTTTCTTGATACTGGGCTAGATCGGCATAAGTTGCGCCCAGATTATTTTGAATGCTGGCGTAAAGAGCTGCGTGCTGCTGAGGATCCAAGCTCTGGTGGGCTAATTGATAGAGGTGTAAGGTTTGCTGAAGACAAACAGCCGTTTCTGGCCCCGTTTGCAGATGAGCCACAATCCAATAAAGACTGCCCAAATCATTCAATGTCTCAGCTCGCTCCAAACTCCCTTCAGGCAGCCATTGCAGCGCCTGTTCATAGGTTTGAATAGCGATCGTAATATGTTCTGCAGAGGGCTCTCCCTGTTCAACGCAAGTCCGATAAAAGTTGCCTAAAGTACGGTAAGCGTTGGCCAACATCAAGGGGGAAGCTTGATCCTGTTGAAGACTTTCGATTTGCTGTTGCAATAAACCAATCTGCTCTAAGAGCGGCAATGCCTCACTGGTTGAATAGAGATCGGCTGCTGCTTGGTCGACAATTGGGTCAGCAATCGGGTTAGCAGTCGCCATTTGCATTTCTGCTTCAGCATCAGGGGCAGTTTCTGGCAACTGTTGCAGCACCGCAAGCAGTTGATCTGCAATTGCCAGCACCGATTCTTCTGATATGGAGACCGATGTCGATGCCGTTATTGGCGATAGTCCGATCGCGGATTGCCCATTGTCTTGAACAAATTCTTGAACAAATTCCTGAACAAAAGCTTGCGTTTCTTGCCCGATCGTTTGCTCAAAAGCCTTTTGCCAGGGGTCCAGTTCTAGCGGAACAGCTTTGTCGATTTGAGAATTGACTGAGGAGGACTGCCCTGAGCCAGTGTCAGGGTCTTCATACCAGGTATTGAGATCCTCTGCCAGGGGTAACCAGGGATTGTTTGGCCTCTCTGTAGCAGACTCAGCCTGAGCAGATGAAGGCAAATTTGGAGGGGCTTCAGTGAAAACCTCTCTCGCAGGAGCAACATCGCGTCGAATCCGTTCGGGTTGGGCAACGGGCAGCGGCATCGGATCGCCAATAAATTCAAACACACCCGTGCGGCAGGCCCAAAATTCTGGAACGGCTTCCGGCAACATGCGAAACCAGGGTTGGGTCATCCATAAAACGATGCTTGATTCAAACAGGGGCAACTGTTGATCGATCGTTTGTAAATAGGTCAGAAATAGGTTCTGGATAGTGGCTGATTGGCGCGTGAGTTGCTCAATCCCCAGAATTTGAAAAGCAGGGGTAAAAGTTTGGCGTCTGAGCCGTCTGGTGGGTAGATCCTGTAACCACTCCATAACCTGAACGATCGGATTCGGGTCATACAAGTTGAGTTCGAGTGTGACCAATTTGGGGATAGCTCGCGGTTCGGCTAAATGCGAATGCGTGATGAAAGGATTGGCAGGCTCTGAGAAATAGGCAAGTTCAGTCTGCAATTGCAAAGCGAGTCGATCGCGCAAGGGCAAGTCGTCACAAACCCCAATGAAGATTTGGCGACGTAAGCCAAGACTCAACGAAGTTTTCAGCCTTTCGTAAGTCTGCTGATTCAATCCCAAAAAGTTACGAAAAGAAAGATCGGCCACAGGTGTAACATGCGGAGCAGAAGAGGATTCGACCTGGAGAGGACAAAGCACCATAGGTGACACTGGGTTGAAATGAAGGCTGAAAGCAAACGAATGAAGCAGGGGGTCTCTCTGTTAGGACAGGGGAAGTCATTGACGGAGGGACTGAAAAATTTGGGTCTAGTGTCGATCGCACTAAACTCCCAAGCATTCACTTCTCTAAAGCACTTGAATTCGGTTGGAGACAACGTCAGAAGTGCGGCAGTTTTTCCTAACAACTTTCCTAACGGCCAACTGACCTCATGTCCAAAGCTGGACGAGTAGACATTCAGTGCGAGCCACTGGCAACCCTACCTAACCAGGTATGCCTCTATCTTCAAGCGTGAAGTGAGCAGGTCAGGATAAGATGGCAGATGAATGTACCAATGCACTCCAGATCAAGGCATTGTCGAAGAGATGGTTTAGCAGCATTAAAGTTGACAGCATTAAAAAAGCCGCCTTGCCCATATAAGGACAGACAGCCAACAACAGAATTAGATTGATAAAGGGTGATCTTAAGGAATCAAGTTTTTGTCATGTTGCTTAACTTGGGATTAAGCTCTGTCTTGTTATGAAACAGCTTATGAGACAGCGGCTGCGACAAAAATCAATCCACCGACTAAAATAAGTCCAGCAGCACCTAGAATGACATACTGAATTTTTTGTTTTTGGGTTGGAGGCTCAGCTTGGTAAACCTTAGGTTCAACCGCAAAATTGTTGAGGCGACCGCCCTCTTCAGTTGTATATGGCATACCATCAATCCCTAAAATAATTCTCCCGATTGTAACAGGTTATTACAGTTTTGTCGCTTGATTGTAACAATAAAAAAGTTGGGTGAGCGAATTTTGCGATCGGATGCACTAGCATTGATCTGTTCAGCAGCACCCCCTGAAATGGCTGGACGAGGCTTTGAAAATTCAGGGTTTTAGTCATTAAAGAAAGAACCCCCAAACTCAAAGCTTGAGCCGGGGGGAGTTGAATCAGGGTGCATCTACCAACTTAATGTTCTGGATGATGGCTACCGCATCCGGATAAATTTTGGGGACAATCAAGAAAGGTTTCCTCGCTCTGGTTATCTCAGACGACTCTGGTTATCTCAGACGATATAGACAACCGCCACGAATTCAGTTATGAGGAGAGCGCTGGCACAGTGACTCAGGAGTTTCATCTCTCTGTAACCCCAATTGGCAATAGTCAATACTTAGTGCGGACGGAATATCCCATTCCGCGTGGGGTGCCCTTAGCAGAAGAACAGGTGACTTGGGATGTCGATCGATGGCTAGCTCAGGCTCGTCGTCTGATGTGCGATCCACTACAAGGGGTGTTGCGGGGAGAGGTTAGTCCGACAGGTAGTTTACCGAATCCCTCTCTAAGTTTGGTAGAACTGGGACAAGAACTCTACACTTCCCTGTTTCAAGACACATTGCGCGATAGTTGGGTGATTGCTCAAGGAGTGGCCCAACATCGACGAGAAGCGCTACGACTGCGATTGGGGCTAAAGGGTTCAGAGTTGCCTCGGATTCCATGGGAAGTGATGTATGGGGCAGATGTGCCAGTCGAACGTCTACGGAAGTCAGGCAGCATTACGGCGGCTCCTCGCCCCTTAGTTACTGGCACCAGAATTATCTTTTCCCGCTACCAATCAGCCACACGTTTAGCAGAAGAGAGTTTAAGCGTTGGGATGGACTCTAACCACCCCCTACGCATTTTGATGGTCGTTTCGGCCCCAACCGATCAAGAACAGCTGAAATTAGCGCGAGAAGTGCGTCAGATGCAGCATGAGCTAGAAGCCAACTCGCCCACAGAGATTGGCACTCCAGAAATTCAGCTTACTGTTTTGCAGCAGCCCGGTCGAGAAGAACTGACGAGAGCACTGGAACAGAGCCAATATCAAGTCTTGCATTATGCAGGTCACAGCGATCTCAGTCCAGAAGGCGGCAGTCTCTATTTAGTCAATAACCGCACTGGATTGACTGAAATTCTGACAGGAGATGACCTGGCTGGATTGTTAGTGAACAATGGCATTCGATTAGCCGTCTTCAATTCTTGTCGGGGGGCCTATACAGCTGCTCATACCGGGGATGGCCAATCGCGTAATTTGGCAGAAGCGTCGGTGAGCCGAGGTATTCCAGCCGTGCTGGCCATGGCAGAACAAATTCCTGACAATGTGGCCTTGAATTTGACAACCCTGTTTTACCGCAATTTGAAGCTGGGCTTTCCCATCGACCTCAGCTTGAATCGGGCGCGTCAAGGATTAATTTCTGCCTATGGTTCTAACCAATTCTATTGGGCACTACCAGTCCTCTATCAGCACCCAGAATTTGATGGCTATTTAATGGGCGGTGATCGGACTCAGGAAAATCTGGCCGATCGCTATAGCGCTATGCCTGCAAACCACAGTATGCCATCATTGTTGCGGCGGGAATCGACCGGGACCTTACCCAACTCGGTACCCAGTTCAGTCGCTGTAACCTCCCAACCTAATCGGTTTGTGGCTCAAGAGCATGGAGCAACTGGACTAGAGTTAGAAGAGACCCAGTCAGACGTTGATGAGAAGCAGCTGATCGCTGAAATTTTGCAGCAGCTTTCTCCCCCTACAGCATCACCACCTACGAATTCACCCTCAACCGTGGCAGCTCCCAATCAGGCAGAATTACCCCAGTCTGGATCTAGCCAGGTTGAAAGAGCCTTTGCAAAATCAGCTTCCCCCGCCGCATCTTCGGCTGAGTTGGTTGATTCGGTGCGATCGCCCAGTCCGGTTGGAGAAAAAACTGGGGCTAATAAGCAGTCCAAGCGATCGGCCCCAAAACGACGTGAATTCAATCGATTTCTGCTGTTGCCTGTGCTGGGAGCGATCGGATTTGGTCTCGCCTATGGAGCACAGCGAATATCCTTACCGCAAAATTGGCAATTGCCGTCCTGGTTTAATCAAGCTCCTGCTCCTGAACCCACCCCCAGTGAACCCTCTCCATCTCCGGTTGATCTGTCCCAAACTAGTGGTGAATTGCGGGCTTCAGCATTCGATTTTTTCCGGCAAGGACAATTAGCAGATGGTCTTGCTGCAGTTGAAGTGTTACTCGATCGCAATGAATTAGCAGATGCCTCAGCCGCTTTGAAGGCTGTTCCTGAAGAATCGACCAACGATCCGAGAATTAATTTCATGCGGGGTCGCCTTTGTTGGCAGGGCATGAAAGCGAAAGATGGTGAACATACGATCCAGCAGGCGCAAGATTTTTGGACACAGGCGGTAAAGGCAGATGCCTCTAACCTGGACTACCAGATGGCCCTTGGATTTAGCTATTACGTGGATGACGCTGAGGCCAATGCTGCGAATCAAGCCGCAATAGAGGACAAATTACAAACCGCGATTCAAATTTGGTCTGATACGAAGTCTTCGCTACTCTCAACCGATCCCAAAACATTGCCATTTGAGGCCGGAATTGCCTTAGCTCTGAAAAAGAGCGCAGCCAACTATCCGCCTGAAACTCGCTCAGCTTATCTAGCCAATGCGGTACAAAGCTACCAGATTGTGATGAATCGCGATCCGGATCGTTATTCGATCGATACCCTCCGTACAAATTGGTTGTGGACTGAAGAGGCTGTTAAAGAATGGGAAGCATTGGGACAGTTGACTCAAGGGGAAGACAAACCGAGTTAGAGCTGCTGTCAATGTTGCCAAATTAGGATGCTTGAGGAGCATCGAGCTGAATGCCGCGAATCGAGTAGTCAATCAGACGAATCGGGTGGATCACAGGGATCGATCGACCCTGATGCTGCATGGATTTGAGAATTTGCAGCGAACATCCCGGATTAGAAGAGGCAATCAAGCTGGCTCCCGTATTGAGTAGATTAGTTACTTTTTGCTGCCCCAGTTCTTCAGCCACTTCAGGCTGCAACATGTTGTACACACCCGCACTGCCACAGCAAAGCGCTGCATCGATCGGCTCTCGCAATGTCACGCCTGGAATTTGCCGTAAAAGCTGACGTGGCTGCAAGCTGATTTTCTGACCATGCAGCAAGTGGCAGGCATCCTGATAGGCAATGATCAGAGGATCCGATTGCAGAGGCGACAGTTTTGCCGTTAAACCAACCCCAACCAAAAACTCCTGCACATCTCGCACTTTATTAGCGAATGCCTGGGCTTTGTCGCGATAGTCTGGATCATCTTGAAGCAGATGACCATATTCTTTGAGCGTATGACCACAGCCTGCCGCATTGATGATCACATAGTCCACGTCAGTGCCTGCAAAACTATCAATCATCTGACGGGCAAGGTCTTGCGCCTGCGCCTCCTGGCCCTGGTGATGAGGCAATGCAGCACAGCATCCTTGCGAGGGTGGAATCACTACTTCACAGCCATTCGCACTCAGCACTCGCGCCGTCGCCTCATTCACTTCACTGAAAAATAGCCGCTGCACACAACCCAAAATCATGCCTACCCGATAGCGCTTTTCGCCTTGGGCTGGAACGATCGTCGGTAGGTTATCTTGAAAACTTTTGATCGTCACCGGTGGCAACAGCGCCTCCATTGCGGCCAGTCGGGGGGAGAAACGCCGCAACAACCCCGTGACTTTGAGTAATTCAGGTCCCCCCAGCTTTTGGTAGATCAGCAACGGAGCTAATAGAGCTCGCAATCTTTCTGGGTAGGGAAATAGTAAAAAAATCAACTGCCGGAATAGACGATCGCCTAAAGAGCGGGGATAATTGCGTTCAACTTGGGGACGAGTAGCACTGATCAGCTTGTCATATTGCACCCCAGAGGGACAGGTTGTGACGCAAGCCAGACATCCTAAACAGGAATCGAAATGTGGCACAGTCGCAGACGAAAGAGTCGCTTCCCCTTCGTTGATCGCATCCATCAAATAAATGCGGCCACGTGGTGAGTCGGTTTCCTTACCGATCACTCGATAGCTGGGACAGGTGGATAAACAGAAGCCGCAATGCACACAAGCATCGATCAGTTTTGGATCAGGTGGCTGGTGGGCATCAAAGGCAGAAATGGCTGGATCTGCGGGTAAATGATTCGGTGTTGATTCAGGAATGGGTGATTGTTTGTCCTGCGTCTGCATCAGTTAAATTCCCCCGACAAAGCGGTGCGGGCTGAATAGATAATTGGGATCAAATTGAGTTTTTAAGCGCTGCATCACAGGTAGGGCATTGCCTGGATATCCCCAAACCTCGATCGCCTGCTTCATCTCAGCCGGAGCAGCTAAGACCGTTAGAAATCCTGCCTGGGTTTGGCAGATCTGGCGCAACTTCAGCACATCTTCGATCGCCATGCTTGGGAGTTGCAACCACCCCAAACCACTATTTGCATGAATGGTACCTAAAGCGAGGGGAGCAACTTGCTCAACTTGGTAGAGACAGTCAGATACCTGCGCCGGCATTACTCCTATTTTGCAGGTGATAGCTGTTTGCTGGGAGGAAGCTGCCATTGGTTCTGACAATCGTCGCCATAGAGCTAGCTCATCTGCAGAGGCAATCTGAGCTGCCTTCAAGCCCAAACTTTCGCCGAGCTGCACCAATGTCGCGATCTGCTGAGCCACGCTGGCGTCACTGCTCTGAAAACGAACGATCAGACTCATACTGTCACCAATCGCCAATTCTTTTGCCAAAGCTGGTGTGATGATCTCGATCGCAGTCGGAGTCAAGGCAGACGATCGTAGAGTTGCTGTAATTTTGGCAATTTCATCTGTGCTCCCCGACAGAGCAACTGTGGCAGAAGTGGCCGGAATTGGGTAAATGCGGAATGTAACCTGAGTCACAATACCCAACGTGCCATAGGAGCCAGTTAGTAGCTTCATCAAGTCATAGCCCGCTACGTTTTTGACAACTCTGCCGCCCGCCTTTGCAAGTTTGCCGTCACTCCGCACAAAGGAAAGACCAATCAGCATGTCGCGAATGCCGCCATATCGTTGCCGCAATGCGCCTGTATCTGCCGTAGCTACAATGCCACCCAAGCTGGCCCGATCGCGATAGGCCGGGTCAACAGCAAGAAATTGTCCTGCGGTTGCCAACGTTTGCTGAAGGGATGCCAAACCCAATCCCGCTTCGGCTGTCACCGTCAAATCACCACTTGCATGTTCGATCAGGCGATCGAGCTTGGCCGTACTGATGGCAATTTTTGCCCCTTTGACCAGCCCCCCCCNAATGCAGCTTTGTCCCCTGTCCATAGGGCAAGAGCGGCCAGACATGTTGAGCCGCACAAGCCACAACTGCCATGAGTTCTTCAGCGGTTGCAGGATAGACCACGCATTCAATCGATCGATCGAACAAGGCCTGGTTAAATTGTGCCGGTAAGGATTGCTCCACTGACTCCCAGGGAACAACAGCAGGCGCACCCAGAAGATTCTCTAGGGTTTGAACGATCGAACTCATAGATTTGCCAATTCGCAAAACAGCAAGGATTCAGGAGAGTAATCCAGGATTCTCTAGGCAGGAACCAGTTCCGAGAGGGTTGTCAGCACTTCTACCCCATCGTTTGTGACCACAACCGTATGCTCAAATTGAGCCGAGAGTTTGCGATCCTTCGTTACAGCAGTCCAATTATCCGCCAGCACTTCAACTTCCCAAGTTCCTTCGTTGATCATGGGCTCGATCGTAAATACCATGCCTGCCCGTAATTTCTTGCCCTTACCACGGGTGCCATAATGGGGAATTTGCGGAGCTGCATGGAAGATCCGGCCAACGCCATGCCCAACAAAATCACGAACAACGGAAAATCCTTGTGCTTCTGCATATTCTTGGATCGCGGCTCCAATGTCACCAACGCGTGCACCTGGTTTCACAGCCTGAATGCCCCGCCACATCGATTCTTCCGTCACTTCAACTAATCGACGAGCCAGCGGAGAAGGTTGCCCCACAAAGAAAGTCCGGGAAGTATCGCCATGATAACCATCAAGTAATGGCGTCACATCGATGTTAATAATGTCACCATCCTTTAGAGTTTGTTTTGCATTGGGGATGCCATGGCAAACAACCTCATTGACGCTCGTACAAATCGATTTGGGAAACCCGTGATAGCCCAGCGGAGCACTCTTTGCGCCACGAGCCTGTGTCCAGGCTTCAGCAGCATCATTCAGTTCCAGGGTTGTGACGCCAGGTTGAACCATGGGTTCGAGATAGTCCAATAGCTCTGCTGCCATGCGCCCTGCCTGACGCATTTTCTCGATTTCCCGGCTTGACATTAAGATAATCGGTTCTTGATCCATGCTGCTGTTTGATTTCCTAACCTCTTCCTTATTTAAATGTAGCCCTGCCGCGTTCAATTGCGTTGAGAAATCCTAATCTCGTTTCCTATCGATCGAGGGGTGAGAGAGTGCACAAACTCTGGTAGATTTAGCGGAGTATCCGTAAGTAGATCAACTCAGCACACAGCGCATGAAAGTCCTAGTTATTGGTGGTGACGGTTATTGCGGTTGGGCAACTGCGCTCTACCTGTCCAACAAAGGTTATGAAGTTGCCATTTTAGATAATTTAATTCGGCGTCATTGGGATGCAGAACTTTGCGTCGATACTCTGACCCCGATCGCGCCAATTCAGACTCGCTTACAGCGGTGGAAAGATCTCACTGGAAAGACCATTGAACTGTTTATTGGGGATATCAATAACTACGAATTCCTCAAGCAATCCATGCTGAAGTTTGAACCCGACTCAGTTGTTCACTTTGGCGAACAGCGATCGGCTCCGTTCTCGATGATCGATCGTGAGCACGCGGTTTTGACTCAAGTCAATAACGTGGTCGGGACGTTGAATCTGCTCTACGCGATGCATGAGCATTTCCCCAATTGCCATTTAGTCAAGCTGGGCACAATGGGTGAATATGGCACACCCAATATCGATATTGAAGAAGGCTACATTACGATCGAGCATAACGGACGCAAAGATACGCTCCCCTATCCGAAACAGCCCGGTTCCTTCTATCACCTCAGCAAGGTGCATGACTCACACAATATTCACTTTGCCTGCCGCATTTGGGGACTGCGCGCCACCGACTTGAACCAAGGGGTTGTATACGGGGTATTGACTGAAGAAACCGGCATGGACGAGCTGCTGATCAACCGACTCGACTATGACGGCGTTTTCGGAACTGCACTGAACCGCTTCTGTATTCAGGCTGCGATCGGGCATCCGCTCACGGTCTATGGCAAAGGCGGGCAAACCCGTGGATTCCTCGACATTCGGGATACGGTGCGCTGCATTGAAATTGCGGTTGCCAATCCCGCTGAAGCAGGCGAGTTCCGCGTCTTCAACCAGTTCACCGAAATGTTTAGTGTCGGCGATCTGGCCATGATGGTGAAGAAAGCAAGCAACTCACTCGGCTTAAATGTGGAAATTAATAACTTAGAAAATCCCAGAGTCGAGAAAGAAGAACATTACTTTAACGCTAAGAACACCAAGCTAATCGACCTTGGTCTGCAACCCCATTACTTGTCTGATTCGCTACTGGATTCACTTTTGAACTTCAGCGTTAAATACAAACACCGAGTGGATCAAAACCAAATTCTGCCTAAAGTGAAGTGGAAAGGCTAAACAAATTTTGAGTTTTGCATGTTCAATGCTGAGTTGGTTCATTAATTTGGCGCATTAATGGGTGCAAATGTAGTGTGGGTATCTTGCCTGCAAACAGAATTTAAGGTATGGCCCATGCTACACAAACTGCTATCACCCATTTAATTCATGCGTGAATCCATGCCCTGCATTCACCTATAAGGTCAGAACTCAAAAATTAAATCGGCCCAGATTCTATCGGCTCAACTCCAAGAAATACTGCTCTCGCCTCTATGAGAATTGCCCTCTTTACGGAAACTTTTTTGCCTAAAGTTGACGGTATCGTCACACGCCTAAGTCATACGGTTGATCATTTGCAGCGATCGGGCGATCAGGTCTTGGTAATCTCACCGGATGGTGGGTTGCGTGAATACAGAGGTGCTCAGATTTTTGGTGTACCTGGATTCCCGTTGCCGCTATACCCGGAATTGAAACTAGCATTACCCCGACCTTCAATTCGACAGGCATTAGAGGATTTTCAGCCTGATTTAATCCACATTGTCAATCCGGCAGTGCTGGGTCTAGGGGGGCTCTATTACGCCAAATCATTGGATGTGCCTCTGGTCGCTTCCTATCACACCCATTTACCCAAGTACCTCGAACATTACGGCCTGGGGATGTTGGAAGGGGTGATGTGGGAGTTGCTTAAGGCAGTTCACAACCAGGCTCAGCTAAATCTCTGCACCTCAACTGCTATGCAGGATGCCCTTACCTCTCATGGAATCGAGCGAGTCGAAGTCTGGCAAAAGGGCGTGGATACAGAGCTGTTTCATCCCAGCTTGGTCAGTCAAGAAGTGCGATCGCATCTGTCGCAAGGAAATCCTGATAGCCCGATTCTGCTTTATGTGGGACGGTTATCCGCAGAGAAAGAGATCGATCGAATTAAGCCTGTTTTAGAGGCAATTCCCAATGCCCGACTGGCGCTGGTTGGAGATGGTCCCTATCGCCAAGATTTAGAGAAACATTTTGCCGACACCCCAACTCATTTTGTCGGTTATTTAACGGGCAAAGATTTAGGAGCAGCCTTTGCTTCCGCAGATGCTTTCATTTTCCCATCTCGGACCGAAACCTTGGGATTGGTTTTGCTAGAAGCGATGGCTGCTGGATGTCCAGTGATTGCGGCCAATGCAGGGGGCATTCCCGACATTGTCACGGATGGAGTCAACGGCTATTTGTTCGATCCAGCAGACGAGCAGGGAGCAATTACAGCCACACAACGGTTGCTAGCCAACCAACAAGAACGGGAAATGCTGCGACAGCAGGCTCGTCAAGAAGCAGAACGTTGGGGATGGGCAGCAGCCACTCGACAGTTACAAAGCTTTTATCGATCGATCTTGGCCCATGCCATGCCTTCAGCCGCTTGATTGAGGCTACATCAACGCTCGCTTGATGTTTTAACGAGGCGCGTGTGACGAGGCGCAAGGCCAATATCTCCGATAAAAATCAAAAATCAATAGAGCAGGGGGAGCAACTCGCTCCCTTTTTTTTGCTCATTTTTTCTGCTCAAATTTTTTGCTCAAAATACTTTGACTGCTGGAATAAAAGCCTCGTTACTCAGACTGGTTCGATCGTCCTGCCAAACTTCCTGCCGAATTTCCTGCTGAACTGATTCACACGAGCAATGTCAACTGATAAAGCTTTGATGAATCGAACAAAGCTGTCGCTGTTATAGAGAGTTCGAAGGGTATTAACGAAATAGAAGCCTATCAAGCGCTCGCCTGGAAACAGTTTGGTATGAACTGTAGATATCCAGTAGAGCAAAATCAATGGAACTAACAAGTCCAGTTGGACATGCTCTTCACAGGGACTTTGGCTCCCATTGCTCCAACTTTAATTGACTATCGGGAGATCACCATGCTGAAACCACACGCTTTATCCTCAACCCCTCTCGAAACCTCGATCGCAACTGAAATTTTTGTTCAAACGAGCCTCTCCTTATTGGGATTTTTGTTGTTAGCGATTTGCTTCATTTAATTTCTCTGACCACGGAATTGACACCGAAATGCGAGTTTCGTCAAGACGGTGGGAACCCTTGATTTGAACTTCGAAGTGACTGCTTAGCGGAACAACTGGCTCGCTCAATCAATTTCCATCTGGGCTGAGATAAGGGGTAACTTCCCCCTGCAAGGTTGGTTCAGATTGTGATCATGTGGTTTCTGCGAGTAGTTGATATCGCTGTAGAGGAATCTAGGAGTTCGGGTTATTTTTGACCTGGAAGCAGCGACTTTAAGCATCTATGACAGCTTCATTCTCCCATCTGCCCCATCAGAACTGGGTTGATCCCAATTCGCCGATCAACCCTCGAAGCGAATGTTTCACGATCGAGGTAGAAGCCTCTGCTGCCTCCTCTGTGGTTGACCTGGAACTGCCAGGATTGATGAAAAGTAATGCTTCAGCAGTGAGTCAAGGATTTGAGCATCATTCTTCATTCCCGCAAACGGTTAAGATTGAGGGCAAACAGTTGGCAAAAGATTCTGTTGTTGAAACAGCAAGCTTACGAACTGCCTCAGAGAGCGCCTTAGCGACTCGTGGCTCTTTCTCGAACCTGCTGGCCCCGCTCACCCAGGAAACCTTTAAGCATGGGGTTAAGGCGGTTGAGCAGAAGTTAAAAATCGTGAATCAAACGCTCTCGGTTCTAGACAATGTGCTGGAATCCCAGGGATTTGATGCCGTTCTCAACGAGATGTTACGCTCCATTACCCTGAAGACGGGGGAGTTGCTGAATGCCGATCGCACCACCATTTTTCTGCTCGACGAGGATCGGGATGAACTGTGGTCGATCGTCGCGAAGGATGAAAGCGGCAAGAACTTGGAGTTGAGATTTCCCAAAACCGCTGGGATCGCCGGAGAAGTTGCGACTCAAAAAGCGGTTGTCAACATTCCTTATGACTTTTATCAGGACGATCGTTCCAGGGTTGCCCAGGAATTTGACAAGAAAAATCAGTACCGCACCTACACCATGCTGGCACTGCCCTTGCTGGATGATCAGGAAAATCTGGTTGCGGTTGTGCAGCTGATCAACAAACTGAAACCCGTTCACGATCCGTTTGCGGCTCTGGAGCACAAGATCGATCCCAGAGGGTTTACTACAGAGGATGAGCAAGTTTTCCGGGATTTTGCGCCGTCGATTCGCTTGATTCTGGAATCCTCTCGCTCTTTTTACAAAGCGATGCAGCAGCAGCGAGCGGCTTCTGCCCTGATGAAAGCTACCAAAGCTTTGAGCCAGAGCAGTCTGGATCTGGAAGAAACGCTCAGCAAAGTGATGGATGAAGCCAAACAGTTGATGCAGGCCGATCGCAGTACCCTTTGGTTGCTCGATCGCGAAAAAGATCAGCTTTGGACTAAAGTGCCGATCGAAGGGGAACTGAGAGAGTTGCGAATTCCCATGGGTGCGGGCTTTGCAGGTCAGGTTGCCATGACAGGGGAACCGGTACTGATCCCATTTGATCTCTACGATCATCCCAATGCCGACACCGCTCGCGAAACCGACAAGAAAACGGGATATCGCACTTGCAGCATCCTTTGCATGCCGGTTTTTAATGCTGACGGTGAACTGATTGCGGTGACCCAGTTGATCAACAAACGGAAGCAGGGTGACTTTCCGCCCTATGACCCCGCGACCTATCCAGAAGCACCCGAATGCTGGAAGGCGAGCTTCAACCGGAATGATCAGGAATTCATGAAAGCCTTCAACATTCAAGCAGGGGTGGCACTTCAGAATGCCAAACTATTTGAGACCGTGAAGCAGCAAGAACAGCTCCAGCGAGATATTTTGCGATCGCTATCCAATGCTGTGATTTCGACCGATCGGGAAGGGCGAATCATTGCAGCCAACGAAAGTGCGCGACGCCTGCTGGGTATTGCAGGCAACGAAACTTTACAGGGACAACGAGTTGCAGATTTAATTCACCTGGAGAAAGGGGAGTTTCCCAAATGGTTCCAGGCCGCTCTGACGGCTGAGGATGAGAAAAGTCGGCAGCAGTATTACCCTGACCAAACGCTGTTACCTCACAGTAGCCAAGAACAACATAGCGTCCATCTCTCAATCAATACCATTGCCGATGCGAACGATCGCGGCAAAATTTCAGGCGTGCTGGTGGTGATGGATGACATTAGTGACGAGAAGCGCCTCAAGAGCACGATGTATCGCTATATGACCCAGGAATTAGCAGAACAGCTCCTGAGCAGTGGAGATGCCAAATTGGGAGGCGATCGCAAGGAAGTTTCGGTGCTGTTCTCTGACATCCGCAGTTACACCACTCTGACAGAGGACATGGAGGCTGAAGAGGTCGTCGCCATGCTCAACGAATATTTCGAAACGATGGTGGAGGCGGTATTTGCCTACAAAGGCACGCTGGATAAGTATATTGGTGATGCCATCATGGCAGTTTATGGGTCGCCGTTACCTTTAGCCGATCATGCCTGGATGGCAGTGCAAACTGCGCTAGAAATGCGATATCGACTGAGTGAATTTAATGCCGATCGCCCCGATCCCCGCAAAATCCGGATTGGGATTGGCATCAATTCCGACTGTGTGATCAGCGGCAATATTGGTTCCAGTAAGCGGATGGAATTTACCGCGATCGGCGATGGGGTAAATCTCGGCTCTCGTCTGGAAGGTGCCAGCAAACAATATGGCTGCGATATCGTCATTAGCGAAAATACCTATCAGCTTTGCAGTAATCGCGTTTGGGCCAGAGAGTTAGATTGTATCCGTGTGAAAGGCAAAAACAAACCAGTCAGCATTTATGAGCTCGTGGGAACCCGCTCTGATTCAATTGCTCCGCTCAAGCAGCAGGCGATCGACCTGTATCAGCAAGGGCGGCAACTCTATCTCAACCGTGAGTTTGCGCAGGCGCGGCTTTTATTTGACACATTGCTTAAAGAGGTCAGTCCTGAAGATAAAGCAGCCCAAATGCACCTTAACCGCTGCGAATACTGGCTCATGCATCCACCAAACTCCGCAACCTGGGATGAAGGGGTTTGGACCTTGACCGAGAAATAATCCCAATGGCTTCATCCAATCAACTAAAGCCCAGAATCACTCATTAGAGGACTCTGGGCTTCTCAGTGATTTTTGCAGTGTGAATTTACTCGGCCAAATCGAGAGTCACTCAAACTTGCTGATCGCCGATGCCAAGTTCTTTCTTACTGCGCTTGAGCTGCTTCCATAGACGGCGAATTTGCTCATAGGACTCTTCGGGAGAAAGTTTGCCATTTGTTTGTAAACCACAGATCAAACTCACTCTATGAGAAAATTCCTGGAGATTCGCGTTGAACACTAAATTCTCAGGGTGGATTGGACCGTGATAGCGGCTGTAGGGATAGAGAAAATTAGAGCGATCGACCATGACCTTCCCCCTATTAACTTGTTCTAACTGGTTGGACGAGTGCTTTTCTATTTTATTGGGATCTTTTAGTTAACCCAATCTTAACCTAGAGGGCTGTGGATATCCAATCTAGGCAAGGACAGGTTTGAATTTTAGTCAAGGCTTCGCCAAAATTTGTCAAAAAGCTGGCAAAGACAGACAAAAAGTTGAAGTGATTAAGTTCTACTTTAAGGAGTTTAGCCAATTTGGCAAGGCGCAAGATTGCGGATAATTACCGAATGCTAGGAACCATTCTTTGTAAGTTTGCTGATCGAAAAGGCGAACTTTCAACTTTGATTTTTATCTTTCCATAGGCTGAACAAAGATTAGGGTGGCTCAGCCCGGTAAAATGGTGAAGCTTGTTAAAATTTCTCCCTCCCTTCTTCAATGTCTGCACATCCTGTCCTCTACGAAGGTAAAGCTAAAATTCTCTACGCAACGGATGACCCGGATGTACTGCTCACTCACTTTAAAGATGATGCGACTGCTTTTAATGCCCAGAAACGGGGCAGCATCGTCGGTAAAGGTGAAATGAATTGTGCCATCTCTAGCCACTTATTCCAGCTTCTAGAAGCTCAGGGTATTGCAACCCATTGGCTTAGCTCTCCGGCTCCGAACGAGATGAAGGTGCGATCTGTAAAAATTTTGCCGTTGGAAGTCGTTGTCAGGAACATTGCTGCCGGGAGTCTCTGTCAACAAACAGGACTACCTTTGGGAATGGTGTTGCAAGAGCCGCTCGTGGAGTTCTACTACAAAAACGATGCCCTCGGCGATCCATTGCTGACGCTCGATCGGCTGTTGTTGCTGGAATTAGCAACTGCTGACCAGGTTGAAGCGTTGCGCACTAAAGCCCTGCAAATTGATCGGCTATTGTCAGACTTTTTTCAAAAATGCGGCATCACGCTAGTGGACTTCAAGTTGGAGTTTGGTTTGGATCGTCAGCAGAACATTTTGTTAGCCGACGAAATTAGCCCGGATACTTGTCGGCTCTGGAATCAGGCGGATACTGATCCCGCTCAGCGAGTGTTGGATAAGGACCGATTTCGCCATGATTTAGGCAATGTAGAGGCCGCTTATCGACAGGTGCTAGAACGAGTTCTGGCACAACCTGTGCAACCGCAAGGGGAAGCAATGCTGTAAAATCTCCTCGTTACATTTTTTTAACCTTCCCTGGTGCTTTAAGATCATTCCCGATTTCTGACCTGCAATTGCTCGATCGCTTGGTGTGTGGAAGTGCCAAATTATTTGAACTGTATGCGCTTTTCTCCGTTTCTTCTGGCAGCCCTGACTGCCTCCGCAGTTTTTGGTCTTGCTAGACCTGTAAGGGCAGAAGCTTCAACCGCTTCGGAAACTGCTCCTGAAGCTGTTGGCCGCTTGGGCAGTTCAGATGCTGCCAATCCTGCTCCTGCTGAGTTTCTCGAAAGCCAGCAGCTTGCTCTATCCTCAGAGTCGGTGCAAGCACTCGAACCAGCAGCGCAATCTTTGGTTGAACCAAGTTCTGCTGAACAACCAGATCCGGGAATGCCAGATTCGGGGACTGTAGCCTCTCCAGATTTATTGGCACAAGATACACCTGAGCCATCGCCTGACATCGCACCCGAATCTCCAGCCAATCAAGCAGTACCTGAGGCAGAGCCTGCGCCTAGTCCATCTGAACCGTCGCAGTTCGAATTTCAAGCACCCCAACCTTCAGAGAATCAGCTTGATCTGCAACAAGAGATTCAAAATGGGTCTCAAACCAGCCCAGATACCAATCCACCTGAAAATACGGCTCAACCCGCTCCAGCAGCTACACCCGCTCAAACGCCCGATGGTTCGGCTCCAACAACCACTCAAGTTGAACCGAGAGTCTTGGTCTCTGAGGTTGTTGTTTCTGGGGTTGAGGATGAAGCGCTGCTGAATCAAGTTTATGCGGCTATTCGAACGCAACCTGGACGTACCACTACCCGATCGCAACTTCAAGAAGACATTAACGCGATTTTTGCAACGGGCTTCTTTTCAAATGTGCAGGCGATTCCAGAAGATACGCCATTAGGGGTACGAGTTACCTTTGCAGTCCAGGCAAACGCAGTATTACAGCGGGTTGAGCTGCGCGGCAGCCGTTTGTCTCAGCCTAATGAAAACGGCGATCTGCCAACCCTAACTTATGAAGATGAAACGGTAACGCTACCGGAAGCGGTCGATCGAATTTTTGCCAGCCAGTACGGCCAAACTGCTAATTTACAAGCCTTGCAAATTGGCATCGAACGCTTGAATAAACTGTATCAGGACAATGGCTATGTCTTGGCCCAAGTCGTTGCAGCTCCTGAAATTGCTCCGGATGGAACAGCCACGCTCGAAGTGGCAGAGGGTGAAATCGAGAACATTGACATTCGCTTCTTAAACAAAGAGGGACAAGCTGTCGATGATGAAGGCAATCCGATTCGTGGTCGAACTCGTCCTTTTATCATCACGCGAGAATTTTCATCTCAAGCGGGAGATGTCTTCAATCAGAACCAAATCCAGCGGGATTTACAGCGAGCCTTTGGATTAGGCATTTTTGAAGACTTGAACATTTCGCTGAATCCCGGCCAAGATCCACGCAAAGTTGACGTCGTGGTGAATGTCACTGAGCGGCGAACCGGCTCACTGGCAGCCAGTGTAGGGGTTAGCTCCGCCAGCGGTCTGTTTGGTGCAGTCAGCTTGCAAGAACAAAATTTGGGCGGCAACAACCAGCGGTTGAATGCCGAGGTGCAGGTCGGACAGCGAGATCTGTTGTTTGACTTGAGCTTTACTGATCCCTGGATTGCGACTGATCCCAACCGCACATCCTATACCGTGAATGCTTTTGGAAGACAATCGATCTCCTTGATCTTCGACGGAGGGCCACGAGAGGTGTACCTTCCCAATGGCGATCGGCCCCGGGTGCGCAGATTTGGTGGCGGGATTAGCTTTGCGCGACCACTGGAGGATAATTGGCGGGCCTCGCTTGGGTTGCAATTTCAAAATGTGTCGATCCGCGATGCAGATGGGGCAATTTCGCCTCGCGATGAGTTTGGCAACTTGCTCAGCTATGACCGATCGGGCGTTGATAACCTGGCAACCGTTCAATTTTCAGCTTCCCAAGACCTGCGGAACGATCCTGCCCAAACAACCAGCGGATCGGTTCTGCGCTTAAGTACAGAACAGGCGCTAGGGATTGACAGTATTTTCTATAACCGTTTGCGAGCTAGCTACAGCTATTACATTCCGGTTCATATCATCGATTTCACAAGCGGCTGTCAGAAGGACGATCCCAGTCCGAGCGAATGTCCCCAAGCATTGGCATTCAACGTGCAGGGCGGCACGATTTTTGGTGACTTCCCGCCTTATGAAGCATTTGCACTGGGTGGAACAGACTCGGTACGGGGGTATGATGCAGGTGATTTAGGCAGCGGCAAGAGCTATTTGCAGGCCACTGTCGAATATCGCTTCCCAATTTTCAGCATTGTCAGCGGGGCTTTGTTCTTTGATGCAGGCACTGATTTAGGAACAGCCAGCCAAGTTCAGGGTGATCCGGCTGGAATTCGCGAAAAACCGGGTTCGGGCTTTGGCTATGGGGTCGGGGTTCGGGTGCAATCGCCGCTGGGGCAAATTCGGGTAGATTATGCGATCAACAACGAGGGGGATACCCGAATTCACTTCGGTATCGGTGAGCGATTCTAATGGGCCGAAGCAATGGATTTCAAGGATGAGTGGTGTGGGTGAAGAGCAAGCATTAAATCAACCTAGGCCGGTGAAAATTCAGCCATTGGCGATCGATCTGGGCGATCGCCACCTTATTGACCCTGATCCGCTTCTGTCGCATCAGCAGCATACCCTGGCCGCGACCTTTGAACGATCGGGCATCGGGCTGCATTCCGGCTTGCCAACTCAAGTGCGGGTTTTACCAGCAGCAATTAACCAGGGTCGGTATTTTGTTCGCACTGATTTACCTAATACGCCTGTCATCCCGGCTCACATCGACTATGTTGGGCAAACCCTGCTTTCCACAGAATTGCAAAAAGAAGCAGCAACCGTTCGCACAATCGAACATTTGTTGGCAAGCTTAAGCGGCATGGGGATTGATAATGCTCGCATCGAAATTAGCGGTGCTGAAGTCCCCCTACTCGATGGTTCTGCTCAGGATTGGGCAACCGCGATTGCTGAAGCAGGGATCGTACCGCAAGGTGAACCCAGAACCCAATGCACCCTGGAACACCCCCTCTGGCTTCAGGAAGGAGATGCATTTGTCGCAGCTCTGCCTGCCTCAGAGCCTCGTTTTACTTATGGGATCGATTTTGATCTACCTGCGATCGGCAATCAATGGTATAGTTGGACGCCAAGTCAGGAAAATTTTTTGACGGCGATTGCGCCTGCCCGCACCTTTGGTCTGGCTCATCAGGTGGAACACTTGCAGCAGCAGGGGTTGATTCAGGGAGGCAGCCTCAAAAATGCGTTGGTTTGTGGTGAAACAGGCTGGGTAAATCCGCCCTTGAGATTTGCAAATGAGCCAGTGCGTCATAAACTTTTAGACTTAGTAGGAGATTTGAGTTTGTTGGGAAGTACCCCCAATGCTCATATCCTGGCTTATAAAGCAAGCCATCAGTTGCATACTCGATTTGCTCAGCAGTTGATGCAGGTTCTCCTGCCCGTTTGATTCTGTTCTTGCTTCGTTGTTTCAGTCCTAACCGAACTTTACTCATGGCTATTTTGACTGACGTCCATACTGCGATGCCCCATCCCGAAACCGAACAGGCAGAGACTGATCCTACAGCTCCTGCAACGGTAATGACGGTTGACGACATTCATCGCTTGCTGCCCCATCGTTATCCTTTTTCCCTGGTCGATCGAATTATCAAGTATGTTCCTGAAAAGTTGGCGGTTGGCATTAAAAATGTCACGTTCAACGAACCCCATTTTCAAGGGCATTTCCCCGGTCGCCCCATCATGCCAGGAGTGCTGATTGTGGAAGCGATGGCCCAAGTCGGGGGCATTGTGTTATGCCAAATGCCAGAATTTCCTGAAAATGGCCTGTTTATGTTTGCCGGAATTGATAAAGTACGCTTTCGGCGTCCAGTGGTTCCAGGCGATCAGCTGATCATGACGGTGGAGCTGCTGTCGATCAAGCGACGTCGCTTTGGCAAAATGCAGGGACGGGCCGAAGTCGATGGCCAGCTTGTTGCCGAAGGCGAATTAATGTTCTCGGTGGTTGATTAATTAGGTTGATTCATTCATTGAGAACGGTTTGAGATTGATTTGGTTTCCTGAGCGATCGAGTCCAGCTAGATTTTCTGACCCTTTACCTTCTACCATTCGTTCCCTTGACTACCCTCATTCACCCTACCGCCGTTATCCATCCCCGTGCTGAGCTGCATCCCACAGTCCAGGTAGGAGCCTATGCGGTGATTGGCGAAAGGGTGAAGGTGGGACCGGGTACAGTGATCGGTCATCATGCAGTGATTGAAGGCATGACAGAAATTGGGGCAAGAAATCAGATTTTTCCGGGAGCGGCGATCGGTCTGGAACCGCAAGATTTGAAATATGACGGTTCCCTCAGTCTGGTCAAGATTGGGGATGACAACCTGATTCGCGAATATGTCACGATCAACCGAGCCACAGGAGCCGATGAAGCTACGGTGCTCGGCAACGGTAATTTGCTGATGGCCTATGTGCATGTGGGGCACAACTGCCACATTGAAGATCGGGTGATTATCTCCAACGGCACCGCTTTGGCAGGGCATATTCACATTGAATCGCGGGCCACCATTAGCGGCGTTCTGGGAGTGCATCAGTTTGTACGGATTGGCCGTTTAGCCATGGTGGGTGGGATGAGCCGTATTAACCGAGATGTGCCGCCCTATATGCTGGTAGAAGGCAACCCGGCCCGGGTACGGACTCTCAATAAAGTTGGATTACAGCGATCGGGTCTGGCAACAATCAACGACGGTCAAACCATGCAGGCCCTCAAGAAAGCCTTTCGGATTTTATATCGATCGGGCCTGACCCTAAATGAAGCCTTGCAGCAGCTTGATTTATTGAGCGATCAGGAACCCATTCAGCATTTGCGCCAGTTTTTGACGCTAAGCCATGCCCCTGGTCGGCGGGGTTCAATTCCGGGGCAGCGGGCTCGAGTAACGCAGGATGACTGAATTGGGCACTGAATTAGGCACTGAATTGAGCACTGAGCAAAGCAGAAATATTACCCCTGAACCAGCGGATTCTGCCCCCTACCGGATCTTTATCAGCACTGGCGAAGTCTCTGGAGATTTGCAGGGCGCATTGCTGATTGAAGCACTCTATCGACAGGCCGCCTACCAGAATCTTTCCTTAGAAATTGTGGGGATGGGAGGCGATCGAATGGCAAAAGCTGGAGCAACGCTGCTGGCCGATACCAGCGCCATTGGGTCGATCGGCATCTTTGAGTCCTTTCCTTATATTTGGAAGACCCGCAGCATTCAGCAGCAAGTCAAGCGGTTTTTACAACAGCATCCGCCTGATTTAGTTGTGATGATCGATTATTTTGCACCCAATCTCAGCATTGGACGCTTCATTCGCAAGCATTTATCCCACATTCCCACGGTTTATTACATTGCGCCGCAGGAATGGGTTTGGTCGGCAACTCCGCGCAACACCCAGGGAATTTTGGAGATTACCGATCGGCTCTTGGCGATTTTTCCAGCAGAGGCCACTTACTACCAGGAACGAGGCGGCCATGTCACCTGGGTAGGGCATCCCCTGATCGATCGCATGCAGGCAACTCCGGATCGAGACTCAGCCCGACAGTTTCTGGGCATTAAAGCCGACGAGCTAGTTGTGGCGCTGATCCCCGCTTCTCGACAGCAGGAAGTGAAATATATTTTGCCGGTAATGCTGGCAGCCGCTCAGCAAATTCAGGCCCAGATGCCTCAAGTACGTTTCTGGATGCCGTTGTCTCTAGAGCAGTATCGTGTGGCGATCGAAGCAGCCTTACAGCAAACTGGTTTATCTGCCACTCTTACAACCGGAGACTCACAGCAGGTCATTGCTGCCGCCGATTTAGTGTTGGCCAAGTCAGGAACCGTCAACTTAGAAACAGCCCTGATGGAAGTACCGCAGGTTGTAATGTATCGAGTAAATCCGGTCACGGCCTGGGTGGCTGAACATCTGCTGAAATTTTCGGCCCCGTTTGTCTCGCCTCCCAATCTGGTAATGATGCAGCCGATCGTGCCAGAATTCCTGCAACATACCGCCACCCCAGAAGCGATCGCCCAAGCCGCTCTAGAGCTCCTGCAACAGCCCGAAAAGCGGCAGCAAATGCAGGCAGACTATCAGCAAATGCGACTCAAACTGGGAGAGAGCGGGGTATGCGATCGGGCAGCCCAAGCAATATTAGATCTTAGAACGAGGTCAAAAATCCAGAAACCTGTTACTTTATGACCTTGGAGTGAAATCTAAAGAGATCCCTTGCAATTCTGCATAACCTGCTTTAGTGTCTAGTATTGTTCGCCAAGTCTTAAAGATGGTTGTAAAACAGAAGGTATCATCTTATCTGGTTCTATCCTAGACTGGGATCTCCTCTCACGGCCCGATATTAGTTTTTTAGGTTATTCCAAGGTGTCACTATGGAACCTGATGTGCAAAACACGACAGTAGAAATTGATTCCCCCGGCGGAATTACGAAGATCTCAACTGACTCTTCCAATGAGCAGTGGAAAGAGATTGGCGAAAAAGTGTCTGACTTTCTGGCTGATCTGCCTGCTTACCTGTCCGATTTCTTTGGCGAATACAAACGTCCAATTGTGACGATCGGTTTGATTATTGGCGCATTAATTGCCGTAAAACTGCTGTTGGCTGTTCTGGGTGCGATTAACGATCTTCCTATCTTCTCCTCTTTGTTTGAATTGATTGGCATGGGCTATTCAGCCTGGTTCATTTGGCGTTATCTGTTGAAGGCATCCGCTCGTGAACAACTCGCAACCGACTTTAACTCTTTGAAAGAGCAAGTGTTGGGCAGCAAGTAATTCTGAAAATGTGCGGTTAACTTGAAGAGTGGGCGGTGTGAATGGTAAGCATCGCCCCTCTTTAATTTTGCAAGCCGTTATTTTTGCGAACTTGGATTTCACGGCAGCCAATCCCCCAAATGGCCCGAAATCGTAATAGGATTGTGAACTGTTGGGAGATCCAGAGTTTTAACATGACCGCAGCAAATCAGCAAACAGACGATAAAACCGTTGTTCGGGAATATTTCAACGCCACCGGGTTCGATCGCTGGCGCAGAATTTATGGCGATGGCGAAGTTAATAAAGTGCAGCTCGACATTCGGGTTGGGCATCAAAAAACCGTTGATACTTTACTGGAATGGCTGAGAGCAGACGGCAATTTGGCTGGTATGACCATTTGTGATGCTGGATGTGGAGTAGGCAGCCTCAGCATCCCCTTAGCCAAAATGGGAGCCACAGTCTTTGCCAGCGACATCTCTGAAAAAATGGTAGGCGAAGCGAGAGAACGGGCTCAAGCCGAATTGGGTCAGCCCAATAATCCTACCTTCGCAGTGCAAGACCTGGAAACCTTGAGCGGTAAGTATCATACCGTTGTTTGCCTGGATGTGCTGATTCACTATCCGCAAGACAAAGCCATGGAAATGATCAGCCATTTGAGTTCTCTCGCCGAATCGCGGCTGGTGCTCAGCTTTGCACCCAAAACTTTAGGCTACAGTCTGCTGAAGAAGATTGGCGACTTTTTCCCTGGCCCCAGCAAAGCAACCCGTGCCTATCTACACCGTGAATCTGACATTGTCAAAGCCTTGGAAGCAAACGGCTGGACCATTCAGCGTAACGCCATGACCAAAACGCGGTTCTACTTTTCGCGCATGTTGGAAGCAACTCGATAGCAAGGCTAAGATGGCAGCGATGATCAACTGATGATGGGATTGCTGTCGTCAGTCTTAGGGTTGTAAGGGCTGTCGTTCTGTATGAGGCTGATTAGTCGAATTGCGGCTGGAACGCTGTTATTTTTTGGCTTATTTGTTTTAGGTATGGGGACTGCTGAGCTGCTAAACCCAGATAATCCGCCGCAGGATCGGCAGGACAGTTTGGCAGCACTTTTGTTGTTTGGAGTCCCCTGCACGGCCACCGGAAGCTGGATGTTTTGGCGATCCTATCAAAAGTCGCAGCAGCAAAAGCGAGATTTTCTGCGCTCCAGTTTTTTCAAGCTGCTGCAAGAAAATAATGGCCACATCACAGCTCTTCAGTTTTCGATGGCAAGTGGTCTGGATGGCAGAGCCGCCAAAATTTATTTGGACGATCGCGCCAAAGAGTTCGATGCCAACTTCAATGTCACTACAGAAGGCAATATTTCCTATTATTTTGAGATCGGCGGATCGAATCCTAACTTGTTAGATTCTTAGGATGATGAATTTGCTTGTAGACTTTTACTTGATCGCGAGCGAGACACTCGCACTATGGAGATGCAACAAAAACTAGCCGATCGAATTAGCAATCCAAAATCCAAAATCCAAAATTGATTTATGGTTCGCATTTTCCTACTGATCGCAGCAATCTTCGGCAGCCTTTCCGTAGCAGGTGGGGCGTTTGCTTCTCATGCGTTACGCGAGAAATTAACCGATCGGGCGATCGAAATTTTTGAAACGGGGGCGCGCTATCAGATGTATCATGCGCTGGCCTTGCTGGCGGTGGCCCTGTTGCTAAGTCGGACTGAAGTGGCTCAAGCGTTGCTGACGACTGCGGGATTTGCGTTTATTGCAGGCGTGGTGATCTTTTCGGGCAGTTTGTATGCTTTGAGTTTGTCGGGCATCAAGTGGCTGGGTGCGATTACACCATTAGGTGGGGTTGCCTTTTTGATTGGCTGGGGTTGTTTGGCGATCGCAGCTCTCAGCTATAAGTGATGGATTTTTCCTTTTCGATATTTATTTCACTCAGATCGATCGGCCTTTTCCTGTGCAATTTGAGTTGCTTTGTGAAATTGCGATCGAACTCATGTCATGATTTTTGTCTGTGATGGGGCGATCGGATTTTGTGATGTGGGGATGTTCTGAATTACATTCTTTTGCCATGGACGTGAGCGAGACGCTCCCACTTTTTTGGTAAATGATTCTATGGATCGTGTGGTATCTCTATTGGCATGATAAAGCTACATTGGATAGTGTTGCAATTCTTGCCAAGGCAGCAAAAGATTATCTTCAATTTCGCCGCGAACAGTGTCAGTTACAGCCCCCTCAATTTTTATCAATTCAACTAAAAATTTGTTGAGATCGTAATAACTTTTCAATTGTTGACTTTGTGTTTTTGTAAATTGCCAATTTTGGCCAATATTACGATGCTCAATCATGACTTGCCACAACCGCTCAGTCCATCGATCGCCATTCGCTTCCCACCATTGATAGAAGTCTGCTAACGAGGCAATAGGTGATTCTGACATAATTTGCGATAGCTCATTAGCTAATTTGTCATAGTCGAGGTCACGGTCGAGGGCGAGATTGAGAGCAAAAGCAAGATCGAGAGCGAGGGCACGATCAAGGGCGGGAACGAGGGCGAGGGCACGATCAAGGTTGAGGGCATAACCAAAATAGAAAGCACGTACAGCCGCAGGTTTATAGATTGTTTGACTAGAATCTGCTTGCTGAAGCACCCAGGCAAAAAATGCTTGTATTTCTGGCTTATTGGTAATGGATCGATCGATCGCCTGCTTAATCAACTGAACTAAGCGATCGGCTGGCTGTTGCGATTTAACGATTTCCTTAACCCTTTCCTGCCATTGCTGGCTAGCAATCTTTCGAGCCAATTCTTCAGGAGGCAATTGAGTCAACCATTGAATTGTGAAATACTCCTGAAAAGTGAGGTGGGAAAATGACCATAATTCATCGGCTCGCTCAATAAGTAGTCCATGTTGAGCTTCAATTGCCTTTAATACAGCTATCCCATCGCTAGAGTTGGAAAGTTGTAGAGATTGAGTGATTTGAGCTGCGATCTCGTCCTGTTGAAACAGTACAAAATTCTCAGGATTTTCAAATTTACGCGCTGCAATTTCAGTTAATAGAGCGACCTTTTGCTCAATACCCAACCGGCGATAGGATACCGTTCCGATTTCCCAATCGTCAATTTGTTTAGCATCGTTCCATCGACTGAGCATTAACTTAATGCCTTTCTGGTATAACCAATCTCGTTGTGTAGGAATTTCTCCCTCATCATGCAACACTAAGCAAATTAGGCTCAATAATACTGGTGTTGTCGTCAATTCTTTTAATGCCAAGTTATTGCTAATCACATAGCTCAACTTTTCCCATCTTTGGATTGCTTCTGCACTCGATTTTCCATTTGCTATAAACCAGTTTTGAACAAACCTTCGGACCTGTTCTTCGTTAAAATCAGCTATCTCTACCGAAGTAAAACTAGTTGGAATTGCTCCCATAATTTGTGTGCGACAGGTCAAAACCAATCGATTTGTAGAATAATTCTTGGCAATTTCTTGAAGTTGCCTCTGTACATTGTGCCGTAGCTGATCGGTTGGTACTTCGTCCAAACCGTCCATCAACACCAAGAGTTTGTTCTGTTTTAGAAGAGACTTTACTTCCTGTCGTAATTCATCTACTTGCTCTTCCAGGCTTTGCCTATCCGAGTTGTTTTTTCCTAACTCTTTAATTTTTTCTAAAAGGGTTTTAATCTGTCTCCAATTTTCTAAGCCCAGTTCTTGATTGATCGCATCGATTAAATTCCATTCCTTATCTCGAATCCGACGCAATTCAATCAAAACTGCAATCGATTCTGGCTGAAACTTACCGTTGCACCAATCCACTGCCAAATGCTTGAGAAATGTGGTTTTACCTGCTCCTGGTTTTCCAAAAATTATCAATTTAGAATTATCGTTCGCAACATCAAAGCCTGGATTGCGATCCCCAATACGCCTACCTAAAGCTAATCGATCGTTTTCTATATCGAAAGTTTTCAAAAGGCTCTCAGGTGACTTATAAAGAGTATGCTCTGGGCGGTCTAACAAATACACATCGACATAAAGTTGATCGACTCCAATCTCTTTCCCACTCAGCAATTGCATGCGGCTGTGCTGACTGAGGATTCTCTGGCGGCAATGCTCTCGAACCTGCTCAATCCAAGCTTCATCTGCTTGCGATGGAGTGGAAGGTTGATCACTTGCTTTGTTTGATTGCTGTTTTTGCCAAATTTCTTCCCGTCGTCTTAATTCATCCTTTAAACGATTCTCCTTAACGGGACCGCTTCCTGAAATGCTGAACTTCCGATAAACTCCTGACAAACAAGTACTGACTGCTGATTCCTGCACATGCAATTGCTGAGCAATTTCCAGACGTGTCTTTCCTTCCCCAAACAAAGCTAGGAAAACCTCAGCTTCACGATCGGCAAGTTGTTTCTCTCTAGCAAGTTCGATCAGGAATGGCTTCGGGAAGGACATGCTTCAGTCTGACTGGAGGTAAACGGGAGCTATCGCAATTTTATCCTCTGTCAATTGAAGCAAACCAGAATAAGTCAGCCTATGTCAGCTTAGGTCAGGCTATCTCAGGAAAAATCAGCACGAGCCTAACTCAACTCAGGTAAATAGGTCATGAATCAGTCATTTAGGGTAATAACAGTTCAGCAATCAACCCAAAGCAATGAAAAAAACACTCCTTCCTCTCACCACTGCAATCACGATCGGTGCTATCAGTATTAGTGGGTACATTACTACCCTGCCCAACCTCACCGAAGCCCAAACCAATCTGGCGAATACAGCTAACTCGATCGCGATCGGTGGTGCTACAGCGCTGTTCGGGTTACTCAATGAAGACGAGGACGATCAGAACGACAAAAATACCTAGCGCAAATGGGCGTGATGAGGATGGGCATCAAACTCTATCTAGCTATGGAACTTTAGGAATAGAAGGGGCGATCGGTTCAATTTGGGATTCAGACTTCAACCGTGTTGATAAGAAGCAGTTCTTCCAAGCTGTAATCTGCTTCTTTCCTTTTCAGGGTTGGATAGTATTTAGCGATCGCCCCAACATTATTTTTAATTCAAATCAGAAGTATATCATTTTGAATTAAATGTTATAGATCTTTTATGTTTAATTGTCGCACCTCGTATATTAGGAATAATGCCAGAAATTGCATCATCTCATTTTCGGATCTGTAACATAGTTTTGTGTCAAGAATAAATCTCTTTGGGTAATCTACCCTCGAACTCAATTGCAAATCGGTTTAAGGCAGGCTTCTACTCTCGATAAGTGCTCCGCACCGCTACGCGAACGGCATCGTCCACTTCTTTGAAATATTCCCAATGGTTAAACGGCTGACAAGGGCCAAGACTGCCAACTCTTGACTTCATCGATCACCGCATCAGTAACTTCGCTAATCAAGGTGGCAGAAGCTGCGACGGTTACTTTTGGCATTTCCCTCACTTTAATCTGACAAAAGGGAGTTAAAAAACTATAAACACAGGTTTTTCTAATTTCGTATCTTGCTTGGTAAATCAATTGGTTGACTTTAGGTGTTGATCGATCGGCACTTGATAGCCATTGGCCAATCGATTAGTTGTGTTTGCTAACGCCACAATTGCTAGCAATTCACCTAACACTGCTTCACTCATGCCTTTTTGACGAGCAGCGGCGATGTGGGAAGCAATGCAATATTCGCAGCCATTGGTCACACTAACAGCAATATAGATCAATTCACGAGTCAACGGATCGAGTGCTCCGGGGCCACCCATGATTTCTTTCACGGTTTCCCAGGTGCGTTTTAGCGTAGGTGGATGGTTGGCAAGCGCTTTCCAAAAATTATTGATTAGATCCGTTTGTCGAGTCGCCCGAATATCGTCATAAATTGCGCGCACTTCATCACTGGTATTTTCATATTCGATCAGTTGGCTCATAAAGACCTCCTACAAATCCTCTATTAATCATAAACCGCGATAAATCTATCGGCTAACTGGATAAATTATTTTAATCTACGGTAAACCTATCAATTAACCGTTTATTGTTTTAATATTAAGGGAACAATAATTCTAATTAAAAGGATTTAGAAGCAATTAGCTGCCTGTTCAAGAAAAATAAACGAAATCGGGATTTCCGCCTTCTTTATAATCTCAGAACAGCTTTAGTTGCTCTATTTGCCATCCCTATGTAGTTGCAGATGTAAGGAGTCGCTGTGATTAACGCATTTCAAGTCAACGAGTACTTAACGACGACAGGACAGGTCATTCCCGAACAACTCAAACAAGCTGTCCAGGAAGGTTTTAAGTCAGTCTTAAATTTGCGTTCCCCTGATGAATTAGGATTTTTACCGGAGGAAGGGCAAGTTGCAGAATCATTAGGACTGCATTACGTCAACTTTCCTCTCAAGTTAGAGGCTTTAGATGAAGCGTTAATTACTCAGATTTTGACTGTGCTTGATCAAATTCCCAAACCTGCTGTGATCCACTGTGCAGCCAGCATTCGATCGACTGCGATCGCTTTACTCAGTGTTGCCATTGAAGAAGGGCTGACGCCTGAACAGACAATTAATCTAGCAAAGGACTTAGGATATAAGTTTGCGCATTATGCTTGCATTGATCCGCAACTCAAACAGTTTTTCAGCGACTACATCAATAAGTATTCAAGAGTGGCTATAAACGCGGCATAGTTTGAATCTCATTGCACTGCCCTTGATCTCCCGTTGAGAAGATTTTGGGCAGTTGCATATTCTGTTAACGTGAGTTCGACGGAGTGACAAAAGGCCAAAGGAAAGCTGAGACTGGAAATGAAGTACATAAAGCCTCAGCGATGAAACCGATCGTATCGCACCTGGATGTGACCCAAATCTTTTGCGATGTAGATGACTTCTACCAAGAGTTTGAACGACTTTGGCAGCAACAAATCCAGCTGCCCTCGATGCTAGGAGAGAAACGCAGTCGCTCCAGACTGCACCTCAGCGAAGTGATGACGATTGTCATCGCCTTTCATGGCTCTGGCTACCGCACCTTCAAGGATTTCTATACCCTGCAAGTGTTGCCGCACTGGCGAGGAGCCTTTCCCAACTTGGTGAGCTACAACCGTTTTGTAGAGTTGATGCCTTGGAGCCTAATGCTGTTGTGCTGTTATCTGTACACTCGTTTAGGAGAAATGACAGGGATTAGTTTCATCGATTCGACTCCTCTAAAGGTTTGTCATCCCAAACGGGCTCACAGCCATCGGGTGTTTGCAACTTATGCAGCTTGGGGCAAGAGTTCGATGGGCTGGTACTACGGCTTCAAGCTACACCTGCTCATCAATGAACATGGAGAGTTGTTGTCGTTTCAG
>LUGL01000210.1 GCA_002796835.1 Elainella saxicola E1 | reverse complement strand
TTCATTACAAACGTTTGCCCTCTATGGTCAACGCTTTGGGGGCATAGAACCGCATTTCAAGGATTACAAGTCGGCAGGTTTTGAGTTGATCCGTTCTCGTTTGCGAGGTGCTTCTGCCCTAAATTGTCTATTGATGTTGCTGGCTAGTGCAACGTTGATTGCAATTTCAATTGCGGTGATAGTTACTCAGGAGGGCAGACGGAAATGGCTGGACTGGCACAGTCAACGGGGACTGAGCTTTTTACAGTTAGGGTTACGTGAGTTGAAACGCTTATGTTATCAACAGCTTGCGATTCCCAGACTCGCTATCTTACCAACTTGGAGTCCTCAAGTTGCCTATGCATCGTTGAAGAAACGAGAACGCATAGAGACACGTATTGAGTTCTCTCGGGTCACTGTTTTCCCTGCGTAAGCCGCCAAAAAGTTTTCTGCACCACTAAGGTCTTTAATAAGGACAAAGAAATTAGAAGACTAGCCAAATATGTCTTAGATGAAGTTCGATCTTCAAGTTTAGGCAAAAAGACAAGATCTTTTCCAGTGAAAGATACTTTAAAAAGAGAGCCTCAAAAATTAATTTCAAGTAATTTAGATTTGGATGATTTAATAAAAAACCTGCATGATTTTGATAACTCATCCGATCTTTATTGGGCTGCAGACACTATTCTAGACATAGATTCTTCTAATCAGGTAGCAATTGATGCACTAAATCGTCTTTTAGATAATTGTCAAGATGAGTGGATACTTTGGTTGACCGCTAGTAGAATTTTGTACCATGAGCCAAATGATGAAAAAGCTATTCAGGCTTTAGTCCAACTTTTATATAGTTCTCATCATGATATTCCTTGGAGAGCAGCTGAAAGCTTGGGAGATGTTGAGTTAGGGACAAAGTCAGCTATTGAAGGCTTGGTAGGTATTTTGCAAGATATAAATATATCTCAGGATTTAGTACATGAATGGACTCTAATTAATGCAGCATGTAGTTTGACAAAAATTATTCAGTGTGACTCCTTTTCGTATGTCGTTAATCGATTAAAAACCAACATAAATTATCAACTCCTTGTGGAGGATTTCAGCTATTACAGATGGTGTCGCAATATACTATGGGACCTTACTCAGGATATAAGCTACTCAGATTTCTTCGATGCTTGGCATGGTTTCTCTTCACCAATGCCGAATTCCTCACATAGTAATTGGAAATCAAAGCTATGAAAACTCAAAATATTGAAATTCTCAAAGAGGAAGTAGCTCATTTCTGCCAGCACTGGCACATTAATAAAATTTCCCTATTTGGTTCCATTCTGCGAGGCGGCTTTCGTCCAGATAGTGATATTGATGTTTTAGTCAAGTTTCAACCTAGTGTTCAGTCAATTATTGATTGACGGGTAGAGACGCTTTAGCTTTACCCTGGCATCCGCAGTCGTAAAGCGCCAGTCAATCCAGGTTTCCTCATGATTGCGGTTGTCCTGCCAAGCTGCAACTTCCCGCTTGAGCGTATCCATATCAGGAAGGCGACGATCCAGACATTGACGACTGAGAATACTCAATTCAATTTCTGCCATATTCAACCAACTCCCATGCTTGGGCGTGTGACAGAATTCCAAACGACTCAAGATTCGCTGCGCTTCGGTTGGCTTAAAGGCTTTGTAAAGTGAAGCGGGCGAATGGGTGTTGAGATTATCCGCAACGACAATCACTTTATCTGCTTGGGCGTAATCGTCATCGACTAAGGTTTTGAGTAAGTGGGCATAATCGAGGGCTGTGCGTGTAAGTGTCTATTTTCAAAACGAAACGTAGCTTCACCGATAGCGAAGCCAATATTCAGGATTTGGAGTAGCTTGATTGGAGTTTAGGCACTCGACAACGCATTGGTTTGAGTCATACCTGCCAGTTCTATTTGAAATCGGGAGAGTCCGAGTTGCGTCCACTGCGCTAATTCCTCAAGGAGATGCTCCAACGTAAACCCCTCAAAGCGAGTGTTGAGGGTGGCGAGGACACTCATGATAATGCTGCGACGCTCAGCAC
>LUGL01000066.1 GCA_002796835.1 Elainella saxicola E1 | reverse complement strand
AAATTCAACTGTTGTAAAGTACGACAAAGCGTACTTGGACTCACCTGAATCTGGGCTTGTTGTTCGAGTTGAGTACACAATTCTTGTAGCGTTGCATCATTATCTTGTTCCACCAACTGCTTAACCAAGTCGAGATGATTCGCTAGCTTGCTGTCAAATCCACCGGTATGAGGCTTTGGCTCAATCGTTCCTTCTGTTTGATGCCGTTTGAGCAACAGACGGACAAAATTAGGACTGACCTTGAATCGCTGGGCTAATTCCCGTTGCGATCCTTCTTGTTGCTCATAGGCATCCACAATCTTCTGACGCAGGTCTACAGAGTAAGCTTTCATCTAGCAATCATCTATGGTAGAGTTTATCATTATCCACTGTACTCTATTGAGCCGAAAACCGCTATAACTGAAGAACTGACGGCAACCACATTACGAGCGAACCAATAGACTCAAGAGCTTCGATCGGAATTGATGGGGTTGAAAGAAAGTCCACATAACTTCACAAGACGGTGTATAAACAGCAAGTTTTCAGCGTGATTCACGATTAGAGCATCAACAACTAATTTCACTGTTCTGAGAGCTTGAACTGTATTGTTTCTGTGATCTAAGGCTATCCCACTCATGTCTAAAGATTACCAGGGTGCTGACACAGGGCTTTCCAGATTTGAAATCAAATTGTTGTCTCAACTTTCATCTGGTTGTGTGTTCGATCGAATTTTGCAAACCACTAAATTTTCAAAGGAGCATTATCGATGTCTACGACTCGTCCTTCTTCCGTCCTTTTCAGCGATAACTTCGAGACTGAAAATGGCGGAAATCTGGCGTTCAACTATATCAACTTTACTAATTGGAATGTTACGAAGGGTGCAGTGGATCTGTTTAAAACCAATACATCAGCTTCTTATTGGCATATTACAAAGCCTGGTCTGTACTTAGATTTGGATGGCAGCAGAGATGCAGCAGGGCGTTTAGAGTCTAAGTCAACATTTGAATTTAAACCTGGAGATGAAGTTACCCTAAGCTTTTCATTAGCAGGAGCAGGTCGCCGCGAAACCAATTCCGTTGAGGTATCGCTAGGGAGCCTGTTCACTGAAACTTTTACAATTGCAGATGTCAAGCCATTTACAGAAATTACTCGAACATTTACTGTGGGTACAGCGACTAGTGGCAAGTTGGTTTTTGATCATGCAGGTAGAGATAATTGGGGACTCGCACTCGATGACGTAGAACTCAAAGTCAATTCAAATTCTACCGCCCTCAATGAGAATCTAATCATCAATCCAGGTGCTGAACTATCATCTGGTGCGGACAACTACTCTTCTTTAGTAACACCCAACGGATGGACAACGACTGGTAATTTCTCGGCAGTCAAATACGCCATTGGCAGTAGCATAGATTTGAATACTCAAGATTCTATTGCTGTCAATGGTGGAAATAATTACTTTGCTGGAGGTCCTTCTAATATTAACTCAACGGCAACTCAGACAATCGATCTCTCTAATTTAGCTACGCAGATCGACTCCTCCTCTTTGCAAGCCAACCTAAGTGGCTTTTTAGGAGGATGGTCTTCACATGACGACAATATGACCGTAGATGCAAAGTTTTACGATGAGAACCGTAATGAACTTGGATCAGTATCCCTTAATCCTGTTTTAGCAAACGAACGAGGTAACACTAGCCAGTTACTGCGTAAAAGTGCAACAGATATGATTCCTGTAGGTACTAGGAGTGTTGATATTATTCTTACAGCGAAAAGAACCGGAGGATCTTACAATGATGGCTATGCAGACAATTTGGATTTTAGAATCACCTCACGTTCCCTACAGTCTATTACTGGTACAGAGCGCGACGATGTTTTGGTGGGTGGTCCCGGCAACGATACAATTATTGGCTTGGGTGGCAATGATACCCTAATTGGAGGGCATAATAACGATATCTTGAATGGTGGAGCTGGGCGCGATTCGTTCGTGTTTGATATAGGCAGACGTTTTCAGTCAAGATTGATCGGAGTTGATACAATCGAAGACTTTGAAGTCTCAGACAAAATTGTCTTAGACAAAAACACTTTCACGGCTTTAGGAAATGGAGCACTCAGTTTTTCAAGTACTACATCTAATAGACGAGCTGAAAGAAGTCGGGCTTTGATTATCTACGATCGATCTACTGGCGCTCTGTATTACAACGAAAACGGACGAGAAGCTGGTTTTGGCAGTGGCGGGCAGTTTACAGTACTCACCAATAAGTTCCAACTGACAGCTTCCGACTTTGTGATTCAGGCATAGTGGAGTGACTACTCGACAATAGATTTCTCAATCCGAAAGCTCAATTTGCAAACCTCTCTTCAGGCCCTCTGCCCGAAGGGATTTTTGTTGATTGGGAATGGGGGCAGGCCCATGAGTTACAGAGATTTTCATATTGGTAAGACACAGGAACCCTAATGAACCAAAGACAAAATGTGAGGGGAGCGTGATGCTCCCATTTCTAATTACGCTCCTATGAAATTTCCGAATCTTTGCCCTGACGCAAGGCGAAACGCTCCGGATGGTAAGTTAATGAATGATGTAGCACGAACATCGGCGATCAAATCCAGGACGCCATTTCGAATTGCATAAAGATTAAATCCAGCACTGTCTCGCTGTGCCTGATAAAAGTCAATTGCGCCTAGCTGAATGAGATCATTAGAACTGAAATCGCTAATGACAGCATAGTCGTTAAATCCACCATTGCGGTAATAGGAACTGCTTCGATCGCCCAAAACAAAGCCATCTGCATCTGTACCACCAGTTAACACGTCAATTTCTCCATTGCCTCGGAAAGCCGCATCAGTTCCAACTAAGACATCAACGCCTGTGTTGCCAACAATGGAGTCATTACCGCCACTACCAATCAAAGTGTCATTACCAGACCAACCATCTATGATGTTTCTACTGCTGTTACCTACAATAGTATCCTGATTAATCGTACCTCGAACATTGACAAAATTTTGAACCGTAAAGTTAAGGCTTCCAATTCCCGGCAGTCCATTAACAGTAAGTCGGTTGACTCGCAGATCGATATTGAAGGAGGCAACGCTACCACTGGCCCCATCGATCGTATTAGCCTGTCCTACCGCTCCCACAATTCGTTCTACACTGTCCAAACGATCAACCCCTAACCCACTTTTGCTAACAAACCCACCGGGTAACAGTGTGATTGCTCGGCCCAAGCCGCTGTAGTCTACAGTGTCGAATCCTGAACCGCCCACCATCAAATCGTTGCCTGCAAATCCTCGCAGCGTATCATCTCCACCAAATCCATATAAATCATCATTGCTGTTTGTTCCAGAAATGAGATCTGAAAAGTTGCTACCCAATAAGATTGCCATAATCTTGTTTCTCTAAAGTAGGTGTACTGGTTGTCAATCTCAATGCGTTATCAAAATCTGGAATATGCTTTGCAGTCATCCAATTCAGTGCATCTATTCATTACCTATTTAATGAGTCATTGGACCTATGCAGCTATAGCAGCTCTTCCGCCATAAAAACCGACCGCATTCAATCGATCCTTTGATGTCATTCCACAGTTGTCCTAACATTGCTGTCGCTGCATCAGTTGACGGAATAATCCTGCTTCCGTGGCAAGCTGCTCGAAATCGCCCTGTTGCACTAAACGTCCGTTTTGCAGCACATAAATTCGATCGGCATTGCGGATAGTGCTGAGCCGATGGGCAACAACAATTCTCGTCACCTTTAATCGATCGAGACTTTCACTGACGATCGCCTGAGTCCGGTTATCCAGAGCGCTAGTCGCCTCATCAAATAGGAGAATGCGAGGACGGAGTGCCAAGGCACGGGCAATGAGCAATCGCTGCCGCTGCCCTCCTGATAAATTAGTGCCTCCTTCACTCACCACAGTATGCATTCCCATCGGCATTGCCAGAATATCATCTGACAAACCGGCCATTTGGGCTGCCTCCCAGGCTTCTTCCATTGTGATGACAGCATTACTAGAGATATTTTCGAAAATAGAAGCGGACATGAGGCGGCTATTTTGCAATACTACCCCCAACTGTCGCCGGACTGCATTCACATCAACGCCAGCTAAATCCTGACCATCATAGGCGATCGTGCCTGATTCGGGTGAATCGAAGCCAAGCAGCAACCGAAATAGCGTTGATTTGCCGCTCCCCGATGGTCCAACCAGGGCAATAAATTCGCCGGGTTCTGCCTGAATCGTCACATCATCTAGCGTTAGGGCACCATCACTGCGATACCGAAATACCACATTGTTGACGGTGACTTGTCCCGATAATCGACCCGGATCAGCCCTGGTCGTATCGGTTTCAGGGATGGCTTGGAGAATCGGCTGAACTCGTTGCCAAATCGGTAAAACTTCAATGATATCGATCGCCGTTGTACTCAAGCTTGTCGCACCGCTAATAAATGTCCCAAAAGCCGCGTTGAATGCCAGAAATTTGCCCGTGGAAAAGTCACCTCCATTCGCCTGAGATTGTTGCAGCAGGAGCGTTGCACAAGCAAATAAAACGGCTGGTGTAATGGCAGAGAGTAAACTATTCACAACTGCCAAATTATCCTCAATGCCTTGAGAACTCAGCGTCAGTTTCAACTGTTCGCGATACTGCTTACCCCAATAAGCAAACGCTCTGGTTTCGGCTCCGGCTACCCGGAATTTGGAAATGCCGTTAATCATCTGCACCATCACCCCCAGGAGCTTACCCTGGTAATCCAACAGCGGTCGAACTTTTTGCAAGGTCAGAACACCAGAGGCGATCGTCACACCAATATTAATTGCGGCGACCACGGTAGCAATCAGCGCCAATGGCATACTGTAGTAAAACAGCAGCCCCAAATTGAGAAATGAGAATACGCTCGAAAGAAGACTTTTGAGTATAGTGTTGCCTAAGCGCTGTCGAATTTGGCTAACTGCCGACACTCTTGCACTCAAATCTCCGATCGCATATTGACGAAAGAAAGATGCTTTCAGCTTCAGCAACCGATCCCACACTGCTGCTTGAGTAGAAGCATCTGCAAAGGCTTCCAGACGCATCAAGGCAATTCCCTGAGTCAGTTGAAACAGGGTAGTCCCTAGTGCCACAGACAACAGTCCCAGCCCAATTTGCAGCAGCAAGGTTTGATTTGCATCCGGAATGGCCTGATCGATCAGAATGGCCGTAGCCTGCGGCGTTACCATTCCCAGCAATGTTGCGGCAATGCCTGTGAGCAGCACGATGCCCAATTCTTTGGCATGGCCTCGCAGCGCAAATTGGAGTAGCGTCAGTGGTTTGAGTGTAGCAGGGAGCGATCGATAGAAAGTGTAGGCAACTGGTGATAATGTGGCCGCTAAAGATTGATCACAATTGATCCGGCTTGAGGACAGTGGATCAAATAGCTCGTATTGCGTTGCACTCACGGGCAGCAAGGCGACCGGACGCCGATCCTCTAACCTGTAGGCCAGTAATGGTTCTGATGCCTGTTGCCACCAGCGATCTCGTAGCATTACCTGTCGAATCCGAATTTGGGAAGCACGGGCAATTGCCTCCAGAGAATCCCGCACTCGCCGCAAATCTTCCGAAGCCGCAGGCGGACAAATGGTGATTCCCATGGCTCGACCCGCTGCTCCAGTTGCAGCTAATAAAGCTGCTTCAGCATCCACCTCAGCATCCACTTCAGCATTGCTAGATTCAGCGTTTGAGAAGCCCTGATCTGGGTTGGGCGGGTTGTGAAACAGTGTCGCAAACTGTTCGAGCGTCTGAGTCACGGCATGTTGATTGAGCTGTTGCCGTGATTGAAACTGTTCCCATTCTCGGTGATGGGCCTGTCGTTCGAGTTGGGCGATCGCAGCAAAGATCAGCTGCTGGAAATGGCCAAATCCATTCAGGCAGGTTTCTACCCGATCGATTTCATATTTTGAGCAGATCTCTAATTCCACCACAGACATCGCCCACAGCCAAACATGGGGACTGAAGGGAAGCCATCCCATCGCTGAAGAGATCTCTAGTCCGGGCAGTCCCAACAACTGAGCCTGTCCTTGCAATAATCGCACCCAGACGATCGTTCCCTGCGGCGGTTGATAGACTTCTCCGGCAGCTAAAACCCCTTGAGCCGGAATGGGGGTCGGCAACGTTGGGGTAGCAATGCCGGACAAGGCAGCACTGAGGTGATGGACCCAGGTTTCCAGACAGGTCGTCGCAGTTTCTGGCTGAGTTCTCAACCATTCCCGCAATTCGGCTTGGGAGAGTTGCCGCAGTTCCGTTTCTTCCAGCGCTACCGCCAAAATTTGATAGGACGTATCCAGTTCAGTTAGACTGCTGGGAAACAGCAAGTCTCCGGTTTTAATGCTAAATAAATAGCGTCTGCGTCCTTTGCGGCGACGACTCAGCGCAAACAAAGCCAGCGTACCGGATTGCACAAGTCCGATCGAATCAATATCTTCAAACAGGAAAGATTGATTGCTGCTAAAGTGGCGCGATCCAGCCAGCAATGAAATTTCTTGCGTTTGCATTTTAATTACTCCAATATTCCGCCTTCGCTCCGAATTAGATTCAAGTAGTGGCCTTCGACCTGCCGCAACTGATCATGAGTACCTCGTTGTACGACCTTGCCGCGATCCAACACGATGATCTCGTCGCAGTCCCGAATGGTGCTAAGCCGATGGGCCACGATTAGACAGGTACAGCCTCGCAAGCGCAGATGGTCATCGATTAGCTTCTCGGTTTCAGCATCCAGCGCACTTGTCGCTTCGTCCATCATTAAGATAGATGGATGATTCACCAAGGCCCGCGCAATTTCTAAGCGTTGTCGTTGCCCACCGCTGAGGTTAGTTGCTCCTTCCAGGAGATCCGCGCCGTAGCCCCCTGGCAGAGACAGCACCGTTTCATGGATAACCGCGTCCCGACCCGCCTGAATTAAATTGGATTCCGGAATGGTTGTATCCCAAAGAGTCAGGTTATCGCGCACCGTGCCAGCAAAGAGCAAAATATCCTGTTCAATCAGCGCCATTGAATTGACCAGTACCGATCGCGGAATTTGCTGCCGCAGTTGACCATCAAAGTAAATTTCACCAGACCAGGGCTCATACAGACCGCTGACTAATTTGGCGATCGTCGATTTCCCCGATCCACTGCCACCAATCAGCGCTACTCTTTGTCCTGGTTTAAGCGACAGACTGAAATTTTCAATCAACGGGGGTGCAGTGCGGTTGTAGCCAAAGGTGAGATTTCGCAATTCCAGATACCCTTCCAGCTTGGGCTGATCGGACCAATCCATCAAGACTGGGGATGATGCGGTTAAACCTGGATCGATCGGATTTTGCAGGACATCATCCAGACGATTGAGGGTTCCTTCCAACTCCTGAAAGTCGCCGCCTAACCGAATCAGCTGATTGACGGGCTGCATAAACTGCTGAATCAGGGATTGGAAGGCAACCAACATGCCAATGCTCAGCGCTCCGTCCATCACCCGCAATCCTCCCACTACCAGGAGCAGCATCGTCGTCATTGCTGATAGAAACAAAGGCAGCATCCCCAGACGCTGGTTGAGTTGCTCCATCTCCTGGCGCGCGTTCAGGGCTTTAGCGTAATAACCGGCCCAACGGGTAAAGAAATCGGATTCCAGTCCAGAAGCTTTCAAGGTTTCGATACTCTGCAATCCGGCAATGCTGACACCCGTCACTTTTCCCTGTTCCTGCATCAAGCGAGTGCTGGTATCTGAGCGCTGTCGAGCGACCCACTGCAGGGCTAGAAGATTGATCGTGACAAATAGGATGCCAATCAGGGTTAACACCGGATCATACTGCAACATCACCATGCCGTAGAACACCACCATGACACAGGAGATGATCGTGGTTGTCAGTTTTCCAGAAAGCAGATGGGCAAGGCGATCGTTGTCTTGAATGCGGCTGCTAATTTCACCGGCAAATCGTTGCGCATAGAACTCTGTAGGCAAGTACAGCAAATGCCAGAGGAAACGGCTGGACATGGCCATCGAAAGTTTAATTTTTAAGCGACGCAGAATTTGCAGCTGCAACCGAGTCAGTAATCCTGTCAATAGGGCCGTGAGCAGCATAACAATCACAAGTGGACGCAACCAGTCCTGGCGATTTTGAATCAGGATTTGATCGATAAACACCTGCGAGAATGCAGGCATTGCCAATCCAGGTAACACCAGCAAAAAGCCAACCAGAATACAAAACACCAATGGACGCGCCGAACCCTGTAATCGCTGCCGCAAGGATCGAAGAATTGTTCTGTTTATACCCCCTGGCTGGAACCTTTCATTGGGAGTAAAGGTGAGAACCACTCCTGTAAATGCTTCACTGAATTCTGCCAATGAAACGGCTCGTGGTCCTGTTGCTGGATCGTTGAGATAGACTCGATCGCGATGAAAGCCCTCTACCACCAGAAAATGATTAAAATTCCAGAAGACGATCACTGGACATTCCATTTGTTGCAGGGTGGGCAGGTCCACCTTAAACCCCTTCGCCTGGAGATGATATTGCCTAGCGGCATTCAGCACATTTGAGGCTTTACTCCCATCTCTAGAAACACCGCAGGCTTGCCGCAATTCAGTCAAGCTTGCCCGATAGCCGTAATAGCCCAAAATCATCCCCAAAGCGGCGGCTCCACATTCTACGGCCTCCATTTGCAGTAAGGTGGGCGTGCGGCGAATTTTGGTGCGGCTGATCCAGTAATCGAACAGCGGTTGCAAAAGCGTTGACTGTTGCAGCGATTCGAGCCAGGGCCGTAGCTGTTGCCAGATCGATCGAAAAGCCTGCAAAAGCGACCCTGAGGGAAAGAACTGTTGCATATTACTCCAATCCCGTCCAAGACTTCAGAATGGGCAGAACATAGGAAATCGGAGCCCGCTCTTCCACGCGAATCCGGGCGCTAGCCGTAATCCCTTGCGTAATTGCCTGTTGCGGTCCTGTGGAAGAAGACCAACGGTAACCGCTAGCGGTTGTATCGCGCTCTAGCTTTACAAAAACAGCCAAATAGGCTCCTTGCTGCATCACCTCTGGCAACACCTCCGGTAAACCCGCCAGATTGGCTGCTCCCTGCTGCGTCACCGGAAATTCCGAGACTCGCTCTACCCGGCCCACAATGCCGCCAAACTCCTCCCGTTTAACGCTGCTGGGCGTGATTTGCACCTTCATCCCCTGCCGCACCTTCTTGCCCTCACTCACCGGCAAAAAGACAACCCCGACTAAATCCGTGTCGCTTGCTTCACAAGGTAATGTCTCTGCGGATGCACAAGGCGCGATCGATCCAATCGCCGTTCCAGGTTCCAGTCGTTGTCCGGGTTGAACCGCCAGTTCGATCAATTCGCCGGTCCGACTGCTGACAATTTGACTATCTCGTTTCAGTTGCAATTCCAGCTGGGCGATCGTGTTAGCAGTCTCCTGCATTTCTTTACTGCGAGCGCCTGTGGTTGCAATATCTTGCTCAACCTGGGTTGCTGCACGGGTTGCCAATGCTTTGATTTGCGCTTCCAGTTCATTCGTGCGGTTTAAGTTGCTGAGATATTGCTGTTGAGCATCGGCTTCCTTCACATCCAACTGTTTTAACTGTGCTTCCACTTCGTTAAACTGTGCCTGAGCATTGAGATACTCTTGCTGCGCTTGAAACACAGCATCTTTAGACAAAGCCCCTTGCGCCTGAGCCTCCTGACGCGCTTGCCATCGCTGCTGGTAAACCGGAATCACAGCCTGCAAATTTTGGAGCCGCTGCTGCAAGGCTTCCCGTTCTCGCTGAATGGATTCCACGCCTTTTTCCCGCAGGAGGGGCGTTAGCGATTGGATCGTTCGCAATTCCTGTTGCAGAGCTTCTTGCTGTTGGGCGATCGTGGTTTGATTCAGCTTCTCCCGCTGGTTTTGCGCAGCTCGCGCCATCTGATCTTGCAGTTGCAGTTGCGCCAATTTTTCCCGTGCCAATTTCAGCTGATTTTGCAGTTCTGTTTGATCGATCGTTGCCAGCACCTGTCCCTGCTCAACACGATCGCCCTCTTGCACCATCAACGACTGAATCCGCCCGGTGCTATTCGCCTGAACAGCAACCACTTTACTGGGATAGACTAACATTCCTCGTCCTGTAACCGTAATGGGAATGCGCCCCCAAATGCCCCATCCGCAGCCTGTCACCACGAGAATTCCCAGAGCTGCCAGAGATAGCCAGCGTTGCGGACTGACAATTTGCACGAGCTGATCGAGTTTTTCAGGAGAGGTGCTTTTTTCTAGCGCCTCTTGACGAAACAAATGATGTTGGGGTTGATAGGATTGCTTATGGGTTACCATTGCAGAATTCCTCCGGTCTTCAACTGAGTTCGGATTCGCTTCAGCATCCACTCAAATCTGGCTTCTGCTAATGTGATTTGGGTTAACCGCTGGTTATCCAATTCGCTTTTATGCGTGCTGTTGGTCCATTGCTGAATCACTCGCTGCTGTTTATTCGCCAATAAAATCGCCAGGATTCGGTAAAATCGGGCAGCAAATTCCGAATCATGCCAAAGCTTTGCTTTTAGCCGCCATTTGGAAATAGACAAAACTTCCGTTTCTCGCAGTGTCTTCGCCGCCAGATAAGGAGGAAAAGCATCGATCGCCAGAGTTTCACCCAACCAATCGCCACGAGAAAGACGAGCAAACGCCTGTCCTATATCAGCGCCCCTGTCTGATAAAAACTTGTCTGATACAAAAGAGGAATCCGCCAGCAAATGTAATGCAACCGATCCCTCCAAAATCAGATTCAAATCATCTACGGGGCGATCGGGCTGAATCAACAGCGTTTCTGGGGCCAAGGATTGAACTCGTCCAACGGCAATCAGCCAATCTAAATCGCTATCTTGAAGCTCAGCAAAAACGACGGAGGCTTCCCGAAGCTGCATCTGGCTAAGTTGTGCAACAGGACAACCAATATATCGGCTAAAGTTCACCAAGCGTTGCATCAACAACAACGCACTCGCTCGATAAAAATGAGCTGCAAACTCACAATCGACTTCTAACTTTTGGCTCAAAGCCGATCGCGGAATTGCCAGAACGATAGCAGACGTGAGCGATCGAACGGTCACAGCCGGAAAAAATTCTGGCAGGAAAGGGATTGCCCCAACGATTTGTCCATTAGAGAGACCAGCTAATTCCCAGTCTGCGGGCTGTTCTGTCTGTTCGGCGCTGCTGAAATCAACAGCCAGATCTCCGGCTAATACAACGTAGAGCAACTCTGGTGGATGGTTGGGAGTGGTCAGAATAGTTCCAGGGGTTAATTCGATGCGTTGTCCGATCGATAACATCCAGTCAATTTCTGGATGACTCATTTCTTCAAGTAGAATATTTGGCATGGTTGGTTGACAAAGTAAATTTCCACGGTTGATTCCCAAAATTGTGACTCATGTTGTCCTCATCCCCAGATCTGTTTCCACTGAAACGAGTCAGTCATACCAGAGGAGAGAAATGGGAATGAGGCTGAGCACTCAGTTCAAACAAGTCACCTAGCCAATGCCAATCTCTTGGAAGGCTCCGCTATCAATTTGCTGGAAGTCTACCGACGAGATGGTGCCGCTACCGTTTGGTCCAGCAAAAGTAGCTTGACCCACAGACAGATTCTTCTGTGAGAAGAAGTTACCTGACTTTTGGAAGAAGCTATCTACATCGCCAAGGCTGAGCCCCAGACCGCCTGAAACCGTATCCAGATCTTGTTCCGAAAGCTCGATCGCACCCAGTTCAGACGGCTCAATTGCATTCACTCCCATTTCACTGTTTGCAGTATTTGCCATGTTGCTCAATACCTCACTCTTCATTTTGTTTGACATACTTACACCTTTGAATTTGATAGTTTGGTCAAGAGTCGCGTTTTGTTCGCAGCTCTTATCATCTTGTATCGAACGGAGTTAGGAACCTATGCAGCAGATGAACCATCATCTTCAAATCAGACAGGTTGAACTGCAACACCAATCAGGTTGTAGGGCGTACCATCCTCGCGGGTGACAATATCAGTCAAGACGGCGGCTGTGCCGGTAACAAGATTAATCTGATAGACTGTTCCATTATTGGCAGCGTAAGCAGTATTGTTGCCATTTTGATCCGTGACAATATCAAAACCTGCTCTAGAATCAAAATCTATGCCTAAGTTTCCAATTGTCACTAACTCCCCATCTAGATTCTGGCGCACTAACACATCCAGTTCTGTATCAATCCCGTAGAGCGTTGTCGTTGTTGCATCTGCGATATTATTGCTATAGGCGATCGCCGTCAGGGTTGGTTCCAATCCTGCATTGACATCCCCAGCGGCATAAGTGAACAGGCCTTCGCTGTCCAGTACCTCACCCGTGACCGGATCAATGAAGTCACTGCCGATCGAACTGGTGATTTGCAAATCGCTCTCGCTTGGATCGAAATCAAATCCAAACGAAGATCCGGTTAAATCAAGCGACCCATCTCCTACTAATGTTGCGGCCCCCGTCGCCAGATCGATTGTGTAAAGCTGATTGTCATTGCTAAGCCCAAACAACTGCTCTGTGCCTGGGGAAAAATCGATCGCCTCAATGGTTTCGCCTTCGGCCAGCCCAGTAATGTTGACAAAAGCTAGATTTTTGCCCGGTTCATTCAGGCTAGGATCGAGGACAACAAGCTGATTATTGTCGCTAAGAGCATAAACAGGTAAATCATAGAGGTTATAGCTCAGGGTATAGCTGGTTGATATCGCATCTTCAGTTAAAAAGACACGCACATAATAAGTACCTGGATTCAGATTGTTGAGAACAATATCTGCCTGGGTGCCGCTATTGAGAGAACTATCGATTATATTACCTTCGCTATCAAGCAGTTCTAAATTAGCGTTCGCACTTAATCCATCCAGTTTCAAATCTAACCGACTGGCTTTGTCCAGATCCACTCGATAATAGTCTTCGCTATTCGATTCTACTGTATCAGCTGTCGTGCTGCCGGTTTCGATCACTTTGGCCGATTGAATCGATTCTTGGAAGGTTCTTGTCACCGTTTGACGAACTTCTTCAAATCGATAGCTGAACTCATAGGTGCTAATAGTTTGACTGATAGAAACGACTTTGATGTAATAGACAGCAGCTGTTAAATTAACATCTAGTTCCGTTTGCGTTGCGCTGAGATTTGCCGAACTGGCAACTACCGTACCACTGCTGTTAATCACCTCTAACATGGCATCTGCACTCAATTGCTTGAGAGACAGCTTGAAACTGCCACTCGTTGCCAAATCAATTCGATAGAAATCGCTGTTGTCCGATGCGCCGATCACGTTTTTGACCGTTTGCTCAGTTGAAGTCGCAGTCAGACTCTCAGCCGTTTCAACTGAATCGCCACTCAACTGCACTTCGCTAAAGTTCAGGTCGAGTTGGTAGCGAGTTTCACTGCGTTTGGCTTTGATACGCAGGTAGTAAACCCCAGCGGCCAATTCCTGAACGATCGACTCTGAACGGCTGTTACGAAGATCGGACGTGAATAAAACCTGACGTTCACTGTTAAACAGCGTAAATTCAGCATCAGCCTGCAACCGCTTTAAGACACTGCTGACATTAATTCGATCGACTAAAGTAAACTTATAATATTCAAATTGCTCCCGTCTCGATTCAGTGCTGACTTCACCAGAGTAGGACACTTTACCTGTTAGATTCGTTTCACTGCCATTCTTTTCAACTTCGATCGCGTTTTCAAAACTACTGCCCTGTAGATCGATCGCTCTCGTTGAATTCGTCGCTCTAACCGCTAGCTGGTAGTTTAATTCACCTTCTATCCGCTCGACTCCTAGAAAGTATTTGCCTGCTTTTAAGCGTTGCACGATGGATTCCGCTTCTCCATCTTCTTCATTCGAACTGGCGATCGCTTCCTGATCGCGATTATAGAGCGTTAGTTTGGAATTTCCACTCAGCTGATTTAACGAAGATTCAAACACCTGGCTTTGGGTTAAATCAAACTGATAGAAGTCCACTGCATCGGTCACATTCAGCGAGTTTTCTAGAATGAGCTTACGCTTTTGCAAGCGAACTTGAGTGGCATTTGCAAATGAATTACCAGCATCTTGTGTCATGGTCACACCTTCGATCAATAGGTTTAAACAGAAAGCAACCTCCGTCCAACAAGCGGACGACTGTCTTCTGTAGCAACCTATAGAAAATCGCTGGCTACCTATGCAGGCGCATCTTGACGATGTAGCAGAATTTTATCCACCATCCTCAGAAATCAACCCAGAAACAGCTTATAGGCTGAATTATGACTTTCATCCCAATATTGATAGCCAAGTGTATCTAAAAAAGCCTGCCAGTCTGCCATTTCATGGGGTGGCACCTGCATCCCAACCACAATGCGGCCATAGTCTGCGCCATTATTGCGATAGTGGAATAAACTAATATTCCAATCGGGACTCATTGAGCTAACAAATTTCATCAAAGCGCCTGGACGCTCTGGAAATTCGAACCGATACAGTAATTCATTTTGTGCTAGGGTCGATCGTCCACCCACCATATGACGTAGATGCAGTTTAGTTAATTCATCATCGGTGAGATCGATCGTTTTAAACCCACATTGCTCAAAGGTTTGAGCCATTTGCGCCGCATCTGCCCGATTCTCGATCTGTAACCCAACAAAGATATGAGCTTCCGACTGATCAGCAATGCGGTAGTTAAATTCAGTCAGGTTGCGTTTACCAATGCATTCGCAAAACCGTCGCAGACTGCCTCGCTCTTCTGGAATGGTGACGGCAAAAATTGCTTCTCGTCCTTCCCCTAATTCGGCCCGCTCTGCCACAAACCGCAGCCGATCGAAATTCATATTAGCTCCACAAGCCACCGCAATCAACGTTTGTCCCGTAATTTGTTCTCTTTCAACATAGGCTTTCGCCGCAGCGATTGCTAAAGCTCCCGCAGGTTCCAAGATCGATCGTGTATCTTCAAATACATCTTTGATAGCCGCACAGGTATCATCCGTATTCACTAGAATAATTTCATCAACATATTGCTGGCATAACCGAAACGTTTCTTCGCCGACCTGCCGCACTGCCACCCCATCAGCAAAGAGCCCCACCTGAGGCAACCGCACCCGTTCTCCTGCTTTCAAAGACTGATACATCGAATCAGCATCCACAGGTTCCACACCGATTAGCTTAATTTCAGGCCGCAATCGTTTAATGTAGGCTGCAATTCCCGACATCAAACCGCCGCCACCGATCGCCACAAAAATAGCATGGATGGGCTGCTGATATTGCCGCAGAATTTCCATACCGATCGTGCCCTGCCCCGCGATCACATCTGGATCGTCGAAGGGATGAATGAACGTCATGCCCTTTTCTGCCTCTAGCTGCCGCGCATGGGCATAGGCATCGTCATAAGCGTTGCCATACAGAACGACTTCCGCGCCGCGTGATCGGACGGCATCGACTTTCACCTGGGGGGTGGTTACAGGCATCACAATCACCGCATGGGTTCCTAACCGATGTGCACCTAAAGCAACCCCCTGGGCATGATTTCCGGCAGATGCGGCAATGACTCCCTGTTGCAGCAAATCTGGCGGCAAGTTTGCCATTTTGTTATAGGCTCCCCGCAACTTGAACGAGAAGACGGATTGCATATCCTCACGTTTGAGCAAAAGTTGATTCTGCAAGCGAGCTGATAAGTTGGGAGCCAACTCCAGCGGGGTTTCTTGGGCAACATCGTACACGCGAGCTGTCAGGATCCGTTCCAGATAATCAAAGTGCATGGAGCTGAACCACAATTCCTAGATGGAGCCTTATTTTACGCCACTGGTGCGTCTTCCGCTACTCCAAGATCTGATCCAGCTGGTCTCACCTGCCTGGACGGGAACCCTACAAGCAGTACACTTTATTTGATTCCTGTTTCTCAGAGGGATGGAGGATGAACTGTTCCATCCGGCATAGTCGCAAAATCAAGCCGCGCCCCACTGAGATTTGCGCCCGTTAATTCAGCCCCTGATAGATCGGCATAACGTAAATCCGCTCCCGACAAGTCGGCATGGGACAGATCAGCCTGTTGCAGAATTGCACCGTATAAACTGGCCTGTTGCAGATTGGCCTGCCCCAACTGAGCAAAACTTAGATCCGCGTCTCGCAACTCAACCTGCGAAAGGTTGGCATTTTGTAGATCGGCCTTAGCGAGGCTGGCATGCATTAATTCGGCGTGAGAAAGATCGGCATGCCGCAAAACAACGGCTTTCAGATCGGCACCTTTGAGATGGGCATTGTTCAACTGGGCTCGAACCAATTGTGCGCCCATGAGCTTGGCATTAGTTAACCGAATCGATCGCAGATTAGCTGAGTTCAGGTTGGCCTCTTGCAAATCCACCCGGCTTAAATCACGATCGCTCAGGTCGATGCCGCTCAAATTACATTTACGACATTGGCGATTGTGAACATCAGGGCTAAGCATTTGGCTGATGGTTGCAGAATCAGGTTTGTGAGCCGCGAGATTGCTGACCTGAACCCATTGCTGCCCAGCAGTTTCAACTGGCTGAGAGGCCGAAAAGGTATTGGCAACCCGCAAGGCTACTGGCAGCGTCACCACAAGCACAATCGAGACAATGGATAGCGATTGAAAGTTCATAGCCGGTTAATCTGAGCCCACTTTACTGCTGAATCTGATTGCTAAATCTGAACCGATCGCACAACCTGAACCAGCTGTTCCCGCGTAAATGGTTTGGTGATATAGGCATTGGCCCCTTGTTTCATCCCCCAAAGACGATCGATTTCTTGAGCCTTAGAGCTGCAAAGCACGATCGGAATTTGTTGGGTAGCTGGATCTTTCTTGAGCTTACGGCAAAGTTCAAAACCGCTCATTCCGGGCATTACCACATCTGTGATGATAATATTCGGCTTTAAATCAATTGCTTTCACTAGCGCTTCTTGTGCGGTTATGGCATGGATGACGTTATAGCCACTTTCTTGAAGGTAGTAGCTGATTAACTCCATTTCAGAAGGGGTATCTTCTACGATCAGAATCGTACCGGTTAACGTTGCGTTGATCATGCTTTAAGAATCACTGAAAAACAAATAAAAGTTCTCTCTGAATAGCGCTTGACACTCAGAAACGGAAATTAAATCAAACAGAATCTCTTGTAGGGTGGACAGCTTGTCTGCCCAGATAGTTCAGTAACCCATGCCATACTGTTTGATCCACAATCCCTAGCTCAAATGCTGGAATACAACCTTGATCAAATCAGGTTGAGAAAATGGTTTACTCAGATAGCCGGAAGCTCCAGTTAATTTGGCTTTTGCCCGATCGATAAATCCTGTTTTCCCCGTCACCATAATGATCGGGGTGTGCTTGAAACTGGGGTGCTTTTTCAAAATAGAACAAAGCTCATAACCATCCAGATGAGGCATGGTCACATCCAGCAAGATTAAATCAGGTTTGCTGCGAATCACCTGCATCAACGCCTTTACCGGGTCATCAATCATCACCACGTTGAAACTTTTGTCGTCTAAATAGAGTTTGATGGCATTGAGCACAGTTGGACTATCGTCAATACAAGCGATCGTATAGGTTGTTTTGGGGGCAACTGGAGCAGGTGGTGAGGCGGATGGCTCAAGAGGTTTGTCGGATGAAACAGGGGTCTGTGGCGTTGAGGCAGATTGGCTCGGAGCAGAATTTGCATCGGTCCCTTTTGCATTTGAGAATGGATTGCTGCGAGGACGAGCTTTTACCGGCGCAACAGGCAGGGTTGGGACTTGGTGCTGTTGAGCTTGCCGCTGTTGAGCTTGCCGCTGTTGGGCTTGCCGCTGTTGAAGATGGTGCTGACAAGACTCAACCAGAGGACGCAACTCGAATCGACAAAGCTTAGGCAATTCCAGAATCGCGTCATTCTCGATCAGCTCATAGCTACCTTCTTGAACGGTCAGAAATGAAGCAAGGACCTCTTTGGCGAGGTCTTCAATCAATCCAGTTGCCTGATCGATATTCAGATGTTCCTGTTCAACTAACCAGCAAATGGCCTGGTAATCCTGAATTTGATTGGCTTCTGACTCAAGGGGTTTATCAAACAGGAACCGGCTCTGGAGACGAACTGCTCTGCCTAAGCCAGCAGTTTGAGAACTCAGGTGCTGGAGATGGCGATCGAGCCGTTCAAAGGCATCCATTGAAGTGGAAGCATAGAGGAGCTTGCCTCGTTCTAAATAAATGAACCAGGACATCGATGCATTGGTGACTTTGAGGCAACCATTCGCCTGACGACTAATGAGCTGCGCTAACAGGCTGAGTGGATGCAGTTTTTGGTAGGGGCGATAGCTAGACATAGAAATAGAATTCATAAACTCGGCTCTCGTTCACTGCAAGAGGATGCAAGAGGATGGCTAGAGGGGAAATATTGCCGTATTTCTGTAAGCTAGAAATGTAAGTTGAAAATTGATCATGATCAGGTAATGGTTGCAATTGATTGGTAGGCGTTTAACGGTGCAACGTGATGCTGAACAAGCCTGAAAAAGTGGAAGCTCAACCCTGAAACACTGTAGCGATATCCCTTTCGTTGATAGAACAATGATTTTATGAGAAGAATCTGCGACACACTGAACGAGATATCTCTTATACAACCATGGATAGAAGAAATTGATCGAATTAGATTGGCAGAACTGAACGATCAAATCGATTCATCTATCAGATGCATTAGTAATGAGCTTATCAAACTTTTGAGGCCATAATCTGGTTGCTTGATAAAGCTGATTGAAGAAATCGTGAAGAAATTGATAGAACTTCGTGACAAGCACTGCTCAAGCCTGCAGCGATCGCAATACCCGTTTAATTTTTTGCTGTTGCTGGGGTTTCAGATCATCTGGAAAACTCAGCTCTAAGGCCACCCGATGAAAGGGAGTATCGCCAGACAGGGTTGCCAAAATTTCAACCGACTGCACTTGAGCGAGCAGGCTAACGGCACTAGAGGATGCCTCTTCTAAATCTAAAGACAAAGCGATGAGTGGCTGTTCGACAGTCAGGGCATCGAGATTCAAAATTGGGTTGCCGCTAAATTCTAATCGCAAGTCCTGAGTGCCCATTTCGGTAATTTTGGCGGTGTAGAAATAGCCATCCCACTTGTCCCAATAGAGTTGGGCGGTCGCTCGAACCTGTTTCCGCACCTTCACTCCAAATTCTGGACGAAACTCATTAAACGCTCGCTTGAGGCTCGTAGCGATAAAACGGAGCGACTCAAACGGATTATCTGATTCTTGGCGATGCTGGGCATACCATTCCTCCACATCTGAGTAGAGCAGGACAATTAAGTCATCCCTTTGAACGCGGCTGACATTAATAAAGTCAACAATCAGGTGAGTTTGCAGAGTATTAGTGGCGATCGCTCGAATAATTTGAGCTTCTAACAGAACCCTGGCCCCTAAATCGCCAACCAATTCAATCCGGACCTGATCGGAAATGTTCGGCCACAGGTCCAATTCAATTTTGGCTCCCGTTTCGCTGATGTTGATCGTTTTCCCTGCCCAACTCTGGCCATCGCTGTGGATGATGGCTTGAATCTGGCGTGGCAATCGGTGAGCCCGACGTAATTGGGGTTGTTCAAAAGCGACCAAACAGGCTGCAATCACCAGGAGCAAATTAAACCCACACCAGAGTGCGTTGATCAAAACAGCTTGAGTATCTTCTGGGCTAATGATCAGCCAAAACGGCACGGCCATTAAAGAGGCTCCGGTAATCGCCCCTAAGATGACAAGATACCGAACAGACTCCAAATCGAAACTGCGTTTGTTGACCGTTAAGCCTTTGCTGGTCACGTTAAACTGTCCCATTTTGGGGTTAATCAATGCAAACAGGGTGACAATTCCGGCCTGAAATGACATGGCAAACTCGTAGATTTCATTCCAGAACGAGAACCGCACATGTTTATAAGGGATATGGTTAGTCTGCATAGATAGCAAGATATGCGGCAGCGCATACACTAATGTCTCGATCCCTAATCCTTGAACGGAATTAATTCCGAATAAGAGAAATAGGGCAGGAGCGATCGCATACATTAAGCGAGGAAAACCAAAGAAAAAGTGGGAGGTGGCGCTAAAGTAACAGATCCGCTGCGACAGACGAAGATTGAGCTTGCGGTTAAACAAGGGATTCTCAATCCGCAAAATCTGTGCCATGCCGCGTGCCCAGCGCACCTGCTGCCCCACATAGGCCGAAAATTTTTCGGGGGCGAGTCCTGCCACCATAATTTTGTCGTAATAAACGGTTTGATAGCCGCGTGAATGCAGCCGCAAAGCCGTGTGGCAATCTTCTGTAACCGTTTCAGTCGCAATTCCTCCGACTTCTAATAGACGATCGCGTCGAATAATTGCAGCGGAGCCACAGAAAAAGGCAGCATTCCAATAATCATTGCCGCGCTGTAACACCTTATAGAACAGCTCATTGCCTACAGGTACCCGTCCTTGAGTCAGCAAATTACGTTCAAACGGATCCGGGTTATAAAACCAGTGAGGCGTTTGCACCAGCGCTACCCGATCGCGACTAAAAAAGCCGACAGTTTCCGTTAAGAAGGTACAGACGGGAATGTGATCGCAATCCAGGATCAACACCAAATCGCCGGTCGTTTTTTGCAGTGCGGTGTTAATGTTACCCGCCTTGGCATGATCATTATTATCGCGGGTGAGCAGCGTACAATTCAGCTCATCGCACATCTCCTGGAGGACAGCGCGACGCTCTAAATCACGGCGGCCATCATCTAAGATATACACCCGTTTTTTATGGATAGGATAGTTGATCGCTAGCGCGCCTAAGGTGGTTTTGCGGACAATTTCCACATCCTCGTTATAGGTCGGAATGTAGACATCTACAGCAGGCAACTGATCCGGAGGGATATGGGAAATGTCGATCGGCTTACGGTTTGTGGTTTTAATCGTCTGAAAATAGGACAGAATTAGCGTCGCGATCGCATAGAGTTCCGCTGAATAAAGTAGCAGTGAAAAAAAGCCATCCAGCCAGGTATCCAAATTGAGCGTATAAAAAGTGCGGTAGTACAAATACCGCAGCGTCACAATCAGGCTGAGGCCAATCAGCAACAGGTGCAGATATTCACTGGTGCGCTGGGCCGCAGGTCGATTTTCAGCCCGCTCTTCTAGCTGCATAATGATCGTGCCGATGCCGACCAGCATCATGCCAACTAAAGTTTGCTGCCAGATCGTGGGTCGCACTACAATCAACGGAACGATCATCCAGATCAGACAAGTCAGCAGCAGCAGCAGTTGTCCTCGTCCCAACCAACGCAGCACCGTATCGAATAAATGCGGCAAATCATCTACTAAAAATCGAGTCAGACGATCGCTCAGACGATCGCGCCATTGAACCCGAAAAGAGGGTTTGGAAATAGAATCAGACATAAACTCTAGAAGCCAGAAATGATTGTAGTCAGAAATGTATTTCAATCGAATGGGCTGTACTGCCCGACTCAACACACAAAACTTCGATCGGCTTATTCACCCGTAGTTATTCACCTATATCTGTACGAGGAGTTCGCTTCAGATAGAGTTGGGCAACGCCATACAGTACTAGAGAGGCAATCAAGATACCGGGAGTCAGGACAAACCAGTGGCCGCGCAGCAGGTTGATGAGCTGATTGGTCCAATCGGTTTTGGTGATTTCTCGCTGAGGAGACTGCCGCAAAAATGTCAGGTTGTAGCTATCCGGATCGTAGGGCGATGGGTTCGCGTGATTGGCGCTAATCAGCACCGTGTCCCCCTGGATTTGATAAAACAAGGGATCTTGGCCAAATAAATCCCTGACTTGCTGCAATCCTGCATCGGTTTGGCTGCTCAACACCAGTAAGACCCGATCGGGATTCCAGGGAGAAATGATTTCTTTCACCATGCCTTCTGCATCAGGTGTCGCCTGAATCTGGCTATTCTGCCATTGCCGTGAAGCCGCTTTCCCTAAAGTAAAACCATTCGCTTGAAGCACTGACGGAAAGGGAAATCGATCGGCTGTGCCGATGGCAACCCAATGACGTTGACGCTGCTGATCGGAAGGCAGGTGTTGAGCCCGATAAACCCCTAATTGAATTGTCTCAGCTTGGCTTAATCGGCCCAACCGTTCACTCACTTTCAACATTAACGCCAGATCCGTCAGCGTTGGCTTTTCGGGCAAAGCAATTGCCAGGTTAGACAGATCTTGTGGATCCGCGAAGGGGTAACCGTAACGCAGCAGTTCCAGATTGGGAATTTTGGCGATCGTTTCTCGTTGTAATTCAAACTGCGTATCGGGGTGAATGGTGCCCCACAATTGCTGATCGGTGACGCGACTGCAAGATAGGCGTTCACGCGGATCTAAGCGGAAATTTACCTGAATTTTGGAGTTGGGTTTGATCCGCTCTGGCGGAATTTCCAGTTTCAGCGTCTCACGATTGCCGCCATTGATGGAGCTGAGTCGTTTGCCGCCTAATGAAACGCCATCTAGCGCCACTTCAACCAGTGAGGTAAGCGGATTTACCTGCGGTCCATAGCTGTACTGCAAGGTCATGGTGTTACCAGGCAGAAAGTGATCGTCTGGCAGCGCATGAAAATCGAATTCCAAAGCAGGCGCATGGGAGCCCCAAACCGTGACATCTTCTAGAGGCTGGTGATTGCTGGTAGGCAAATCTTTCAGCTTAAACGAGTTTTGTAAGGGCAAATAGCGCGGCCATTCGCGGCTGGCAGGAGAGGGAATATCGGCTAGTTCATTCACTAAAATCACCTGGCCTGTGCCAATTTGGCGATCGCTAGACTGGACCAAAAATTGCACGGCTTTACTGACGCCTACCTCTCCATTACCGCCGGCCACCAAAACGGGTGCTTTCCCTTCAGCTGTAGTGGTTAACATCAATACGCCAACATCAGGCGGCAGAATTTTGCCCTCTGCATCGGTGAATTGACCTGCTGCGATCGGCAGCGGCAGATTGAGGGATTCTAAGGCGGGCTGTGATGCGGGGGTGCCAATCACCACGAGACGTTCATCGGGCTTCACGTCCGTCAGCTGTTTGACCAAACGAGCGTCCAATGTGCGATATTCCGCAGTTCTACCCAATGTTGCCTGAGTGCGAGCCGCCGCCGTTAGCCAGGTTTCGTTCAGATTTGCAGGTAATAAATAAGAGACTTGACTCGACTCTAAACTGAGAACGTCATAGATCGGATAAGGAAACTGACGGAAGTTGAGTGGAATGGCTTTGGGCTGAATGTCAAAAACAATTTTAGAGTCTGGCAGTACTTCACTCCAGAGTGATGGATCGAACGGATCTTGAGTGCAGGTTGGGGAGTTGTTCTGTAATGCCGCAATGACCAGCTCATTGTAGTCTTTCAGTAAGTTAGTTGGAACATCAAAGACAACGCTACCAATTTTGTCTTGTGGCTGGTTCATCGGTACGCTGCCAACGCTGGTTCCGTTGACCAAAACGGTCAGGTTCGATCGGCTGGCATAGAGCGCTCCGGAGTGGCGGAAGCGTAACAGCACTTTCACCGAAGTGGGTTGCCAATTGCGGGGACGGGTAAACCACAATCTTCCTTCGTCGTAAATTCCTTCCATGCGCAAACGATTGCCTACCACCGGACTGCGATTAAACTCCAGCACATACTGCTTGGGGGAGGGAGGGGTAACTGTCGCGATCGGCTTATCCGGCAGAGTGAATTTGGAGGTATTTTTTGTGCTAGCGCTAGGAGCTGGTCCTTTGTCTAAACTACTTTCTAAATTACTTGCTAAATTCCTCTCTACACTATTTTGGGCCTGGATCGGCAGAGGATCTGCCATCATCAGACTGCTGGTTAAGAGCAAACCGCTGACGAACAGATGGGGACGGCGAGGGCGATGCATGGAGCGCTTTAATGGCGCATGGGGCAAACGAAGTTTCATAGGGGTTAATTCAGTAGCCGAATCGAGAAACCAAGATTGAACGAATCAAAAAGACGAGTCAGGAAACAAAACAGAACTTTTAGAGAAACGAGTCTAGAAACGATCGAAAGCAGGATTGGAAGCATCGATCGCAGCAGTGACCCGCAGCAGTGATTCAGGAGAAGTGGGCGGCAAGAGGCTAAACCAAGCCAGATTTTGGGTGTAATAAGCCGTGTCACTATCCCAGAAACCGTTGCGGTAGGTGGGCATGAGCTTTTGGCGATAGATTTGGGTGGCAATGGAGGGATCGATCACTTGAAATGCCGCATAGAGCATGGCGTACTGAGCCGTGGCTTCATAGGTCACTAGCGGTTGACCCTGCAAATCCAACCGAGCGGGAATGGCCTGCTGCGTGCGCCATAGCGTTTTGAAATAGGCCAAATGCTGAGTGAGATATTGTTTAGCCGCAGGTGCATTAAACCAGGCCGCATCTAAGGCAATTCGCCACCAAACCCGATAGGCATCGAAGCTATAGCGACTCTGGAGCGAGTGGTCCGCAGGCAGCGACTCATAACGTCCTGTGGCCCGGTTGAGGATGATCCAGTCACTGGGAAGTCCCGCTTTGGAAAGCGCCGCACTCTGATTCAGGACAGCATAGCTGCTGTCTACCAGACCCATCCAGTCATGTTTGGAATCGATCTGAGCGAACAGGCGAAAGGCATAGGGAGCCAGGTAAGAGGGATTCAGGATCAGCTGGTCTGGTCCCGGCTCAAACACAGCTTGCGGACCCGGCATCAAATAGGGTTTGTCGTCAACCATCACCACCGACAAGGCCCACAAATCCTGCAATTTAGCCCGCGCCAAATCGAGCAACTGCGGACAGTTCCAGTGACGAGCCGCTAAGATCAGCGCCGTGATCGCATCCAGATCAGCATCACTCGCGAAGTTGCCATCAATCACTTTCCAATCGCCACTCGAATGTCGGCCCCATTTCCAGGCCCAAAGTTGGTCGGTCCGTTCTCCTTTGTCGTTCTTGCGGCTGAGGTTATCTTCGGCCCAGATCAGGGTTTTAATAAAAGTTTCGGGGTCATCGATCAACACCGATCGCAACATGGCATAGGCCTGACCTTCCGATACCGTTCGATCGCCTTCTTCTCGATCGATCACCCGACCATCCGTTTGAATAAAGCGACCCCGATAGGCCTCCCAGCTTTGCTGCAAGAGATGCAGACTTTCAGCAGAAGTAGGCAGAAAAGGAGATTGGGTTGGTCGATCGGGCGATCGTTTAGCCACATCCCGCAGACAGGTCGGCATTTCCACCTGCCCAAACGACGGCAGCGGGAAACAACCCGATAGGCCCACCAGAGCAGCCAGCAGACTCAGCAGCAGTTTCTGTGACCAGGGGGTGCGGCGAGGCAGCAAGGTTTGTAGAGCGAACAGACGTAAAGCAAATAGGCGTGAACTAAACCAGCGTAAACCAGACAAATGTAAATCAAACCGTAACATGGGGGCTATGCTCCGTTGCTAATAACGCTCCCAGGCGGGCTGGAATCCACGTCGTTTCATCAAATCTGCTTGAATTTGGGCAATCCGAGCTTCCAGGACAGGGTCAGGATTTCCGGCAGCAGCAGCGTCTTGTTGAAGCTGGCGAAATTGCTCCAGGGCTGCGAGCGGCTGATCTTGGGCGAGACTCAGCTCTGCTAAAACGCGGCGGGCTTCGCGATCGTCCGATTGCAGCGCTAAAACCTGTTGATAGAGGGCTGTGGCTTCGGTGTAGCGTCGCTGCTGAAACCGCACTCCCCCCAGGGCTGACAAAGCACCCAGATTGTCAGGATCCTGCGCCAAGATAGCCTGATAGGCAATAGCGGCCTGATCCAGGTGGCCTTGCATTTGGGCCAACTCACCCTGAACAAAATACAGATTCAGATTGTCAGGATTGTGGGCCATCAAGTCAGCCAGATAAGCGGTGGCCTGGTCCGGGTCACGGCTGCTCAAAAGCTGAACCCAGCGGCGCTGAATCGCAATGTTGGTCGGATCTGCGGTTAACACAACTCGGTAAAGCGACTCTCGATCTGGACTGGCTGGTAAAGCAGCTGTTAAATTGAGCACTTCTGGGGGAATGTCTGGGGTTGCTTCTGTTGAGAGCCATTGAGTCAGGATAGCCTGAGCCGCAGATTCTAAAATGCGCTGCGCCTGGTAATCCAAATAAGCCTGACCCACCTGCGCCAGCAAATCTTGAGGATTTTGACGCAGCAGTTCGCGATAAATGGCCCGCGCCTCATCGAACTTGCCCTGACTGACTCGAATGCTAGCCAATCCTCGCCATGCCACATCCAGAATTGCTGCTGGCGGAGCACTGTCGATCAGTCGCGTATAGCGCTCAGCGCTAGCCTCCAGATTGCCCTGCCGCCGCTCAATCTCGGCCAAAATCAGCTCTGTTGCAGGGTCCGCTTGACCGATCGGTGTATTGCGATAGGTGGCGATCGCCTGTTGGGCTGCGGCTAAATCTTGCTGCTGTAGATGAATCTGCGCCACTCGAAAATAGATGAACGGCACCTGGGACGAACCTAAAGCTTCATAGATCGGTAATAAGCTCACCTCCGGCGGATCGAGCTTAATCAGAGCCTGGGCAATCGGACGTTGGGCCGCAGGCCGCTCAGGTAACGACTGCAACGCCTGCTGAAGGGCAGTCACCAAATCATTGCGCGATCGTTGCCCCACCTGATATTCCAGAATCAGCAACTTAACTTGTAGGCTTTGATTTCGTAAGCTTTGATCGGGCTGTTGCTGCAAGGCTTGCTGATAAAGAGAAAGCGCCTGTCCCGCATGTTCAGGAGATTCACTCAACCCATCTGCCACTTCAATCACCAGGGCCATGGAAGGTTGGGGAGTTTGCTGCAACACCTGCTGATAGAGGGCAAGTCCCTGCTCATACCAAGTAGGATTATTCGCCTGTCGCCCCATGCTAGTCAGTGCCCGCGCCAGGGTTAAGGCAGCCTCTTTCTGGTTACGCAATGGCTCCAAAGTGGCGACCGCCTGTTCCGTCTGATCATTAGCCTGATAGGCCATGGCCAGAGCAGCCCGCAGTTGGATGGTAGTAGCATCCAGGGTAGATCGAGCTTGCAGTCGTGGTTCTAGTTGAGCGATCGCCACATCTACCTGTCCCATTTTCTGAAGCGCCAGCGCATAAGCCGGAAATGCAGTGTCTGGAATGGTAGGGTGGCTGTTGCGGTAACGATCGAATAAGGCTAAGCCATAGGGATAGTCACCACTATAGATATAGGTTTGGGCAGCAGATAGGATCACATCAGGCGTAGGATTTTGGGAGAGCACCAGCTCATAATCTGCGATCGCCTCAGCGAACTGCCCCTGATAACCATAGAGCGTGGCGCGACGACTGCGAGCGGTTAGATTCGCAGGTTCCAGCATCAGCAATTGAGTCAATGCCTGAATGCCCCGATCGTTCCATTCGCTGCGATAGCCACCCAATTCACCCACTGCCGTCAGGGCTTGCTGCTGATTGGGCTCAAGTTCCAGCACTTTCAGATAAGTTGCCCAGGCATTCGTGTCCTGTCCGGCTCGTTGGTAGGCGATCGCCAAACCAAGCTGCCCCTCAACGGACTGGGGATTTTGCCGCACAGCCTGCTGAAATTGAACGATCGCATCATTGACCCAGCCGCGTTCCAGTAATGTATACCCAGCTTGTACCGCTTGAGTTCTGGATTCTGCTTGCGTTGGCAGTACGATCGTTGTAAAGAGGCCCAACACCAGTCCAGCCACAACCAGGTTTCGTTTCATCGCAGGATCCCCCTTGGTCCAGTCAGGTCAAAATCCGCACGTAACCGAAAGCCAAACACCGTTTCAGAAAATTGGTTCTGGCTCTGGATGCTGACTCCTGCGCGAAGAAAAGGCAGAATGCGGGCGTCATAAAACAACTCCACGACATCGGGTATTTTATCGTCGTCATCTCGTGCATCGCTGTTAGATAGCTGTTGGCCATAGCCCAACCCCAACCGATCGTCTGGTAGAAACAAATCCAGCAGATTCAAACCAAAGCTAAAGGTTTCACCACCTTGATCTAAACTGTGGTTTTCATACCAGCCATAGCGACCAAACAGTCCCAGATTCAACTCCGGAATAAAATATTCGGCATTNGAGGCCAAAAGCATCTTCGCGATCGCCTGGTTCTAAACCAAAGTTGCCGTTGCCGCGATCATATTGGAAGATCTCGTCAAAGCCATCGTTTTCACCTGCGTCGATGTCAGAGGAGAAAGTGCCGCGCAAAATCAGATGATCGATCCGCACACCAATTTCACCGGCAACCCCGTTCAAAGCCAATTCACCCAAATCGCGATTGGAGGAGAAGGCAGCCACTTTCACATCAAGTTGATCCACCGGAGTCCAATTCACCAACAATGCGGGTCGAGAGCCAATGCCTGCTGCAGCCAGAGCCGGATTGGTTTGAAACACCGGATTCAAAAATTGCGTAACGGAATCCTTGGCAAAGCTGTTGCGATCAAAATAGCTTGTCAGATCCAATAACCCTACTGTGAATCTCAGCGTAGGCGTAAAGTTAGGAGCAACGGTGACATAGAGTTCATTCAAGTTAATGCTGTTTGCTTGGGAATCGGTAAAAGCTTCACCAGTAGTCAGGTCCAGCGTTGCACCCACCATCACGTTGGGACTAATGGAATAGCTGCCTGTTAATCTGGCCCGTGCGGAAAACTCATCTCCTTCCAAGATGATCGCTTCTTGCGTGTGAATCAACGGTCCACCCAGTAATTGACTGGCACCTTGGGAGGTGGGTATTGTTGGTTGATCGGAGGATTCTGCTTGAGGTAACGGTTCTGCTTGAGGTGACGATCCCGCTAATGCTTGCTGGAATGACTCCTCTGGAATCACTTGGGCAACAACACCAGTCCTCGTTTCGGTCCCTGTTTCCGTTTCGGCAGTTAAAGACAGTTGATTCTGCGGCTCAGGGAGGTGATGGCGATCGAGTTCAAAGGAATTGAATGGGTCAGCAAGTCTGAATGAACTCGTTTGCGACAGAACAATTGTTTGTGTTGCAGCAGATACAGGCTGAGTTGGGAAAGAATGATCGATCAGACTTGAATCAGGAGAATCCGTCTCAGAATTCGCAAGGGTACGATTTGTGGGATTTAACAGGGCATCAACGGGTGGGAGCGGCGTGAAGGTCGAGGAGACTGTAATATCAGCGATCGGTTTGTCAACGGGTGCAGCAACCATAGGAGGAGGTTCGAAGCGTTCCTCAGCAACGGCAAGCACTGGAGCTGCGATCGACCGTTCAGACATAAGCACCCAGATACTGAGAGAACCAAAGCCACTGGCTGAAGCCAGCCCAAACCAAAGCAAATAGCTGAACCAGGCCGATCGTAAGGGGCAAAGTAACCGATCGGTGGGGCTACTATTGTTCAAATTCATAACGCACTCGTCATTGGTAAAGATGCCTGGCGATGTACCCCAAACAACCCTGTGGGCTTACAGGTCAAATTCAAAAACACAGGCTAGCGATTCCCAAACCTTGTCCAATTGCCAATTTCTCCACGGTGGCTCGATCACTGGTCTAAAACGATGACAAACCTTTAATCAAAATCACCTGAGAGAATTTGAGAATTGGCTCATAAACTGATTGGAATAGGCGAGAAAATAGCGCCAAACGTCAATTTTTTGATCCAGACTCATCTACAGATTCAGTAACAGCAATTGAGTCGTTGCAAACAGTTTCATCTATCAGTAATTTGAGCTGAATTGCAAGAACCAACCACTCAATTTGAAAANTCTTCGACTCCTGACCTGATCAAATCCTAAATCCAAGATGCACAGATTCCAGACGTTTTCAGCGAACTCACGTTACTCAGCCACCCTAATTTGCAATTCCTGTGAAGCTTGAAAACTGAATTCCTTCCTTTTCTAACCCAATTTTATAAAGCAATGATTAAGGGGTATAGGATAACGCATAAAGATGGCAAAAACTTTTCTCGACAGCTGCCAAAAAACCAAAATCAAGATGGAATACAGATCTTGCTGCATGTTTTGGTTCAATTTTGATCAAAATACAAAAAATTTAGACAAACCTGAAATAAATAGAAAATCAATTAAATCTATTGGGTGTCTCTAAAATCCGAGAAAAATTGGTTTATATTTTTAGCTGAGCCAGCAGCTATCCTCCGCGTATCTTAACGCAGTCGATCGACCCTGAGAGCGTCCACTACATATCATCCGAGCAACGCATTCGATCGACTAAAAGGGTAGAACTGTATTTACCAGCGTGAATCCATTCCGAACTAAACAGGATTTTTGTGCATAATGTGGTCTCTAATAACCTCAAACATAATTTTTCAACGTAAAACCTTGAACCGGGTAGCCGCCCTAGTAATCGGAATGCTGCCTATGTTGTCTAGTTGTGAAACAATTCACTTTTCCAGACAAAACACAGATATTGACTGGAATATGCGCGTTACGCTATCGGATAGACCCGGTCAATATGCCATCGTCGGTCGAGCCGATCTGCCCGATCGAACTCCCTTAACCGTTATTGCGCTGCGTTATCTGCACCCAGGTCAAGCAAATCAGGAGGTAAATCCGCATCCCACCTATTCAATTTTGGCCTACAATCCCACTGAGGTGATGAAAGGGCAGTGGCAGACAAATTTGAATTTGTGGCAGGTTGGGCCGGATGGACGCTATCAAGAAGCTTGGCAACTGGAACAACGCCATCTCGATCTGGCACTCAATCCTGATGCTGAAGTTATTTTCTTGACAACATTAGCTCCTGTGAGTGCATTACCTAAAGTTGAGCAGACATTAGGGAATCAAGGGCGACAATTACCGCAGCGATCGCTATACACAACCGGTGAAGGAGAACGCTTTGCCCAGGTGAATCAGTCCATTGAAGTCGCTTTGCCAACCGGCAGCACAACCCCGGCGATTCCTTCTTTAGACGATCGCAATGATGGCTGGGGAGAACGTTATCTGATTCCAAAGGAACCGCAAAATCCGACGCGACTGACGCGACCAGACAACCGCCAAACTAACGCGCCACCTCGCACAGTTGAGTTTTTGCATTAAGATCACTCTTACATTCCCTCAGGCATGATCCACCACAGGATTAAAAAAGTCAGGGGCGATCGGTTCAGCAGAACCGGTGTTTGCCATATTTGCCAAAATTGTATCGGTCCAGTCTACATCCTGCAAAATTGCATTCGTGAAAATGGTGCGATCGAGATTCGCCCTCGTCAAATTAGCGCCTCCCAAATTGGCATGGCTGAAATCTGCCTGAACCAGGTTAGCGCCACTTAAATCAGCACCCCATAGGTCAGCCCCCATCAGATTAGCATGGGCAAGATTAGCTCCCTGCAAATCAACACCGCTCAGCTTGGCCTGACTCAGATCCGCACCTTGCAAAGCAGCACCGGGCTGAATCAAATAGGCTCCTAGCGCTTGTAAACGGAGATCCTGCGGCAGTTGGGTTTGCCAGTCATAAAGTGCACCGATCGCCGTGATGGCAGAGTCGTTGAGAACTCTCAGGTCTGTCCCCAGCAAATTGGTGTGACTTAAATTAGCCCGATTGAGATTAGCCTGCCACAGACAAGCATGGGACAAATCGGCGCGGGAGAAGGTTGCTGCTGAGAGATCGGCGTGACTCAAATTCGCACCTTTGAGATTCGCGCGGCTACAGTCACTCCCAAACAAGTTGGCTGCTTGTAAATCAGCATCTTGCAAATTTGCCTCACTCAAATCCACCCCGCTCAAATCAATGCCCCGCAGATTAGCTTCTCTTAGATCAGCCCCTGGAGCAATGTAATAGGCTGCGATCGCATCCAGATTAAACCCCAGGGGAAATCGAGTCGTTTCATCATAAAGGGCCTCGCTCAAATCAGCACCCTGGAGATCGGTGTCTGCCAAATCAGTTTCTCGCAAGTCCGCTTGTCTGAGGTTTGCCCCTCTGAGAACTGCCCCAACCAGGCTGGCTTCGCGTAAACTGACCTGCTGCAAATTCGCATCGCTCAAGTCAGCCCCTCTCAGATCCGCTCCCCACAATTCTGCACCTTGCAGACTGATTTGTTGAAGGTTGGATTGGGCCAGAGTGACACCGCTAAAATCGCGTTCTCCAGCAGCATATCTCTCCAAAAATTCGTCAGCATCCATATTGGCGGCTTTAGTGAGGGGACAAAGATCTCCATACTAAAAATAGATATGAGATACTCAGTCTTGCAATCCAATGCTGGATATATCCGGAAATTCTATGGCGGAAAACCCAATATTTTAGATTTTTGAGATAAAAAGAAATCCTCAGGTCAGCAACGGTTTGCCAGTCATCCCGGATAGGCTGAATAGGGAAATGCTTGAGGCTCCAGTATCCAGACAGTATAATTTGCATCATTTTGGGTAATCAGCACTTCATTGCTCAATTGCTTGAGTCGAGCCGCCAACTCCAGTGCTTTCTCCCAAGTCTTCCGCGCTCTCACCAACCGATAATACTCACCCTGGTACAGCAAGGCGAACAGCCGTTTTCGCGAATGGGGAACGCTGATACGGCAAGTTTGATAGGAGGCTGGATCGGTCAGGAGAGTTGCAAATGTAGACTCAGGATCGATCGATCCCTCGTCTGGTAGTGGAATTACTTTAGGATCATCAGCAGTTGTATTAATTGAAACATAGTCAACAACGGTTTCCACTTCGCTGTCTGTATCAGAAGATACCCAACCTGCGTATACTAATTCACGCTCTGCTAATCCAACATACTCTGAACGCGATGAATCCATGGGCATTTGCTGCACCTTAGACAGGAACGATCGGGTATGTTCCGCTGTTTCAAACCATGCTTCAGGCCAGTCGGTCGCGGACGGCTGAACAGATAAATCAGGAGCAGATAAATCAGATAGCGGTAAGGGAGCTGTTTCACCCACATTGACCGCAGACAAACGCTCATTCAGTACTTCCAGGCGGCGAGAGGCTTTTCGCATCACTTCAGCAGTGGCAATGCCTGCCCCAACACTCGCGACAATCGAAAACCCAATATAGCGGATTGCCAATCCTTTATTACCACTTTCAAAAATATCCAGAATGGGTTGAAACCCTTGAGCCAAGAGAGAAGAGGAATCTGTGGCTACAACATTTTGTGTCGCTTGAGCATCTATTGCTTGGGAATGGGATGCGGGTTCAACCAGAACTAAAGGCAATGTAAGCGCCGAAAAGACTGCACTCGACATCAACACAGCAGGGAAAAAAATGTTCCTCAATGGAATGCTACTCATATCTAGCCGCTCTCACAATAGGGACGGGAATCTGGCGGATGAAGCGCAATTAGAGTACACCCAGGAGTTCACAGACAATCCAGACAGGCTATGGAGCAAGCCTAACGATCCACAATTCAGACAAACAACGCTTCTAAGGTAATCTCATATTACTCGCATAGTGGAGCATGCGTAGCAATAAAGTGCATCAGTTCATTGACTCCTTATATTTCTGTGGAAGTTTGCCAGTGCAACTTCAACATTTCTCAGCTTAGTGATTGCTGGCTCCGAGTTGCAGGGCATAAAGATTGGCATAGACTCCTTGCAGAGCCATCAGTTCAGCATGGGTTCCCTGCTCAACAATTTGGCCTTGTTGAATCACCAACACTCGATCGGCCTGGGTGACGGTGCTAAGCCGATGAGCAATCACAAAACTGGTACGATCTTTTAAAAGATTGGCGATCGCAGCTTGAATTAACTTTTCAGTGCGAGTGTCAATACTGCTTGTGGCCTCATCTAAGATCAAAATGCGTGGATCGATCAAAACGGCGCGAGCAATGCTGATCAACTGACGCTGTCCCTGACTGAGGGGTGCCCCTCGCTCGCCTAACCGCGTGGTATAGCCCTGCGGTAGAGAGGTGATGAACTCGTGAACGTTGGCAAGCTGAGCTGCTGCTTCAATCTCAGCCTGGGTCGCATCTGGACGGCCAAAGGCAATATTTTCGGCAACGGTGCCGCTAAACAGCAAGTTGTCTTGCAAGACAATACCAATTTGGCGACGCAGGCTGGCTTGCGTGACCTGACGTACATCAATCCCGTCAATTTTCACTGCACCACTCGTCACATCATAAAAGCGCAGAATCAGATTAATGATCGTACTTTTACCAGCCCCGGTTGGACCGACTAACGCGATCATCTGTCCGGGCTGCACCTGCAAACTGATCGATTTCAACACCTGCTGATTCTGCTGATAGCCAAAACTGACCTGCTCAAACGTCACCTCTCCTCGAATCGGCGGCATGGTCAACGCATGAGGAGCATCTTGGAGCTGAACAGGTTCATCTAATAGAAAGAAAATCCGCTCCAAACCTGCCAGCGCCGACTGAGCCTGAGTATAAAACTGGCTGAGGATTTGAATGGGCCGAAAGAAAAGCTGAACATAAAGCAGAAAGGCTGTCACCACACCTACCGTTGCTGCTCCTGTGACTGCCAGATAGCCCCCATAGGCCAGAACCGCAGCCGTTGCCAGAGTATTGAGAAAATCGATCGAAGGTAAGAAAGCGGCAGTAATCGCCACAGCCTGCACATTCGCATCTCGGTTGGCAGCATTCAGCAACTCAAATTCCTCAATGTTGAGCTGCACCCGGTTGAAGGCTTGCGCTTCGCGGACGCTAGAAATATTCTCTTCCAGCATGGCCGACAATTCACCGATCGTCTTTCTGGTCACCCGAAACCGGGCCCTAGCCCAACGCGCAAACAGGCCCGTAGTAAAGATCATCAGCGGCACGACCAAATTGCTGAGCAAACCGAGCTGCCAGTTAATCGACAGCATGGCAATCACAATGCCGATCAAACTAAACAAGTTGCCCAACATTTGCGCGATCGTTTGCCCAAATGCCTGGTTGACGGTACTGACATCATTGAGGAGGCGACTCATTAAATCGCCTGCTTCACTGCGATCGAAAAAGCTGATTGGCAAACTTTGAATTTTCGTGAAAATGTCTTGCCGCAGTTGGGCCAAAAGCCGCTGCATGATCCAGCCGACCCGCAGAATTTGACCACGAATCGCCAGTACGCCAAACCCGTAAATGGAGCAGAGAATACACAGCATGCCCAACAATCCGGTCAGGTTGCCCTGCATGATCAGATTATCGATCGACCAACCAATCAAAAACGGACCAAGGGATTGGGTGACTGCACCCAGTGCTACCAGAGTCAGCGCCAACGGCAACTCAGAGCGATAGGGTCGCAAATACTGCAAAAATCGCCGCAGTGTAGAAATTGACGGTTTAGGTTGGTTTGCAACTTCGGGACTGGTGCTCGTCATAATCAGGGATAGGTAGATCGATCAGATGGATTTGCAATGGATTAGGAAGGGCGAAACATTTGTAATGTAATTTTTGTTTAAGTCAGGGGTTACTATCCAAACGCTTTGCCTCTATGTGGGTTGTTTCATTTGCGATTCTAAAATGGCTCCATATAATGGACTCGATCGCATTAATTCTTCGTGCGTACCTTGGGCAACCAACTTTCCCTTATCGATCAGCAAAATCCGATCGGCCTCTTGAATCGTGCTAATTCGCTGAGCAATCACAAAGGACGTACAGGTTTTGCGCCGCATTAAATCATCCAGGGCAGCCTGGATTTCAGCCGTGGTTTTAGCATCGATCGCGGAAGTGCTGTCATCCAGAATTAAAATACTGTAGTCCGTCAGCAAGGTGCGGGCAATGGCAATCCGCTGTTTTTGCCCCCCCGAAAGACCAACGCCTCGTTCGCCGACGATCGTGTTATACCCCTGCGGCAAGCTAACGATGAAATCATGGATCTGAGCGGTTTGAGCGACGGCCATCACTTCTTCCAGGCTCGCTTCAGGCTTGGCATAGGCAATGTTGTCACGAATCGTTCCGGAAAAGAGCGTAGTCTCCTGAAACACAATGCCAATATGGGACCGCAGACTAGATAAGGTAAAATCCCGCACATCACGACCATCAATGCGCACGGCTCCCTGCGTCACATCATAAAAGCGAGGCAGCAGGTTCATAATCGTACTTTTGCCCGATCCAGTCATGCCGAGAATGGCGATGAGTTCCTTCGGTTTCGTTTCAAACGAGACATGCTGCAGCGCTTCCTGAGTTGCGCCGGGATAGCGAAATGACACATTCTCAAACGTGATTCTGCCGCCGCAGGTTTGAAAGGGAACGGCACCTGGACAATCGCGAATTTCGATCGCCGCATCGACTACTTCATAGACTCGATCGGCGGAAGCAGCAGCTTGAGCAATGGCAGGGGCGGCAAAGCCAATCAGCAACACAGGCTGCAATAACAGCAGCAAATAGGAATTGAATGCCACCAGTTCCCCCACTGAAAAATTGCCTCCAATCACCAATGCGCCGCCATACCCCACTACTGCGACAGTCACGAGATTACTCAGCAGGAAAATAAACGGAAACGTATTGCGAATTGCCCGGATCGTTTTCATATTGGTCGCGGCCAGCGTTTCATTCAAGCTGATGTAGCGCTGCGTTTCAGTAGACTCTCGCACAAAAGCTTTGACGACTCTGACTCCCAATAAATTCTCTTGCAAAACAGCGTTGAGGTTGCCCAACTGCTCCTGCACAAGTCGAAAAATGGTGCTGTTGCGCTGCAAAAACCGGGCCAACAACCAGCCCGCCATCGGTATGACGGTCAGCGTAATCAGGGCAAGCCGCCAATTCATCAATAATAAAATCACCGCAATGCCAAGCAATGTGGCGATCGCACTAATCACCTGGACTAAGCTAGTGCTGAGAAACGTGCGAATTTGTTCAATATCGCTGGTGACGCGGGTCAGGAGCTGGGAGGTTTGGGCGCGATCGTGATAGCTAAAGCTAAGATTTTGGATTTTGCTGAAAATTCGATTGCGCAAATCATAGGCCACCCCTTGCGAAGCGGCTTCTGCCCAGAAGCTTTGACCAAAGTTGAACAGGCCTCGCCCAACTGCAGCTCCCACCATCGCCCCTGCACTGGCTAATACAACCTGCAAATCCCCTTTGGCAATCCCCTGATCGATGCCCCAGCGAAACAGTTGAGGCGTCACGGCATAGGCCGCCGTCAGCAGCAGCGAACTAAGCAAAGCTCCAATGGATAGCCAACGATAGGCCCGTAAACTTTTGAGGACGCGCCACAGCGAGAGAGGAGGAGAATCTGGACGATCGGCAGGCAGCACCACAAGATCCGCTCATTGCTCAACAACATCCTTAACTATAGATGAATCGGCTGAAATCGGCTTGATAGCCACACTTCACTTCTTTATTCCCACAATGTTAGATAGGATTGCTATCTGTTCTACAACCTGGAAACAAGCGAGGATGATCGATGTCATACAGCGATTTCACGCTAGAAAGCATTAAGAAGAAGCTCTTCTTGCGGGTTCATGAAAAGGCAAACTTGTTTGCAGAGGTGTCTGACCTCCAGCCCGGTACGTTGTTGCGGGACACCCTGGCTTACAATGTGCCATTGGCACTGGCAATTAATACGGAAAAGTCTCGCTCTGAGCTGATCATTGCCCCCATTTTAGTGGAGCTACGGCGGCAATTTGAACCCAAAGTCAGTTTTTTCTCTGGGGTTGAATTTAACATAGACCCCAGCCTCGGTTTGCATGGAATTTGTGATTTTCTCCTCAGCTTTTCACCCGAACAATTGACGGTTAGTGCCCCAGTGCTGACGATCGTAGAGGCAAAAAAGGAAAACCTTAATGCAGGGCTAGGCCAGTGTATTGCGGAGATGTTTGCGGCCCAACGGTTCAATGAGCGAGAAAACAATCCGATCTCAACTCTATATGGTGCGGTGACCACAGGAAACCTTTGGAAATTCTTACAGTTGAAAAAGGCTGATGTTGACATTGATTTAACGGAATATTCGGTCAATCAGCTCAGCAAAATTTTGGGCATTCTCTCCCTTGGTCTTCAATCAGGGGAAGGGGATTGCCAGTAGTGACATCACCAGTTCGGAAGCACTCGTAAAATGCCCAGCATCGTCAGTGAGTTGTGCCATTCGTTCAACGCTAATCCAGATGGCGTCAGGGATAACGTTATCCGCATCGCTGAAAATTAGGCCAGGAGTAGGAAAGGCTTCACTCAACTGAGTCTGATCGGACCATTGATCAAGCACACTACAAATGTTGCGCAGCACAGACTGATGGCGGAGGCGAGGTGCTCAGGATCGCTTGTGGGTTAGCTTCTCTTGCCAGGATTCCATATAGGTATAGAACACAGGCGTCAAATAAAGCGTCAGAAACTGCGAAAACAACAGTCCGCCAACAACTGCCAGACCCAGCGGACGACGAGCTTCTGCCCCGGCCCCAAACCCAAGGGCGATCGGCAAGGTTCCCATGAGCGCAGCCATCGTGGTCATCATAATCGGACGAAACCGCACCAAACAGGCTTCATAAATCGCTTTGCTGGGGCTTTTCCCCTGCTGACGCGCTTCGATCGCAAAATCGACCATCATGATGCCATTCTTTTTGACGATCCCCACCAGCAAAATAATCCCAACAAAGGCATAGATATTTAAATCGACATGAAACAGCAACAGTGTCAGTAAGGCTCCAAATCCGGCAGAAGGTAAACTGGAGAGAATAGTCAACGGATGCACAAAGTTCTCGTAGAGAATTCCTAGAACAATATAGATGACTAAAATTGCGGCGAGTAAGAGCCAACCCAATCCCTGTAAAGAAGCCTGAAATGCCTTTGCCGATCCTTGAAAGCTGGTGCTAACACTCTCTGGTACAATTTGTCGAGCCGTTTGCTCGATCGTTCCAGTTACATCTCCGAGCGATACCCCTGGTTTGAGGTTGAAGGACAACGTTATTGCCGCTAACTGACCGCTATGATTCACCGTCAATGGTCCCACTCCTCGGTTCAGCGTCGCAACGGCATTAAGCGGAATCAGGGATCGATCGTTTGATGCATTCGTGGAACTGTTCGTCTCATTACTATCGCTGGAATTACTCGCGTTCGTACTGTTGCGAGCACGGATCGATAATAGATTCAGGGCATCTGCCGTTTGCTGGTATTGCGGATCGACCCCCAGAATCACCTGATACTGACTATCCGGGGCATAAATCGTCGAAACCTGGCGCGTGCCGTAAGCATAGCCCAATGCCGTTTCAATTTGATTCGCATCCAATCCTAACGCCGCCGCCTGCGGTCGATCGACTTCTACCCGAACCTGGGGATTATTCACCTGAAGATCCGTATTGACATCTTGCAGATCCGGCAACTGCCGCAACGCTGCTTCCAGCTTAGGAGCATATTGGTTCAACTCTTGAAATTGGGGACTTTGAAGCGTGAACTGGTACTGCGCTTTGGTTTGCTGCCCGCCAATGTTGATCGCAGGTGGATTTTGCAGAAAAACTTTGATGCCAGGAATGGCAGCCAGTTTGGGCCGCAGTTCCTGCACCACTTGATCTGCACTCAGTCGCCGCTGATCGCGAGGTTTGAGGCGAATAAAAATCCGGCCTGTATTGGCAGAAGCGTTTGGTCCCCCAGAACCGATCGTCGAGTTCAAGGCATCAATATTGGGATCGCGTCGCAGCACATCGACAACTGCCTGCTGATGTTGCCTCATCTGATCAAATGAAATATCCTGAGCTGCCTGCATACTGGCCGTAATTTGCCCCGTGTCTACGCTGGGAATAAAGCCTTTGGGAACAATCACAAATAGGACGATCGTGCCAATCAGAATGGCTGCCGATAACAGCATCGTCAGAAAATGATGCTTGAGCGATAACCGTAAACTCCAGGCGTAAGCATTCTGTATCCCAGTAAACACATGTTCAGAAGTGGCATACAGCCTATTCTTCCAAGTTTTGAGTTTTGAGTTTTGAGTCTCTTCCTCTGCATGAGTATGTTCGACGGATCGCAAGAAACGGCTGCATAACATCGGCGTCAGGCTGAGGGAAACGATTCCAGACACCAGAATGGCAACGGCCATGGTCACAGCAAATTCCTGAAAAAGTCGTCCCAGAATACCGCCCATGAACAAAATTGGGATGAAAACGGCAACGAGCGAAATCGTCATCGAGAGAATCGTGAAGCCAATTTCTCTAGAACCATTGAGAGCGGCTTCTAACGGTTTTTCTCCCATCTCCAAATGACGCACAATATTCTCCAGCATCACCACGGCATCATCCACCACAAAACCAACGGCCAGGGTAAGCGCCATCAAGGAAAGGTTGTCCAAAGAATAGCCAAATAGCAACATCACGCCAAAGGTTGCCACTAACGACAGCGGCACTGCCAAGCTGGGAATGATCGTGGCAGACAAATTGCGCAGGAACAGAAAAATGACTAAGACGACTAATGCGATCGTCAACATTAATGTGAACTGAACATCCTCGATCGAGGCTTTGATCGGATCAGCCCGATCGAACAACACTTCCATCGTGACGGCTGCCGGAAGTTGCTGTTGAAAACTGGGCAGAATCTGTTTGATGCGATCGACAGTGGCCACCGTATTCGTTCCGGGCTGCTTTTGAATTGCCAGGATGATCGCTCTTCGTCCTGGAAAAGCTTGAGTTTCCTGTCCCTTCTGATTCGCATTCTCAACTTGATTCTGCGAAGCATTCCCGATCGTGCTCGCATGGCTAGCCTGATTACTAACTGGTTGACCACTTGCAGACACCGGTAAACTTCTGGAATAGTACCAACTCGCAACCTTATCGTTCTCCACACTATCAATCACTTTTCCCAGATCGCCTAACTCCACAGGTGCACCATTCCGATAGGCCACTACGAGCGAGCGATAAGCGGCGGCATCTTCCAACTGACCGTTCGATTCGATCGTCAGATTCTGCTGTTGGCCATACAGGTTTCCGGCTGGCTGATTGGAATTCCCCTGACCGATCGCAGCCGCCACTTCATCAATGCCAATTCCCTTCGCGCTCAGCGATTGAGGATCAACCAGGGCTCGCACCGCATATTTTTGGGAGCCGTAAACATTCACCTGAGCGACGCCATCCACCATTGAGAGCCGCTGTGCTAGCTGAGTTTCTGCATATTTATCCACTGTTGCCAGCGGCAGCAATTCCGAACTGAGGGCAATGTAGAGAATCGGCTGATCGGCAGGGTTCACCTTGCGGTATGAAGGTGGCGTCGTCATCGTCGGGGGCAATTGCCGAGTGGCTTTGGCGATCGAAGCCTGAACATCCTGCGCGGCTCCATCAATATCTCGATTCAAATCAAATTGCAGCGTCACCTGAGTGCTACCAAGCGAACTGCTGGAGGTCATGGAAGTGATCCCAGCAATGCTAGAAAACTGCTGTTCCAGAGGCGTTGCCACCGAAGAGGCCATCGTCTCTGGACTGGCACCTGCCAAACTCGCGGAGACCTGAATGGTTGGATAGTCTACATTCGGCAGATCGCTAACCGGCAGCAGACGATAGCTGGCAATTCCGAAGATCAGTACACCCAGCATCACCAGTGTGGTCATGACAGGACGACGAATAAAAATTTCGGAGAGATTCATAAGGAAACGACAAGTGACGGATGAGAGGGATGACAGAGCCTACAGCACAACGCGAGGATAAAGACGAGCACAAATTAAGGTCAGGACGGTCGCAGCGCAAATCAGCACAAGCGCATCTAAACCGAAACTATAGGTGCTGGTGCCGTTGACAAGCATCAGTCCGCGTAGAGCATCGACCTGATAAGTGAGGGGGTTGAGGTGAGACAATATCTGCAACCAGGCTGGCATTAAAGCGATCGGATAAATCGCATTGCTAGCAAAAAACAGAGGCATGGTCATGAGCTGACCGATTCCCATAAAGCGTTCTCGCGTTTTGACCAAGCAGGCAACCATGAGCGAGAACAATGAGAAACAAGCCGCTCCTAACAAAACAATCAATAATACGCCCAGCAAGGCAACCGGATTCAGGTTCAGGCTCACGCCCAATAGTGACGTAATCAAATAGACGATCGCGACTTGAACCAGACTGCGAATACCAGCAGATAACGCTTTGCCTAATACCAACGAAACGCGCGGCGTAGGACTCGCCAGAAATTTATGGATGATGCCTAAATCCCGCTCCCAGATAATTGTCATTGCACTAAAAATTGCCACAAATAGAACGCTTTGGGCCAGGATACCGGGAGCCAAAAAATCTAAATAGCGCAGATTGCCTGTAGGAATGGCTCGAATCCGGGTAAAGACCTGACCAAAGATCAAGAGCCAGAGCGCAGGTTGAACAGCACGAAGCAACAGATCGCTGGGATCGTGACGTAATTTGCGGACTTCAATTTCAGCAATGACTAGGGTTTTGCGAATGAGTTGGCGTAAAGCAGATAGGGGGCGATCGGCTTGAAATGGGCTGGGTTTAACCCAATCGTTGAGTGGTGCGTCGGAGCCTTGAAGTGTCACGATAAGTTCCTCCCGATTCAAGTGGATTGCCGGTATAGTGAATGAAAACATCGTCTAAAGTGGGATTTGCTTGAGCCAGCGACGCTTTCAGCCGATCAGGGGTATCCATGACGATGACGCTGCCCTGGTGCATGATCGCAACTCGGTGGCAGAGGCTGTCTGCTTCCTCCATAAAATGCGTCGTCAAGAACACCGTTGTGCCATAGTTGGTGCGAAGCTGCTGCACTAATTCCCACACAACGCTACGCGCCAGCGGATCAAGTCCCACGGTCGGTTCATCTAAAAACAGCACAGCAGGCTGATGTAGAATTGCTTGGGCAATTTCTAAGCGACGAATCATGCCGCCGGAATAGGTGCGGACTAATCGATCGGCAGCTTCTTGTAATCCCATAAATTCCAGAGCTTCTCGGATTCGGACCCGCTGAACCCGATGGGGAATGTCATAGAGTTTGGCGAAAATGAGCAGATTCTCGTATCCCGTTAATGTTCCGTCAGCCGATAGCGATTGAGGCACATAGCCAATCTGACGACGCACCTGAGCCGCCTGACCCCGAATATCAAATCCGGCAATTTTTGCCCGTCCTGCAGTTGGCGGCAGCAACGTAGTCAGCATTTTGATCACGGTGCTCTTACCCGCCCCATTGGGACCCAGTAGGCCAAAAATCTCGCCAGATGAAACCGTCAAATCAAGCCGATCGACTGCCGTGAACTGGTGAAATTTGCGCGTTAGACCCTGAGTCTCCAGAATAATTGGGCGATCGTCTCTAGCTGTAATCAAACTAACATCACTTTTAGTCTCATTCATAAATTTACTTTTGCCTTTTCTTAGAAATACCAGAACATTTATTACTGTGATTCCGTTGCCGCTCCTTCTCGAACTTTTGCGCCTGGGGTGAGGTTGAACTGACCATCGACCACAACCCGATCGCCCACCTGAAGTCCAGTTTTGATCACGGTGAGATTGTTATTTGTTTGACCCATGGTGACATTGCGCGCCTCAACGGTTTGATCAGGCTGAATCACATAGACAAACGCCCCCTGCTGTCCGGTTTGCAGCGCTGGAGCAGGCACTACGATCGCGTTGGGTTCTTGAGTCAGCTGTAGCACCACATTCACAAACTGACCTGGGGTCAATCGGCCATCTTGATTGGCAAAGCGGGCTTTGAGTTTGATCGTGCCGGTTGTGGCATCGACTCCACTATCGACAAACACGAGTTCCCCTTGAGCTGCTGCTCCCTGATCTTGAGGCGGCTTCGCTTCAACGCGTAGACTGCCGCTAGCCTGATATCGCTTCAGATCGGCTAATTGACGCTGCGGGATCGAAAACTCCACATAAATCGGCTGGATCTGGCTGATGGTAACCAGCGGCATCGAACTGTTGGCTTCCACCAAATTGCCCTGATTCACATTCAACTGACCGAGCTGCCCTTCTGAGGGGGCATAAATGGAGGCATAGGAAAGCTGCACCTGAGCATTATCAACAGCGGCATCGGCGGCGGTCACGGCGGCCTGCGTGCTTTGCAAATTCGCTCTGGCAGATTCAACTGCCGCTAAAGCATTCCCCACTGCACTCTGATCGGCGGTCACAGTAGCTTGTTGAGCAGTTGCCGTGGTGCGAAACTGATCGGCCTGTTCTCGGCTAGTCGCACCCTGATTCAGCAAACTCTCATAGCGTTGGGCCTGCACATCAGCATTGCGAGCCTGGGCTACATCCTTGGCCACCGTTGCTTTCGCCTGATTTACCTGAGCCTGGGCCTGAGCTAATTGGGCCTGGGCTTGAGCGACCTGGGCAATCGCCTTTGCGCGATCGGATCGAGCCTGAGCCAATGCCGCCTGGAGAGGACGAGCATCAATCTGAAACAGCAAATCGCCCTTCTGCACCCTCTGGCCCTCCTGGAAATTCACTCGCATCAACATGCCTTCAATCTGGGATTTGACCGCGATCGTGGAGTAAGCCTGCACGGTTCCCGTCGTTTGCACCAACAGCGGCATCGTCTTGCGGCTAGCAACTGCTGCAACAATTGGCACAGCCCGTTTTTCACCTCCCCCAGAAGGCGATTGAGCCTCGGAGGCAGCACAAGCCGTTAAGCTGCCTAATGTCAAAATCAGCAGCAAGCACTGCCTGAAAGATCGGATTGCAGTGAATCGCCAGTGAGGAGTCATCGAGCAGGAAGGGGCAAGAAATCGTTGAGTTCGCTGAGACATGGGACCTGAGGCAGACTGAAAGCAAGGTTGAGATGAGCTGATCCAATCGAGAAATTCGGTCTAGAACCCACTACTATTTAATTAGTTAGTATAACTAACTGTTAGTGTTGCATACTTTTTGCGCTGATGGTGCTCTTCCTGAAGTCTTCTTCCTGAAGAGGTAGATCCTACGCTAGCGTGGTACCTGGACCTCAATAGAACTTTGATTCGTGAAACTTTGTCTTTCGACACACTCCTAAATTTATGGACCTGCAAAATTCCGCTTCCGTTTATCAATTGCCAACGCCCGATCAATGCGCTGCTGCTCTGATGGATACCATTCATCCGATCATGCAATTCATGCGCACAGAAATGCGAAGTCAGCGAGAAGCTTCTCTTTCAGTTCCCCAATTTCGGGTTCTGGCTTTTTTGCGGCGACACCCAGAATCATCTTTATCGGAGGTGGCTGAACATTTGGGAGTGACGAGAGCCACCGCATCCACAATGGTCGATCGCCTAGTCCAACGCGGATTGGTCGATCGATCCGCAGATCCCGAAGAGCGGCGGCATGTCCGGCTCCAGCTAACACAAACGGGCAGTGAGGATTTAGAAAGAATGCGGCAGGCTACGCGACAAAAGATCGCCAAGCTACTCAGCGATCTATCACCGGAAGAACTCGGCTTTGTTTCGCAAGGGTTAACTTGCCTGAGCCAGGTTTTTCAAGATGCAACCGTCTCAGAACCATGATTTTGACGATGCAGTTTTGCAATCACTCACCCAGCTGCTGCATCGTGGCAATGCCTCAGTTAATTCCTCACCTCCTTCTCCCCTTCTTCCTTTACTTCCACTGCTCACAAATCTCCCACATTACATCCACCACACTCCGCATAGCAGTTTCACCCCCAAGATGAACAATTGCAGGATAGAGGGTAACGAGGTCTAGCATCAGCTCTGAGCGTTTGTGGTGAGCAAGGATATGCAGATATGTTTGCCAGTCAGAGTAGGACAGGCTATCCAGGGAGAAATTGGAAAGAGAGTTGCTGAGCACTTCGGGCGCTTGCTCAGCCAGACTGCATAATATGCGTCTCCGACTATCCTCATTTTGAATTGATTGGGCTACCTCTAACGCTTCAGGCAAGTAAGTCCCCTTGATTTTGGTCAGACTGTACAATGCTTCTGCTCGATCAGACCTATCTTGGATTAATCGAGCTGCCTCTAACGCTTCAGAAAAGTAAGTCCTATCGAGCTGAGCCAAACTGGACAATGCCATTGCCCGATCGGACTCATCATGAATTGATCGAGTTGCCTCTAACACTTCAGAAAAGTAAATCCCATCGATTTGAGCCAGATTGCGCAATATATTTAGCCGACTGTGCTTATGCGAAATCGATCGGGCTATCTCTAACGCTTCAGAGAAATAAGCTCCATCGATTTTGGCCAAACCGCATAATATCTGTGACCGACTATACTCATCACGAATTGATCGGGCTGTCTCTAACAGTGCTATGAAATCAGCATCATTGACTTGGACCAGCCTGCTCAAGACCCGCGCCCGATCAGACTCATAATGAATTGCTTGGGCTGCCTTTAGTGCTTCAGAAAAATAAGTCTGATCGATCAGGGCTAAACTGCACAATGCCTCTGCCCGTTTAACCTCATGCTGAATTGCTTGAGCTGCCGCTAACGCTTCAGAAAAGTAAGTCCCATCGATTTGGGCTAGATCGCGCAATACCTCTGCCCGACCATACTCATCACGAATCGATCGGGTTGCCGCTAACGCTTTTGGGAAGTAAGTCCCGTCGATCTGAGCCAAACTACATAATACCTCTGCCCATATGAACTCATTGTGAGTCGATCGAGCTGCCTCTAAACGTGTCGCGAAATCAGCCTCGTCCGCTTGAGCCAGCTTATACAATATCTTTGCTCGAATGTACTCGGACCGAATTGCTTGGGCTACCTTTAGCGCTTCAGGAAAGTAAGTCCGATTGACCTGGGCCAGATTGCTTAATACCCATGCCCGATCGAACTTATCCCGAATTGCTTGGGCTGCCTTTAGCGCTTCAGAAAAATAAGTCTGATCGATCAGGGCTAAATTGCTCAATGCCCATGCCCGATCGAACTTATTCCGAATTGCTTGGGCTGCCTTTAGCGCTTCAGGCCAGTAAGTTCGATCAATTTGAGCCAGACTGTGCAATGACTCTGCCCGACTGCGCTCATTTTGAATCAATCGGGCTGCCTCTAGCGCTTCAGGGAAGTAAGTCCGATCGATTTGGACCAGACTGCGCAATGACTCTGCCCGACTAGATGCATACCGAATCGATCGAGCTGCCTTTAACCGCATCTCAAAATCAGCACCATCGGTTTGGGCCAGTTTCTTTAGCACTCTGTCCCGATTGCACCAATCTTCAATTTTCTCATCTTGAATTTTTCTAGCTTTATCTACAGCAACTTGAAACAGCGACTTAGATAGATAGGGCGCTAACGCATAAATCGCTTTAGCAACATTGCCCTCCTCCTGCATCTGCTCTACATAAGCCCAAACCTGCTCCACCGTCCAGAACTGGTGCTCGATGAACTCTATCATCAGGTCGATCGGCAAATTACTAATTAAACTATTCAGCGTGGCCGTAACCAATGCATAGCGACATTGCAGAACGATCGATTCAGTGGGTGCCTGTTCGTAAGTTTGTTCCGCCAGTCGCCATGCCCGCACTACATCTTCCACAAAAATTGCAGGTTGGCCAATTCGATTGCAAGCCTCAAACCAGGCATTGTGGCCCTGTTCATCGCTTATTGCCAGTAGCCCATGCAGCTCATCAGCCCAATTAGCCTGCTCTAAATGCCAGGACAAATGACGGTGAATATAGCTATCATTCGGTAGACGATCCCAACGATGATCTGTCGCGCACTCTCGGTAGCGTTCTAGGAATTGCCGATGTGCCAGAGGGAGATTTTGGATTTCGGATTTTGAATTTTGGTTGGGGAGATCGAGGATGCCTGCTTCGATCAGGCTGCGGGCCATATCATGTATCAGGTCATGGATATGATAGGTGGATATGCCGTCAAGAGTTGTGACCCCATCCGTGAGTAGCGATCGTTGCCGCAAGTCCAGCAGAATCTTTTCCGCCTGCAAAAGGGGTAAGTCCCACAGGACGGCGGGAGCCGTCGCCTCTAAATTCACATCCTCTGGCAGCACTCCTAGCCAACTAAACTGCTGCAGTTGTTCTGCCTCCAGTCGCCGCAAACTTAAGTTGAAGGAGGCTCGCAGGCTATATTTGCGTTGCTGTTCCTCATCCAGGTGCTCCCAGGCTTCTGATTGGTCCAACCCCTCTAGCGCCACAGTCCGCCGCTCCACCTCAAACGCCGATCGCAATTCAACCCAAGTCAAGCCATCACGCACCTGATTCGCAGCCAAATCTAGCGCCAGTGGCAAGTAGCCTAATAGTTTGGCAACGGCTTTCACTTCTGCCTCCTGCTCTGGTCGCCACTGCGATTTCAACTTCTGCCGCACCAGGGCAACTGCTTCATCCGGCGACATTAAATCCAGTGGATAATAGTCGGCTCCCTCGATCTGGGCTTCTCTAGTCGTCACCAGCACCCGGCAACCTGCACCTCCAACTCGAAACCACTGTGTATGAGCTGCATTCCAAACATCATCCACCACCAGCAACATCCGCCGTTCCGCCAGCAGATTGTGCAAATAGCGCGATGCCGACTCCAGCGTGTTAGCACTAAACGCCTCCCGCGACTTATCCAGCTCCCGAATCCAGTCGCCCAGCATTGTCTGCAAATCCGGATTTTGGCCCAGCGTCACCCACAAAATGCCATCAGGAAAGCGGGCTTGCACTTCAGCATCCAGCACCACTGCCGCCGCCAATACCGATTTACCCAATCCGCCCAGCCCCGAAATGGCGCTGACAACAAGAGTTCGATCGTCCTCTGCCAGCAGCTTTTCTTTCACCACATTCAAGGCATCCGATCGCGGCACAAAGTTCTCCGGCAACCGCACCTTTGGTATCGGCATCCCATCGCTAATTCTGTCGCTGCCAATATTATCGCTTTGTCCGTTGTCATGCTCGTTGTTCATATCGCTGCCACCCTGCTGAGTTTGCTGCATTGCCGTCACTGCCATACACCAGCACTGATTCTGCTGAGAAAACCGCTGATGAAATGCCTAAATTTGGGAAGAAGAAACCTGTTCTCCAACCCTGTCCCAGAACTGTAATTTTGATGGTACAGTTCACGCTCTATCATTTCGGTGATGCCATCTGTTATAGCTTGAGACTCAGGCAAACGCCAGATCAAGGGTAATTGCGATCTGCTGGACAGACTGATACGCAGCCAAAAATTACCGTAAGTTTTGCGTTCTCTAACAAATCCTACCAACTCACCCAGATCAGCCGTTAGAATGGCGCAGTATTGCCTAAGATGGAGTGTCTGCGTGGGAATTTAAACCAACATATCTCATAGCTTCGCTCACATCTTTTGTCCATCATTGTTTGATCACAAGCCCAACAACTAAAAAGACCCATCAGGATGAAGCATATCAATCCGATGCAATTGATGAAAAATGGCTAGTTTGCCAAGAGAAATTGCAATAGGAGCACTACAACAAAGGAGTTTAGCATGGTCAGCGTTCAATATGGTGGAGAGAACGGACAAGTCCATAACTATGAGATAAGCAGTGATTGTGTGGTTGTGCGCAGTCATGATCGATCGCCCGTTTTACGCACGAATACTTATGAAGCAACCCCGCTGTCGCCCGAAACACTAGGGGTGTTGTCTCAGTTTGAGGTAGTAAATCGCTTTCCCGATGCAGGGGTAGAAGTGCTATGCACCAAATCACCCCAGGAAGACCCAACATTGCGCGATACAGCTCGACAGATGTTGAAAGCTGAGCCAACCGTGCAGTTCGCCGGTCGAGCACTGGTCGATCCGGTGGCCAATAAGCCAGTCGTTTACACCGAAAATTTGTTTGTTAAATTTCATGATGACGAAGATGCCAGCGATTGTGAAGCCACACTTCAACGCTATAGCCTGACGATCAAGCGACAGTTAGAATATGCTCGCAACGCTTATTTTGTCGGCACACCAGAAGGTACGGGTCTAGAAGTGTTTGAGATTGCTAATCGCCTATTGCAAGAACCAACCGTTGAATATTGCCATCCAGAGCTGGTAAGTGAACTACGCAAACGTAAAGCGTTTCCAGACCAGTGGCATCTCAAAACCACGACGATTCAAGGCCAAGAAATCAAAGCCAGTGCCAATGTAGAGGAAGCCTGGAAAATTACAGTCGGGGCCGGAACGACGATCGCAATTATCGACGACGGAGTGGATATCGATCACGAAGAATTTCGCTCCTCAAACAAAATCGTGGCTCCAAGGGATGTCACCCGCCAAACAAACGATCCGCGTCCGGTGCAATCCGATAATCACGGGACGGCCTGTGCCGGAGTCGCCTGCGCAAATGGCAATTTTGGCGCTTCTGGTGTCGCACCCAGTGCAAAACTGATGCCAATCCGCTTTGTCTCTGCCCTTGGATCGCAAGCTGAAGCCGATTCCTTTGTTTGGGCCGCTCAGAACGGAGCCGACGTGATTTCCTGTAGCTGGGGTCCTGCCGATGGTCGCTGGTTTGACCCAAGCGATCCAGCCCATAATCAAGTGGTTCCTATCCCTGATTCAACTCGGTTGGCGATCGATTATGCGATCAACAATGGGCGAAACGGTAAAGGTTGCGTGGTGTTGTTTGCGGCAGGCAATGGGAATGAGAGTGTAGATAACGATGGATATGCCAGCTACCGTAACGTGATCGCGGTTGCAGCCTGCAACGATCAGAGCCAGCGCAGTGCCTACAGCGATTTTGGCAAAGCGGTCTGGTGTGCCTTCCCCAGCAGCGATGGTCAGCCCTCGAAAACTCCCGGCATCTGGACCACCGATCGATCGGGCAGGGCAGGCTACAATACGGGCAATGTGCGGCAGGGAGATGCAGCAGGTAATTACACCAACTCCTTTGGCGGCACGTCAAGCGCTTGTCCTGGAGCCGCAGGGGTTGCAGCACTGGTCCTATCAGTTAATCCCGATCTGCGTTGGGATCAGGTGCGCGACATTTTGAAACGATCCTGTGACCCGATCGATCAGGCAAACGGAGCCTATGATGCCACAGGCCGTAGCCCATATTATGGCTATGGTCGTTTGAATGCTCGTCGAGCCGTTGAGCTGGCAGCTCCACCCAAACCAACGCCATCCCATGTTTACCGAGTGGTCCAGGATGTGCCCGTTCCAGATATGGGGATTGGCAAGCTGGCGCTGAGCGTTGCTGAGACTCAACCGATTAAGTCAGTGAAAGTCACTGTGGATATTGAACATACCTACATTGGCGATTTGATGGTGACATTGAAATCGCCATTGCCGATCGATCCAATCGTTTTGCATAACCGAACTGGAGGAGGAACTAAAAATCTTCAAAAAACCTACGATCGCGTTAATGCAACGGTACTCAAAGCGTTAGAGGGCAAAAGTCCACAGGGTAGCTGGACCTTAGAGGTAGCGGACAAAGCCTCCCAGGATTCTGGCAAGATTCGCAGTTTTGCGATCGAAATTGAGTATTAGTCCAATTCGCGGAATTGACAATGGTTTGATTGAGTCGGCGATTCTGATACCAAAATAATTTGGCCTGCGGTTTCTCTCCATCCTGTCGCTTCTGTCAATGGGTAATTGGATGGTAGATGGGGCGATCGCAGGTCAGCTAAGATATCAGTTTCGCTGATTGGCTCGTAAGGGCTGATCGGTAGGCCACTACGACCAGTATTAAAAAACGCAGCAGGTGTGGAACCACCTTCGATCTGGCATCCCTGAGCCAAATAGCTGCGAACAGGCTGCACAGGGAGAGAAATTGCATCCTGCCGGAAGTCCAGATTAGGACTATTAATAATTACCGTTCCTGGAGTGCCAAATTCAGAGCTGGCATCAATATCATTCGTCTGGTTATCCAGCGTTGCCTTTCGTTCTGCTAAACCCAAAATACTCTCAGCTGATAGGGTGATGTTCCCGCCTGCCCCTTCAAATGCATTTGCAATAATATCGCTATTTTGTGATGGAGCTGCAAAGATAAAATCTGCATTTGCGTTGATATTCCCCCCATCCCCTCCGGTTCGATCGTTCCCGGCACTGGCCGAAATCGTGCTATTGCGCTGTAACGTTAGCAAATGACCAACCTGTAAGCGAATATTCCCCCCATCGACCGACTCAGTCGCAGCCGTCAGTAACGCCCGATCGTCTAATTTCAAAGTTTCTGTTTGAACTCGCAAATTACCTGAAATGCCATCATTATCAGTCGGATTCGAGCTGCCCACCGCCACGACAGCCCCATCTCGAACGGTAAGTTTCTGTGTGGTAATTTCCAGCCGACCGCCGCGTCCTGTAGCATCTGGCTCCGGCTCCGGGCCAATCTCTGTCCCCGCGATCCCACCGGAAAAACTGACCAAACCAGTGGGCACCGTTGTCCCGCTAGCTGTTCCGGTCACCTCGATCGAGTCAGTCGCCCGGATCGTTAAATTTCCAGCCCTACCGCTGCCTAAAGTTGAAGTTTGCAGCGTTGCGCCATCTCGTAATTGCAATCGATCGGTCGTAATCGTTAAATTTCCAGCCCGTCGATTAGAATCTGTGAACGTAGAAATGCTGCTGGGAACGGTTGCTCCATAGGGATCAAGCAGAGGTTCACCCCGAACCAGCGTTACCCCACTCATTTCAATCTCTGAAGCCCGAATGGTAATGCGGCCCGTATTAGCGACTCCGGCAGGATTGCCGCTAGCCTGAGTACGAGTACTAATTTGTGCCCCATCTTGAATTTGTAATTCACCTGTTGCAATAGAAATATTGCCGCTTTTTCCTTCTGCTCCAAGTGCACTACGGACAAATAGACCACTCGGATTAACACTTTCACCATCAAAAGCAGCCCCTATCAAATGGATAAAATCGGTTGCCCTGATCTGCAAATCGCCGCCATTCCCGATCGATGTAGCGTTCACGATGATTTGTCCGCTATCCCGCACTACTATTTGATTCGCGCGAATAATTAAATTACCACCTTGGTCTGCACCTAATGTATTTGTGCGAATTGTCGAATTACTCAAGCGAATTCGATCGGCCTGTATCTGAATCGACCCACCGCCAATTCCACTCGCATCGACATCCGAAATATTGCTGAGCTGAATATTACCAAATCGCTGCACATCGCCATAGGTCAACTTCCAGCCTTGCGGAATTTGGGTCAGCTGAACCCGATCGGCACTGGCAACAGCTCCCAATTCAATTCGGCCATTCGGCACCGTTAGATCACTTTCGTTCAGGGTGATATCTCCACCAACCAGCGCTAAAGTTTGACCCACAGGTAGGTTTAAACCCACATAAGGATCATCGGAAGAGAAAGGGGGGCCAATCTGTTCATCAGGAAGTTGGTGTGCAGAGAGATTAACAATTGCGCCAGGATTTGCCCCAAACTGCAAGCCAATAGGAACACTGACTCGCAACAACGTATCCGTTTGAGTCCCATCTGAACGGAATTGAATATCTTTGTCAAAAATAATACTATCCGCAGTAGTAGCCAAAAAAGATCCGCGAATATCGAGCGATGAACTTGGACCAAATAAAATTCCGTGAGGATTCAACAAAAATAGATTTGCCAAGCCATCAACACCTAACAAACCGCGAATTCGAGAAGGATTATTACCTGTAATGCGAGTAAATATATTGTCAATACCTGCTGGATTTGCAAAATAAACTCGCTGACCCTGGTTAACATTAAATTCTCGAAAGCTATGAAACAGATTGTTTCTTCCTCGAATCGCTCCGCCTGTAATCACATCTGCCGATCGATCGCGAATTATGCGATTGCGTTCTACGACCGATCGTTCATTGCCTAACGTGCGATCGGGCTGAATTTGACCAAGGCCAGGTTGAGCGCTTATCAAAGATCCCAGCAGGAAGCTGCTAAGCGGCAGAGCGCAGTCAATTGGAAATCTGCGATGAAACCGTTGCATGGGCATTTTCCTGCTGAGCATGTTCTAGTTCAGAATATCAGCCAACTTATACCGTTGTGAAATCGATTGCTAAATCAATTGCAGTGGTGTCTTGGACAATCGCAATTCGATCACGATTCCCGGAACTGTCTGTGTAGTAGATTTCCGTATCATCAAGACCAGTGCCGAGAACATTCTTAAACTCCAGGCTGTATTGGAAAAGATTGCCTGTGACCTGAAATTTATCAACCCCAACCTCCCAATCTGCAATCACCGCATAGCCATCGCCAACTTCCACATAGGAAACCCCCCAGAATCCGCCCAAGCTGAAGGTATCTGCTTCACTACCGCCCACCAAAATATCAATTTGGCCCTGTTCGGTCAAAGTATTCCCGTAACCATTGAGCAAATCAGCGCCGTCTCCACCATCCAGGAAATCATCGCCACCATCTCCTTGAAGAAAATCACTCTCATCCTCTCCTTCCAGATGATCATTGCCATTCCCACCGTACAGATCATCGCGATCGACTCCCCCAAAAATGACATCATCGCCATCTCCGCCCGCTAACCACTGATCTCGGTCTGTTCCACCCGATCCTCCAAACAGCACATCATTGCCATTGCCGCCAAATAAAATATCTTCTGATGTACCACCATACAGGGTATCGTCGTTGCTCATGCCATAGAGGACATCGATACCTGCTCCACCATAGAGAATATCATCGCCTGAACCCCCGACTAAAAAGTCTGCCGCCACAGACGAACTGCCAGAAGCATCCGTGTTGCTATTCCCACCTTTCAAAATATCGTTACCCGCCTCACCAAATAGGGCATCATCCCCATTTCCGCCTTTGAGGACATCATCTCCGGATTCCCCCCGTAAAGTATCGTCTGCTCCTTTGCCCCAGATTTTATCTTTACCAGCTCCGGCATAAACGACATCAATATCGTCACTGCCAAAATAGAAATCGTTGCCATCTCCAAACTGAACCGGGGCAGGACTATCGGCATCTTCAATCAGTACGATCGCCTGTTTTAAGCCACTGCCAGCCACCAGTTTGGGCGTGTCATTAGGACGACTTGCGCCATTCACCAGATACATTTTCGACAGCGCATCGGAAGGTTCTCCATTCACAGAGAGCTGATAATTGCCGGCCCCATCTTTACTCATCAGCAAATCAACGCTAAAGTCAACAAACCCAGCACCGCCTGCTTGAGTATCCCAGCTTTCCTTCAGGAGGTAAGTTTCCTGACTAAATCCAACCGATGTTTCGTCGCTATCGAGCGTCAGAATCAGGATATCTGTGCCATCTTGCTCATTATCATTGTTAATAAACAAAGGCAGGTAAAGCTGGGATTGTCCTGCTGGAAGCTCGGTACTAAAAGGCACCCCATCTCCTGGTTGGAAGGTTTCATCTAGATTCCAGGCTGGAACAAAATCAGTTGTTTTCCAGTTGATGCCATCTCCCCACTTGTCTCCCGTTTCTTTACCTTCGCCTTTGCCTTTTTTCTTACCCATAGGTTTGATGCTCCAATGATTCAACAGGTCAGAAACCACAAAAAATAGACAGTGATGTTTCTGCTGGTTAATAGGATAGTAATTAGAAATTTATTCACGCTGATTCTTCAGTTTTTCTGAAGCGATCGGAGAAATTATCCCTAAAAATTAAACATAGATATCTATCAATCTTGTATATAGAGAAATACCGATCGATCAACCAGAGCGTTCTGCAAGTAACATCATAATGGCTTGAATAACTTGCTGGGGATCGAGCGGTTTTGCCAGGTGGAGTTGGAATCCGGCCTCTAAAGCTCTTTGTTGGTCAGCTTCACTCGTATAGGCCGTCAACGCGATCGCCGGAATTTGCCCTCCAGCTACAGCCGATCTAGCCCGGATCTGTTGCAACAGCGTATAGCCATCCACCTCTGGCATGCCAATATCGCTCATCAAAACATGGGGTTGAAACGCTGCTAATGCCGCTAAAGCTTCAGCCGCATCAGAGACCGCCATGACTTCTGCGCCATATTGTGTCAGCAATACCTTAAGTAACTCACGCCCATCCTCATCATCATCCACCGTTAATACCCGCAGGTCAGTCAATACAGGTTCGGTCTCGATCGGTCCGCTCGCCACATCAATCGCCTGCTGCGTGTTCAACAACGGCAATCGAACTGTAAACGTTGCGCCCTGCCCTTCCCCAGGACTATCCGCCGTAATGGTGCCGCCGTGAGCTTCAACCAGGTGACGAACGATCGCTAATCCCAGCCCCAAACCGCCATACTTGCGCGTGGTCGAAATATCTTCTTGCTGGAACGATTCAAACAAGTAGGGACGAAAGCCAGGGCTGATGCCTTTACCCGTATCCTTCACCGTAATTTGGGCTTGCCCCTCCACTTGCTCCAGGGAAATATTTACCTGACCCTGGGGAGGCGTGAATTTAATTGCATTCGAGAGGATGTTCCAAACAATTTGCTGCAACCGCGTTGCATCTCCCGTTACCTGTCCAATGTTGGGTAGAACGGCATGGAGCTGAATTGATTTGGCAATTGCTGCCGTTTTCACCGTATCGATCGCAGCTTCGATCACAGATGCTAAATTGACAGGAGCAGCATTGAGGCTCATTTTGCCCCGCAGAATTTTTGCCACATCCAGCAAATCATCAATCAGCTGAGTCAGCAGCTTGGCATTACGTTCGATCGCCGCAAGTGCTTCCGTCGTCTTATCTGGGTCAAACTGACGAGTTTGTAGCAATTTAGACCAGCCCAAAATCGGATTGAGGGGCGATCGCAATTCATGGGAAAGGATCGCTAGAAATTCATCTTTAATGCGGTTGGCCCTTTCTGCTTCAGCTCTAGCCATTTTTTCCCGCAGCAGCAGTTGTTCTCGTTCGGCTTCCGCCTGTTTACGCTCAGTAATCTCTTCGCAGACCGTACTGATGCCGATCACCCGGTCCCCATTTTTAAGCGGCAAAAAATGTTCTAACCAGGTGCGCATTACGCCAGGTTGAGCTGGAGTTTCCCCTTGAATTTCTACATTCAGCCGAGGTTCTCCCGTTTCCAAAATAGGACGCAAAATTGCGGTTGCTGCATCCGCTAAATCTGGCAGTAAATCCTGTACGGTGCGGCCTATATGGTCTTCCACAGAATAACCGTTGATATCTGCTAATCGCTGATTGATCCGGATAAACCGCAGGTCAGGATCCAACACATTCAGACCGATCGGGGCAGTGCGATAGATCGCTTCAATTTCAGCCAGTTGCTGTTGCAGTTGAGCACGGCTGGCCTGAAGTTCGGCTTCTGACTGTTTGCGATCGGTAATATCCCTGGTGCTGCCAACTACTTTAATCACCTGCCCCATCTGATTGCGAACAATCATACTTTGATCTTCGACCCAGATGTAATGCCCATCTCGATGGCGGACTCGATATTCACTGCAATATCGATCGAGCTTCACCAGATTCGCAATAAAATCGGCATGGATTGCCTGAAAATCATCTGGGTGGACATGTTCACTCCACCAGGCTGCTGTGTTACCTGCTTCTTCTGGAGTATAGCCGAGCAGTTGAATCAGCCCCTGAGATCGCTCTACCAGGTTGGTCTGCACATCCCATTCATAAATCAGGCAATTGACAGCAGCAGCAGCCAGCTCAAACCGACGATTGGCACGGCGTAAGGCCCGTTCCACCTGTTGGCGCTCAGCAAGTTCATGTTGCGCCTGCTGGTAGAGTTCTGCCTGCCGAATGGCAATACTCATCTGGCTGGTGAGTTGTTGAAGCAAGTCCACTTCTGTGGGTTGCCATAGGCGATCGGCGGCACAGTGCTGAACAATCAGTAATCCCCAAAACTGGTCTTCATAAAGGATTGGCACCATTAAATTCGCTTTGACCTGGAGCTGGTCCAACAGGTGAACCGGGAATGAATCGCAACGCTCCCCATTTGGAGTAAATGCCGTGGTGTTCCATGCCTGCCCATAGGATTCAACATAATGTTCGCCTAACCCGATCGCATCCAATGGTGATGCAAATTGGCCTTGTTGCATCCCTTGCTGCATCCAGAATTGCAGCAGATAGGCCCGATCAGCCTTCCCATCCTCAGCAGCATCAGCGTCAGACAACAGCGATCGCCACTCTGCCCCAACTGATTCGGCAATCATCGTACCTGTTTGGTCTGGTTGGGCACGCACAATGAAAACCCGATCGGTCTGAAGAAACTGCCGCACTTCAGTCACCAGAATTTGCAGAATTTCATCCAGGTTGAGCGATCGGTGAATTTTTCGGGTGATATCAACAATGAACCGTTCCTGGTCGATATGCTGTTGCAGTTGTGCCTGCAATTGCAGCGTGGTTAGAGCTGCCTGGATAGCTCGCTGAAGCCGTTCTGGAGTCATCTGCTCCTTGACTAAATAGTCTTGCGCTCCAATTTTGATAGCCTGAGCCGCAATCACTTCATTACCCTGTCCTGTGACCAAAATGACAGGCAGAACGGTTTGTTGGGTCAGGTTGCGCAACTGAGTCAGGAATTCGAGACCATCTAGATCCGGTAACCGATAATCGAGCAATATGATGTCAGGCTGGTGGTGCTGCCAAAGCGCTAATCCTTGCCGTCCCGATGTAGCCTCCACAATCGTGTAAAGATAGTCGGGATCGTATTGCAAATAGCGTCGGTAGAGTTCTTGGTCTTCTGGCGTATCATCAATAACAAGCACTTTACGCTGGCTGATCATGAACCCTCCAGCCTCCTGAACCGCGTAACGGCTTCAAACCAGCAGATAGCCATGCTTTTCCCATTTTATAATCACCATTCTCCTGGTCACCATTGCCCTGATCACAATTGGTTGAGTTCCTCTAGGAAATGGTGTGAGCGATGCTTGGTGAGATTTGCTGATGGAAGTGACATTGGTTCATCTGAATTGAAATCGCCGGAATTTAACTGAGATTCCCAATCAGATCTAATAATAGACGCTATGACAAATTATCTGCCAAAAGACGCGGTTCCATTTCTATCTTTAGGCAGAAAGACCTACCATCTCGTGCGATCGGCCTCTGAAGTTTTGCTAAGGTTTCTTGCCGTCAGGACTAGAACTGTGTATCTGGAACATGGGCGAGATATAGTTTTCAGGTAAATAATCGGCTGGAATCGTGGAGTGATTGCCATCTCTGAGGGCCGAAAATCCTGGCGACAGAATCTCAATTCCCGCCTGGTTGCAATAGTCTTGAATGTTTTGATGCAGCTCGGAATAGATTAGCGGCATGAATTGAGGATGAGCGGTAAAGGCATTGAGCTCATAGCTGACATGAAAATCATTTAGGCTGGTTTGCAGCACGAATGGCGTGGGATGGGACAGAATATGGCCGGTTGCCTTGGCAGCCTGGATCAGCACTTCATGCACCTGACGCCAGGGTAGGTCATAACCCAGCGTAACAGTGGTGTGCAAAACAAGATGGCTTTTCTTTTCACGAGAGATGGCGCTGAAGTTCACAACATTGCTGTTCAGCACTGAAGAATTCGGGATGGTAATCACTTCCTGTTTGAAGGTGAGCAATCGGGTGACAAACAGAGATTTTTCGATCACCTCGCCTGTGATATCACCAATTCGAATCATGTCTCCAATCCGAAAAGCCCTGGTATAGATCAGAATGATCCCAGAAATCGTATTGGCGATCGCAGAGGAAGAACCGAGAGTCAACAAGGCCCCTAAGAAGAGTGAAATCCCCTGGAAGGCAGGAGAACCAAATCCGGGCAAATAGGGACCCGCGATCACACAAGCCACAGCGATGATTAGAATGGTCGCCAGACGGTTGGTCGGTTCGATCCACTCTGGATAAAACCAAGGATAGGCATCATCTCGACCCAGTTCTGTAATCACCAGCTTGGCAAATTGAATTACATAATAGGTCAGCAGCCCAATAATCACGATGATCGCCAGATTTGGCAAATATTGCAGCAGACCGTTTGTGAGCTGCTCGATTTGGCTACCTGTTTTATGAAAGATAGACCTGCCGATTTCCTTGGTTGTCGGAAATTGACTGAGTAAAAACGGAATATAAACATAAAGGCTACCTAGAACCAGCACCAGCCTAGCCACCTGCAAAAATCCAGTCAGCAAGTAGCTCGTAGCCTGGGAACCAAGAATTTGAAAGTTCTGGATTCGGAGATCTAATGCATCCTCACGGCGAGCTTTGCGAATACGGATCAGTAGTTTAGAAAGTAAACGTTGCAGTAGAGCTAAAAAGAAAACTAAGGCGATCGTACTCAGCACTGCTAAAATGATGCCTTGAATCAGCTGGTGAGCGCTACGGCTTTGCCGATATTCAGCAATTGCAGGTTTGAGAAGAATGGTCACGTGCTCAGCGATCGCTTGATGGGTTTGGCCTGGTTCTAAATCGGTTTGGCGAATGGTGAGCAGCGTCGTTTTTCCAACTTTGATGGCTGAACTATCCGCTTCTGGTTGGACTTGGATCGAATCTAGAGCAATGTCGGGATCATTAGCTGCCTTGATCAACCGTCCATAGATAATCTTGGCGCGCTCTTCAGCACTGGCGGCTCCTGGAATCCCATGCTTGACCCGAAATAATTCCTGCCCATCCAGCATGATTGGATATCCATCAATTTGGTTACTGGGCGCGATTTCTCCCTGGGCTTGCACTGGAGACAATCCAATCAGCAATAGTGCAGCGATCGCACAAAGCCAGACCCGCCATCGCCTGAAAACCAAACCCAATTGACCGTTCCCGAGTAACTTCATTGCCGTTGTAATAAGGGTAAACTAGCATTCAATGTAGAGGATTTTTGGAAAATTAAAGACTGTTTTCCAACTGTTTTTATACTTGGAATCCACCACATCTCTGCTCAAGCTAAATTCTACAAACTATTGTTGACACTTCGATCGGGCGGCAGGAGGCATGAATTGATGACCGCCCAATTGTTACTCCTGCAACCTAAAATGCGCTACTCTATACTTTAATCCAGAACTTACATCCAGAGATGGCAACTTGAGGGACTGTTCAAACGGTGTATTTTTACTCCGATCAAACAACTCGCTCAAAATACACTTTACAATCAACATTTTGTTATTAAACTTACATCCAAGCCGTCCATCTCAAGTCAAACGATACCGTTCCTGTTTCAGTCAAGCGAGGTCACTATGGATTGGCATTGGCAGCGTGGAGGAGTAACAATTTGGGCGATCGTTACCGGGGTTGAGTTGGCAGTTGGACTCACGAACTTTGCCAGTTCTGTTTGGGGACAACCCATTCCAGATAATACGCTAGGCGGTGAACGATCCAGGGTAATCGATCGCAGCCCCAGAGACTTTGAAATTGATGGCGGTGCCAGACGGGGTGCCAACTTATTCCACAGCTTTCAAGAATTCAATGTGGATGAGGGCGGCAGTGTTTATTTCCTCAATCCAGACGGGGTACGCAATATCTTGAGTCGAGTCACGGGCCAGAATCGATCGGAGATTTTGGGAACGTTGGGGGTTTTGGGCAATGCCAACCTGTTTCTGCTCAACCCCAATGGTATTTTATTTGGCCCCAATGCCCAACTTGATCTGGGCGGTTCCTTTGTTGCCACTACCGCCAATGCTTTTCAATTTAGCGATCAGGGCGTTTTCAGCGCGACGAATCCCACATCTCCGACCCTGTTGACCGTCAACCCCTCTGCATTTCTGTTTAACCAGATTCCGGCTGGCAGTATCACCAACACCTCGGTTGCACCGGCAGGACCAAGCTTTTTAGGTCTTAGCTTATTTGGGCTGCGGGTTCCGGATAACCACAGTTTGCTGCTGGTCGGTGGCGATATCACGATGGATCAGGGGCGGCTCAACGCCACAGATGGACGGATTGAATTGGGTGGTCTGGCAGCAGCAGGATCGATCGGCCTGACCACTAACGGAAATCTGCTGAGCCTGCAATTTCCAACGACGGGGCTGCGATCGGATGTGACGCTGACGAATGATGCCAGGGCCGTGGGGAGCGGCATGGGTGCAGAAATTGTCGTGAATGCCAATCGGTTCACAGCAACCAACGGAGGCCGACTGGCGAATCTAATTGAGCGATCGGGCTCACCGGGTCGTCTGATCGTCAATGCCAATGAATTCAGAGCATCTGGGATCGGATTGGATGGCCTCAGTTCAGGACTGTATCAGGATGTCTTTCCCACTGTTTCAACGAATGCAGGTAACGTGATTGTGAATGCAAACACTCTGACGCTTGAATCCGGCGGATCGATTACCAGCAAAGTTTTGAATGGCAGTACAGGGAATGCTGGAGCGATCGACATTACCGCTGGAGATGTAAGCCTGAGTGATGCGCTTTTAGCTTCATTGGTGTTTGGCCAGGGGAATGCAGGACCGATCGCAGTGCGAGCAACTGGAACAGTTGGTTTATCGAATAGCCAAATTAGCAGCAGTGTCCAGGAAGGCGGATCGGGCGGCAGCAGTAATGTGGACGTTCAGGCCAGAACGTTGAATCTCGCTAATTCTTCCGGGATTCGGTCTTCTAGCAACAACCTCTTGGCTTCGGACTCAGGCAATAGTGGCGACGTGACGATCGCTGTAGATACTTTAAATCAAAATAACTCGCTCATCATCACGAATTCTATCCGGGGACAAGGTCGGGCAGGAAATCTCACCATTTCGGCGACCGATGCACTCAATCTATTGAACGGCAGCAGTTTAGGCGCAATTTCACTTGGCGCACAATCTGATCCCACCGCCCCAGCAGCCGGAAATATTGAGATTAACACGGGCCGATTAACGGTTCAAAATTCCTCAATTGCGGCCAGTACATTTCTGGGGCAAGGGAGAGCCGGAAATTTGACGATTCGAGCTAGCGATTCGATCGATCTTGATGATAGTAGTGTGGGGACGACCGCATTTGGCACAGGAGCTGGAGGAGATACCCTGATTGAAACGAATCAGCTCAGAGTGCGGCAGGGAAGTGTGATCGGCACCAATAATTTTGATATCAACCTCTTGAGCCCAGCCGTTTTAGCGAATTATGGGTTTACGCCTGAGCAAATTGACTTCTTTACCTCTCTGCGAGACCAGTACAGCACAGGAGATCCAAACAATCCGGTTGATCCAAACAGCGGCGAGTTTGGTCAGCAAAATTCTGGCAATTTGACGATTCGGGCCGATCAAAGCATTGACCTCGGTGGCCTTTCTGCAAATGGGAAAACGAGTAGCCTGAACACAGGTACGTTTGGCGGAGGGAATGCAGGTACGCTACAGATCGAAACGGGACAGCTCACCGTGAGGGATGGTGCTTCGATCGAATCTTCAACCCTGGGGCGGGGCCGAGGCGGTAACCTTTCGATTACGGCTGATGCGATCGAATTAGCAGGCGTGACGACAACCACAGGCGGATCCTTTCGCAGTACCCTTTCAACCCAAACAGAAGGAGCAGGGAATGCAGGCAACCTGACAATCAACACCCGTCAATTCACGATTCGAGATGGTGCATCAGTCACTGCTTCGACCTACGATAGCGGTCAGGGGGGCGCAATCAAAGTCACAGCAGACCAGATTGAGATCAGCGGTCTATCGCCCGATCGCCAATTCATCAGTTTTTTGGGGAGTGATACCAGCAGTGATGCAACTGGGGATGCCGGGAATGTTTCTGTCTCGACTCGGCAATTGACGCTGCAGGGTGGGGCAGAAATTTCAACTTCTACGTTTGGCGTTGGACAGGGCGGTAATTTGAATATCCATAGCCGGGATGGCATCACGTTGACGGGGACCAATACCTTTTCCAATGGACAAATCGTCAGCAGCGGCCTATTTAGCTTCACTGATGATACAGGCAATGCAGGCAACGTGCAGGTGGTCACGGACGATCTGCAGATTCGAGCAGGTGCGACAATCCTAGCTTCCACGTTCGGCACAGGTCGAGGTGGAACGGTCAGAATTAGAGCAAACTCGATCGATCTAGCAGGCACTTCTCCCGATCGATCAATCATCAGCGGCATCGCCAGTGAAACCTATGCCACAGAGGCCGGAGGAGATGCGGGGAATATTACAGTGAACACTCGGCAACTAACAGTCCGAAATGGCGCTCGCATCTCAACAAGTACGTTTGGACAAGGTAATGCAGGTGATATTGCCATACAATCTAGAGACCGCACCCGTCTTTTGCACAGTAGCACGATCAGCAGCAGTGTGGGTTCAGGCGCAACGGGAAACAGTGGCGACATTCGTTTGCGGACTAATTCACTCTCTGTGGCAAGAGGGTCTCAGATTGCAGCAGTGGTGAGTCGGCAAAGTCGAGATGCTGAAGGAAATTTAATTGCCGGAGGTCAAGGAACAGGGGGCGATATTGACATCCTGGCTGATCTGCTGACACTGTCGGGTATCGATGAAAGAGGCTATTCCAGCGGTATTCTCACCCTATCAGAACGGGGAGCAACCGGTTCCGCCGGAGATATTGACATTCAAGCTGGAGATTTTCGCGTTGATAACGGGGCGATCGTTACAGCCAGCACCTTCAATCAAGGCAGAGCAGGCAATATTGAGATCAATACCGATCGATTTGAGGCGGCCAATGGTGGACAGGTAGTGACCAATACCCGCAGTCAGGGCCGAGCTGGAACCATCACCTTAAATGCAGCGAATCAAGTCGAACTATCAGGACGCGATCCTAATTTTGCTGAACGGCAGCGGGTCGTTAACCAATTTATTCGGCGCTTCAGCCCATCCGATCGTCCGTCAGATTTAATTATTAATCAGGGAGCCAGCAGCGGCCTATTTGCCAACACCGAATCGCGATCGACTGGCAATGGGGGATCGGTGCGAGTGAATACCGAAAATTTATCTTTGTCCGATCGAGCTACGATTTCTGCCCGCAGTCAGGGAGGGGGACGCGCTGGAGCAATTACAATTGCAGCGGATCAGCTTAACGTCGCAGATAGTGATATTGTCACTGCTGCCCAACAGTCTTCTGGCGGAGCCATCACAGTTACTGGCGGAGATGTGCGGCTGCGGGGCGAGAGTGATATTCGGACCAGCGTGGCCCAGGGAGCCGGAGGTGGTGGCAACATTACGGTTAATGGCGATTCTTTGGTGGCGTTTGACGATAGTGACATCATTGCAGCAGCGATCGATGGTCGAGGCGGAGATATTAATTTTGGTGAGACGATCGCCTTTTTCGAGAATTACAATCCGAATGCAGCAAACGCCAATGCGGACACGTTAGAAGGAAACGATAGAGCTGATGTCAATGCAACCGGAGCGCAACCGGGCACGATTCAGTTTCCCGATACGAGTTTGATTCAAAATAGCCTTAGCGATTTACCCGAAAATGCAGTGGATGCGGATCAGTTAATTGCCAATAGCTGCATTGCGCGCACGAAAGCAGGCGGCACCTTCTTGATTACGGGGGCAGATGGCTTAGCAGAACGTCCGGGAGATGCTCAGCATTCTAACTTTCCGACGGGTGAAATTCGAGCAGTTCCAGTCAACCCAGATGCGGAGATACAGAACCATTCCTGGCAGCCAGGTAATCCGATCGTCGAACCTCAAGCGGCCTACCGGTTACCCAATGGTCAAATTGTTTTAAGCCGAGAATGTGACTCGAATGTCGAGTTTTAGGGGATTCAATATGCCTGATGGGGTGGGCTTAACGGATCAAATTCCTTTTAGCATAGCCGTTTTGGGGAGCAGCGTTTCTAAATCATTGCCGATCGAATTCACGTCTGTCTCATCGTTTTGCTCCAATTCTCCTTCCTGATCGGATTGTGCAGTTAGTTCATTTACCCATATCCAGCCTGAATGAGCTACGGCTTGAGTTGGATAGGAAAAAAGCTGAACGGTGGGCTGAGCAGGTTGAGTGATCGAGGAGAACCCCACTGCAAAAATACCGCAGACCGAGAACGTGACATCAAACAAATGAACGAAAAAGGAGCGGCGTGCCATCAGATAAACCTCTTAATAACTCAACTGCAACCTCAACTGCAACAAAAGGTGACTCAGGTTGCTTTCATCCCTACAATAGAAGAGTGGATCGGCGGAATCACCTATGGTTCCAGCCAATCTGAATGCCGATTTCAGTCAATTTCTTGCCTCAATCCGTCAATGTTTTTGCAGAAAACTGCAATGACTGCCAGGACTCCACTCAATTTCAAGCAAAAGTATGTTGAACAATACTGGGGCAACAGATCTCATCCCCAAGGATTTAACAACTGCGATCGTTCGCAATCCAATCACGGTCTCACCCAAAACTGCAGTCAGGGAAGCGATCGCCCTAATGAGTCAGGCGCGATCGTACGATGAGGCAAACTTGACTGCTCAGTCAGCAGCAAACTATGCACAGATGGAAACCCGCGCCAGCTGTGTGATCGTTGTAGAGTCTCACCGAGTTATTGGTATTTTCACAGAACGGGATGTGGTGCATTTATGTGCCAAACCGCAATTGTTAGATGAAATGCCTGTAAGCCAGGTGATGACACCGGTGCTAACCCTGCGAGAGTCCGCATTGACCGATCCCTTTTCTGCCATTAATTTGCTGCAACAAAATAACGTCCGGCATTTACCCATTGTGGACGAGCAAGATTGCCTGGTGGGACTGGTGACCCATGAGACCCTACAGCAGGTCCTACAGCCCGTTGCAAACATCCATCAGCGCCTGCAGCTCGAACAAGTCATTACGAATGTGGCCACTGCAATCCGAGCCTCGCTCCACCTGCAAACGATTTTGGACACAGCCGTTGAGCAAATTCGCCAGGTAATTCACTGCGATCGCGCCAACATCTGGAGAGTTGAACCCGACTTGTCCAGTGTGGTGGTAGCCGAGGCAACCCAGTCAACCCTATCCCTACTGGGTGAGCAGGTTCAGGATGTTTGCTACCAGTCCCAGCTTCTTGAGGTTTACCGCGAAGGGCATGTTCGCGTGGTCACGGACATTTACACCACAGAGATGACAGACTGCCATCGAGAGTTGCTCATCCGCCTGCAAACTCGCGCGAAAGTGCTGTTGCCACTCTTTTGTGGCGATCGCCTTTGGGGGTTGCTCAATGTCTCAGAAAGCCAAGCAGCACGGAATTGGCAGGCGGATGAAATTGACTTACTCCGTAAGCTGGCAACCCAGTTGACGATCGCCATTCAACAGGCTTCAACCCATGAGCAGTTGCAGATTGAATTGCAAGAGCGTCAGCAAGCGGAAGCCCAACTGCGCCAGAGTACCGAACGCTTGCAGGAAGCTCAACGCATTGCCCATCTGGGCCACTGGGAACTGAATCTCCAGCACAATACACTGTACTGGTGCAAGGAGGTTTTTCGCCTCTTCGAGCTTGATCCGCAACAATGCAGCCCAACCTATGAAATCTTTTGGGAGTTTGTGCATCCAGACGATCGAGATACCTTCAATGAAGCTTTTAATAAGCATCTGCGCGATCAGCAGCCTTTTAGCATTGTCCATCGCTTGCTAATGCCCGATGGTCGCATTAAGTATGTGCGGGGACAATGTGAGACCACCTCCAGTACGGACAGCACGCCTCTAATCTTACAGGGAACGGTGCAAGACATTACCCAACAGCAAGAGGCCGAAATGCACCGAGAACGGGTCGAGACCTCTCTGCGTCAGGTGATCAATGGCACTGCTGCCTTCACGGGCGAAGCGTTCTTTCCGGCTCTGGTGCGTCACATTGCCGAAGCATTGGAAGTCCGCTATGTTTCTGTTTCGCAAGCGACCGCAGAGGGGTTTCAAGTCCTGGCTTTTTTTGCCGATGGTGAGCTTCGTCCCCCCCCATTTTTGCCCTACGATTCTGTTCCCTATTGCCGTCAGGCACTCCAAACTGGAAGTTGCTACCATCCTGCCAATGTTCAAACGCTCTACCCAGGCAGTGCTCTGGTGACCGACTTACAGGTCGAAAGCTATCTCGGTGTGGGCCTACGTAATGCGGCGGGCGAACCAACGGGCAGTTTCTGCATTTTTCACGATCGCCCATTGGCGGATCCTGATTGGGCACAAACCCTGCTCTCTATTTTTGCCGCCCGGGCTGGGGCTGAACTCGATCGACTCCTCACTGCACAAGCCCTGGAACAACTCAATGTTGAACTGGAAGAGCGAGTGACCCAGCGTACCAGAATGCTAACGGAACGAGAAGCTCGGTATCGGGGATTAATGGAGGGTGCTGCCGATGCCATTCTGCTGATCAATCTTCAAGGGTACATCCTGGAAGCGAACCAGCAAGCAGAAGCACTGTTGGGCTACTCCCTGGCAGAACTACCCACCCTCCACTTCACCCAACTGCACCCACCTGAAGAACTGGATAAGGTCACAACGGCATTTGCCGAAACGGCTCAAAGGCAACGTATTCAGTCCTTGGACGTAACTTTTTTGCGACAGGATGGTACTACGGTGTCTGTGGATATTACCGCAAATGTCATTGACATTAACGGAGAAGTCCTGGTACAGGGAATTTTGCGCGACATTACCGATCGCAAACAGGCAGAAGCAGCTCTGCGGGAGAGCGAACGGCGCTGTGCCACGCTAGCTCAGGCGGCACCTGTGGCCATTTTTCGCTTCGATCGCGAAGGACATTGCATATACGTCAACGAGGGCTGGTGCGAAATGACCGGGAAACCGGCTAGCTTGGCCCTAGACGATCGCTGGCTGGAAACCGTTCATCCTGACGACCGGGAGCGCAGCCAGACTGTCATCCAGCAATGGTTCCAGTCGGGTGCAACAAAACCGTTTCAACATGAAGCCCGAGTTTTGCGCGATGACGGCAGTATTGTCTGGTACTACTGCCAGATGCTCGTTGAAACCGACAGCAAGGGGCAGCCGATCGGATACATAGGCACTTTGACCAATATCAGCGATCGTAAAGCTGCCGAAATGCAGATCCGCCAGCAGGCTGACCGGGAAACCCTACTGCGGGAAATCACCCAACGGATTCGCCAATCCCTCGATCTACAAACCATCTTTGATACTGCTTGTCAGGAAATTCGTCTGGTACTCCAGGCCGATCGGGTTGGTATCTTCAAGTTCTATCCCAATTCCAATTGGGATGATGGTGAATTTGTGGCTGAATCCGTTGTCGAAGGGTTTGTTTCTGCGATGGCAATTCGGATCCATGATCATTGTTTTGGTGAAAAATATGCGCCGCTTTACCTTCAGGGTAGGTACGCTGCCATGGAGGATATTTATCAGTTGGAGAGCCAATGCCATACGGATGTGTTAGCCCAATTTCAGGTGCGTGCCAATTTAATCATGCCGTTGCTGGATGGGGATAATTTATGGGGTCTGTTATGCATTCATCAATGTCGTGGAACTCGTCAATGGCAACCCTTTGAGATAGACCTGACCCAACACCTTGGCAGCCAATTGGCGATCGCCATTCAGCAAGCAAGCCTGTATGAACAATTGCAACAAGAGTTGACCGAACGCCAACAAGCCCAAAACCAACTCACTGAACGCAATCAACAACTCGCAGTCACCAATATCGAACTGGAACGGGCAACCCGCCTCAAAGATGAATTCCTCGCCAACATGAGCCACGAACTCCGGACACCTCTCAATGCCATTTTGGGTATGACAGAAGGTCTACAGGATGAAATCTTTGGCATCGTCAACGAGAGACAGCTCCAAGCTCTCGACACGATAGAAGGGAGTGCTTCCCATCTGCTATCCCTGATCAATGACATCCTGGATGTGGCCAAAATTGAATCTGGGCAAATCAAACTCGAATACAGCCACGTCGCCGTAGAACAACTCTGTTCCTCCAGCCTTACCTTTGTCAAACAGCAAGCCTTAAAGAAACATATCCAGTTGAATACCCAGATTCCACCCCATCTGCCTGACTTATTTGTCGATGAAATCCGCATGAGGCAGGTTTTGCTGAATTTGCTGACCAATGCCGTGAAGTTTACGCCAGAAGGTGGAACCGTCACCCTCGCTGTTTCGCTTTTATCCCAAGCAGAGGATCCAGCTCGACCGACCTCTCTTCACATCGCCATCACAGATACTGGCATTGGGATTGCGCCTGAAAACATCTCGAAATTGTTTAAACCTTTTGTTCAAATTGACGGTGCTCTCAATCGGCAACAGACAGGCACCGGGTTGGGACTCGCTCTGGTGAAACAAATTGTTGAGCTCCATGGTGGTCAAGTTGGGCTGACGAGTGAACTGGGTGTGGGGAGCTGTTTCACAGTGGATCTTCCCTATGAGTTGGAAGTGTCCTCCATCTTTCAAACAGAAAGTTCACCGATCGCTACTGAGGTTAATCTCTCCACTCCATACACTAGTGATCCAACTTATACCCAAGCTCCTCTAATCTTGCTAGCAGAAGATAATCCTGATAACATTACGGCTATTTCCACCTATTTGGAAGCAAAAGGATATCGTTTTTTGGTAGCCAATAATGGGCAGGAAGCGATCGACCTGGCATTGTCTCACCAGCCAGATGTGATCCTGATGGACGTTCAAATGCCTGGTCTGGATGGGTTAGAAGCAATGAAGCAAATTCGCCAGCAGGAAAACTTGCGGGAGACTCCTATCATTGCCTTAACGGCATTAGCGATGAAGGGCGATCGAGAACGTTGTTTAGAGGCTGGGGCGAATCATTATCTCAGCAAACCCGTTAAGCTCAAGCAATTGGATACCTCTATCAAAGAGCTGCTTGCTGAGCGCAGTCTTGAATAATTGGCGATTGTCCGATCCATATTGACAACCCTTTACCACAGATAACTTTCACCTAATGGATGGTGACTACGCACCTATTGAATACATTCAATGATTACCAAACTCTATTCCTAAAGATGAGTCAGTCTACTCCAAGCGGTAGTAGACAATTATCGACAGGATGACTAGCGTGAGAAGGTCAAGCACTTCAAGAATTGACCCAAATCTCCATATCGCTATGAGGTCAGATTATGCCTTTTTTCCCGATTCCTGATTTATCTGACTTTTTTGCCAACCTGGCTGAAGACATTAAGGAAGATATCAACTCAAGACTGCCAGAGAGAAAAGCAGCAGCGCTCAGTCGTCTACGCGACTTACTCCCGCTCACGTTTGATTTCAATTACATCAAGAATGCGATCATACCTGCTTTTCTGACCAGTCCCTACCAAGGAGAGCGGCTCTCCCTGCCCATGATCGATCTCCCCTTTACCAAGGAGAATGCTCTGCCCTATTACTTTTGGGGTCTGCTATACGACGATTGGGAACCCAATCAGGAAGAAGATGGGCTTTCGGTCTTTATCCAGGGTTACGAAAAGCGAGGCGAGGATAATCGCAGAAAACGGATTTACGCTTCGGCCCTCACCCCTGATTTATATCGCCCAATGTATGGGGACAAGGTGACTCAATTTTTCGATCAGCTATTTGATGCCAAGAATGCGGGTAAACCCGTGATGCGTCAGTACCTGGATAAGTACTTCGACCTGTTTTGGGATCTACACCTGGATGTCAAACCTGATGCCATTCCACCAGAGGTGAGGGAGATCGGGCTGAGTTTCAACACAGTTCTGGCCTATCGAGACCCAACCCAGGAAATTGTTTACCAGAATTATATGAAAGTGCGATCGCTGCGTAAGTTTCTGAAAGAATGGATTGACGACAGAGTTGAAGATGTAATCAGAGACAGAGTTGTAAATCCAGAGAAGACGTTTGTCTATTACTGGATCAAGAATGGCGAAGAGAAAGAGGATTTTCGGCGTAAGGATGTTGTATTCGAGTGCTTCCATAATTTCGTTGCCTTGAGTCAGTGGGGCAATACTATTTACAATTTCATGTCTAAACTGAGCAAGGACACCGGGGATGCTAATGTCCAGTCCTGGTTTGAACAGACGATGACCCGTGAGTACGATCGGGCAAACGATTCGCCTTTCACCCCGCTCGATCGGTTTGTGATGGAGCTATTCCGCACAATTTCGCCGAATACCGGCAGCATCTCTGCGGTTGCAGAAGTCAGAACTCCTCCCTACGATCGCTATGGCTATGTGATTACCCCTCATAAGGCGACCAGTGAAGACCCACGACATTGGCAGGATCCTACCCAATTCAATCCCGATCGCTACAGCACTGCGCCAACGAGCGATCAAATTGATGAGGCCAAATCTCAAGAGATCGGATTTGCCCAATGCCCCTTTCACAAAGCAGCCTTTGAGGTAAAGGACGGCAGAAACGCCGAGATTACCAATAGTGCATTTGGCACGGTTTACAACATTAGCGATGACAAGGCAGATCCCGTCTGTGACTATGCGGGCTACGCACCTTTTGGGTTTGGATATCGTCGCTGCCCTGGCGAACTGCTGACGGTGGAGGTGTTCAAAGATTTCTTCAGAAAAGTGTGGAACAACAAGATCGAGTTTATGACACTCAACCTACCAGACCCAGAAAAGTTGCCGATCGGACCGACAACCGTGATTGATGACAACATTGGGTTTAGTAAGCCTTCCTGAGTTCTGAGTCGGGACAACGGATAATTCTGGAAAGCGATCGAACAACTACTGAGCCATGGGACAAGAACCGCAGGATAACGTTGGAATCTGGCCTGCTCTCCTGATGCCTTAGCTGTTTGATGCATGGATGGTTTGTAAGGGCGGATCGCGATCCGCCCCGACCGATCGTTTAACGCAATAGGACCGGCATATATTTGCCTTTTGGGACTGTTTGATGCACGGATGGTTTGTAAGGCGGATAGCAATCCGCCCCGACCGATCGTTTAACGCACCAGGACTGACATATATTTGCCTTCAAATGGGGCTGGGATGATCGGCGTAAACTTCACTCTATCGGTGGCAATGCGCTTCACGTAAAATTCGTTGATCGTGTGTAAGACCTGTTCTCGCGTGCCAATAATCCAGATCTGCGATTTATCGGTAGCAGACTTGTCGCCAAAAGGGGGCAGCAGTTCGTTGAACTCTGTAGACATGATCTTTTCCCTCACTGAGGTTAGGTTTTTGGAGAAGAAAAGCCCAAGGTATGACTGTCCGGACAGCGCTAAATTGCTGAAGATCGATTAAGATCGCAACAACCTAGCTCTCTGTCGTTAGCAGAGGCCTAGACAGCTGGCTATGAGTGGCTCGAATCACTTATAGTCAGCGCCATACCTTGAACAAATCTACTGGTTGTCTAAGTTAATTGGAAAAACCAGTGTTGTTTAGCATAGAGCAAAGTTCAGCGACACACAAGTGTATTCAAGCGTTTGTCAATATTTTGTGAGAATTGGGCGATCGGATTTTTGCCTTTTGCCTTTCAGGTGACGCTTGTTATGAAACAAGATGAAATCTCGGATGTAGTGAATATAGGATTTTTCGGTTTTAAGGCTGAAATACTTGGGCCGGATTGATTGTCTGACTTGATCGAGCAGACGAGGTGGTTGAGGTTGGGACATGGGACGATGCGAGATAACCCCGGGGTAGAGGGTGTAGGGTTGATTCTCTAAAAGAAGGAAAGAAGCACTGGGAGTTGATGACAAAAGTAACGGGTGGCTTTCGTAATGGATGCATACCCTGCTTTACGGAACAGCGAAATCGCCCAAGACCGCAATAAAGCCATCAAGGTTGCAGAATTGGGTTCGCAAATCAAGGAAGCATCTTCCCCTTGCACCACATCTTTAACCCAATGCAACTTGTTCTCGGTGGTACCCCGATGCCTTTGCACCATATCTGCCACCTGTTGGGCCTCAATCACTTGAGAGAGGATAAACCATGAGGTTCGCTCAAAGGCTTGTCCCTGACGAATGCCTGAACGTTCAACTTGGGCA
>LUGL01000209.1 GCA_002796835.1 Elainella saxicola E1 | reverse complement strand
TGCTAAACGGGCTGTTGTCCAACGGCCAAACTCATAGCCCAAGTCAGCAGGAGGATGTTCAACCACCTGCAATAATTGCTCAATGTACTCAGGTGTTGCTTTTCGATAATTCCCATGCCGTCGTTGATCTTTCAAACTCTCCAAATCCTCTGGGTTGCCCTGCACACACCAATGGGCCACACTGCGGTAGGAACATCCGATGAACGCACTGATTTCCTCATAGGTTTTCCCATCATTTCTCAATAGCAACATGAGTGCCCGTTGGCGTTGATGCGGGTCGTTCCCCTCTCGCACGACGGTTTGGAGATTTTCTTTTTGGGTTGGACTCAAATATGGTGAAACAGGCATCACAAGCTTGGAGATATGGTTCCAATTCTTATTATGCACTCTAGCTGTCGGTCAGCTTAGTGGGTAAAAAGTCCGTTGCTCATTTCTGGAAGTTCCCATGACTTCTCGTCGGTCTTGCAGGAAGCAATTATTACTCTACCTTGTTTTTCTACTGGATCTCCAGCTGAAAGAAGCGTATATGTTGCTTCTGACAATCCTGCTTTGAGATTGGCTCCAACATCTTTAACATCACCAATGCCGCCTGAATGACATGCATCTATCAAAACAGCCAATCGACCTGCTCTTATAGAGCGAAGCGCACTAGTCAACTCATTATTCGATATACAACTATTCTCTAAGTCAGAAGGATCTGTCTCAACTGGGCACAAGTATTCTCCAGAATGAGTTGCTCCCAGGCATCTAATACCGTGCCCTGAGAAAAAAATTAAAACAGTGTCATCTTGTGTCGTTGACTCGGCAAGCCAATTTAGAGAATTAATAATTTCTATTTTACTTGCCTGTTGGTCAAGTAGTAAACGAGTCTGATGGGAAGGGTAGCCAGTCTCAACTAAAACTGATTGTATATCTATTGCATCTGCAGTTGTCTTGATTAGTCTGTTGATGCCTGTATAATTCGCAATACCGATGAGGAGAGCATATCCATTCTTGAAATCTGATTCTGTACTTGGAAGTAATATTTCGGGAGTGTTCTGCCTGTTAAAGCTATCAATGATATCAACTTTTGCAGTACTCAACACTTTTATCACATCATCAACAAAGGTATTTTGAAAGGCAGCGAAATCTTCTTTTAGAAAACAGTCAATGACCCCAAATTCAAGAAGAAACTTATCGATATCGGAAACAGAAATTGTTCCGCTCACTACTATCGTTGGTATTTTCCTTTGATGAGCAAGCGTTATAATAACCTGCCCATAGTTCTTTGCCAGAGGCATCCCGGACTCACCAAGAGCAATATCCGCAATTATTAAATCCCATGGACCATTTTGCTCAATCGCATATTTTGCCTCTGAATAAGTTCCTAAAACGTGAATATTTTGCTCAGACCCATTGATACATCTAACTGCAATCGTGACGTATTCACGTATCAGCTCTCGCCAAACTAATTCGTCTTCAACAATTAATACTCTCATAGAATTTGGGAATTACAGACACACCACTAAAATACAAAATTCGCAAAATCTTTTTAGCACGCTGGCAGCAACACTGTGAACTTAGTCTCTTTATTTGGAATACTCTCAAATGTTATTTTTCCGCCTAGATTCTCTATAAAAGTTTTTGTCAGCCACAACCCTTCTCCATCGTGTGCAGTTTCTCCATCTTTTTTGGTCGTATACCCACGCTCAAAAATCTTATTTTGCTCTTCTTTTAAAATGCCAACCCCGTTGTCAATAAACTGAACAACAACCCAGGCTTGCTTATCGTAGGACATTGATATTACATTGATTGAAAGATTGCCACCATTTTGCATTGCATCAACAGAGTTTTTAATCAAGTTGTAGAAACTATCTACTAACTGCTCTTGATTGCCAAGCACTTTAGGCAAATCATTGGGAATAGAACGTTGCACTTTTATGTTGGCAGGAATATTCGTCCTAACGCAAGAAGAGCGAATAGTACTTTGTATATCAACCGGTTGTAGTACGTCTAGCCAGCTTCGCAAACGCTGTCTGTCAGCTAATGCTTGACTTATCTCTAATCTAATCTTGTTGGCAAGGTCTGCACTATCTAAAGAACCCTCAACTATTCGCTTAGCCCATACATTTGCTGCACCCAAATGGTTATTCATTCTATGAAACAGGGATCTTGCAATATGATTCAGAATTGCTACTCGCTCATTTGCCATCCTTTGCTCATTGCTCTGCACATTTTGAATGGCGACCACGACAAGATCTGCAAGTGCCTCCAGCCTCTTTTGATCGTTTTTGCTAAAAGCACTAGTGCGAACGCTTTCAACGTTGATTACACCAACCAAATGACGATCTTTATCTAGAAGAGGAACACAAAGCTCAGATTTTGCACCCGAGAAAAATGGCTTGTAGATAGACCTTTCGTCATCAACATCGTAGACTATTCGTGACTGTCGATTATTTGCTACCCAGCCTGTAATGCCTTCACCACCGTTTTCAATCTCTACGGGTCGATTCCTCGCCGCTCTGCGGCGTAAAATGTAGGGATGAGCGAGTACATCCATAAACGACATAACGTTACGGTTTTGCTTTACCATCTCGTGTTTCCAGCAAAGTATCGACGGGCTGTGTTCGATGAACAGGTGGACGCAGTGTTGAGAGAAGTGTGTCTCGAAATCGAGAAGCGTTATGAGGTGAAGTTTGTCGAAATTGGGGTGGACAAAGACCATGTGCATTTTTTGGTGCAGTCAGTGCCGACTTACAGTGTGACGAAACTGGTCACGATGATTAAAAGTCTCACAGCCCGAGAAGTGTTCAAACGTTGCCCTCAAGTAAAGCAGCAGTTATGGGGTGGAGAGTTTTGGAGTGATGGTTACTTTGCGAGTACAGTCGGCAAACACGGAGACGAAAGTATGATTGCCCAGTACGTCAAGAACCAAGGCAATGAC
>LUGL01000065.1 GCA_002796835.1 Elainella saxicola E1 | reverse complement strand
GGAACCGGAAAAGCCAGAACCGATTTTTGAGTTAAGCATTGATGGGGGCAATGTGAAGTTGAACAGTGGTGCTAAAGATGAACCGGAATGGCGACAATACAAAGCAGTGCGGATGAATGCTCAAGGTGAAGGTCGAGCTTGGTTTCAAGACAATGCGGGCTTGATTAAGACAGTGAGTGCTCGTGCCATGGAAGCAGTTGTCGTCTGTCTTGGAGATGGGCACGATGGGATCTGGAACTTGCATGAAGCAGTGGTACCGAATTTGACGCAACGTTTTGAGATTCTAGATTGGTATCATTTGAAAGAGAATTTGTACCATCTATCCGCTGCTGAAGTAGACCGAGAAGGCATCGAAACCTTGTTGTGGAAAGGCGATGTTCAGAGTGCACTGATTGAGTTAGAAGATTGCACCTCTGAAGCTGCGGTCTGTTTTGGCAACTATCTGATCAAACATCGACATCGGATTCCAAATTATGATTACTATGCTGCGGAAGATTTCTGTTCGATTGGTTCAGGTGCAGTGGAGTCTTTAGTCAAACAAATTGATCAACGACTCCAGATAGTAGGAAGTCGGTGGAAAGCCGAACATGTGCCGAACGTGTTGGCGCAACGGTGTGCTTATCTCAATGAGGAACTTGAACCGACTTCTTCTTTTCTCTCAAGAAGGTGACACGCTCCCCCTGGTGGGGAACTGCCTCAAGTCACCAGAGCTGCAACGATTAGCGATCGAGCAATTGAATAATTTATATCCTGGGGATCAAAAGTGGAGATCGTCAGGATTTTGCTTTGATACAACATACAAAATACAACTTATCAGACCAATTAAATTATCAGATTACGCAGCATATCTTCAGCCAAATACTTATCAATGCTCCATCTGGTGGGGATGAAAAGCTGAATTATCGAATGTTTATTATGGATAATTGAAACAAGATTGGCTTAACGGTTTAAAAGTGAATTTTTGTAAAAATTGCTTTAAATGATACGTTTTTGAGATATTTGTTGCAGTTTTGGAGTGAATTGGGCTAATACACAAATGTCCATTTCACAAAGTGCTTTGGAAAAATGGTTGCCCCATCTACCTCACTGTCTCATGTTGAGTTAGCTACGATGGTTGCCCCTGTTCCCTTGAAAGTGACACCATTGGACCCTGTGACAAGAGCAATTGGCCAAATGGCGTTAGGGAAGCTTGCCTGTGGTTTGGATGGGGGAGCAAGCAATCCAGCTCAGCTGTGGCAGGTTCAATCTGATTGTGTCTTGGTGTTTGAATCTAAACACTTAGTAGGGATTGTGACACAGCGGGATCTGGTACACTTAGCAGCTTCAGGTCAAAACTTGTGCAAGGTGACGATCGCTGATGTCATGAGTGCGCCAGTGTTGACTTTAAAAACTGCGGACTTTGCTGATGTATTTGTTCCCCTCACATTGTTTGAACAACATCATATTCATCACTTACCGCTCGTTGATGATCAGGGCAATGTTGTAGGGATGGTGATTGAGCCAAATCTGAAGCAAGCATTAGACGCGATCGACTGGTTACAAGATCTGACGATCGCTGATGTCATGATTCAGTTGGATGATCTCCCCCAACCCATTGTCCAGGCTCCACCTACAGCAACTCTAGCTGACCTGGCCCAGTTGATGTCTGCCCATCACACCGACTATGTTGTGATTGGAGAAGCGTGCCATCAGCCACCGGAAGCCCCTTTGCTCCAGACCTTACGGTTGACTACAGATAGCCGGTGCTGGGTAACTGGCATTATTACCCAACGAGAAATTGTCCGGGGATTAGCGCTGGAATTAGACTTCGCCACAGTTCAGGCTCAAGATCTGATCCCCACTCCGATCGCTACGGTTTCCCCGGAGACTCCTCTCCAAACTGCGCAACAACTCATGCAAACACAACATCCCTTGATTGTCAGCAATGACGCGGGCGAAATGTTGGGACTGGTAACCCAGATTGATCTGTTAAGGATTTTGGATCCATCAACGTTTTACCATTTGGTGCAGCGAAATTACCAGAAACAAACCCTGGCTTTGAAGGAGCAGCAGGCAGCAACCCAGCTAAAATTGCAAAACGACATTCTAGAACAAATCGCCAGAGCCAGACCTTTGTTCGAAATTTTGGAGATGCTGCTGCAGGCGATGGAATTGCAGTTGCAGAATTCTCTCTGTTCCATCCTGTTGTGCGATCGCGACGGCATTCTTCATTGCGGGCCTGCTCACCTGCCAGCCACCTATCTAGAGGCGATCGATGGCATTGCGGCTGGAGAAGGGGTTGGTTCTTGCGGGACGGCAGTTGTTCGACGGGAACCAGTGATTGTCTCGGATATTGCCTCTGATCCACTCTGGGAAACTTTTCGAGACCGGGCCTTACCGCATGGGTTAAAAGCCTGCTGGTCATTTCCCATTCTGGCCAGTGATGGTTCTGTACTGGGAACCTTTGGGGTCTATTACCGAGAGAGTCGAACGCCCCAATCTCCAGATCTGGAAAGCCTCTCTAAGGCTGCAAACCTGGCTGGAATTGCCATTGAACGGGAACAGGAAAGGCAGACCCTGAGGCAATTGAATCAGGATTTAGAATCTCGGGTCGCTGAACGCACGCTGGCTTTGCATCAGGCCAATCTTCAGCTTCAGAACCTGGGCGATCGCCTGAGTTTAGCCGTTAAATCGGCGGGGATCGGCATCTGGGAATGGGATTTGGTCAACAATATCAAGATCTGGGACGACCGGATGTACGAGCTATATGGCATTCGCATTGACCAGATGAAAGATTTTTACCAGGCCTGGGTGAATAGCCTGCATCCAGACGATCGGACCCTCACTGAAACCGCTCTTCAGCAAGCATTACAGGGCGAAAAAGACTATGACATTGAGTTCCGTGTCATTCATGCCGATCGCAGCGTTCGCTTCCTCAAAGCCTATGGGTTGGTTCAAAGAGATAGCCAGGGCAAGCCACTCCGCATCATTGGCGTTAATTTTGATATTACTGACCGGAAGCAGATTGAATTGTCTTTGCGCAAGAGCGAAGAACGCTGGCATCTGGTGCTACAGGGTACTAATGCTGGCATCTGGGATTGGGATGTGCAAAATCAGCAGGTATTTTTCTCTAGCCGCTGGAAAGCAATGCGGGGTCTGGCAGAGGATGAGGTGAGCGATCGTCCTGAAGAATGGTCCGCAGCCATTCACCCAGAGGATTATGAGCGGGTCATGACGGCTATAGAAGCCCATTTTGGTGGAGAAACTGAGTTCTTTGAGATGGAGTATCGGGTGCGTCACAAAGACGGTTCCTATTTCTGGATTCTAGATCGGGGACAGGCTTTGCGAGATGCGTCAGGTCGAGTCATTCGTATGAGTGGGGCTGAGACCGACATTACCCAGCGTAAATTGGCAGAAGCGGCTCTACAGGCTAGCGAAGAGCGGTATCGCCAGATTGTGGAAACCCAGACCGAATTTGTTATCCGTTCCGCACCCGATACGACGATTACATTTGCGAATACGGCCATTTGTCGGGCTTTGGGACGATCGCCAGAGCAATTGCTTGGCCAACCATGGAGGAAATTCATTCCTGTGGCCGAGCAACCACCTCTCTACCAAAAGATTGCAGCGCTCAGTCCTGCAAATCCCAGATTCGAGCATACCAATGCTGATTACCGACCAGATAATAAGCTGGGCTGGACGCAATGGGTGAATCTAGGCATCTTCAATCAGCAAGGTGAGCTAGTTGAAATTCAATCAGTCGGACGGGACATTACGCAACTGCATGAAACAGAGGACGCACTCAGGCAAAGTGAAGAACGATTCCGCAATGCATTTAATAACACGGCAGTTGGGATGGCTCTGGTTTCTGCTGAAGGCAGATTCTTAAAGGTCAACCTGGCCCTTTGCAAATATCTGGGTTATAGCGAAGCTGAATTGATCACCCTATCTTTTCAAGACATTACCTATCCTGCCGATCTGGCAGTTGATCAGGATCTTGCAGCCCAGACTTTGACGGGTGAGCGCGAGAGTTATGCGCTTGAAAAACGGTTTGTCAATAAACAGGGTCAATTGATTTGGGGATCTTTAAGTGTCTCGCTGGTCCGAAATAGCCAGGGACAGCCACTTTATTTTGTGTCTCAAACCCAGGATATTAACGATCGCAAACTGGCTGAGCAACAATTACAGGATTTGTCAGAGCGCTTGGATCTGGCTCTCCAGGCTGCCCAGATTGGAGTTTGGGAATGGGACGTTATAAATGATCGACTATTTTGGGACGATCGCATGTTTGCACTGTATGGAATCCAGCATGAGAATTTTGGCGGGCAATATCGCGATTGGGAACAGTATGTTCATCCAGATGATTTGGCAGACCAACGTCAAATTGCGCAGCAAGCGCTGAGAAGAGAACGAGACGGGGATACCGAATTCAAGATCATCCGACCAGACAAAACGGTACGATTTCTCAGCAGCAGTTCCTTAATTCAGCAGAATCAGTTGGGTGAACCCCAGCGAGTCTTTGGCCTAAATATTGATATTACCGATCGCAAGCAGGCTGAACTTGCCCTCCAAAGCAGCGAAGCCCGATTCCGCCGCGTGTTTGACTCTAGCGTTATTGGTATGGTGTTTGCCAATTTCCAGGGCCAAATTATGGATGCGAACGATCGATTTCTCCAAATTGTGGGCTACACCAGAGTGGATCTGGCAGTGGGGCTGGTTCGTTGGGATACCATGACTCCACCAGAATATGCAGCGAGCGACCAGGAGATTATTCAGCACTTGAGGCAATTTGGCTCGATCGGACCATGTGAAAAAGAATACTATCGCAAAGATGGTCGCCGGGTTTCAGTGTTGCTAGGGATCGCGATCTTACCTGATACACCTGATCAGGTCGTGAGTGTGGTTTTGGATATTAGCGATCGGAAGCGGTTGGAACAAGCTCAGCAACGGCTCAATGCGATTTTGGAAGCTTCAACGGATTACATTAGTATGTCGGACGCGGTGTCGGGTCACTTTATTTGGAACAACGCTGCGATGAAACAACTCTGTGGCATCGAGAGTGACGCGGCAGCAGCCCAGCCCAGCTCAACCGACTATCATCCCCAATGGGCGATCGAGCGATTGAGACAAGAGGCAATTCCTGCGGCGATCGCTACTGGAAGTTGGTTGGGTGAAACGGCTTTGTTGGATGCCCAGGGGCAAGAAATTCCAGTTTCTGAATTACTCCTTGCCCATAAGTCGCCCCAAGGCCAGGTGGAATTCTTCTCCTCCATCATGCGCGACATGCGAATTCACAAGGAGTATGAGCAACGGCTTGAGCGAACCAACGCGGAACTGCGTCATGCTACTCACCTCAAGGATGAATTTTTGGCCAACATGAGTCACGAACTGCGGACTCCTCTCAATGCCATCCTCGGTATGGCAGAAGCGCTGCAAGAGCAGATTTTTGGGGAAGTCAATCAGAAACAACTCTCTGCGTTAAAAACCATTGAACGCACTGGCATACATTTACTAGCCTTGATCAACGACATTTTAGATTTGGCCAAGGTGGAATCTGGACAGATCGAGCTTAACTGTGCACCAACCGCTGTTATGGCCCTCTGCCAATCCAGTTTGGATCTGATCAAACCGCAAGCGCTCAAAAAACAGATCCAGCTTGAGCTGCAATTACCTAATTGTCTACCTGACTTGTATGTGGATGAGCGGCGGATTCGGCAGGTTTTGGTTAATCTGCTCAATAATGCTGTCAAGTTCACCCCAAATCGAGGTTGTGTCACCTTGAAGGTGAGCTCACCCATTGACCAGCAAACAGAGGCAGGGGAAGGCCAATGGCTACGATTTGCCGTCCTGGATACCGGCATTGGAATCGCTCCTGAAAATATCGAGCGACTGTTTCAACCCTTTGTTCAAATTGATAGCGCTCTGAATCGACAATATGAAGGGACTGGTTTAGGGTTGGCCCTCGTCAAACAAATTGTGGAGCTGCATAGTGGACAAGTCGCTCTCACGAGTCAGGTTGGTGTTGGCAGTTGCTTTACGATCGACCTGCCAGTTGGGGGAACTTGTTCCAGCCTGATTAATTTGCAACCTCCTAGCCTTCCCCAACCTGAGCCAGCCCAGTCTGACCAAGTCATCTCTCCCTTAATTTTGTTAGTAGAGGATAACGAAGATAACATTATCACTGTAGCTACTTATCTGGAAGTAACGGGTAATCGGTTGCTGGTTGCAAGAAACGGGGAAGAAGCGTTGGCTCTGGTTGAGGCAGAAAACCCCGATCTGATTTTGATGGACATTCAAATGCCGGGAATTGATGGACTGGAGGCAATCCAGCGAATTCGACAGTTGCCTAACCGGACTGAGATTCCTATCATTGCCCTGACTGCTTTAGCGATGGAGGGCGATCGGGAGAGATGTTTGGCCGCAGGCGCGAATGATTACCTCTGTAAACCAGTGAAGCTCAAACAGTTAGTTGCAACAATTCAGCAGTTGTTGAGAAGCTGTTGAGATCGAATTTCGATAGTGACTTGTGTGACAGACCCTCCTGTAATAGGTGTGATAGGGTCATGATGGTCTGGCTAGACATGCTGACTCCTTTGAGCGATGATGGCAAGCAAAGCCAGGTTAAAGATACGATGATTCAAGCCTTGATAGTCTGGCATCGTGGTTCCGAATGATAGAAGCGGCTTATGTATCGATTCCAGATTAATGCATCCACCCAAAAAGGCGAGTCGATCGGACTGGTCGGTTCGATTCCTGAATTAGGATTGTGGGATCTTCAACGATCCATCCCTTTGCAGACTCGTGGCGATCGCTACCCCCTCTGGTGGGTTGATCTTGAAATTGATATGCGCCAAGCAGCAGCACAGTCTGGGCAGGGTCGCATCGAATATAAGTATGTCTGCTTCGGGCCGGATGGCAATCCGAAATGGGAAGCGTTGAGGTTAAACCGCTGGCTGCCGATCGAACCAGAATATCAGGATTGCTCGATCGTGGTTGAGGGTGGCTGGTTTGGTGTCGCACAGGCCTGTCCGTTTGGCTATTTTCTCAATCCGCCTGCCGCAGCGCCGATCGCTCCATCACCGAACGGTCTCAAAATTGTGGTGATTGGCAGTTCAGTCGCGTTAGGCTGCAATGCCTGGTTGCTGAAAGGATGGGCTGATCATCTCGCTCAAGCGCTCCATCAAACCCATGGACATCGATTGGTGAATGCGTCTGAAGTGGGGGCAAATGTCAGCACGACGATCGATCGATTTCCCCTGGTTGTGCCACCCGAAAAGCCCGATATTGTGATCATTGCGCTGTCCTTGGGCAACGAGGGGTTAGCTTACTGCTTCCCGCATCAACGACGAGCTGTGCAACGACGGTTCGAAAGTGGATTGCAGCAGTTGATCAAAATGACCAGACAACTGGGAGCGCAGCCAATTTTGGGGGGTGTCTATCCCCATGGTGAATATTCCCCAGAACATTACTGGCTGTTACGCGATACCCATTCGCGCATGATGCATTGGGGCGTTCCAGTTTTAAACTGGTTGCCTGCTGTCGATGATGGTCAGGGGCGTTGGCAGGTAGGCACTTCATCTGATCCGACGCATCCCAATGGAGAAGGTCATCGCCGCATGTTTCAGGCGATCGATCTCAATCTGTTTCAGGTCGACGCGGATGAGCTGGCAAAAGCCAAGCAGCCTCAGCCGCAGGAAATTCCTATTTACCGAGATGACTGGGGCTTTCATCTCTTCACTAGCCCTAATGAAAAATATTTGCGGGTGATCAACACGTCGAATCATCCCTACAGGATTCATCCACACTGGCAGGAATTGCAGTCTGCCCTGCGCCATCAAGCGGGATTAATACCTGGAATTTACATTGCCAAAAATGCAGCGAAAGACGCATTACCCTTCTTCTCGGTACGTCAGGATGGCACGATTGAAACAACCGTAGAGATTCCTGCTGCTGCCGATTTGGAATACCACAGTGCGTTCCATTTCTTTTCGCCCAACATCTCTGAGATTCTCTTCTACGATGGCCACTTAGGTATTCTCAAAGAGAACGATCATTCCATTCGGGTCATCAACGAATCAGAGCAGGAATATAATATCCATCCCATGTGGAAAGAGGTGCGCAGTGCCCTCAAGGTTATGCCGTCAGGTGTTTATGAAGATCTCCTCTATCCAGAACTGCCGTTTCGGACGATGATGATCGGTGAGGACGGACTGGAAAGCCGCGTGAAAGCGCCGCCTCGATCCTCGATCCTATTCCAGTACCAATGTCCCCTATCCGCGATTAGCCGCATTGCTTTAATTCCACTGGGCGATCGCTGTGCGATCCGGATGCTGCTCTACAAAATGGAATATGACGGACCCGCTTTTCCGTTTGACCTGACCCGCACCACCAATCTGGCGGATGTTGCAGATATGATTGCGACAAATTTCCAGGATATGTGGAATCCAGCGTTTTTGCACTACAGTCCAGATGCGGGCCGGATTTATCACACAAAATGGACCGGATTATCGTTTGCCCATGAGGTCGATGCCACGGATGATCCGATCCGCAGTATGACTCCTGTCTATGAACGGATGCGAATTCGCTATACTGCTCGATCGCAGAGATTCTGGTACACGGTGCAGCATTGCGACAAGGCGCTGTTTATCCGCACTGGAGTCACAAATCGAGATTGTGTGCTTGATCTGCTGGAAAAACTCAAAGATAAATGTCAAGGTAAATCATTCCGGCTCTTGCTCATTTCACCCCAGCCCTCTGAGGAATTCGCCGATCTGCCCAATCTGCTGCATCGCAATCTGGAGTTTAATCCCGATCGGATGTATGAGGACTTGGGTTACTGGATGCACTGTACCGATGTCATGCGCAAAATTCTGGAATCGGTTGGGGTATCCAGCAAAAATCTCTTCTGGTGTCCACCCAAACCACCCAAATCGGCTTTACCTAAATAACGGGCCAGCTAAGAGGGGGCTGACAGGCCGTTCTATCATTCACTTCATTAATTTTTAAGGAGAGCTGCTCTGGCAACGCTGCGATTGCATCTTTAGATATATTTGCTTCTGGTGCAATTGAGCTACTTTAACAATATATTCCTTTTGAAAGTGGCTTATCCACAAAGGTAGAGAAAGATGCTAAACGATGCGCTATTCTCTCAGATGTTGCTGGCTCAAGAAGCAGTCCAGATCAGTTTTCGTTTAAATGGCTTGCTGGCACTCTTGGCAGGAATTCTGATCCTTTTAATTCCTCGACTCCTAAATTTTATTGTGGCGATCTACCTGATTTTGATCGGATTGATCGAGGTTTTCGGGTTGCGGATTTAAAGACTATCCCTGCGAAACAACGAGGGAAGAATTGCAGCGCTATCTTCCCCCTCCAAGTTTCTGCGATTTACAGAATGATTGACAAAAATCTCAGGCTCAAGATTTAGAACGGAACCGCCGTTTTTTCCGTCTAGCGATCGCTTTACGCTTTTCTTTTTGTAACGGCGTTTCAAAATGCCGATTTTTTTTNCATATCTGCAAAGATATCAGCCTTAGAAACTTGCCGCTTGAAGCGACGTAAAGCTGACTCAATTCCTTCATTCTCGCCCAAAATAACTTGAGTCATGCAAAAACTCCTTCTATGGAAACGACAAATAAGCTTTAAGCAGAGGAAGGCAATGCTTCGATCTGCTTAAAGCCTTCAGAAACTTTTCAACTGAGCTGAATCGCGGCTCGACCTAGCTTAATAGCGGCGATCGTTTCGTCTACGATTGTCCCAACCGCCACCACCACCTGAAGAGGGGCGCTCTTCGCGGGGTTTAGCTTTGTTAACTTTCAAATCACGTCCCATCCACTCAGCGCCGTCCAGGGCATCAATTGCTGCTTGCTCTTCAGCTTCTGATGCCATTTCAACAAACGCAAAACCGCGCATGCGACCTGTTTCACGGTCCTTCGGTAGTTGAATCCGCTTAACTTCGCCATACTCTGAAAAAACATCTTGAACTGCCTCTTCAGTTACCTGATAAGACAGGTTGCCAACGTAGATTGACATAAACCGCTCCATAAAAACACTGCAGAGAATTAAATAGTCGGAGAGTTGACTGTCAATCTGACATGGAAGCAACTTAACACCGATTATGGAACCTCATAATAGCTTATGGTAGCTCATAGTCCAAACCTTTGCGCAAAGAATGATAGAAGCTCTAGATTTTTGGATCTGAAGGGTGGTTGAGGCGATGCAGCAGACCGGGTGGACCCAGATCGGCGAGCTCATAGCCCTGGGGATAGCTGCGGGAAGGCAGATCGACATAAAAATCAGGCTCGGTACGCGGAGGAAAATGCCGCAGTAGCCGTCCTCTCAGCCGTAATAGCTGTTCTACCCGTTGCCGTTGGTTGGGACTGGGTTGAGGAAATCCGAATGCATCCAGCATCCGATCGTCCAACCAGCCATAGACGGCTGGCTTTAGAACGGGGCGCAGAATTGCGGGGAACCAGCTTAAAAAGAGTTGCAGCGTCGCTTGACCCACTCGCTGAGTTGCCTCAGAAAATCGGCAGTGCTGCTGCTCGTACTCCAGGTTGTATTGCTCCAGCAATTGATAAGTCGGCGGAATATCTTGCAGATTCATCTGCTGCCCCACGCAATACCAAAAGTGAAATAGGCTTTGCTGCTCAACTTCACAAAGCGGTCGCCAACCAAAGCGATCGATCCAACGGACGGGATCAAACACAAACGTAGACAGAACATAGAGATAATCTGCATTGCTGATGGGGAAATGGGCATGAATGCGATTCATCCGCTGGATGGCAGCCTGTCCCTTCTCGCTGTGGTAGCCCCATTTCAGAATGCTGGAGACGATCAGCCCGGTGTCGTCATAGCGTTTTTGCGGATGGTGCAGAAATTCGCCCGTGGCATCCAACAGTTTGCTAATACTCGGCACGCAAAAAGTACGAAATAGCGCAATTTCCAAGGCCCTGGTCATATCCCAGGGGAATTCGTAGCCTGCGATCAAACAGCAAATTTCGCAGCAATTTTGAATCGGATCGAGTTGTTGAATGTATTGAAGCCGATCGAATCGCTGCATAAGGCGTGCTCAATAAGTTTTGCGGTCTCGGATGAAAGAGGATGGATCAAATAAATTACGGGGTAGGAGTTTAGGCAGTCGATCGAGCGATCGGTAATGTAAACCAGAACATGGTGCCTGCTCCTGGTTGACTTTCTACGCCAATCTGGCCCGTGTGAGCCTGGATAATTTGCTTGCACAGGAAGAGTCCCAACCCCAGACCAACCGATTTCGGTTTTGTCCCCCCCCGAAAATAGGGATCAAACAGGCGATCGCACTGTTCTAGAGGAATTCCAACGCCTGTGTCAGTGACCGTACAATAGATCCAATCTCCTTCGACCTGAGCCTTTAAAATAATTTTCAAACCTGCCGGATTATGTTTCAGCGCATTCGCTAGCAGATTCTGATAAACGCGGCCTAACTGCAATGGATCTACAGAAACCAGCGGCAGATCTTCTGGGATGCGATTGTCGAGTTCGGCCTGATCGCGTTCCAGCATGGGCTGCAAATCAGCCACCGCATTCTCAACTAATCGCCGCAGGGTGACAGGTTGGGGATGTAGTGTAATGCCCCACATTTCAGCCGCATGGGAGTCGATCAGCGAGTTAATCAGATCTAACTGATGGCGGCTACTTTCCTGCATGCGTTCCAGCACCTTGCGGGTCAGTTTAATTTCATCACCGGATTGACTGCCCAAATTATTCAACACCATCGACATTCCCAGTACTGGATTTCGCAGGTCATGGGAAACGGCATTCAGAAACAGGTTAAGCTGGCGTCGCAAGTCTGCCTCTAGCGTTTCGAGCTGTTCGTTTTTTTGTTCTAAGCCATGCGAATATTCTTTCAGCTGCTGCTGAGAGCGGTTTAGCTCCTGGCGCATGTGGTTGAACGCATTCACCAAAATCCCCAATTCGCCCGATCGCCGAATCGTCACCGGACGTTCCCAATCGCCTTTGGCTAACCCATCTGCGGCTCGACTTAACTGCAACAGCGGTTTGGTTATCCAGTGAGCTGCCCAAACTCCCAGGCCGATCGCCACCATCAAGCCCAATACGCATACAATCTCTGCTATCAGCGTACTTTTCCGAATCTCGGCCATGAAGTCATCTTGAGGAACGGTGATGACAATCAGACAATCCAATCCACGATATTTGACATTACGAAATGGTTTGACCCACACAAACTGCTTGCCGTTCGAGCTGTGAAACTCCAGGGGTTTGGGATTGGTCTTCTGCTCTTCGGCAATCTTCTGCTCTTCGGCAATCTGATGGGCAATCTGACCAAAACTGCCAAATTTATCTAGCAGGTAGCTGGCTGTCTCTTGTGTAATTGGGTCGTTGCTCTCGATCGCTCGAACGCTGCTTAATCCACTTGCTGTTTTAGTAAAAGGGGAATCTTTCGAAGAGGTTGCCAACAACTCACCATTTAATTGCACCATGAAAATCTGGCCAGACTTGCCGACCTTGATGCTGCTCAAAAACTGACTGATATCAAGCAAGCTCAGAGTTGCATCTGCCACCCCAACCACATTGCCTTGGCGATCGTAGAGAGGTTGATCAGCAGAGATGACATAGTCATCATTTGGATATTCTGTACTGTAGGGACTCACCCAAACCAAACTGCCAGTCTGCAACGCCTGTTTATACCAATCGCGACCACGAGGATCATAGTGAAGCGTTTCATCTTTTAGTTCATCCCGTTTTCCCCACCCATTTAATTTCCAGATTCGTAAGGTGTCATCTAAACGATGATCAAGAACACTGAGTGTCAGCCATCGTTTAGTCGTGTAATACCCTACGCCTACAAAATCACCTGTTTCTGTGGAAATTGCCAGAATTGAGATATCGTCAGGCTGTTGTTCAGGGCTTGTTGAGTTCTGCTGTTGAGTTGAGATGGTATCAGACTGTTGTTCAGGCTTTGCTGAGTTCTGCTGTTCAGTGTAGTTGTTATTAAAATTGCGAAACTGGTTCCACAAATATTCTTGCAGCCCCTCCAAATCGTTGAGATTTAGAACCCCTTGCCGCACAGCATCCGCAGTAATCTGATTCGCCAATTGAGGCATTCTGAGATAAGTTTCCAGGGTCTGTTCAACCCGTTGACTAATTTCTGCTTCAAGTTGGCTGGCCAAATCCCTCACCGTCTGCTGGCCATTATAAAAAGAGAAAAATCCGATTACCCCTGAAACAAGCAAAATCAACAAGACAAACGGAATGATCAGCACTGTTTGCAGAGACAGCCTGGAAAATGCTTGAGAGAGGCGACGGAGGGGCTTGAGCATGCAATGAAAAGTGACGGCAAAAGAAATTGCCCTAACTTAGAATAGCGCTACCGTTCTTGCACCGGGTAAATCATTGTGCCAATTTAAGCAGGATTTAAGGCGAGAGGGGCTTGACAAATAGTCCTTATAGAGAAGTTTGATTTCTGGAAATTATTTAAGGGCGATCGCTTTTCTAGCCAGAGCTGCATCCCCAGAACCTCAACCTGGCCTTATCCTGATCTAGAGATACTGCTTGAAGGCTCCATGACTGATTTAATTTTGTTTTGGCATCGTCGCGATTTGCGGACTGTAGATAATGTTGGACTGGACGCGGCGCGGCAGCGGAATCCCAAAGTGGTGGGCGTCTTCTGCCTCGATCCGAATATTTTGCAGCGGGATGATGTGGCCCCAGCCAGGGTGGCTTACATGCTGGGTAGTTTGCAGGAACTCCAGGAAAGTTACGCTCAAGCTGGCAGCCAGCTCTTAATTTTGCAGGGCGATCCACTCGACAAAATTCCGGCATTGGCTCAAACGCTAAATGCTCAGGCCGTTTACCTGAACCGGGATGTGGAACCCTATGGACGGCAGCGCGATCGATCGATGAAAGAGGCGTTACGACAGGTCGGCATTGAAATTCAAGGCTTTTGGGATCAGCTCATGCATGCTCCTCAGCAAGTGATGACGGGTGCCGGCCAACCCTACACGGTTTATACCCCCTTTTGGCGCAACTGGCGCAGTCAACCTAAAGCCAAACCTGTGGCTGGCTTGCAGAATGCCGAAGGACTAAGTGAATCTGAGAAAACGGCTGCCACCCAGGTCGGACTCATGCCGCTGCCCAGTTTGTCAGAGTTGGGATTTAGCTGGGAGGCAGAACTGCCGATCGATCCAGGCACCACAGCTGCTCAAGCCCGGTTGGAGGAGTTTTGCGATCGGGCGATCGAATCCTACGATGAACAGCGTAACTTTCCTGCTACCGATGGCACTTCCCGGATGAGTGCTGCTCTCAAATTTGGTGCGATCGGCATTCGGACCGTCTGGGCTGCTACCGAAATGGTTTATGACAACAGCCGCAGTGATGAAACGCGAAAAAATGTGCAAACCTGGCAACAAGAGTTAGCCTGGCGCGAATTTTATCAGCACGCCATGTTTTTCTTTCCAGAGCTGGCCGAAGGACCATACCGTTCTCAATTCCAGCAGTTTCCCTGGGTGAATCGCGAAGATCAGTTTCAGGCCTGGTGTGAAGGGCGGACCGGCTATCCGATCGTCGATGCGGCGATGCGCCAGATGAATACGATCGGCTGGATGCACAACCGTTGCCGGATGATTGTGGCTAGCTTCCTCACCAAAGATTTGATTGTCGACTGGCGCTGGGGCGAGAAATACTTTATGCAAAAGCTGGTGGATGGCGATCTTTCAGCCAATAATGGCGGCTGGCAATGGAGTGCCTCAAGCGGTATGGATCCTAAGCCCTTACGCATTTTCAATCCTGCCAGTCAGGCCCAAAAGTTCGACCCTGATGCAGAATACATCCGCGAATGGTTGCCGGAGCTGCGCCACCTCGACACTGAAGACTTGATCAGCGGCAAAATTAGTTCTTCCGATCGATCTGCCTGTGGTTACCCTGAGCCGATCGTCGATCATAAACATCAACAAAATCTGTTTAAAGCACTTTATGCAGAAAGGCAAAAGGCAAAAGGGGGATAAAACAGGGTTTCTCCACTTCTAACTTTCGGATACCCAGTCTCAAACCTGGGGGGAATGCTGATTCATTTTCCCTTATGCAAAAGTATGGACAGCGTATCACTGTTCAAAGTCTATATCTCTAACCTGGCTGAGAGAGGCAGCCTGGAGAAGGGTAGGACTGATGTAGAAATCGTGGGAGAAAAAGATGTCAGACAAGGTCCGCAATCAGGCGATTCCAGAAATCGATCCAACTGAAGTAGAAGACTCCCAGGNTGCTTCTTGCAGAGCAACACCATTCATTTTTAGAAAAAGTGATGGATCAGGGCGAACTTGCCGATCTCTATGATGCGAGAGATATCACCGAAGTCGTTTTCCGGACGATGCGGGATATGATGACGAATGAAGCGGTCGATCACGTTGCTGAAGAACTGCATACACCCATGGAGGGAAAGAACGACGTCCTTCCTGCTGAAACGCCGCTGAATAGCGATGTGGTCGATCTCTGGGAAGACACCAATCCGATCGTTCATTTTTTGAGCCGGGTTCGTCCCGCTCTTGAAATTCGGGATACGACCTTCTTATTCCGAATTCAGCAGGAAGCTGGCTTGCCACCTCATATTAGCCCTGAGCAGGCCGTGAAAGCGGTTTTCTCCGCAACCAAGGATGAATTATCCCAAGAACGAGTTGCAGAGATCGCCGGATTCTTACCGGGTGCGGTTCGACAACTCTGGGATGCTGCCTAGTTTTTAGCTCGATCGAATAAATTGAGTGACTCTGATCCGAAGTGGTTTGGATCAGAGTTTTTATTGATTACGTAATATGCAGATCTAAAGTTAAAGAGATCCGGATCTGCCTATTCTTAAGCGATTCGATTTAATCTTCTGATTTTGTTTATTGATTGCATCATTCAAATAATTCAAATAATCCCACTGTGCCGACAAAGAAAGTATAAAATCCATAATTGAAAGGATTTTTGCATTTTGTTGGCGCATAAACCGCCGCAATCGCCCCTTCGATCAGGTGAGCACTTAAGGCAAAGTGGCCAAACCATAGGGGAATTTGGAGATAGCTCGGCCATGACAGCCCCATTTGCCAAAGATACAGATTGCCTAACTCTAGAGCGATCGCTCCCACGATCAAAATGGTTGAAATGACTTTGATTAGCTGGAAGCTTGTTTGCTTGAAATTTGTCAACATCATCGATTTTTGACGGGTATTGTTCGTTCCTTATTTTTACCCTGACTCAACCACCAACGCCAGGTAAAATTATGATGAACGCTGTAATATTCTTCGATCGACCAGATGCCAGCTTAATCAGGAATCTTGCCTTATGTCTCAGTCCTTCGCCAATCCCATCCGCTGGACCCGTGCTGACTTGGACTTGTTAGAAGCGGACGAGTGGAAACGCTATGAGATTATTGACGGAGAATTGTTTGTGACCCGTGCGCCTCATATTGGTCATCAGGATGCTGCTGGCCGAATTTATGCTCAACTGCTGCTCTGGTCAGAGAAAACCAGACTGGGAACGCCCTATTTGACACCGGGACTGATTTTCTCGGATGCAGATAACGTGATTCCTGATGTGATCTGGGTGAGTCAGGCGCGTTTGGCCACTATGGTTGACGAAGAGGGGCATTTAACCGATGCACCAGAATTAATTGTCGAGGTTTTATCTGCTGGCAGCATGAATGAACGGCGCGATCGCGAAGCAAAACTCAAGCTCTATTCGTTGAAGGGCGTTCAGGAATATTGGATTGTAAATTGGCGATTACAGCAAGTGGAAATTTATCGTCGTGAGAATGCTCAGCTTCAGATCGTTGCGACCCTTCTGAAGACGGATGAAATCAGCTCGCCGCTTTTACCTGAATTTAGCTGTTCGGTAGGACGGTTTTTTTGATTGTTTCACTCGAAACCCAATCGCCTCCTCAAAGTTCGATCGGTCAATTTTCATCATTAATTGCTGGCAAATGCTTGATTACGCTTGTGTTCAGGCAAACTTTGTTTTGTGCTGAACGACACTGGTTTTTTGATTCATTTAGACGACCAGTAGATCTGCTTAAGGTATGGCGCTGGCTACAAGTGTTAACGGCACTCATAACCAGCTAGTCCACCCTCTGTGACTATCAGAGGACAAACTGTTGATGATCTTAATCGATCTTCAGCGGCTTGTTCACGTTTATTGTGATTGGACAACCATACCTTGGGCTTTTCTTCACCCACTCTACAGAACGAGGAATGCCTTTATGACGACAGAGTTCAACGAACTGCTGCCTACATCTCACGCCGGGAAATCCCAAATTTGGATTATTGGTAGCCGCGATCAGGTAATTCACACGATCAACGAGTTTTGCGTCAAACGGATTGCCACCGATCGTGCTAAGTTCACTCCGATCTTTCCAGCTCCATTTGAGGGTAAATATATGTCAGTGTTAGTGCGGTAATTCTCGATCGATCGGGCTACTCGAATTGAAGAGTCAGTCCCGATCGAATTGAGTGCGATCGGTTGCATTGTTGTTGTGACGAGTCACGATCAAATTGTCATGACTCGCAATCGAATTGTCACCGCTCACCATTGAATTGTCGTGAGTTGCAATCAAATTGTTATTGCCCACCATTGAATTGTGATGAGCTGCAATCGAATTGTCATAGGTCGCAATGCGTACAGATAGCCGATCGGGTTTGTTGCGACTGCCTAATCAATGATGCCAAAGTTCGATCGCTCTTCGAATTTTAGGTAGTCGATCGCCTTTTGTGACCTCCGCCAGTTGCGGGCAGGCCATGCGGATTTTGATTCGCGATGTCTCCTCAGATCGATCGTTCTAACCCCAAACTGTCCTGATTGCAGAATCGATCGTGATGCAGCAACCAATCAGCAATAGATAAAGTATTGTTGCAAATGCCGCTTGTTCATTGAATTCTCAGGATTTTTTCAGAACACTATAGGCTTGAGGGACCATACTCCAAACATCAACAACGCTAACTGTGTTTGAGCGAGGAGAGATCATGGCATCATCAACCGCAGAAGAACAACGCCTCGAAGCGGCTCGTCATCATCAGGTCCACTGGCGCAAATGGGGGCCTTATTTAAGCGATCGGCAATGGGGAACCGTGCGGGAAGACTACAGTCCTGATGGAGCAGCCTGGGATTATTTCTCGCATGATCAGGCTCGTTCGCGTGCCTATCGCTGGGGCGAAGATGGCATTGCGGGCATTTCAGACAATCATCAGCGGTTGTGTTTTGCAGTTGCTCTCTGGAATGGCGTCGATCCCATCCTGAAAGAACGGTTTTTTGGCTTAACCGGAAACCAGGGAAATCATGGCGAGGATGTCAAAGAATACTACTTTTACCTCGACAGCACGCCAACTCACTCCTACATGAAGATGCTCTACAAGTATCCTCAGGCAGAGTTCCCCTATGCTCAGTTAGTCGAAGAGAATCGACAGCGCGATCGGCGTGCGCCTGAGTTTGAGTTAATCAATAGCGGCGTATTTGAGGATAATCGCTATTTTGATGTATTGGTTGAATATGCCAAGGCAACATCTGAAGATATTTTAATCAAAATCAGCATCACCAACCGAGGACCGGAAGCCAAACCGATTCATCTGCTGCCCACGCTCTGGTTTCGCAACACCTGGACCTGGAACAATTCAGAAAAACCTGTGCTCCAGGCTGTTCATTCGGATGCTTCCCTTGGCATGGTTGAAGCAATTCATTCGCAGCTAGGCAAATTTCAATGGTATTGTCAGTCGATCGAAAAACCCACTCCCCTGCTGTTTACCGAAAACGAAACCAACTATCAGCGGCTATTTGGAGTTGAAAATGCCTCACCCTATGTCAAAGATGGAATTAATGACTATATTGTGAATGGTCAGAGTGATGCGATTAATCCAGCTCAAATCGGCACGAAAGCGGCAGCGCACTATAAATTAGAGATTGGTGCCGGAGAAACCCAGGTGATTCAACTACGATTATGTCGTGAATCGATTCACAATGGCGCTACTCAACCGATCTTTGGCAATAGCTTTGACGCGATTTTTGCGCAACGACAGCAAGAAGCCGATCAATTCTATCAGCGAATTATGCCGAGCTGCCTGTGTGCCGATCGCCGTAACGTCCAGCGTCAAGCTTTTGCTGGCATGCTGTGGAATAAGCAATATTTCTATTATGTGGTGGATGAATGGCTGAAGGGTGATCCAACCTGTCCTGCTCCAGCACCAGAACGTAAGCAGGGCAGAAACCGTGAATGGATTCATCTCCATAACGAAGATATTCTTTCAATGTGCGACAAGTGGGAATATCCCTGGTTTGCGGCCTGGGATCTGGCCTTCCATACGATTCCGATCGCCATGATCGATCCAGACTTTGCCAAACGCCAGCTCGATCTAATGACGCGCGAATGGTATATGCATCCGAATGGCCAAATTCCAGCTTACGAATGGGCCTTTAGCGACGTGAATCCGCCAGTGCATGCCTGGGCGACCTGGCGCGTTTATAAGATTGAACAAAAAATGTATGGTCGGAGCGATCGCCAATTCCTGGAACGAGTCTTCCAGAAGCTGCTGCTCAACTTTACCTGGTGGGTGAACCGTAAAGATCGCACGGGCCGCAATATCTTTGAAGGCGGCTTCCTGGGTATGGACAATGTGGGCGTGTTCGATCGCAGTTCTGAACTGCCGACGGGAGGCTATTTAGAACAATCGGATGGCACAAGCTGGATGGGCATGTATTGCCTAAATTTGCTCACCATTGCTCTGGAATTAGCCCAAGAAAATCCAGTTTACGAAGACATCGCCACTAAATTCTTTGAGCATTTCCTCTATATTTCTGATGCCATGAACAAGATTGGCGAAGCAGAAACCTCGCTGTGGGATCAGGAAGATGGATTTTATTATGATGTGCTGCATCTCCCCAATCATCAACAGGTGCGTTTGAAAGTGCGATCGATGGTGGGATTGATTCCGCTGTTGGCCGTGGAAACCCTGGAGCCAGAAATGCTGGAACGTTTACCGGGCTTCAAAAAACGAGTGGAATGGTTTATTCACCATCGGCCTGACCTGCGCAATAATGTGGCCTGTATGGAAAAGCGGGGAGTGGGAGCCAGACGGCTGCTGGCCATTACCTACCGGGAAAAATTGCGCCGCATTCTGGAAAAAATGCTGGATGAAAATGAGTTCTTGAGCGAGTATGGGATTCGATCGGTTTCGAAATACCATGCGGCCCATCCTTATTCTTTTTATGTAAATGGCGAGGAATATCGGGTTGACTATGAGCCTGCTGAATCGAGCACGGGTTTATTTGGGGGTAACTCTAACTGGCGTGGCCCGATCTGGATGCCCGTTAACTATTTGATCATTGAGTCGTTGCAGAAGTTTCACTATTATCTGGGCGATGAGTTTAAGGTGGAATGTCCGACTGGATCAGGCAACTGGATGAATTTATGGGAAGTGGCTAGCGAACTCTCTCAGCGCCTGATTCGCATTTTTCTGAAGAACGAGGCTGGCGATCGTCCAGTCTATGGTGGCACAACCCAATTCCAGACCGATCCGCACTGGCATGACCTGATCCTGTTCTATGAATATTTCCACGGCGATAATGGCGCAGGCATCGGGGCCAGTCATCAAACCGGTTGGACCGGATTGGTAGCCAAGTTGATTCAACAGTGGGGCAATTATGAGGGCCAGGACAAAGCCCCTGATCTGAATCTGGAGGAAGCGCTGGAGAGCGATCGAACCTCGGCGATTTCTGTTTCAGGCTAAAGGTTGCAGGATGCCTGAGCGCATTAATCTCTATTCGCCATAATCTTCAGGAACGGGAATTCAATCAAGCAGAACTTCTTGTGGGGCGGACATCTTGTCTGCCCAGAAAATTCAATCAACTAATGCCCATTCATCCATAATCCTGAGAAGAAATCTAGAAGTGCTACTTTAGGGTGGCACTTTTTCTGATCCTCTCCTAAACTTCTAAAGACATTATTTTCGGTTCTGCCGATCTGCTTTCCATCTCGCTTTTGATTTAGTATATTTGTACTAATCCTTCTTGGCCAGCCTGTGTATATTCAACGCGTCGAGCTGACAAACTTTAAGTCCTTTGGGGGAACGACGGGGGTGCCGTTGTTGCCCGGTTTTACAGTGATTTCGGGACCGAATGGGTCTGGGAAGTCCAACATTCTAGATGCGTTGCTGTTCGCGCTGGGGTTGTCTAGCTCTAAAGGCATGCGAGCTGAGCGGTTGCCGGATCTGGTCAACCAAACCCAGGCCAGCCGGGGCCGATCGATGGTAGAGGCCAGTGTCACCGTTACTTTTGCCCTGGAAGCCGGAGATATGCAGCGGGCCTTGACGGATGAGGCTGAGCGAAGTTTAGCCACAGTGAATCAGCAGGCAGGTAATGCTTCAGAGGAGGAAGTGGCTGAGGGACAAACAGGAGAGCCTCTGGAAACCAATTCGCTGGAAACCAATGGCAATGGGCATGCTGCACCGGAATCCAGTAATGGCAATGGCAGTAATGGCCACTCCAACCCGCCGATCGTGATTCATCCCTTAACGGAATGGACAGTGACTCGCAAGCTGCGGGTGACTCAGCAGGGCACCTACACCTCGAACTATTACGTCAACAATCTGCCCTGCACGCTGACCGAACTGCATGAACAGCTCCATAAGTTTCGCATCTACCCGGAAGGCTACAACGTGGTGCTGCAAGGGGATGTCACCAGCATTATTTCGATGAACTCGCGGGAGCGGCGAGAAATCATTGATGAGCTGGCTGGGGTGGCGGCGTTCGATCGCAAAATCGAGCAGGCCAAGGGCAAACTGGATGCGGTGAAGGAGCGGGAAGAAAAGTTTCGCATCGTGGAACGGGAGTTGATTGCCCAGCGCGATCGGTTAGCCCAGGACCGACTGAAGGCCGAGAAATATCAGCGCTTGCGGGCCGAGTTGCAGGATAAGTCGCAATGGGAAGCAGTGTTGCTGTGGCGGAATCAGGCCAAGCAGGCAGAGCAGTTGCAGAACCAAATTACGGCAGGTGATCAGGCAACGACCGAATTGGCGGAACGGCTGACGGGCATGGCGGAAGAAATTCGGCAAGCAACGATCGGTCTGGATCACCTCAATCGGCGGGTTAAAGCCCTGGGTGAAGATGAGCTGCTTGCCCTACAGTCCACCCTGGCCAGTCAAGAGGCCGAACTACGGCAGTTGCAGCGGCAGCAGCAGGAATTGACAAATGCTCGCCAAGCCACGGTCACGAAATTGGAGCAGACCCAGCGTGACATCCAGGAGCAATTACAGCGGCTAGAGCAATTAGAACGGGAAAAACAGCAGGTCGAGTCCCAGGATCTGATCCGGCTTCGAGCCGATCGCGATCGAGCCCAGCAGGCACTAGATCAGCAGCGGGAATCGGCTAACACAATGGCTTCGGCTTCAGATGCTTGGATTCAAGAGCAAACGGCCCTCAGACGCCAAATTGAGGTGCTGCAAAAAGCGCTGGACCCGCAACGCACCGAGCAGGCTAGACTGCAAGAGCGCACCGAGCAACTGCGGCTGAAAATCCAGGAACAAACGCAGGCATTAGAGGCCCTCACCCAGGAAATTGCGACCAAGCAGGAGCAGCGCAACCAGATCGAGGCGCAGCTGATTACCGCCATTCAGGATATGACTGGGTTGGAGCAGTCTGTTAGCGCTGCCGAACGCGAATTGCAGGTGCAGCAAGAAACCCATGCTCGTCTCCTCCAAGAACAGCGCGACAAGCAGCGCCAGCTCGATAAATTGGAGACCCAGGCCCAACTCATTCGGGAGTCGCAGGGAACGGGGATCAGTCAAATCCTGGTGGAGGCAGGGTTACCCGGCATTTGTGGGCTGGTGGCAGAACTGGGCCGGGTGGATAGTCAGTATCAGTTGGCGCTAGAAATTGCAGCTGGGGCAAGGCTGAGCTATCTGGTGGTCGAGGATGATGGCATTGCGGCAGCGGGGATCGAACTGCTGAAACGGCAGCGAGCCGGACGCGCTACCTTTTTGCCGCTCAACAAAATTCGGGCTTCGATGCCCACGCCTCTAGCAAAATGGAACCGTCCGGAAGGTCTGATCGATCATGCAGTCAACCTGATCGACTGTGACGATCGCTATCGAGATGTGTTTGCTTATGTGTTTGGCAGTACGGTCGTGTTTGCCTCGCTGGAGCAAGCCCGTCGTCAAATGGGGCAATACCGGATTGTGACGCTGGATGGGGAGTTGCTAGAAACCAGTGGGGCAATGACGGGTGGCAGCATTACCAATCGCCAGGGAACCTTGCATTTCGGTACGGTCGAGGCAGCAGAGTCAGCCGAAGCAATTGCCCTGCGCGATCGACTACAGCAAATTTCCCAAATTCTGGGCCGTTGCGAGCAGGCTATTTTGCAGGCTAGCCAGGATGTGAAAACTCGTGCCCAGGCGCTAGCCGAAGCCCGCCAAAATCAGCGCACGATCCAGATGCAGGTAGAGCAGTTGCAGAACCAGCTGGTGAGCTTGATTGCCCAGGAAGGTCAGCTCCGAACCCAGTTGGCCCAGAATACGCAGGAATTGCAGAGTGCCGAAGAGCGGCTGTTTGGTCTGGAGCGGGAATTGCCGCGTCAGGAAACCACTTTGCAGCAGCAGCGCCAGAGTTTGACGGAGTTGGAACAGTCACAAACCCACAGCGAATGGCAGCAAATTCAGGCGGCGATCCAACAGCAGGAGGTGCATCTAAACCAGCAGCAGCTTGCCCTCCAGTCTGCAGAACAGCGGATTCGCGATCTGGAAATACAGCAACAGCGGGTCGAGGAAAAAATTGAGCAATATCAGCAGCGCCTGGAAGAATGCCGGACGCAGCAAACGGCCCAACTCAACCAACACACAACTTTTGGCACCCAGGCCGCAGCTTTGACTGAACAAATTGCTGAAACTCAGACGGCTTTAGCAGCGCTGGACCAAACCCTGGCTGCCGAAAAACAAGAGCGCGATCGGGCAGAACGACAGCTTCGCGATCAGCAAAATGCCTATCAACAGTTGGAATGGCAGCGGCAAAAGCTGGTGGAAACGCAGCAAACTCGGCGTCAGGAGCTGGCCACCCTGCAAGAACAGTTGACGGCCCAGCGGTCTGAATTGCCGGATCCCTTACCTGAAATTCCGGAAGGCACAGATCTGGCGGCCCTGCAGCATGAATTGCGATCGATGCAAAAAAGGCTGCAAGCAATGGAGCCGGTGAATATGCTGGCGCTGGAAGAATATGAGCGCACCCAAACCCGGTTGGAAGAACTGAGCCAGAAATTGACGACGCTGGACGAAGAGCGGACAGAGCTGCTGCTGCGGATCGAGAACTTCACGACCTTACGGCAGCGAGCGTTCAAAGAGGCATTTGATGCGGTCAACAAAAACTTCCAGTCGATTTTTGCCGAACTTTCAGATGGGGATGGCTACTTACAGTTGGACGATCCCCAGGATCCTTTTGCAGGCGGCTTGAATCTGGTGGCCCATCCCAAAGGAAAGCCTGTGCGGCGTCTGGCCTCAATGTCGGGGGGAGAAAAATCCCTGACAGCACTCAGCTTTATCTTTGCGCTGCAACGCTATCGGCCTTCCCCCTTCTACGCGTTTGACGAGGTTGACATGTTCCTGGATGGGGCAAATGTAGAGCGATTAGCTAGAATGATTAAACACCAAGCGCAGCAAGCTCAATTTATTGTGGTCAGCTTGCGACGGCCCATGATTGAATCGGCAGAGCGGACCATTGGGGTTACCCAGGCGCGGGGTGCTTATACTCAGGTTCTGGGGCTGAGTTTAGGGGCGCAGAGCGCTTCTGGCTAAGCTGATGTAATCTTATTGAATATCGATCGTTTACCCCATCGATAGGATCGCTTGCCTCGTTTTTTAAGACCGCTTCGAGATTAGGACTCGAACATGACCTTTGAACAACAGTATTGCCAACGTTCGGATTTAATCGGGACTCAAATCATTACACGGGCCAGCGGTAAACGCTTGGGCGTTGTGAGTCAACTCTGGGTGGATGTGGATCGACGAGAAGTCGTCGCGGTTGGGATGCGTGAAAGCATGCTGTCCGGAGTTTTATCCAACATTCAGCAAGTGATGCTGCTCAGCAGTGTGCGGCAAATCGGCGATGTGATTCTCGTCGATGATGACAATGTGGTTGAAGATGACTTCAATGACGAAGCCTATAGCAACTTGATCAACAGTGAAGTCATTACCGAAACGGGTGAGCTGTTGGGTAAGGTGCGAGGATTCAAATTTGACACCCAGGATGGCCGGATCGAATCGATCGTAATTGCTGCGATCGGTCTGCCCCAAATCCCAGATCAGCTGATCAGTACCTACGAGCTATCGATGAATGAGGTGGTGAGTAGCGGTCCCGATCGACTCATCGTGTTTGAAGGCGCAGAAGAGAAGCTAAGCCAACTCACAGTCGGGTTGCTGGAAAGAATCGGCATTGGCAAACCCCCCTGGGATCGGGATGAGGAAGAGGATTACGGCGCGCCTGTTAAAACTGAGAATCAGCTTACCTCAGGTCTAAATGTGCCGGTTGAGCCCATNCCAGCAGCAGCGACGAGTGCCCGTGGCGCAAGAAACCTGGGATGACGACAATTGGGAAGTGGCGCAAGCCAAGCCGCAGATGCGCGCCATGCGAGAAGAGCTACCTTACGAAGAATCTAATTGGAGCGATGAGGATCGCTACGAGGAGGTTCCCTATGAAGATGTTCGATCGGTTGAATTTGCTGGCGCTGACGACGATGTGACCAAAGATGCCTGGGAAGATGATGAGAATCCCAAGCCTTATCGTGCCCCCCAAGTCAACATTCCTGAGCGTAAACGGGTAGTTGAATACGAAGAAGAAACCGATTACTAGCAGGCGCGATCGGGATTAGATTAACTAACTTTTGAAGCATCTGGAGAATATTGCTACCGGATGCTTCAATTTTTGCTGGCGACATTCAACCTGCTACTTGTACGGGCGCGGTATATCTCCTACGGAGAGCAAGCAACGGTAAAAAGTCTTTGCGATTGCCCTAGCAGTCATCTGCCGAATGCCACGCCCCTCCACGAGGAATTACATCCTGATCAATCCACGTTCCTTAGGAATCTTCCGGTTTGTCCTGGAAGCTGCGCATAATCCGAGACAGTTCGTTTTTCTCATCGACAGCAACCCGACTGGGTGAACCGCTAATGATGCGCTCAAAGTTGCGGAAAGAGTCTTTGATATCTGGCCCGTCGCCGCTAATGATGTATTCGCGGATGCCTTTGTCATGCCAGGAACCGCGCATCTTGAAGACGTTGATCGCCCGTGCCATTTCACCCCGAATTTCCACATATTGCAGCAGCAAAATTGTGTCTGTAATTGTGGAGATATGAGAATCGGTGATCGAATGGGAACCCATGAACTGATCGGTCGTGTTGGTGAAGAAGCCGGTGATTTCTTCCTGTTTGGCAAAACCTGTCACGCCAATCACAAACTGCCGGAAGGCATTGTTGCTAACTCCTCGTGCCAGAGCAGACAGCGAGTCGATCGCAATCCGGGAAGGCTTGAATTCCGAAATCTCAGATTTGATAATTTGCAAGTGATCTTCTAGACCTGCCGACTCAGGGTAGGCACAGATGATCTTCAGCAATCCTTGATGCTCCAGGTCTTCAAAATCGATTCCCCAAGAGTAAGCGTTACGAGAAAGCTGCGCCCGCGATTCTTCATAGGCAAACAGCAACGCTCGTTCGTTAACCCGACAGCCATCTTGAAGGAATTTGCTGACCAGCAGGGTTTTGCCTGTTCCAGTCGCGCCCGTTGCCAGGATGATCGAGTCTTTGAAGAATCCGCCACCGCACATCTCGTCCAGCGTCTTCACACCCGAAGAGACCCGCACATTGGACGATCGTTGGGTTAAGCGCATTGCCCCCAGCGGGAAGATATTGATGCCCTGATCGGTAATCGTGAAGGGATATTCCCCTTTCATGTGGGTGGTGCCGCGCAGTTTGAGAATTTCGATCGTGCGACGGCGACGCTCCCCTTCCAGCACGTTGCGCACAATCACTACGTTGTCCGAAACAAATTCTTCTACCCCAAACCGGGCTACCGGACCATATTCTTCGATGCGCTCGGTAGTCATGATCGTGGTTGCACCCACCTGCTTCAAACGGGCCACCAGGCGGAAAATTTCACGCCGCACAACCGAGGCCGCATCATATTGCTGAAACACAGCCGTCACAGAGTCGATCGACACTCGCTTGGCTTTATATTTGCGGATGGCATACTGGATGCGTTCAATCAGGGCCGAGAGATCAAAGTTGCCGATTACATCCTGACCTTCGGGATCGGGCGAAGCATCAAGAATGAACAATTTGCCTTCATCGACTAGCTGCTGTAGATTCCAGCCGAAACTGTAAGCGTTTTTAATAATATCGACCGGAGATTCTTCAAAAGTAACAAAGACTCCTGGTTCATCAAATTGGGTGATGCCGTTGTACAGAAACTGTGTGGCCAGTAGGGTTTTACCTGTCCCCGAAGTGCCACTGACGAGAGTAGTGCGCCCGACAGGTAAACCACCATGACTGATGTCATCCAGCCCTTCAATCATGGTGCGGATTTTTTGAACCCCCGCAATATTCAAGCTTGGCTCCTGTTCATCCTGCTTTTCTTGGGTCATGGTTCGCCGTAACTTTATACTCTTTTGACGTGAATTAAGCAGGGCAATTGTAAGCTGCTTAAAAGGGAAATGTTATGACTTAATCCTAGAGCGTAGCCAAATCAACCGCTTCAAGGTAGGTTTTGGATATGAAGCAGTGTGAACGCCTGTTTGTCAAACGCACTACACTGCCTATGCATTATACGCTGGATGGGAACCTGGAAACCTTGACCAGATTGAATTCAAACGGTTGGTCAAGTTTTTCCAAATTCTCACATCAGGCTTAACCCTAATGAATTAGAAATTAAGACGGTTCTTCTGTCTCATCTTCCTGAAGCTCGTCATAGAGCAGATCTAAACCGATCAAAACCCGCTCGCGATCGGACAAATCGCCAATGATGCGACGCACAGGCGGCGGCAGAATTTTAGCCAATGTCGGCGTTGCTAAGATTTTGTCTTCCTCAGCCAATTGGGGATTTTTTAGCACATCAATTACCTTGAGTGCATAAACTCCCTGGAACTCCTTCTCTAAAATATTGTTGAGCGTTTTCAGGGCCCTGACTGAGTTAGGAGTATTGCCTGCGACATAGAGTTTGAGAATGTATGTTTTTTTCAAAGGACTCATGGATGGGCATGGGAGAAATGCAGAAAGCAAACAGAATGGCCGAATTTGAGCCAGATTGTAGGTTAAATAAAAGAAATAGAGCCAGGACTGAACTCCGCCATCCTACCTTAGATAAGGTAGCAAGAGATAAGGTAGCAAGAATCTAGGATTCTCGTGGGATCGATCGACGATACATTTCACAAAGGTGGGCGAGCGTGTCAATCAATGTCAAACGGTAGTCGAGCAAAATCTCATCGTTCCGTCCTTCTAATTTCAGGTGTTTAGAGAATTCATCCATCAGCTCCATATGGAGTTCAACAATTTTGGAGATAGGTACATCCGCAAAAAAGGCCGTGTTGACAAAATTGTCGATCTTTTCGTTCAGGCGAGGCTCATTCGAGAAATAGATCAGAATAATATCGCGATAGTCTGCTTTGAGCTGCCGCAGCAGATCTTCTCGCTGAGGCGGAGTCATGTGACGTAAAAAGTTTTGCGAATTGCGCTTGTAATACACACCTAGATAATCCAATCGCTCTTTCAGCTTTTCGGCCAGTCGAAGCTGCTGTGCCATTAGCCGATGGGTAAGCGAGGAGCCGCTTGCCGCATCATTCTGACTCATCGACTCGGGTTGGGGTTGGAGTTGGATAAATTGGCTGATGGCTTGATCGATCGTTAACCCAAGTTGGTTCATCTGTTGAGTCGAGAGCTGTAGAACAGCAGGGTGGTACTGATAAGACAAAGGGGGTTCTGAGGAATCAGGCGGCAGTAGAATGACGGTTGGGAACAAAAACTCCTGTTGCGTCAGGCGATCGAACAGGTTTTGCAATCCTGAACTTGCCTCTGCGATCAAACAATCAACATGGCCGACCTGCAGATAATCTAGAGTTGAATCAATTGTACTAAACTGCTTCCAGCGATATTGTCCCGATTTTCCATCGGCCAAAGCTGTTCCCTCAAAGATGGGAGAGGGAAACTGCCTGAACAGTTCAGGCGAAGCAAAAATACAAAGAGAGAGAGAAGGCAAAGTCTTTGTCAGTGATGTTGCTAACAAGAGGAGAATCTGAAAAAGCAGTCTATAACAAGAAATCTATCGGAAAATATCAAGATCTATTAAGATTGTTGACACTTATTGTAATCGAAAAAGCCTTCCTTCCTTCGCCAATGCCTTCATAATTGAGGTAAGGATTTAATTCTCAAGTTCTATCCCAAACAGAGACTGACTTTGCTGCAATTTAGCGGCTGGCGGTTCGAAAGCCTAATTTGAGCCGATCTTAAGTCAAACGTGACTAAATTGTGCAATTTGATTATTCTCAAACGGGTAGTCAGCTCTATATAAAGTTCAAATCCCATTTGCTGCACTCTAAGTTTTTAAATTGGTGGTAATCAACGATGGAGTGCGTTTGCAGTTCTTGCAGGTGTCATTGCAGATGAATATCTCTTCTCTCAGAGAATTCATTGTATCAGTTCCAGCTTGTCACAGAGCTGACAGTTTGTTGCACATTTGGCAATGCTTTCAGCAATTACAAGCCGATCGTCTCGTGGTAGTGAATGATCAGCAAGGCCCGATCGGACTTTTACGACTCAATCGCTTCATTAGCGTCATAGACTTTGATCAACTGCAAACCCAAACCCTGACAGGCCACCTGTCCCTGGTCGATCCAGTCCTCTGTTATCCCATTGACGCAAATGGCACCCAACTTCAATCTCACTTTAGATCTGACTGGACTGAGTCGGAACAACCACAAGTTGTGCTGGTGGATGCAGACGGCCATTATGTAGGCTTGCTGGATGAACTGCAATTCCTGAAAACTTGGGCAGCCCAGTCACCCTCACCTAAACCAACCAAAGCAAGATCGCGGTCAACCAAGCAGCAACCAACGGGAAGCGTTTCTCAGGCGTTGCCCGAACCGTTGATCGATCTATTAGAGCGNATTGCCCCTGCCGTTGATGTTGCAAACTTCATCCGGGCGCGTGATTACGCAAAATCAAGCTTGGCGACAGCGCGTTGGCGGAATTCAAAACCCTCAGCAGGTACGACGAGCCGCTGCTCGAATTCTAGAAGTTGCGCTGGCTCGCAAAGCCCACGACAGAAAACACACTAAGCTTCAAGAATCAGGCAAAAATGCGGGATCACAGAACACTCTGGGAGTGGCAGGAATGAGTAAGGCTCCAGAGCTGCAATCTGGGGTTTGTCAGCTGGGTCCAGAACCCAATACCTGCATTTGCGTTTGTCCCATGAAGAATGGGCAGGATCGAGTTTGGCAGTTTGTTAAAGTGCCGATGGGTAGTCTACCGAATTCATCCTGGATCAATTGGACCGTCAAGCCCGTTGAAGCACAACAAGAGCCTCCACGCCCTTTTAAGCTGGCTTCGCTGAAATTTAGTCCCGATCCTGAGTGGCGATCGTTCATTGAAACGGAAACGCTTTGGCTGGTGTTGGCCCAGGATATGACCGAGCAACAGCAAGTGGCCAAAGAGCTGGCTGCTCGCAATGCAGACCTCGTGCAGCTGAATCGGCTAAAAGATGAGTTTCTAGCTTGCATCAGTCATGAGCTGAAGACGCCGCTGACGGCTGTTCTGGGCATGTCGAGCCTCTTGAAAGATCAGCTTTTGGGCGATTTGAACGAACGGCAATTCCACTATGCGCAGCTAATTTATCGCAGTGGTCGTCATTTGATTGCCATCATTAACAATATTTTGGATTTGACCCGCATCGAAACGGGGCAACTGGAACTGTTGGTAGAACAAGTACATATTCCTGCCATTTGCCAATATGCCTATGAGAATGCGCAACAGCAACAGGTCGTCGAATCGAGTGCGGAAGAGGAAGCTTTAGCTTTGCAATCCCGGCGGCAATTTCAGCTTGATATTCAGCCCGGGCTGCAATATATGCAGGCAGACGAGCTGCGGCTGCGGCAAATACTAACTAACTTGCTATCAAATGCGATCAAATTCACCCAGCCTGAAGATGAAATTGGCTTACAGGTAGAAGATTGGGATGGATGGATCGCCTTTACCGTCTGGGATCAGGGCATTGGTATTCCTGCGGATAAGCAACATTTAATATTTCAAAAGTTTCAACAACTTGAAAATCCGCTGACGCGACAGTTTCACGGGACCGGGCTAGGATTGGTGCTCACCCAGCGGCTGGCTCGTTTACATGGAGGCGATGTCAGCTTTACGTCAATTCCTGGCAGTGGAAGTCGATTTACGCTACTTTTACCACCTGTTCCACCTCAAGGATCCGACCTCAGCTTATCACCTAGATCTCCATCCACCCACAGGTTACAGTATTCCGCGAAGTCGCAACCCATTTCTAAGCCGCAATATTCCTCAACCGTGACTGAGCGTAGCCGCCTCATCTTGTTGATGGAAGCGGAGGCCAATCATCTAGAAGAGCGGTTAGATCAGCTGGTTGAGTTGGGTTATCGAGCAGTGATCGCCCGATCGGGCACAGAGGCGATCGAAAAAGCACGGCGATTGCAACCTGCGGCCATTCTGCTCAATCCTCGACTGCCGCTGTTATCGGGCTGGGATGTGTTGACTTTATTGAAAGCAGATGACTCAACGCGCGACATCCCAATTGTGATTACCTCAATTCGGGTGGATCGCGATCAGGCCTATCGTAACGGAGCCGACAGTTTTCTGAGTTTGCCGATTGACATTGGTGCTTTGCAATATTGCCTGGATCAACTGATTCATCCGATCGAGCCAGAATTAACCGATGCCATTGTAGACCTCACAGTATTGCATCTCTATGAAGGCAATCCTTCTTTCACTCTGATCTCCGCTCAATCTGTGGATCAGGGGCTTAACCGATTGCTGTATCCCTATCATTGCCGAGTTTTGGAAGTTGATGATCTAGACCAGGCTGATCTATTAGCAGGTGTCTGGAAGCCAGATGTAGTGTTGATCGATCGAATTCAAACAGATCCCGAACAATTTATGCAGCAATTGAGTCAGGCTCCTTATTTAGCGAATCTGCCTCTGATCACCGTCACTGCTGAAATAACGCAGGCTGCCAATCGTTTCTCGAGTCTGGCCGTTTTTCCCTATTTGGCTGCGATCGCAACTCCTGAGGCCTCAATTCAACCGAATGTGATGGAATTGGTTCAGGTGATTCAGTTGGCAGCTGGCATCCACTGGATTCCCCAAATCGTGATTGTGGATTGTGCCTCGATCGATCCTCAAGTCATGATTCCAGATGTGAAGCCGCCAATGCAGGCGTTAACGCAGTATCTTCAGACTGCCGGGTTCCGGAGTACGGTATGCAACGACTGGCAAAAACTACAGCAGAAGTTACATCATCCCGGTGTTGATCTGCTACTTCTCTGTGTGACAGGAACAGAATCAGCTCAGATGGTCGAACAAATCGGCCATACCCTGCAACAACTGTCCCATCGGCCTCTGATCTTGATCTGGCATTACCATACTGACACTGCTGCCGAACCCGCATCAGATGCTGCTTTTGTCCAATTACAGCCGATCGTCACTGATGTTTTGCCGACAACAGCCTCAATCCTGGATCTGCTGGCTCGCATCAAGCAATTGTTGAATTTGCGTCGATCGCCACAAATCACCATGAATGATTAACCATAAAAAATCAGCAGCGATGAGAGCATTCTCTCAACCAGCTACTGATTAACTACTGATTCAATAGAGTTGTGACAAACAGCGTAGGGTTGTAACAAGACAACTGTGTTAGACAGCCGTAACCGCCAGCCGGTTAACTTAGGGCTTCTGCACCGCCAACTACTTCCATCAACTGTTGCGTGATTGCAGCCTGACGCGCTTTGTTATAAGACAGCGTTAGGGTTTTGGTAAGTTCTTTAGCGTTGTCGCTGGCATTACTCATCGCCGTCATTCGAGCAGCCAGTTCGCTTGCCGCAGATTCTTGCAGGGCGCGTAGCAACTGGTTGTTCAGGTACAGGGGCAATAAAGCATCCAGAATTTGGACCGGATCTTGTTCGAAGATCATGTCCTTCGAGAAGGGGGCTGGCGTCGCCGCTTCTACCTTCTGTCGCTCTACTTCAAGGTTGCCTCCTTTGGTGGTGAGCCGGAAAATCTCATCATCCTGATCGACAAAGTCTTGTGGATCGAGAGGCAGCAAGGTTTGCACCACCGGACGCGAACTGACCAAAGACACAAACTTGGTGTAAATCAGCTCAACCCGATCGACCGTTTCCGATAGGAACAAAGACAGCAGTTCATCGGCGATCGAAGAGGCCTCAGATGCGGTCGGCACCTGTTCTAAGCCAGAGAAAGTGGCGCTAATGGGCTGATCGCGGCGTTGGAAATACTGAATGGCTTTACGGCCAACCAGCACCATTGTATAGCCAATGCCTTCGGCTTTCAGCTCATTAATGCGTCGTTCGGCCCGACGAATCACGTTGGCATTATAGCCGCCACAAAGACCGCGATCGCCCGTGACGACAAGTAACCCGACAGTTTTCAAGGTTCTGGTACGCAGGAGCGGCAAATTGGCATCTTCAAACCGCAGTCGGGTCTGCAAACCATACAGCACACCTGCAAGGCGATCGGCAAACGGACGGGTCGCAATCACCTGCTCCTGAGCACGACGTACTTTTGCCGCAGCCACCAGCCGCATGGCTTCCGTAATCTTTCTTGTATTTTTGACCGAGTCAATTCGGTCCCGAATCTCTTTTAGGTTAGGCATAATCTGGCAGTGTTGAGTGTTGAGTTATGAGTTTTGAATAAAAAGAGACAAATGCCTCGCTGGATTTCGGTTTGAGTTTTGAGCCAGGTCGAATCTCTTCCCAACTCAAAACTCAATACCGAGAACTCAAAACTAAACTTAAGCCTGGAAGGTCTTCTTGAATTCAGCCAGGGCTTCTTTCAGTGCAGCTTCCGCTTCATCAGTGAGTTGCTTGCTTTGGCCGACGATTTCCGTGTATTTGCTGGTTTTCAGGTAATCGCGCAGACCCTTAGCAAATTCAGTCACCTTTTCAACTGGCAGATCATCCAGATAGCCATTAATGCCGGTATAGATGATTGCTACCTGCTCAGACACGCTCAGCGGCGAATATTGGGGCTGCTTCAGGATTTCCCGCAGACGCTGACCGCGAGACAACTGGTTCCGGGTCGCCTGGTCCAGGTCAGATGCGAACTGAGCAAACGCTTGGAGTTCATCAAACTGAGCCAATTCCAGTTTCACCTTACCGGCTACTTTCTTCATCGCCTTGGTTTGAGCCGCAGAACCCACCCGAGATACAGAAATACCAGGGTTCACTGCCGGACGCTGACCGGAATAGAACAGGTTAGAAGACAGGAAGATCTGACCGTCGGTAATCGAAATCACGTTGGTGGGAATGTAAGCAGATACGTCACCCGCTTGGGTTTCGACGATCGGCAGAGCAGTCATGCTGCCTTCACCCAATTCAGGGCTGAGCTTAGCAGCCCGTTCCAGCAAGCGAGAGTGCAAGTAGAACACGTCACCAGGATAAGCTTCCCGACCGGGCGGACGACGCAGCAGCAAGGAAATCTGACGGTAAGCCTGAGCCTGCTTCGACAAGTCATCATAAACGACCAGCGTGTGCTTGCCTTTGTACATGAAGTACTCTGCAATCGAAGCGCCGGTATAAGGAGCCAAGAATTGGAGAGCCGCTGGGTCACTGGCGTTTGCCGCAACAACCACGGTGTAATCCATTGCGCCGCGCTCTTGCAGAACGTTGACGACCTGAGCTACGGTAGAGGCTTTCTGACCGATCGCCACATATACACAGATTACGTCACCGCCCTTCTGGTTCAGGATGGTGTCTACCGCGATCGTAGTTTTACCGGTTTGACGGTCCCCAATGATTAACTCGCGCTGACCCCGACCGATCGGAATCATGGCGTCAATGGCGGTAATCCCGGTTTGCATCGGTTCGTACACCGACTTCCGTTCCACAATCCCAGGAGCCGGAGATTCAATCAACCGAGTTTCGCTAGTAGCAATGTCGCCTTTCCCATCGATCGGCTGCGCCAATGCATCAACGACCCGACCGATCATGGCATCGCCCACCGGAATCGAAGCAATTCGACCCGTTGCGCTCACCGAGCTGCCTTCTTGGATGTTGATACCGTTACCCATCAACACGGCACCGACGTTGTCTTCTTCTAAGTTCTGAGCAATGCCGATCGTGCCATCTTCAAATTCCAGCAGTTCGCCTGCCATCACCTGTTCTAGACCATAGATGCGGGCGATCCCATCACCGACTTGCAGAACAGTCCCAACGTTAGAGACTTTGACTTCCTGGTCATACTGCTCGATCTGCTGCCGAATAATGTTGCTGACTTCATCTGGTCTGATACTGATTGCCATAAGTCTTCTCGCTAAATAGTGGTTGTGAGTGCTAGGAAAAGTTTTGAGTTTTGAGTTTTGAGTTTTGAGTTTTGAGGTTCGAGCATTCAAAATTCACAACTCACAACTCATCACTCCTAAAAACGTTAGGTCACTGCGCCCAAACGAACGCCAATTCGCCGTAACTGGCCACGCAAGCTGGCATCAATCACTTGAGAACCGACTTTGATAACAACGCCACCTAGCAAATCAGGATCAACGCTGGTTTGCAGTTCTACTTGTTGCGCCTGGGTTGTCGCGATCACCTTTTGCTTAATCGCTTCTTTTTGCTCATCATTCAGCTCGATCGCAGAAGTGACTTCTGCCAAAACAGCCTGTTTCAGTTGGCGCAACAGCTCTTGATATTGTTTGCAGACTTCTGGGAGCAGCATGATTCTGCCCCGATCGACCAGCAGCATCAAGATGTTTAAGGTAAAGGGGTTGATTTGACCACCCACGACTTGCTGTAACACTGCTTTCTTTTTGCTGGCTTCAATCACAGGACTGTCCAGGAGTGCCCGCAGATCATCCGACTCTTGGGTGAGAGCAAGTAGCGATTGAGTGTCTTCACCAATCTGATCAGTTAAGTTGTTGGACTTCGCCACAGACATCAGGGCTTGAGCATAAGGCTCAGCAATTTCAGTCAACGTCAGTTGGGATTTCATGAACGACCTCCAATCATGGCAATACTGCGATCGATGAAGTGGCGTTGAGCATCCTCATTCATCTGCGATTTAAGATGAGCCTCTGCTTGCTGCATCGCCATCGCAGCAATTCGCTGACGCAGTTCAGCAATTACTCGATCTTGTTGGGTTGCCAAATCCTGAGCTGCTGACGATTTCATGCGGGCAACATCCTCATCTGCCTGCTTGAGAATTTCGTCTGCTGCTGCTTTGGCGTTTTCTTCAGCCTTTGCCTTAATTTGCTGTGCCTGGGTTTGAGCCTGTGCCAAACTTTGTTGTTGTTTCGCAAGTGCAGCAGCTGCTTCCTTGACGCGCCCTTCAGCGTCTTGAATCGCTTGCTCAATCTGCGATTGGCGTTCTGACAAGGTTTTCCCTAAAACACCACGTCCGAAGTAAACCAACACCCCAATGACGATCGCCAGGTTAATGATGTTGGTTTCTAAAATATTGAAGTTCAGTCCAAAACCACCTTCCTTAGCGGCTTCGGCGGTTAGCAATATGAGCGTCCCCATAAAATTCATCTAATTTGACTAGTTGTTGGTTGAGAGTTGCTTAACCGACCGACGATCCTAAGACTTTATCCAGGATTTGGCGGCTGAGGGTTTCGACTTGCTGCTCAAGCGACTGCATTGCCTCCGCTTTTTGCTGATCGAGCTCACGCTGGGCTTGTTCACGCTGAGCCTGGGCTTCTTGCTGAGCTGCGGCTAAACGTTGCGCTGCAATTTGCTGAGCCTCATTTTGGGCATTCGCCACAATTGCTTGAGCTTCTCGCCGTGAGGCTGCAAGCTCGTCCTCATATTGCTTTGCCAATCGTTCAGCATTTGCCAATCGCTCTTGAGCATCCGCTTGATTAGAACGGATATAGCTATCGCGATCGTCTAGAGCCTTCATCAACGGTTTGAAGAACAGCGCGTTGAGCAGCACCATTAAGAGTAAAAATTGGATCGCCATCAAAGGTAAGGTGGCGTCAAAATCAAACATTTTCGGTCTCCGGGGAAGGGACGTTGTGCAGCTTGTCTATATAGATCCGGGATAGATCCGGGTAAATTGGGTCTACATAGAGGACAAAGAACCCAAGCGCTACAAAGCTCCAAAACGAAGGAGCAGCGGGCTATCAGCATTCAGCCTAGAATGAGTTGTGCAACGGGCCATCACTGACAGTTGGCTTTTTCAGCACGAAGCACGATTCCCGTCAGAATGGTGCCATCTAACTAGAACTGACTGCTGATAGCTTGCAAGCGTGGCTTAGGCGAAGGGGTTGGCGAACAGAAGCACCAGCGCGATAACCAGACCGTAGATGGTCAGGGATTCCATGAACGCCAGGGTGAGCAACAATGTACCGCGAATTTTGCCTTCTGCTTCAGGCTGACGAGCAATACCTTCTACTGCACTACCCGATGCATTACCTTGACCAATACCAGGGCCGATCGCAGCCAGACCAATTGCCAGAGCAGCAGCGATAACAGAAGCAGCAGCAACGATGGGACTCATGATTTTTTCCTTCAGTGAATAAAAGTAATGAACAACACATCTAGCCTTTCGGCTGCTGGATCTAGAGAGGAAAGACATGCTATCCAATCTCTAAAGTCCAAATCTTTGCTGAGGGCACTAATGCTCCCCATGATCATCTCCACCATGGCCTTCTAGAGCCTCATGAATGTAGGCTCCAGCCAACGTGGAGAACACAAGTGCTTGGATGGCGCTGGTAAACAGCCCAAGCAACATGACAGGAATTGGAACAAACAGTGGGACAAGTAGAACTAGCACGGCGACGACTAGCTCATCTGCCAGAATGTTCCCGAAAAGTCGGAAGCTCAGGGAGAGTGGCTTTGTAAAATCTTCCAGAATGGCGATCGGCAGCAGAATCGGTGTTGGCTCGACATACTTCGAGAAATACCCCAATCCTCGCTTACTAAATCCCGCGTAAAAATACGCTAAGGATGTGAGCAGCGCGAGTGCCACCGTGGTATTGATATCACTAGTAGGCGCTGCAAGTTCGCCCTCTGGTAGGTGAATCAACCGCCAAGGAATGAGCGCTCCTGACCAGTTAGAGACAAAAATAAACAGAAATAGCGTACCAATGAACGGCAGCCACGGGCGATATTCCTTTTCTCCTAACTGGTTTTTGGCGATGTCTCGCACAAATTCCAGGGCATATTCCATCACATTCTGGATTCCCTGCGGGACTCGCTGGATGTTGCGAGTGGCAAGGATGGAAGCCACCAACAGAATCGTGATGACGATCCAGCTTGTGATAAACACTTGCCCATGGAGTTTAAGGTTGCCGATTTCCCAGTAGAAGTGTTTACCCACTTCTAGCTCAGCAAGCGGAAACGCAGTGAAGGTGTCCAGAAAACTCAGCATTTGCATCAAAAAATTGTCCAAAAAGCGTGGACAGAGAGCACTTCAGATACATCTATTTCCAGCCCTAAACAAAATCTAGGAGCTAGAACTAGACAAGGTCCGAAACATATAAACGATGATTGCGGCCTTGTAGGTCAGGAAACCTAAAAAAATGGGTACGATTTTTAGCTGATCGATCTGTGATGCTAATACAATCACAACAATCAACCCGACTAGCTGAGTCTTACCCACCTGCTTGCGCTGCCTACCAAGCTGCTCAACGTTTCTAGCCAACATTTTCAAGTAAACCACACCTGTGCACGCTCCAATCACATAATTGAGCGCAATATTAAGAGAGTAGAAAATCCAAACGGATCCAAAAATAATCCCTGTTAATATCAGGGTATCTCTCAACAGATTCTGCTGGAGCTGGTAATACTCCTGCATAGAATCGTTCGACTCTGGCGATTGCTCACCAGATGGTGATTCGTTTTCAGGCGGTGTTTCGATCGGTAATTCTGGCGAGTTCACAGAACCTCAGAACCTAATCCAGCGTTGTTGGCTAGGTCAAACTTGACCCTTAAAGATCATATCACCGACGGGTGACGATCTTGTGTCAGAACAGAAAATCAATAAGCAAAAATTCCTATTTGATCCATTCTTTTTTATTTCTCTGGTGAATGGATAATTTTTCCTGGTCTTGCTCTGAGTTCTGACGACTCCGTAGTTAAATGCGCTAAGCCGATCGCCTTACCCTTTTATTCAGATTCAGAATTTGCGTCAGTTGTCAATATATTCTTCATATTTCTTTAAGGATTAAATTCTCTTCTATATAAATAAGTAGATTGTCGATTGGTCAGGTTCAAAGATCGATCGTCCTGAGATTTGCCCATCCAACATCATGTCTGATTCGAGGAGATTCCTACTTAGCAGAAAGGGGTTGAGTGCGCAAGTATGGTTTGCTGCTCGACTGTCAATAAGAGGCAAATACATGACAGTCTTGATTCGTTAAAGTAAATTCAGTCGATCGAAAGTTAGCCACTTCTAAGGCGATGATAAAGGCTGGTCCGATTGTGAATCACTTCAAACCGAGAATTGAGGTGTAGCGTCGTCTCACCTCCCCCCAGAAATAAATAACCATCCGGCTGCAAATGGCGTTGAACTTGATCCAAAACGGCCTGCTTTTTGTCTACATCAAAATAGATCAACACGTTCCTCAAAAAAATAATATCCAGCTCAGGCAGCGCAACCCAGGGGCGGATCAGATTTAGTTGCCGAAATTCCACCATTTGCCGAATCTCATCCACGATTTGCCAGGATTGACCGATCGGGCGAAAATAGCGATCGCGCATAGCGGGCGACAAACCTCGGCTAATTTCTAGATTCGTATACTGTCCTTGCTGCGCCTGATCGAGCGCTTTCTGGGAAAAGTCACTGGCAATCAGGCGAATCTTCCAGGTTGAGAGTTCTGGAAAACAGTCGCGAATCAGCATGGCAATGCTATAGGGTTCTTGTCCCGTAGAACAGGCCGCACTCCAAATATTGATCGCACGGCGATCTGAACGCGACTGAATCAACGCAGGAAAAACATAGGTCTGGAGCGCCTCAAACGGATAGCGATCGCGAAAGAAAAACGTTTCCCCGGTTAATAACGCTTCGATCGATTGCAGATGCCGATCGCCAAAGGGCGTGGTTTTCAGAGATTCAACAAATGGGGCGATCGATTCAAATCCAGCCTGGTCAGCAATTTTACCAAGATGTAAGGTTGCCAGATAGTCCTTGTGAGGTTCCAGCACAACCCCAGACTGTTGACGCACCAATTCACGCAGGTACTCAAAATCAAAGGATGAACTTGGCATTCGTTTTTCCTTCCCAAGCAGACGCATAGCTGACTCGACGTAAAATCTCTGGCATCATTTGACCCAGCGGCAAGACTGCATCTGCCAGCCCCGCATTCACAATAAATCCCGGCATGCCCCAGACAACACTGCTGGCTTCGTCCTGTGCCAAAACTTGGCCATGATGATCTCGAATTTGCTGACACCCTCGGAGTCCATCTTGTCCCATTCCAGTCAAGATCACGCCAAGGGCACGATCGCCATAGACAAGCGCCACAGATTCAAACAACACATCTACGGAAGGACGACAAGAATTTCGAGGGGATGACTGATCTAACCCAAGTTGGACGCCCGATTGAGATTGCTGCACGCTTAAATGGTAATTACCAGGGGCAATCCAAATAGTTCCAGGACATAGCGTCACTCCCGCAGTAGCTTCCCGAACCGGCAGAGCACATTTTGTGGTTAACCGCTCAGCCAAAAGCTGGGTAAACATTGGCGGCATGTGCTGCACAATGATCATGGGCACTGGGAAATCAGCAGGTACTCCTGACAATAAGGTGGCAAGTGCATTCGGTCCACCCGTTGAAACCCCGATCGCCACAATTTCAGCCAGCGACTGGGAAGATCGAAGCGGCGAATGCGGCAATGAGAGCGGCACAGAAACAACGGATGGTCCCTGCGCTGAGGATTTCTGTGGGGTGAGTTTGCTTAATGCTTTGATTTTGGGAATCAGGGTGTCTTGCAGATATTGCGTCGTCTCGCCCGCCTGATCTAAGTGGCTAGGTTTCGTAACGTAATCAGAAGCACCCAATGTCAGGGCATCCAGGGTAGCCATTGCCCCGGTCGTCGTTATCGCACTGAACATAATTACGGGTAGATGATCATCCATCTGGCGAATCTGCGCTAAGGTTTGCAGCCCATTCAAATCAGGCATTTCCACATCGAGAATTACAACATCTGGCTTGAGTTGTGGCAGTTTTGCCAGCGCAATGTGCCCCGTTGAAGCGACCCCCACCACCTCAATTTGAGGATCGGTTGCCAGAATTTTGCTGAGACGACGACGCACCATTACCGCATCATCCACAATTAAAACTCGAATTTTTTGCATCACTTTGGGAACATTCGTTATGGGCGATCGGTGTCAGTTCAGTTCGGTTTCGTTGCCGAACCAGAAGCCTATAGACGGAATTGGTGAATGATCGTTTGTAAATTCACAGCCATTTGGGTTAACTCTACCGCAGCTTGAGCCGTGCTATTTGCTCCTGTTGTCGTGGCTTGGGCATTTTGAGCCACAACGCCAATACTTTCAGCAATGCTAGATGTTCCCTTTGCCGCTTCAGCCACATTTCGAGCAATTTCGTTCGTCGTTGCGGTTTGTTCCTCAACAGAGCTGGCAATCGTATTTTGGATATCGTTAATCTGATTAATCACAGCAGTAATTTGAGTAATCGCATCCACAGCACCTTGAGTATCTGACTGAATTGCTTCAATCCGTTGGCTGATATCTTCTGTGGCAGCAGCGGTTTGTCTGGCTAATTCTTTCACCTCATTGGCAACAACCGCGAAACCTCGACCGGCATCCCCTGCCCTTGCTGCTTCGATCGTGGCATTGAGAGCTAACAAATTCGTTTGCTGGGCAATGGAAGTAATCACTTTAATCACCTTGCCAATTTCAACACTGCTGCGACCCAGCTTGGAAATTGTTGCATTGGTTTGATCTGAAATTTTGACCGCGTCCGTTGCCACTTTTGCCGCTTCGGCAGCACTCTTAGCAATTTCTCGAATGCTGACATTCATTTCTTCGATCGCCGTTGCGACCGTGACTGCATTTTGGCTCACCTGTTCAGCAGAAGCCGCAACTGAGGTCGCCTGCTGGGCTGTTTGACTGGCATTCTCAGTCATTTCACCACTGACGGCAGTAAATTCTTCCGAGGCAGCCGCAACCGTTGTGGCAATTTCAGCAATCTGGGATATAGCAGCGCGCAGTTTTTGAATCATTTGATTGATGTTGCCAGAAAGGGCAGAAAATTCTCCAACGCTCTCTGTTTCAATTTGGTGCGTCAGTTCCCCTTGCGCTACAGTCAGAACAATCTCTGCCACACTTTGAACCTGTGCTGCAACCTGTGCCGCCATAAGGTTCACGCTATCAATCAAGTCCTGCCAGATGCCGCTTGCCCCTTCAACCGTTGCAACAGTTTCCAAATTCCCCTCAGTGCCAATTTTTCGCGCCGCTCGCATCACTTCAGCAGTCAAGCTATTAAGCCGATCGGTAATATCATTCACCCGTTGACCAACCTGCAATAACTCGCCTGATAACGGCTGTCCATCTATCTGCAGCGCGATAGTTTGAGACAAGTCTCCCTGTGCAATAGCACTCAATACCCGTTCAGTCTCAAGTGTCGGCACTGCCAGATGATGAATTAGGCGATTGAAGGATTCAACCATATTTGCCCAAGTTCCGGGTGCGTCATCAAGCCCAAGCTGTACCGTCAGTTTTCCTTCTCCCTCAATCTGCTGACTGATCGTTTGAATGCCCTGTGCTAAAGCTTGATCTCGACGGACCCACTGATTAAATTCCCGTGCCACATCGCCTAATTCATTCGTTTCATCCAACCGGACTGAAAAATCACCAGCATTGGCCGCCTGCATTGCTGCAAGTAGTTCCTGCATTTGTGCTTTCAATACCGCTTCAGATTTTAGAGCTTCTTGTAGAGCTTCAAATTGTAGATTTGATTCTTGCGTCCGTTGTTCAACATCGGGTTCAGACTCCAGATTCAATCCTGGCAATCCCAATTCAATGTTCGATATCGGTTCCAGATTCCCCTCTATTTTTTGTGTCACATCAGAAATCATACTTATCTCCCCAATCTATCCGAAACAATATACTTTCTTTTTGAAGTAAACAATGAATGTGTGTCTATTTCCTCAGCTGTATCCCGGTAAGTTGTCTGCAAAATTTTCTGGGAATCCAATAGCAGCAAAAAATCATGCTCCAGCTTATATGCACCTTTGAGAAACCATCGAATGTGAGAATTTAAAGTAGTCGGGGACGGCTCAAAAGCTTCCAGCGGACATTCCAATATATCCCCAATTTCATCTACACGAAAACCAGCTGTGTCATCATTCGTTTTGACAATAATATTGTAAATTACCTGTTCACCAATGGGACAGGATACCGATCGCAGTCTTAAGCGGCAGGGTAAATCTACAACTGGAATCACCTGTCCCCGCAGATTCATCAAGCCACAAATATCAGGAGCCGCCAGCGGCACTCTGGTCAAGGATTGCTGCCGGATAATTTCTTGCACATCTTCAACCTCAATCCCGAAATAGGTGTTGTTGAGAAAGAAGGTGCAGATTAGCTGGATCGCCATAGGTTACCTCCTCGCTCCGATGAGCAGTTCTCGTGCAGTGCGATAAGGATTCGTCAACTCGACGATCGCATTCAAATCCAGCATTTCAGTGATGTGTCCTTGTACCGTGGCATAACATGTAACACCCGGACGAGTCGCTGCTCCTGTTACCGTGATCGCTTCTTCTACAATGTCAAGAATTTGATGCACGATCAGTCCCACTGTCCGATCACCATCCAGCGTGATAATGACAATCGAAACAAATTCAGCAAATTCGGCAGGAGAAGAGACCATTCCAGTACAAACTGCCTGCAAATCAATCAACGATACAATCCGATCGCGATATTGCATTAAATATTGATCGCCAACTCGTTCAATCACCGTACTCGGCAAAATTTCCAGCCGCGTTGCGTGAGTGAGTAAAATACCCATCCGCACATTCTGGGGCCCAAGCATGATCAGAATGAGTTGGCGATCGCTCAGTCCTGGCTCAAGCTCTGTCGCAGGTGCAAAGGACTGCTGGGATTGCCGCTGTACCCCTGCATACTTCGCTAATCCTGAAGTATCTAGGATCAATGCAGCAGCCCCATCTCCTAAAACAGTTGCCCCTGCAAACATATTTAGCGATCTCAACTGCTTGCTGAGCGGCTTGACTACCATGTTTTGCGTATCTTCAATCCAATCGACGATCAGCCCAAATCGGTAATCATCTGCTGCAATGACCACAAAGTAAAGCAAATCTGTTGGCCCAGTAGAGGGAGGCAACTGCAAAACAGCGGCAAGATTAACCAGAGGGAGAATTTGTCCACGCAATCGATAGACCGGCACATTAAGCAACGTTTCAATACTGCGTTGGATCTGGTCTTCCCCTTCAAGCCGGATTAATTCCTGAACATTGGCTTGAGGAATTGCAAATCGCTCATTGCTGCTGGAAACCAGTAATGCTGGAATGATCGCCAGCGTCAGGGGAATTTTGAGTCGAAAAGTCGTGCCGTGCCCTAACTGACTATCAATCTCAACCGTGCCCTGAACTGATTCCAGATTCCGTCGCACCACATCCATGCCAACGCCGCGCCCTGATAGCCTGGTTACTTCTGTAGTCGTTGAAAATCCAGGTAAAAAAATCAGCTCTAACGCTTCTCGATCGGTCATTGAGGTAGCTTGAGCGGCAGTAATCAACCCCATTTGCTGTGATCGGGCCTTAATTTGAGTCGAATCGATGCCCGCACCATCATCGCTAATTTCAAGAATGACCTTACTGTTTTCTTGAAAGGCCCGCAGCTTTAAGCGTCCTTGAGCCGATTTGCCGATTGCCATTCTCCGATCGGGCGATTCAATGCCGTGATCAATGCAATTGCGAATCAGATGGGTTAACGGATCTTTAATGGCCGCGATTAAACTGCGATCGAGTTCTGTCTCGCTTCCTTCCAGTTCAAGCGCCACTTCTTTGCCACAATCCAGCGCTAAGTCTCGCACTAAACGCGGTAAGTTGCGCCAGAGGGTACTAATGGGCTGCATTCTTGCTTTCATTACATTGTCTTGCAGCTCATTGGTAATCAGATCGATTTGCCGACCCGTCACAACAATTTCAGCATCCTGGTTGGTTGCCGTGAGCTGCAGCAACCGATTCCGCGCTAAAACCAATTCCCCTACCAGATTCATCACATAGTCCAACAGATCCACCTGAACGCGGATGGTTGAATCGATCGTGGAATCAAGCGGCATTCCAGATTGACCGTCAGCAGCATCTAAAGGCGTTGCATGATGCGTAATCGTAGCCTGAGGGATAGCATCTGTCTTGCAAAGCGTCGTTAATGTCGCGATTAAGCCAGAATAATCTTGATTGCCTTCCGATGCTGTTGCTTCAATAGTTTGTAAAACTTGTTGAATGGCATCTGCCAATTGCAGTAATGCCGTTGCGACATCAGGGGTAATATTACGCTGTGTGGTTCGAATGGTACCTAACAGGGTCTCTCCGGCATGGGCGATCGCTTCAAGTTTGGCAAAGGGAAGAAAGCCACAGTTTCCTTTAATCGTGTGCAGGCTGCGGTAAAGCCGATCGAGCTGATCTGGGTTCAGAGCACCATTCTCAAGGCTCAAAACATCTCGCTCAAATTGAGCCAGCATTTCATGACTTTCGATCAAGAATGCCTTTAAATCTTCGGCGTCCACTGCATTGAAAGACTCCATCCTCCAGACTCACCCCTAGTGCTCCGCAATTTCTATCCTAAGAGGCTTGAATCACCCTCACAATCCACCATAGGATAGATGTTGCTCCACCTGGAATGCTGAACACTAATGAAACTATCGTCTTATAAGGAAATATGGAATGTCCAACCTGTCATTCAAGACAGTTGCAGCGTAACGGTTATCGCAATCAGGTTCAGTGCTATAAATGCAAATGTTGTGGGCGGCAATTTTTGGGCTCCTATAAGCAAGCACGGTATTCAGAAGACGTCAAGCAACTTTGCATTCGGATGCACCTTCAAGGGATGAGCACTCGAGCCCTTGAAAAACTAACGGGCATTCATCATACAACAATTCTGTCTTGGATTCGGGAATAAGCTTATGAACAAACCAAGCATTGCCTCAGTATTAATTGTCGATGACGCTGCCTTCTCTCGCAGAATGCTGCGCAAATATCTAGAAGCAGAAGGATACCAAGTGCTTGAGGCAACCAACGGTCAGCAGGCCCTAGAAATAGTGCAACAGCATCAGCCAAATTGCATCTTGACCGATCTACTGATGCCAGATGTGAACGGCTTCCAGTTATTGCAAATTTTGAGAGATCAGGGGTGGACCATTCCGATCGCCGTCATTACTGCTGATATTCAGGATAGCTCTCGGCAGCGTGGAGTAGAACTGGGCGCAGCAAGGTTTATCAACAAACCTGTGAAAGAAGATGAAGTTCGTCAGACTGTTCGACAGTTGTTACACCAATAAGTATTACGTCAATAAGTATTACGCCAACAAGTATTACGTCAATAAGTATCACACCAACAAGTATCACACCAATAAGGAACCGAGCACTCATGTCGCTAATCACCGAAGAGCAGCTTGATGCCCTTCAAGAATTTATCAATATTGGAGTAGGACGTGCTGCTGGAATGCTGAATGAGATGGTTGAAGCACCCATTCTGCTTGATGTTCCAGTTCTAAAGGTATGCGATGGTGACGCGCTCAAGCAAGAGATGGTGACGCGATTTGATCATCATTCCCTTTCTGTCGTTAGATTAAGTTTTTCAGGCGGTTTTAGTGGCAGTGCAGAGCTAGTCTTTCCGACTGAAAGTGCTTCTATGCTGGTATCTCTCCTCACGGGCGAAGATCGCAATTCTCCAGACCTGGATGCAGTCAAAGTTGGGACACTGACTGAAGTGGGCAACATTGTCATCAATGGCGTGATGGGATCGATGAGTAACTTGCTGAAGCAGCAGATGAATTATATGCTGCCTACCTATTTTGAAGATTCGATCGACCGTCTTTTAACCGCGAATTATCTATTCGAAGTGAATACGATTTTCTTACTAGCACAAACTAGATTTGAGATTAGGCAGCTTGAAATTATGGGTGAAATTATTTTAATTTTTGAAATCCCTTCCTTCAGTGAACTGATTGACTGTATTGATCAAGAGCTGAGTTTAATCTCATGACCGTGAGAGATAGGAATGCCTGATACCATGCCCCATTGTCGCGATCGCTTCAGTTTATTAGATCAAATTCCGCTCGGCATTTGCATTCTGCAGTCCGATTATAAAGTTGTGTTTTGGAATCGCTGTTTAGAAGAGTGGACCAGAATCTTACGCGATCAGATTAACGAGCACTCAATCCACAATTTTTTCCCTCACTTCAATCAACCGCTATACATCAATCGTCTTGCTCCGATTTTTGCTGGGGGTCCCCCGACTATTTTTTCCTCACAACTTCACAAGCATCTCATTCCGGCCACGCTGCCAAATGGCAAGCATCGCATCCAGCACACCACCGTCACCGCAATTCCAGGGAATGAAGAAGGCTTTTATGCAATGCTCTCGATTCAGGATGTGACCGATCTGACGTTCCGCATTCAAGAATATCGCCAGATGCGCGATCGGGCCATTGCTGAAGCGGAAGAACGCAAACAAGCAGAGCTAGCATTACGAGAGAGCGAAGAACGATTTCGCACTTCCGTTGAGAACATGCTGGATTGTTTTGCAATCTACACTGCAATACGGGATGAGCAGGGTCAAATCGTTGATTTCCGAACGGACTATGTGAATGATGCGGCCTGCCACATGAACCAAATCCCGCGTGAGCAGCAACTTGGGCGAGGATTGTGTGATCTAATGCCTGGTCATCGAGATAGCGGTTTGTTTGAGGAGTACTGTCAGGTGGTGGAAACTGGCCAATCGCTCGTCAAAGATAGCTTGACTTATGAAGATGAGTTTGGGAAACAGCGCTTAACCAAAGCGTTCGATATTCGGGTGGCTAAGTTTGGCGATGGTTATATTGCTACCTGGCGAGATATTACCGATCGGGTGCAAATTGAGCGGGAACGAGAGCAGATTTTGCAACGAGAGCAAGCAGCCAGAGCAGAAGCAGAGCGGGCCAACCGCATCAAAGATGAGTTTTTAGCCATTCTCTCCCATGAATTACGATCGCCGCTCAATCCGATTTTGGGCTGGACCAAGCTGCTTCAAACCCGCAAATTTGATGAAGCCAGAACTGCCGAAGCCCTGGCCACGATTGAACGCAATGCCAAACTGCAAACACAACTGATTGATGACCTGCTCGATGTCGCCAAAATTCTGCGCGGCAAACTCAGTATGGCTACTGCTCCGATCGATCTGGTATTTGTGATTGAATCGGCGATCGATACAGTCAGAACAGCCGCCCTAACCAAATCCATTCTGCTTCATCCCGTCTTACCTCAAATTGGCCGAGTGGCTGGAGATCCGGCTCGGCTTCAGCAGGTGATTTGGAATTTGCTATCGAATGCGATCAAATTTACGCCTGATCATGGACGAGTTGAGATTCGGCTGGCGCGGGTTGGCAACCAGGCTCAAGTCATGGTTAGCGATACCGGCAAAGGTATCCATCGCGACTTTCTACCGCATCTGTTTGAGACATTCCAGCAAGAAGATATTTCCATTACCCGCAAGTATGGTGGACTAGGGCTGGGCTTAGCGATCGTGCGTTCGTTAGTGGAAGCCCATGGCGGTACAATTACGGCGGATAGTCCCGGCGAAGACCAAGGCGCAACCTTTACCGTCAGATTGCCCTTGCTAGATGCTGAACCGGAAACGAAGCAATTTGATCGATCACATCTGCAAAACTTGGACCTGGCAGGAATGCGAGTGCTGACTATTGATGATGACCCGGACGCTCGCAACCTGTTAACGGTGTTGTTAACCCAATATGGCGCAGAAGTGTTGACCGCAACCTCGGCGGCGGAAGTGTTCACGGCGCTAGAGATCTTCCATCCTGACGTATTAGTCAGCGATATTGCTATGCCCGAAGTGGATGGGTATACGTTGATCCAGCAAATCCGGGCCTTACCTCCTGAAAAAGGGGGACGAATTCCGGCGATCGCCTTAACCGCCTATGCCAGAGAAGAAGACCATCAGCGTGCGATCCTCAGTGGTTATCAGCAACAGGTAACGAAACCTCTCGACCCTGAACAATTGGTTCAAGCGTTGATCATGATTACACCCAACCGATCCCTGGCGTAAACCTCTCACGGCTTACTTTTGCGTCATAGAACAGGTCAGTAAGATTGTTCGATCGTACTTTTGCTGTAAGTCCTCCTGTCGTTGTAGATTCGATCGCCCATAGGTTTTGAGCTGTTGGACTTCTTCTGGTTTGAGGGGAATCGATCGCACATCCTCCGCTAAATCGCTAAACAGTAAGACTTGCTGAATCCGAAGCTGCTGATGTTGATGTTGCTGATAGATCGAGGCATATTGCTGAGCGACGGGCTGCCATTGAGCAGGAGGACAATAGCTGCGATCGATCAACACAGATACAGCAGGAGGCGGAAAAGCCCAGCGAATCAACAATCCTGTAATTAAGAAAGCCAGCCAGCTTAAACCGATCGTTCGCAGCAGTCGAATTGGAAGTTGAGATTTAACCATCGAACACCTGCCTATAGCTGTGTCTGGAACAGATCTTTCAGCAATGTTTGCACCGTGTCTGGATTGCCTTCATAGACTCGGCCTTCTCGAACTGCGGCGATATCCTGAAGTTCTGCCTGATCCACTTCGCCATAGGCGATCGGATAAATGCGGATACCGCTGTATTTAATCACATCTTTCAGGTCATCATGGCTGAACCCCGCTGTGCGTTCCCCATCGGTTAAAAGCAGCAAATAGAACTTGCCGTTCGGATCGGCTTTTTGTTTTTCCATTAGTTCTGCTAGACCCACGGCCAAACCGTCATAAAGCGCTGTATCGCCATCCGGTCGAAGTTCCTCGATCGCTGCAAATAAGCGTTTCTGAGCAGATTCATCAAAGGGAGCAAGCTTCATTCGATGGATAGGCCGATCGCTAAAAGTAATCAAACCCACCTGGTTGCCGCGATTAATTTCTTGGCTGGCCAACTTCAGAGCCGCTTGCACTGCTCCCAATCGGTTATTCTCTTCCATGGAACCGCTTGTATCTACCACCAGTTCCATATAGACGGTTTTGCCACCATCTTTACGCTGTTTCCAAACATTTTGGGCTGCTTTCACAACTGCACCGTTGGGAATCGGTGGATGATCTGATTTAGGGCCTTCCTGGAAGCCTTTCTGAAGCGCTAGCTGCTGCATCGTCTCAGAAGTGGCAAACTGCACAAATTTTTTGAGGCCAGCCTGCTGATCTCCTGTATTCCAATCAAACCCAACGATCGGACTGGTTTGGGCAATGCCACAAGGGACAAAGCCAATATTCTCATAGCCTGCGGTTTGGCGCAGTTGATTGTAGAGTTGATAGCTCGACAGGAAAACCTGCATTTTACTGGAATCCCGCAAAAAGGTATCGCGCAAGTCAAGCGTCGTTAATCCCATCAACACAACTTGATTCTGGAACGTATCAAATACAGAAACGACCTGGGGAGACTTCAGATCATTCAGCGTCAATGGTTTACCATCTTTATCATGACCTGCGGCCTGCCATAGAACGGTATACAATAAATTTAATGAAGAGGAGCTGATAAAAGGATTGCTATAACCCAGTTTGAGATTGCCTGCCAGGATCGCATCCAATAATCTCGCAAACGTAACTTCTCCTTGCTTAGACAATTCTTGATAAGCCTGGGCATCGACAATAAAGCCTGCCCGATCGTCAGGTAGCAGCTTGTCCTCTAGCATCGTCTGTGAAATGCCAGAATTTTTCAGGAGTTCCAACCACAATTGGTTCGATGGCGTATAGGCAGCCGGTTGACCTGCTTTTGCGGCGAGCACCTTGGCTGCCAACCCAGAGGGGATGTTGCGAATGCCGACCTGAACCACTTTCCCAGAAACCTTTTGCTGTTGGCGGTTGAAATTTTCGGCAACATCTACCATCCAACGTTCATCGACTCGATTAGCATTGGCTTTTTCGGCAGAGCTATAAACTTCCAGGTAAACTATGTTTGGATCCGAATTAGGCTGTGCGCCATAAAGCGGAAAAGCATTAGGATCTGGAATCGGATCCTTTAAAGGCGGAATCACCACGTTTTGAACGACTGCATCAGGGGTAAGCGCTTCCTCAACCTGAATTTTGGGCAGCAAATGGTCTCTCAAATGACGATCGGCACTTTCAAACGAATTGACCGGAGTACTGCAAGCCCAAAGTAATTGAAAGCATAAACCAATGATGAACCAGAATCGAAAGCGATACTTTTTCATAGATCATCTCAAATCGATTGTTTAAAGCTTCAAAATCTAACGTTGTGTCGAAATTAGCGATGTATTCTCTGCGATCAATGTTTGTAATTTTGTTGATAGGGCAGAAGTCGTAACTGTACGTTGTTCCAACTGTTCGATCGCAATTTGGTCACGCAACTCCTGGAGCTGCTGGTGAGTAGTTTGGAGCTGCAACTGGTTGCGCTCTAACTGCTGCTGTCCCAATGCTTGATATTGCGGAGTCTGCACCTGCTGCGAAACTTGTAAGGTTTGCACCAGATTAGTCACCAGCACCAGCACCGTATGCAGCGTTTCCAATAAATCCGGAATCAGGGTTGGCTCATATTGGGCAATTTGGGTTGCCGCTTGATGAATCGCCTCGGCCTGCTGCTGCGCTACCTGCCAGGTCGATCGAGTTGCGTTGGGCACTTGGACCTCCATGGCGATCAACTGCTTCAGAAAGACTTCGGGCTGCAACAAATCAGGAGTTGGAGCAGGTGTGGATCGATCGCGCCGAAGTTGCCAGAACCAGAAGCCGATTGTGGCAATAGCAATCAGTCCTCCAGTCAGCAACACGATCAACCGCAAGCCTAACCAGGCAACAAAACAGGCATAGCCAACCCCAACAGCCAGCCCCAGATAAAAGGTTAGCGATCGTGATGACAGGTGGGAAAGGTTCATGCTGAGTCATCCTCCTAAATGGAGCGTTCCGCTTGCCTCAATAGTATTCCCGTTGTCTGATTCATAGGGCAGTTGTCAGGTGAACCTATGCGAAAATTTACTGATCGATCGCTTGACAACCCTTAAAGAAGCCCGTTTGATCAATAGGAATTGTCCACTACTGTTACTTATCTACTGCTGTCACGACTCTATGGATGCTCCAATTCGGATTAAGGTCATCAATGGCAATACTTTTGCACCAATGACCGAGGGAATCGACGAATCTGCTCAGGCGGCAAAATTTGCCCAAACGGAAGTGATTACTACCCAGCCCAAAACCGGACCGCAATCGATCGAAAGTTATTACGATGAATATCTGGCGATTCCCGGCATTCTGGAAGAGGTGATTTTATCGAAAGATCAGGTGGATGCCTTTGTCATTGCCTGCTGGGGCGATCCGGGCGTGGAGGCAGCACGAGAAATTACCACCAAACCCGTAGTTGGGATTGCTGAAGCCAGTATGTATATTGCCAATCTGGTGGCGGCCCGGTGGGGAGTGGTGACGACCCAGCACCGAGCGCTGGATATGATCGAAAAAACGATTTATCGGGCTGGTTTTTCACACCGCTGTGTTTCGATTCGCACAACTGGCATTCCGGTGATCGAAACGGAAACAGCCCGTGCAGCAACAATCGATGCTTTGGAAGCGGCAGCTCGATTGGCAATTCAAGAAGATAAAGCCGAAGCCCTCTGCTTGGGCTGTGCAGGCATGAGCCGCCTGGATGTGGAACTGGAAAAGCGGTTAGGCATTCCGATCATTGATGCGGTCGCGGCTGCGGTCAAATTAGCTGAAACTTTGGTGGGACTGAAGAAGCAAAATAGCAAAGTCCTGACCTACCAGTTTCCAGAAATTAAGCCAATACGAGGCTACCCGACTCATATGCAGCCCGATCAGTTCTCTGACAGAGTCGCGAGTGAAACGGCGCAAAATCCAGCGTGAGAATCGAGCGATCGGACTTTGCCCTGCTCAAAGCGCTGTGTAATATTAATTTCCTATTTTGCCAAAATAAAGAATTTTGCTCCAGTTGGCTTGGTGGAGAATTTCTCCCTCAGCATCAGTTTTAGCGATCAGGATTCTTCGTTGAACCATCTTGCCTGTCTCGTCAGCCAAATATCCGTCTAACCGAAATGTGGTTGCATCTTCGGAGATCGACTTAACCTGAAGTTTTTCATTGCGATTGGTGCAGCCATTGACAATATTAATATGCCAAGTTGTCTCTTTTCCCAGACTGATGTGATTGCGAATGGCTATCAGTTCCTCCATTGTATAGGGCAGTTGAAACTGACAATTAGAACCATGGTCAATGCCATGAATTGCTATCGCTGGAGAAATTAAAATTCCTGAACAAAACAGCAAGCCAAACGCCAGCAGCTTCTTCATGCTGATCATCCTTGAGAACACAAGACACAGTAATATCATTGCTGTCTAGTGTATTCAGTTCGATTGATCACAACCAGTCGAAGCGCCAGTAATTCACCGGAGCTACAGAAATGATAGGGAAGATGTGAAGAAATAAAGAAAAAATGAGGATGAACCCAACTGGCCCATCCTTCCTGCTCTTATTGCCTGCTTCTACAAATTGTTGCTATCGATGGGTTATGCCCCGCTAGAAGCAGACCTTAGCAGGCTCTCCGATCAGAGTTAGTTTAATAGGGCTCCGTACCGCGCAGTCGCTCGTCATGTTTAGCAATGGCCCAAACCGCATGAATGCTTCCAGGCAACCAACCTAGCAATGTCAGTAACACATTGATTAAAAATGTTGTTCCTAGTCCATAGGTGAGGAAGACACCTACCGGAGGAACTAGAATCGCCAGCAAAAGACGTAGTAGTGGTTTCATGACAACTCTTTGATAAAATCACCTGTCTCTATTTTGAGAAATTCGGGGCTTGTTGGCCTCCTCCTAAGGAATTAAGTGCTTCAGGCATGAATTGCTCCAGGGCTGAGACCCCTTTCATTGCCAGACAAACACATGGGCTTCAAATTCACCTAGGTCGATCGTCAAGGTGTTTTGATTGACTTCCACATCGTAGTTGCGGGTCCATTCATGCCAGATACCATCAACCGGAAAATCAGGAACGGAATAGTTACCCAAGAATTGATTGGAAAAGTTTACCACAACTACAACTCGAGAACCTTCATCATTCCAGCGGGTGTAAGCAAAGACTCTAGCCTCTGGATTTTCGTGGAAGAATTCAATGTTATTTGTAAACAAAGCCGGATTTGATTTACGGAGTCCGATCAATCCTTTGTAATATTCAAAGAGTTGCTGATTGAGTTCATGTTTGAGTAAGGTCCAATCAATCTTGTTCGGATCGATCGTTTTATATTTATACTCGCCAAATTCTTCCCCCATCCAGATCATCGGAATGCCAACTGCCGTCATTAACAGGGCAACTCCCAATTGCTTGCGACGAAAGGCAGCTTCATCAAAAATCTCGCGATCGCCCAAGTCTGCCATGACATGGTTGTGGTCATGATTAGTCAAGTAATTCACCACATTCGTTGCACCCAGATAACCTTGACGTTTCGGATCTAGAACATCTTTGAGCTGCTCTAAATCAAAGGTTTCTTCTAACAGGTGCGGCAGAACGGTGTGATAGAAGCTGTCATGCCAGCAGCCATCCATGGGTCCATCGAGATTCGTAATGCTGGGCTCATCTGGAATATATTCTGCAACGTTATAAAAAGGCTTTTTACCTGCTGCATGCTTTGCTTCTTGGGTGATCCAATGCATGAAGTCAAAGTTATTGATCTGGCGAGCTGCATCATAGCGAATACCATCCAAATGATATTCACTCACCCAATAGCGAACGACATCCCCAATAAAGCGGCGGGCTGGAAAAGTCTCTAACTTTTCGTCGTAATGCTCATAGTTAAATTCTGGTCCCCAATTGAATTCTGCGTCTTTCGGGTCATGATGATACCAATAGTCGTGATCAATTTGCGTCAACGGACAAGAAGATTCAGAGTGGTTATAAATCCCGTCCATGATCACCCGAATCCCGCGACCATGGCATTCATCAATTAGTTGCTTCAATTCATCACTGGTGCCGTAGCCCGATTCTGGAGCAAAGAAGTGGCGCGGATTATATCCCCAGCTATAGCTGCCTGGATATTCCTTTACAGGCATCAGTTCGATCGCATTAATCCCCAATTCACAAAGATAATCTAATTTTTCAATCACATGCCGATATTGACCTCTTGTATGGCGATCGGCTTCTCCCCCTGAAAAATCAGCAACATGCAGTTCATAGATCACCATTTCATGATCGGCAGGCAGAGGTTGAGCATCATGCTGCCAAACATAGGTATCGACGATTCGTTCACCTCCCTTAATGCGAACAATGCCATTCTCTTCGGCACTCATGCCGTCTACATCGGTTGCGTAGGGATCGGTGATATCAACCCATTGATCACCCTCAAAAAACCAGGAGTTCGACTGTACCCGAAACTTGTATTGGTATACCCCATCTTCCAGATCAACGGTTGTTCTGAAATAGCCATCCTTTCCTTTCTGCATTGGAATTTCCTGCCAATCAGAAAATGAGCCAATCAGAACCGCTCCTTTGTTATAGGGAGCAAAGAGATTGAACTCAATTGGATATGACATAGTGCTGATCCCTGTATTAAAAAAGCTGCCAGCATTTTCGAGGGAATGCAATGCTTGTCACATCCAACTGAAGAAATAAACCTAGGCAAAACCTATCTTCGGGATGAGTTAGTCCACTTATTTCGATCTCATTCGATCTCATCGGTATTGCTTATCCTCCAACTGCTCCCAAAGCGGTTAATGTGGCTCTTTGTGCAGCGGTGAGCCCGGTTGCTCCAGCAATCCTCATCCCTTCATAAGGTCGATCGATCTTTAAGACTTCAAGACAGTCTCCTGTATCAGGTTGCCAAACTCGGATTGTTCCATCCCCACTGCCGCTGATTAAAATCTGGCCATCGGGATGCCATGCAACGGCATGAATTAAAGCTGTATGTCCAGTGAAAGTCTGCAAGCATTTTCCAGTCTCACAATCCCAAACACGAATTGTATGATCGTGAGAGCCGCTCGCGATTCTTGTGCCATCAGGGCTGTAGGTTACTGAGTAAACCAGTTCGGTATGTCCTGATAGTGTATGGACACAATTTCCAGTCGAAACCTCCCAAAGCTTAATGGTTCGATCTTGAGAGCCGCTTGCGATCATCGTCCTGTCCAAGCTCCAGGCGATGCCATAGACAATATCAGCATGTCCATCTAAAACCTGACAACAAGCCCCAGTCATTCCATCCCAGAACCTGATCCTTTGATCCTGACAGCTACTTGCCAACCACTGACCATCCGGGCTCCAGGCTACCGACCAGACAAAATCAGCATGTTCTAATGTTTTCAAACAGGTTCCCGTTGCAATATCCCACAGCCTGACAGTTTGATCCTGAGCTGCACTCGCTAGAATTTGTCCTTTGGGGTGCCAGGATAAACTGCGAACGACGCTGAGATGCCCGGTCAGAATCTTGTAACAAACCCCAGTGGCAACATCCCACAGCTGAATGGTTTGGTTTTGAGTTCCTGTTGCGAGAAGAGTATTATCGGGGCTCCAGGCTACCGACCAGATCAAATCTTGATGTCCTTGCAGCACCTGAAACCATTGCTGATTTGCCTGATGCCACAGTCGAATCGTTTGGTCTTGAAAGGCCGCAGCCAAAATCTGACCTGTTAAATTCCAGGCGATGGCAAAGCAACCATTGGTGTAGCCCTGCAATATTTTGAGCAGTTGACCTGTTTGCCGATCCCACAAGCGCAATGTTTGATCTTGAGAACCACTCGCTAACATGCTGCCGTCGGGACTCCAATCGATCGAATAGATCCAATTGGTATGACCGGATAAAGTCTTCAAACAAGATCCAGTCAGCGGTTGCCAGAGCCGGATAGTGGCATCACAGGCCGCACTGGCCAGTATCTGAGCGTCCGGGCTCCAGGCTAATGAACTGACCCAGGCGGTATGTCCCTGCAAGTTCTGGCGGTGCTCTACCGTGAGGTCAGAAGGGATTCCATCATAACCAATATTCCATAACTGAATGGTTGGCTCATAGGAAGCACTCGCCAGTATCTGGCCATCGGGACTCCAGGCGATCGATAGCACTCCGGTTGTGTCTGTTTGCAGGGTTTGCAGGCATTGCCCTGTTTGCACTTGCCAAAAGCGCAGGGTTCGATCATGGGAACCCGTCACTAACAGCTTGCCATCCAAACTCCATCCGATCGCAGAAACTAAACCCGTATGTCCTTCTAAGGTGTTTAAACATTGCCCCGTAGGGACATCCCAAAGTTTCACCGTTTGATCTTGCGAGCCAGTGGCCAGCAGCGTTCCATCCGGACTCCAGGCTACCGTCCAAACCCAGGCGTGATGATCTTTGAGGGTGTAGAGGCATGTTCCAGTTTGGCTGTCCCACAATCGCAACGTGGAGTCATTGCCAGCACTGGCCAGCAGCGTTCCATCTGGACTCCAAGCGACGCAAAGCACCCAACTTGTATGGCCCTTCAGCGTTTGCAGGAGTTGCCCATCCGCAATGCGCCAGATACAAATTTCACAATTGGTGTCTCCGGTAGCTAGGCATTCACCACTGGGAGCAAAGGCAACCGACCAAAGACTGCCACAGGTTTGCGTGAAGATCGATCGATCAAAGTTGGTATTGACAAAATTGGTGTGATGTAAGATTGCCCCTCGGAAATCCGCCTGCCATAGCGGTAAGTTGGAAAAATCGAACCCTGTTAGATTTAAATTCAGGTGGCGCATTAAATTGACCAGATTACCGGCTGCATAGCTAGATGGCAGCATGGCCGATCGCCGCAGGGTTTGGAGAATTCGCAACATTCGCTTTTGCAAACCCGCAGTAGACAGGAAGGTTTCGCAAAGTTTATCAGCAATAGGTTGTAAAACGATTCGCGTTTGACTATCTCGGATGTAGTCTTTGCCATTGGCCTTAACTAACGCATAGCGATGAAACGTCAGCAAGAATTCCGTATTGTCAGGCCCCGTTTCTGTGATTAGCTCCTTCAAAACCTGTCCGGTAAATTTTTCGGTGACATATTCCATCACAACAGGCTGCTGGGTAAAGCCCTGATCGCCACGTTCAATTAACGATCGCCGTTCCAAAGACTCCAGCGCTTCCAATAACTTCACTTTTGATATGACTGGAATAACATCTTTTTGTAACTCTGCTATTGTCACCCAATCTCGGTTGATCGCCAGCCAGTACATGACCTGTTTTTCCAGATCAGATAACCGATTCCATTGCTGATCGAGCAAAAAACGAATGCCATTAAAGACAGCCACTCCTTCCTGCAGAAAATCGGCAATATTACCGTCAAATAACTCCAGGATTGAGGTTGTGACAATCTTCAGCGCCAGAGGGTTTCCCCGATAGATCTGGTTGAGTTGTTGCCGATCGTCCTTTGAGCCTGAAATGCCTTGAGTTGAGAAAATTGGATCTCCTTCAATTGGGTTTAAACCCGTCAGCTGAAAGGTGCGGATGGGTCCCGTTACCGTTGCTAATCTGACAACCTCGATCGGTTTTTCACGGCTTGTGAGCAAGAGACAACTTTGATGATTTTCTTCTCCAACACGCCGAAACAGTTCTCCATAGCCTTCGTATTGCTGAAGGTAAGCATCTACGGATCCAACCTGCAAAATTGACTCAACGTTATCTAGAATCAGCAGGCACCGATGCTGCTTCAAATAATGGATGAGGCGGCTCAATTGAACCGGAGTGGAATCGAAATGTTGAATTTCTTGGTGACGAGAAAGAATAGCAATCAAATCTGCAAGTAATGTTTCAAGAGTTGGCAGATTGCGCAACGATCGCCATATAACAAACTCGAAGTGATGCTGAATTTGCTGGGCCAGTTTGATCGATAATGCCGTTTTGCCCATGCCGCCCATCCCCAAGAGGGCAACAAGCCGACAGCCTGAATCCGATCGTTCAGTGCAAGCTGCTGGCACAATCCACTCGGTCAATGTTATTAATTCTTGCTTGCGTCCATAAAAGATAGAGACATCAATCGCTTCTCCCCAATCACAATCAAGCTGTGGCAAAGCTGGGTTGAGTTGATCAGTAGAGATGGGAGCAGATTCAATTGCCATCCTTTGCGGCGTTGCAGTCACTCGATCCGCCTGCTCTGAATTTTGTGCCAGCTTTTGCGGTTGAGATACCTTACTGCAATGGCTTTGAGCAATCAGGGTTTCGACACACACTCGTAAGCTTTTCTTTGTTACTGAAGTTTAGACTAATCGGTGAAGAAAAGCGGTCAGCACAAACAACGAGGTGACCGCTTATATAGTCAAGAGAGTTTCAAATTCCTTGACTATGAGCCATTTTGACAAGCTTCAGACATTCCGGCACAAAGCCTATCGTTTAATGGGGAACGGTCGAGATGCCCTCTTTGACCTGATGGATGCCGTGCTGACCAGTCGAAGTGTTTCCTCGCTTGCAGAACTCTCTTTATCCCCACTGTTTCGCCGACAGTGGTCGAGTGTGTATGAGTCTTTGCAAGAYAGTGACCCACCCCGACTGAAACTGATGGAACTCTATCTAGAGCAGATCGAGCAAGGACATCAGCCTGTTTTGGCAGGAGACCATACTGCTTGGTCTCGGTTGCAGGCAGAAACCTTACGCGAACGTACCTATGAACACCAAGCCAACCCAATGAGTGGAGCCAAGCCGATCACACTGGGACAGGGCTATAGCACGATCGCTTGGATTCCAGAAAAGCAAGGAAGCTGGGCATTACCATTACTGCATGAACGCATTACCAGTGCGGAAACACCGATTGAAAAAGCGGCAACTCAACTGCGGCAAGTTTGCCAGAAGTTGGCATCTCGTCCCTTGTCGTTATCGGATGCGGAGTATGGCTGCGCCCCCTTCCTGACGAAAACTGCGGATATCGATTGCGACAAACTGATTCGATTGCGCTCCAATCGGGTTCTCTATGGTGCTCCTGCTGCTTACTCTGGCACAGGTCGTCCCCGAAAACACGGAGATAAGTTCAAACTCAACGATGCTACGACTTGGTGGAAACCGGATGAGGCACTCGAAGTCGAGGATGAGAAATGGGGAGTTTTGAGCTTGCA
>LUGL01000064.1 GCA_002796835.1 Elainella saxicola E1 | reverse complement strand
CGTCTAAGTGAACTTTGTACCCGTTGGCAGGAGACGGTTGAACCCCAGACGATGCCCATCCACGAACAAAGCTTCATTCGACTCCAGCAGGAGTTAATGAAGGGCATCGGTGCGCTATTTGTATTTGTCGCCAATCCTCAAGTCGAACCGACCAACAATCGCTCTGAACGCAATCTGCGCCAAGAAGCCGAGGTGCGAAAGGGTGGACGCACCAGCAAAACCCAAACAGGTGCTCAACGGCGCAGTGTGATCATGAGCGTCCTGGCTACCCTCAACACGCGCTTTGAAACGTTCACCTTAGATGTTCTCCTGGCTGAGTTAGCGCGTTGGCGTGAACTTGGACTATCCCAATTCCAAGCAGAACTAGCTGGCATCACCCAGGCCAATTCGCTGTCGAGCGCTTAAACCACTGTCAGGCTGCTCTGAATCCTAAATCGCAAGATTGGCTTCACTATCGATGAAGCTACATTTCGTTCTGAAAATAGACACTTACCTCCTGAGGATGCTGCCATAGCCGCCGATCGCTATATGGAAGAAATTCTTCGCTTAAACGACCAGTAAACAGGATTAGGAATTCAACCAATTGGAAAAAGATCAATGTCTAAAAAAATCAACCAACGCCGCCGCTTCTTGGGCATGGCAGCGATGACCATTGCGACTACCCAGCTAGGCAGATTCGGTTCTGCAAATGCCCAATCCAGCAAAGTAAAAGAGGCCACCATGGCTCAAACCGAAACCGCACCCACCGACACAAATACAATCCGTCCCTTCCACATCAATGTCCCACAAGCGGTACTCGACGACCTGCGTCGCCGCATTGCAGCAACGCAATGGCCCGAAAAGGAGACGGTCACCGATCAGTCACAGGGTGTGCAGCTCGCGACAATGCAGAAACTCGCACGCTATTGGGCGACCGATTACGACTGGCGCAAGATTGAGGCAAAACTGAAGGATCTACCGCAATTCATCACCACGATCGATGGACTAGACATTCATTTCATTCACGTTCGATCGAAACACGAAAATGCGTTGCCGCTCATCGTCACGCATGGGTGGCCCGGTTCAATCATCGAGCAGATGAAGATTATTGAGCCCCTGACCAATCCCACGGCTCATGGCGGTAGTGCAGTGGACGCTTTTGACCTTGTAATTCCCTCGCTTCCGGGCTATGGCTTTTCAGGCAAGCCGACCACGATTGGCTGGGAACCCGCCCGTATCGCACGCGCTTGGGTGGTGCTGATGCAGCGCCTTGGATACTCACGCTTTGCGGCGCAAGGGGGTGACTGGGGGAATGCCGTCACCGAGCAAATGGCCCTGCTGACACCTCCAGGGCTGCTCGGCATTCATACCAACATGCCTGCCACTGTTCCAGCCGACGTTGCAAAAGCACTCAAGTTCGGCGACCCACCGCCATCTGGTCTCTCTGCCGAGGAAAAGAATGCATGGGATCAGCTCGACTTTTTTTATAAGCACGGGCTTGGCTACGCTCAGGAAATGGCGAACCGCCCGCAAACGCTGTACGGCATTGCAGATTCACCAGTCGGACTGGCGGCATGGATGCTTGACCACGACGCACGCAGCCACGCGCTCATCGCACGTGTTTTTGACGGACAGCTTGAGGGACTTACGCGAGATGACATCCTCGACAACATCACGCTTTACTGGTTGACGAATACGGCTGTCTCTTCGGCTCGTCTGTATTGGGAAAATAAGTTTGCCTTTTTCGACCCTAAGCATGTCGCTATCCCGGTTGCCGTGAGTGTCTTTCCCGATGAGATCTATGCCGCCCCACAAAGTTGGACAGAGAAGGCGTATGCCAAACTTATTCACTATAACCGAGTCGAAAAAGGCGGCCACTTCGCAGCGTGGGAGCAGCCAACGATTTTTACTCAGGAACTCAGGGCGTCGTTCCGATCGCTACGCTGAAGCCCGTACAAAATTTGTTGTGTTCGTCGCTGGTGCCTCTAAAACTTCGATCGCCGCCCAATTCATCTGAACGCAATTATAGCAATTCTCAATCAGGCTCATCTACGAAAAGTGTGCGAGGTAACAGGTGAGGCAATAAAGGCTGGATTCAAGCGTTTCAGGTTCCGATTAAACTCAAAAATGGCAATGTAACCGCTTAAGTAGTCCTTGCGAACTCCTTTGAATTGCCTCAAAAAATTTCGTACATCTGTCCACAGTCCTTCTGTCGTATTGACATGGACTTCTCGAATCCCATCACCATCATCATCTCTTGCCCATTCCTTCTGACTGTGAAAAACCTGGCATGGTTCCGTATCACATGGTTGTAAATCGCTAATTCATCAGTAAATAACTGCGCTTGACTCAACGTAAATTGATGCACATGATTGACTAAGGTTTCTCCAGTCGTATTTCTCACCACTCGCAACCGTACTTGTCCAGTTTCTCGTCCAACTGTTCCGACAACCGGAGGTCTGTCATTGTCATAGGTTCCTTTACCTGGTTGTTTGTTGTCTCGTCGTCGGGGAGGGTCAAAAGGGTCTAGATGCTTCTCCCCCTTCTCCCCTGCATTCTGGAACATCTCATCGGTTTCACTTGCTCGATCTGACAATGGCGTATCCGGTTGTAAGCTTTCGGCACGCTCGTGCAATTGATGTCTCAGGTGAAGCACCGTTTGATAACTGAGGTGGAGTTCTGCGGCTAGGGTTTTGGATGATTCTCCTTTCAAAATCACTCGTACCAGCAACACCAGTTGCTCTGGGGTAAGATGATGCTGTTCAAACACCGTGCCACTGTACAAGTTGTAGGTTTAGTTGCACTGACGACAGCGATACACCGTCAACTGGCTACGACGAGTCGTTCTAAATGTGCGTGCCTACTCCACCCCTGCTTCACATTTTGGACAACCGAAACCATCCGGGTGAAAATGCTCAACGATCCATTGAGTGCAGTTGGCTCGATCCAGCAAATTGGTGATGGGAAACTCCATTGCCACTCCCTCAATCTACTCCTGCACACACTTTAAACATGAGCCAAACGATGGTTGATAGCTAATGCGATGGCAGAGTGAGAGTTTCTGCTGCTTCAGTTTCAAGGCGCTGTTGAATATTCCAGAGATGGTAGTAATGTTCACTGCGTGCCAGTAAATCCTCATGGGTGCCCTGCTCAACCAATCGACCTTGATCTAAAACAAAAATGCAATCTGCCGGTACAGATGCTTTCAATTGATGCGTAATCATAATCACAGTATGTTTACCTGCCAGGGAGGCAATGGTTTGATTAATCGCATCTGCCATTTCAGGCGAGAGGCTGCTAGTTGGTTCATCTAACAACAAGACGCGCGGTTTGTGCAGTAAGGCTTGGGCAATCGCAATCCGCTGTCGCTGCCCACCAGACAAACGCCCGCCTCCATCACCCACTACCGTTTGATACCCCTGAGGCAGGCTCAAAATGAAATCATGCATTTCCGCTGCTTGAGCCGCCGCAAAAACTTCCTCATCTGTTGCCTCTGGTCTGACGATGCGAATGTTATTCATGATCGTAGTGTTGAAGAGGAACGTTTCCTGCAGCACAACGCCCATCTGCGATCGCATCGACTGCTGTGTTAAATTCCGAATATCATGACCATCAATGGTAATTCGGCCTTCACTCGCGTCGTAAAACCGCATCAGCAGGTTAAATACGGTACTCTTACCCGCCCCACTCGATCCAACAAAGGCGATAAACTGTCCTGCTTCTATAGACAGGTTAATGTGGTGCAATTGGCGCTGGGCATCACTATAGCCAAAGGATAAATTCTCAAAGCGAATTTCTTTTTCAAACGCGGTGAGTGGATGAGCATCTACAGCATCGACGATGCGAGTTGGATATTCTAGAACTTGATCAATTCGCTGCATGCCGATGCTCGCTTCCAGCCAGCGGCCAATCCGTGTATTCACCAGCTGCGCCAAGATTTCGTAGGTGTTGTGAGAAATGGTAAAAAACGCGATCCAGGTTCCCATCGTAATTTGATCAGACAGAACGTACATGCCGCCAACTCCCATCACCCAAGCATCCAGCAAAAAGGCAGAAAAGAGGACAGCATGTTGGAACGTCAGAAAACTGAATACGGCCCCGGTTCTTTTGTGCTCCAGTTTGATCAGTTCATCACTGAAATAGCTTGAGAATAAAGATTGCAACCCATAGCCTGCGATCATTCTTTGACCCCGCATGCCTTCCTGTACCGCATCCACCATCAAGGCGTTCTGGTTAATTGCCTTCAGCCCCTGCGTTGTCATTTCTACCGATGAATACAGCGTCAGCGGCAGCATCACAACGATCGGTACAATACTAATCAACGTTAGAGAAGCACTCATCCGAATTAAAATAACTAAGTTGATCAGCGTCATCACTGCTTCGCCAACGCTGCGAACCAATTCTTGTCCCAGAACTGGTTCAATTTTGTAGATATCAACAGAAAAGTGGCTCAATATGTTGCCGAGCCGGGACTGCTTGTGAAAGTCTTGTGAAAGTGCTTGCAATCGCACAAACAAATCATGTCGGATATCATTGGCAACCCGGCTAGAAAGTCGGGCCGATAGACGACTCCCCAAGAGACATAATGCAAAGGCGATTGGCAACAATATTCCCAGTTGAATTGCTGAATTGACTAAAACAGAAGCGCCCTGGTCAATAGCCACTCCTAGCTTTTTCGCAGCAATGAGCCGGTAGGCAGGCATACTCATCAAGAGCACCGCACTGGCAATTCCAATCGACCAATAAGGCACCCAATAAACCGCAACATACTTAAAGAATAATTGCAGGCTAGAAACGAACTCCTGGGTAAGCAGCTTGCGCTGGCTATTAGCGGACTGATCTGCTGGGTCTGCCTGTTCATGACTGTGCCAAGGAGAACGATCCTGCAGTTGGGGTGACATGGTCCGAATCTTTTGCGAGGCTGACACCAACTGATCAGGAGAAACAAGTTGACTCAGCCTTTTTCTTAAAGAAATCGTCTCATCAGCCTTTTCTCTGAAGTATGACGTGATGCCCCAACCGAGAATCACCCCACCTACTGCAAAGGAAATAGCAACAAGCAGGAAGATGTTGCTGTCACTAAACTCTGCCGCCGTCATTGCAACCAGCCAGAACGCTCTGAAATTGTTCATGATTTGACCAGCAAAATCACATCGCTTATAAATTATCGCTTATGAATTTTCAGCAGGTCTTTGAAGTAGATTGAGTTGATAGGCATCTTCACCTCGTACCAAAATGCAGGGAATCGGGTTGCCGCCAAAATCTCTCACCTTGATATCAGGTCTGGCAAAACGAGCCACAAGCCCAAAACGAGTGCGAGAGTCATTGTTTCGACTCACCCCATGCCAAATTCCACCTCTGGTAAAGCAGTACTGACCGGCCTGCATTTCGATCGATTCAATCTGGTGCGGAGCGTTTTCGGGGTGCATCCGATCGGCCAATCTCAGCATACTGTTCGCATCCGTCAGATCGCACTCGCCTGCCTTTTCTAGAGCGGGCAGATCGGCATCATACTTGTGAGTACCAGGAATCACCAAAAGACAGCCGGTTTTCATCGTCATCTCAGTGACTGCGACCGAAACATGCACGCCTTTGATCCAGGCGTTAATCACATCGACATGCCAGATTTGCCCCGTGCTTTTGACGATATGACCATCATGTCCAGGCTCTCTCCAGATGGTTTCTGCCATCCAAAACAGAATATTTGGCCCCAGCAAATCTGCCACATCGGCTAAAATTCGAGTTTCTGTAGCCAGGTCGTACACCCGTCGAGACGTAATATGAGCGATTCTCCGATCGAGCACCGGGTTCTGAGCAGGTTGTGCCGCTTGCTGCGGCTCTGATAGCGCCTCGCTCATGGCTTGATGCAAGGCATCTAGACTGGCAGGATGACCCAGCGTAAATGGCCCTACAAAGCCATTCTGCTCAAAAAAGGTAATGCGATCGGTTTGATTCGCACTGGCATCATTAGCGCTGCGGGCTTCATACTCAGCAGATTTCACCATTCCAATTTCTCCTCAAATGAAGTAGTAAGCAGTTGATTAAGTTAGGTTACACGCATATTTACTCGTATCATTCTTATGTGAACAGGATCGCTATAGCGCTAAAGAGAGCAGTTTTCGCAGCTTGAATGGATCTACCCAGGTCTGCCAATCTTCACTGACGTTTTCGCCAAACAGATGCCAGTGAGTATGTCCCAGAAAGCTAGCAATAATACGTGATGAATGATGCCAATACTCCTTGTTGTAAATTTCAATAATGGTTGCCCCTGAGCTGCAAAAAATTTGGTTGTAGATGCCTGCCCCATGTGGCCCCAAAACAACTTTAGCTTCTGAAAAGCGGTGAATCTGCTCAGCCAAACTCAGAGTTTCACAATGAACGATTTCAAGCCATAGTCTATCAGAATCGGTAAGATCTGATCTTCGTTGACGATTTCACGCGATGATCGATCGCGTGAAATCTAAATTCGCCTAGCATCGCTGGAAGCCAGACCAGTTGGATGGCCGATCGCAGCAGAGAACAATTTGTTCCGTATCGTTAATACATAAAAGCTTTGGAATGTCAAAAATGTAGGAGGGAGTCGTGAACTTAAACAGGATTTTAATGAAATTGTAACGATCATTTTCGAGGGTATTCCCCCATCTTTTGCGAACAAAGGTAATCGTACCTGCAAAATTGTTGGCTTCAGGCTGTTTGTCAAGATTTATAATGCCATATGCAATATAAAAATTTTATCTAAGAATCGTAAACCCCTGTGTGGGGGTTCCACCCCCACACCCCGTATCTCACCCCAGTGAGAACTGCTATAAATGCATTTGCATAACAACAAACCATAGGAATGTATCATATTATACCAAATACTTTGGTGCATGATGCAGATGGTGAAGAGCCACGAGCACGAACCTAGCTCAGGGCGGACAAGAACTAAATCTATCTGTATCATTCACAAGCTGATTCGGTATTCCCAACACATATTTTCTCAGAGGGCCGCACCTTCTAGGATGCAGATGACTAGCAACGGTGATCATAGGAGTGCTGCGCCAAGCATAGTTGATGGAGAAAAACAAAGTTTACTGAACAAATTGGAATGTCGCTTTATCTTTCTTTATAAGATTAGACTTGCAATTATCTTTGTTTTCAGACACTATCAGAAATTGCGTGGGCTAGCAGTGTAAAGTTGCTATCAATGAATGATTATAAGTTTTCCCTGAGATGTTAATTAATATCCCTAGGAAACTAAGAGCCTAAACTAAGGGCCGAAAAACTGTAGTCTGATTGATTCTCGTTGATTGTAAGACTGGTTCTGACATGGAGTTCCGTTTGTTCCGGGCTTTTGAACTTGTTTGGGATGCAGAATAAACTATGGTCAATAGCTTCAATGAGTGGTCGCCTCTAAAAGAGGTCGTAGTTGGTTCCCCGATTAACTATAATACTCAAGACCTAGAATTATCTTTCAAGGTCTTTTTCCACGATGTTGCTTATTCAGCGTTTTGCTATCCCTACTATGGGTGCGATCCAGGTAATCATTCAGTCGAAATTCAACCCTCCCAAGGTCATGTCACTCGTATACTCAAAAAGCAATATCTAGAAGAGTTGAACGAGGATGTTGAAGAATTAGTAAACACCCTTAAACAATTGAATGTCCAGGTTCACCGACCCATTCCCTTAAGCAAAGCCATATCCTTTGAAACACCCTATTGGAAGGCGGACTGCATTCCTGCATTGAATATTCGCGATCAGGCAATCGTGCTCGGCAATGAAATCCTGGAAACACCGCCTCAGGTCAGAGCTAGGTATTTTGAAAATGATCTGTTAAAACCAATTTTCTATGAATACTTTCGGCGAGGCGCAAAATGGACAAATATGCCCAAGCCGATCATGACCGATCGATCCTTTGATACATCGTACATTTCGGGCCAGAATGTACCGGCCATGCAGGAAGTTTACCCGCAGAACGAGTCTGAATTTGATATCGGATTCGAAATGATGTTTGATGCAGCTCAATGTATCCGCTTTGGTAAAGATGTATTGATCAACGTGGCAACTAAAAATCACTATCTGGCCTATGAGTGGTTGCAGCGACACTTTGCAGGTCAGTTCAATTTTCACATGCTTTATCAGTTTGCGGATAATCACATTGACAGTATTATTCTGCCCTTAAAACCCGGCACGCTCTTATTGCGTAATCCTCAATTTCTAGAGCGATTACCCGAACCGTTGCAAAAATGGGATATTATTTATCCACCTGAACCAACCGAGAATATTTTCCCAACCTATGAAGCAGATGACTTAATCCTGACCACAAAATACATTGATTTGAATGTTCTGTCGATTGACGAAGAGAAGATTATCGTTAACTCTTTATTTCCAGAACTGATTAAGACACTAGAAAAGCACGGATTCACACCAATTCCAGTACGGCATCGACACCGGAGAATTTTTGGGGGCGGCTTCCATTGCTTCACCCTTGACACGGTTCGTGAAGGTTCTTTGGAAGACTACTTCAATTAATTTACGATCTATTTTCGTGAAGTGCGTCTAATTGCCGGATTCGTTCTACTGTTCGGTTGCTCTCAAACTATATACTGCTAAACCTTTAAGTTCTAGTCATGCTGCTTTTTATTTCCTTGGCGCTTGTGGTTGGGCTTTCCATCCTAACAGGAGCGATTGTTTTCACGCCTTTTCCGCATTGGCCGACCTACTTCAGGATTTGGCAACATGTGCTGTTTGATCCAGAACCCTCCGTTAAGCTGAAAGATAGACGCAAACAGGTTTTCTACTTACTGAGCTATACGATCAAGCTGCCGCTGATTGCTCTGTGTTGGTGTCTTGATGAACTGTTTTTTCCTCAGTACCATCAGCAGGCCATTCGCACTCCTGTTTTCATTGTGGCTCAACCTCGTAGCGCGACGACCTTTCTGCACCGCACCCTCGCTGCCGACGAAGCCACCTTCTTCTCGATTCGCTTATTAGAGTGGCGCTATCCTTCGATTTTGCTGCAGAAGATCTTGCAAGCGACAGGTTCGCTGGAGCGGATGAGCCAAGTGAATTATTGGGGCAACAATGACCGTGCTGAACTGGCTGAGAAGATGCACTATAGCTATCTGAATGACTATGAGGATGATGGCTTTTTGTTTGAGGAATGCTTTCTGCACCAGTTCTATGTGATCAACCGATTTCCTTATCCCCGGCTGCTGAAGAATTTAAATAACTTCAGCCAGTTGCCCCAGAAAACTCGGGGGAAAATGCTCAAAACGCAGTATCAGGTGATTCAGAAGGTGCTCTACTTAAGAGGTGGAAATCTCATTTATGTTTCCAAAGATAATGAGTGCCTACAGCGCTTGGAGATGATGAAATCTTTGTACCCTGATGCTCTATTTGTGACGATTACGCGAGCCTCAGAAAAGTTCATGAACTCTTACGTCACGCTAATTTGTCAGTCGGCTTACTGCAAATCCGGGGTAGATGTCACCACAATTCCAGCTTGGGTGCCGATGCAACGATCGGTGCGGGCAGAAGCAGCTAAACAAACGATTCAGTTTTTTGAGAGCTTGCCTCCGAATCAAAAACTCTGTTTCTCATTCGATCGCTTGACGCAAAATATTCAAGACTCGATCGAGCTAGTATATCGCTGCTTGAATCTTCCTCTAACAGCCGAGTATGTTCAATATTTGCAAAATCTCGATACCCGACAAAACTTGAGAGATGCAGGTTATCAAACTGGCTCTGAGCAGTTTCAAGAGTTTGAATTCTTCGATCGCTTTGCGGCTGAAGTTGATAAAAATCACGCCATGCTGCTGCAGTCGATTAATTTAGTTAACTAACATGGATACTCAAACAACAACTGAAATTTTGCAGCAGTGGTTTGCAAGCTGGAGTCAGGATGACATCGAAGCGGTAATGGCCGGATTGTCAGAAACTGTTGTGTTTGATGCAGCTCAGAACGAATACAACAAAGCGATTCCTTATCTTGGGAAAAAGATCGGACGCAAAGCAGTTCGTGAAGCGTTTGAGATTCGGGCTCAAACCACTCAACTGCTAAACTATGAGCTGCTTGAGTTTATTGTTGAGGGAAACAAAGCCTGCATTATTTCGCGGACGCAAGAGCTATGTAAACAAACGCAGCAAATTTTTGAAATTGAAGATGCCCAGTTGATTGTCCTAGACGAAGCTGGCAAGATCGTGACCTGGAGCTTCTATTTTGATCCCAACACAGAGGTGGCGGCCTTCAAGGGAAATCTTGGCGAGCGGTTGGTGCAGGCCGTGCAGAATAATCAACTTCAGGTTGTGCAATCTTTGCTGGAGTTGGGAGCCGATGTGAATATTAGGGATCCTCAAACTGGCTTGACCTTGCTGATGATTGCGGCAAGTCAAGCTGATGCCAAGATGGTCAACCACTTGCTAGAGTCCGGTGCTGATCTGTATATGCTAGACAGTCAATTGGGCAGTTCGGTCTTGCATCAAGCTTGTCAGGGCGGCAGTGCTCAAGTGGTGAAACTATTAGTGGAGGCCGGTGCTTTTGTGGATGCGGTGGCGATCGGCAATCGGGAAACTCCCCTACAGATGGCACTGCGGCAAGGGAAGCTCGACTGTGCTGAAGTGCTGATTCGGGCAGGCGCAAACCCCAGCTTCATCGACGAAACGGAGCAAACAGGTTCAACGATCGCCAAACAAGTTTTACGGGCTGAGGCGTGAGATGAATTCCCTTAAACTACTGCAACCCTTTCAACTCGGCAACTTAGAATTGCCGAATCGGATTGTCATGGCTCCATTAACCCGACGACGAGCCGATCGACAGCTAGCGCCAACGCCTCTAAACGCTTTATATTACGCTCAACGTGCTACTGCCGGACTGATCATTAGTGAAGCGACTCAAATTTCTTCTCAGGGAACCAGCTTACCGAAAACACCAGGAATCTATAGTCCTGAGCAAATTGCTGGTTGGCAACTCGTAACTCAGGCGGTTCACGATCAGGGCGGACGAATTTTTTTGCAGTTGTGGCATGGAGGGCGATGTTCTCACCCATCTCTACAGCCTCAGGGCGAATTACCCGTTGCTCCTAGTCCGATCGCGCCAACTGAAGAGGAAGCGTTAACCGCGACTGAGGCAGCAGTACCATTCGTGGTTCCCAGAGCGCTACTTACAGAAGAAATTCCGGGCATTGTGGCGCAATATCGTCAAGCTGCAGAAAATGCCCTGCAAGCAGAAGCTGACGGGGTGGAAATTCATGCAGCTAGCGGATATTTACTCGATCAGTTTTTGCAAGATAACAGCAACCGACGAACGGACGCTTATGGCGGCAGTGTTGAAAATCGGGCTCGGTTATTGCTGGAAGTGGTGACGGCTGTAACGGCAGTGTGGGGAGCCGATCGCGTTGGCGTGCGCCTTTCTCCAAGCAGTACGTTTCAAGATATGTATGATTCGGATCCAGAAGCGTTGTTTAACTATGTCGTGACTCAGCTCGATCGCTTACAACTCGCTTATCTGCATCTGGTCGAACCTCGGATCAAAGGCAGTCATGATTGGCCTGAACCCAGAGTAGAGTTGGGTGCGCGTCATTTTCGCAGCTTATATGGTGGAACGCTAATTTCGGCAGGAGGCTACGATCGCAACTCTGGAGAAGCCACGATTCAGCGAGGCGAGGCTGACTTAGTGGCATACGGCAGGCTGTTTATTGCCAATCCTGACTTACCGAAACGATTTGCGCTTAATGCTTCGCTCAATCCTTACCACCGTCCAACCTTTACCGGCGGCGATGAACGAGGCTACATCGATTATCCATTTCTAGAATCTGTTCATTCATCCCATCTGTCTCTCAAGTGAAGGTGAAATTACTAGCGAGGTGAATTTATCAGTGAGGAACTTATGATCGGACAAACTTTGATCGGATTACTGGTACTGTTTGGATCAGGTCTGCTGTTCTGGATTTGGGAACTGCAAGATCCAAGGCAACTAGTTGAATACCGTTCTCGCTTTTCCAGAGAGTTTGGAGCCGCAATGCTGTCAGCGGTGTATAGCATTATTCTGGCCTATTTCTTTGTAGCGTTAGTGAGGCTGACTATTTCTCCATCACTGATGGATTTTATCGGCTGGACAGGGCTATTGTCTTTGCCGCTATGGATTCGGTTAGGGATTGCCTATGTTTTAAAGGACTTCAGCTTCTACGTGACGCATTGGCTCAAGCATAAAAACAACATCCTCTGGCTGACGCATAACTGGCATCACTCGATCGACCAGCTTTGGTGGTTGGCAGCACAGCGAGAGAGTTTAACCGATGTGCTGCTGTTCAAGGTCGGGTTTCTCAGTTTTCCCCTGTTAGGCATTCCACCAGAAATTATGATTTTTGTCGGAATTCATTATATTATTCATGACAATTGGATTCACCTGAATGTGAAGTGGCGCTCTTGGATGAAAGCGATCGAGTGGGTTTATGTGACGCCGCGATTTCATGCTGTACATCATACTCAAACTGGCCCGATCACGAAAAACTTGGGAGCTTTGTTAACGGTCTTCGATCGATTATTTGGCACTTATGTAGATCCTGAAGCAATCGCTCCCGATCAAATTCAGTTTGCCTCTGGAGATAATGCAGTCGTAACAGTTCGTAAAATTGTTGGGGTATAGTGCTTGCACAGACGCTAAGAATGAAAAAAGAAAATGATTGTACAGCTGATGATCGGGTGGTTGGCGACTTTTTTAACAGGCGGGCTGCTTTGGCTCCTCTGGGAAAAACAAGATCCGCTGCGGGAGATTAAATATGCCGAACAATTCCTGAAAGAATTCGGTGCCGCCTTGGTTTCAATTCTCTTTACCATCATCATTGCTTATGCCTATGCCGACATCATCAGGTTCCTGCTGCCGTCCTCGCTGATGGAACAGTTAGCCAAACTGGGCGTTCTAGCTTGGCCTCTATGGGTGCGGCTCATTGTGGCCTATTTGATCAAAGATTTTTGTTACTATGTGGCTCACTGGTGGATGCACCATAATCAATATTTATGGCAAACCCATCTATGGCACCATTCAATTCAGCAACTCTGGTGGCTTGCTGCTCAGAGAACCAGTTTTACAAGTCGGTTCTTGTTTCAGGTCGGATTTTTAGCCTTTCCCTTGCTCTCGATTCCGCCAGAAGTCATGTTTTGTCTGGGGTTGCTAAGCGCTCTGCATGAGAACTGGACTCACTCCAATGTAAAGTGGCGTTCCTGGATGGGGGTATTGGAGTGGATCTTTGTCACTCCTCGCTACCACAGCCTACACCATACTCAGATCGGAGCCTACAACATGGGCAGCTATTTCACAATTTTCGATCGCATTTTTGGCACTTATATCGATCCAGGATCGCTTGACCCCGATCAACAAGTGTTTGGAGTCGTTGATCAGCCGATCACTTGGCAAAAAGTGGTCGGGATTTAGGAGCAATCAAGTAGTAGCTTCTGGGAGAATCTCGAATGCAGTATAAGCAGCTTGGAGATAGCGATCTATTAGTTTCCGAGCTTTGTCTCGGAACGATGAATTATGGTCAGCAAAACAGCTTGGCAGAAGCCAAAGCCCAACTCGACTATGCGGCTTCAGCGGGAATCAATTTTATCGATACCGCAGAGATGTATCCTGCTCCCACGCGGGCAGAAACTCAGGGTAGAACAGAGGAATATATTGGAGTGTGGTTAAGCCAACAACAGCGAGATCGATTTATAATCGCTACCAAGATATCTGGGCCATCAGGTGAAAGAACCTTGCCCATTACCTGGATTCGACAAGGAAAAAGTCGAATTAACGCTAAAAATGTTCAGGAGGCCGTAGAGGGCAGTCTGCGACGACTGCAAACCGACTATATTGATCTCTACCAAATTCACTGGCCCGATCGCTATGTGCCTCTGTTTGGGGCTGAAGATTATAATCTGGATTTTGAGCGGGAAGCCGTGCCGATTCTAGAACAGTTGGCAGCGTTTGCTGAGTTAGTGAAAGCCGGGAAAGTTCGTTATTTGGGCGTGAGCAACGAAACACCTTGGGGCGTCTGTGAGTTTTGCCATTTGGCTCAACAGCTGGGATTACCGAAAATCGTTTCAATTCAGAATGCCTTTAATTTAACGAATCGAGTGTTTCAAATCCATTTAGCAGAAGCCTGCCGCTTCCACCAGGTTGGATTGATGGCTTACAGTACACTGGCCTTCGGTCATCTGACAGGTAAATATCTAGCTCGAATCCCAGCAGGTTCCAGAGTAGATTTATTTCCAGGATTTGACAAGCGCTACCACAAACCTAACTTTCAGGAAGCCGTAAAAGCCTACGTCGAAATTGCCCACCAGTATGGGTTAACTCCTACCCAGTTGGCTTTAGCCTTTGTGCGATCGCGCTGGTTTGTCACCAGTACTATCATTGCGGCATCAAATCTAGAACAGCTCAAAGAGAATCTAAGCTGTGTCAATATCGAATTATCTTCCGGTATCTTAGAGGCGATCGCGCAAGTTCATGCTCAATATCCGAACCCCACCCCCTGATAATTCTTCTTACCACCCTCTGATATAAGCATAAAGATAATGAACTTATTAGATAGTCCTGCTGTTTGGTATAACGAGAAACTGTTTGAGTCCCGCTACTGGAATTATCACTTCACTGCTGCAGAAATAGCAGAAATAGAAACGGCGATTCGCAGCCTGAAAACTAATCCTAACGCTGTCTCGTTTCCTCGGCTCAACCAAACACTGAGCGCGGTTTCAGAGGAGCTAGAAAATGGTAAGGGAACGGTACTTTTAAAGGGAATGCCGATCGGTCAATATTCAGAGGCAGACCTCACAGCTGTTTATCAGTTACTGTGTAGACAAATGGGCGTTCCCGTCAGACAGTCTGGAGCGAACTGGGATTCTGACTTAAGAGAGTCATCGCAATTTATCACCGCCATCAGAGCCGAAGCACATTCATCGAGTCAGGGTCAGCAGTCGAATGATGCCTACCAACTACACACCGATCGTTACGATGTGTTGAGTTTGCTGTGTGTGAGACAAGCTCGTACGGGTGGAGAAAACCGTTTGGCCAGTGCTTTGACAATCTGTAACGAAATGCTGCAATCTCAGCCTGAAATCGCTCAGGGGTTGTTTCAGGGTATGCCCTGGTTATATGAGGGAGAAGGCGGCTGGATCAGTTATCCGACTTGGTGTATTCACAAAGGCAAATTTACTACCCAGGTTTCTAGCACCTATCCACGTTTGAGCCAATTGGTTAAAGGGGCTGCCCAACTCACTGAGGGACACAAACAAGGTTTAGAGTCACTACAGACGATCGGCAATCAAGTTGGCGTCACGCTGAGGTTAGAACCGGGAGACTGGCTGCTGGTCAATAACCACACGGTCTACCATGCCCGTTCATCTTGGGAAATTGAATCAGGAGACTATGACCGCTTGCTGTTGAGAGTTTGCTTTTCTCCCCACAACAGCCGAGAATTGCCAAACACCGCCCCATTTAAACGCATTTGGGGGGCAGTGGCTGCCGGTCAACCTAGAGGTGGCTTTTTACCCAATCATGCCACTCCGCCCGACCAAGCGATTCATCAGCCTTTATCAACTACCGAGTCATATTGGCTGGATCGATATCTAAAAGTTCGATGGATGGGGTTAGAACAAATCAATCAGGAACTGCTTAGAACATGAAAACTGAAACAGTGTTAAACCAATCTGAAGCAGATTTGAATTTAGAGAATTTGCCCAGTGCTTGGAAAGGCGAAGAATTATTCAACTCCCCCTACTGGAATTATCGATTCAGGGCTGAGGAAATTTCAGAGATCGATGCTGCGATTCAGATGTTAAATCGTTCTGAAAATAACTCTGATCAGCAGGCCATTTCATTCGATCAACTTAGCAAGACATTAGCAAAGGTGTCTGAAGAACTAGAAACTGGAACGGGAGTTGCTTTGTTAAGAGGAATTCCGGTTGAGCAATATTCAGAATCGGAAATTTCCACCGTTTACCTGGCGCTGTGTAGGCAGATGGGTAGGCCAGTGAGAGAATCCAACTCGGATTTTGATGCTCCGAGCCGGACTGAAACGCAGTTCATTACTCAGATTAGAGCAGAGGCAGCCGATTCGTCTGAGGAAGGAAAGCAGTCTAACGATGCGTTCAAGTTTCATTGCGATCGCTGTGATGTCAATAGCCTGCTCTGCGTTAGACAAGCCCGAACCGGTGGGGAAAATCGCTTGGCCAGTGCGATCACCATCTACAACAAAATGCGTCAATCGCACCCTGACCTTGTTGAAGCGCTATTTCAAGACATCCCCTTCTTTTTTGAAGGAGAAAAGAATTGGACAAATTATCCTCTGTGGTGGATTCATCAGGGGAAATTCACCACTCAATATTCCAGCGCCTATGTGCGGTTGAGTCAATTGGTTCCGAGTGCCCCCCGACTGACAGAAAAACAAAAGCAGGGACTAGATCTGTTAGAAGAAATTGGGCTGGAGGTAGGAGTAACGCTGCGAGTCGAGCCGGGAGATTGGTTGCTGACTAACAATCATGTAATTTATCATGCTCGATCGTCTTGGCCGATTGAGTCAGGCAAATACGATCGGTTATTGCTGCGGGTCTGGTATAGTCCGTTTAATAGTCGAGAGCTGCCGGACATTCCTTCATTTAGAACGATGTGGGGAGCCGTAGCTGCAGGCCAACCCCGAGGTGGATTTCTACCCAATCATCCTACTCCTGTAGACCAACCAATTGCCGAACCATTATCAGACACGGATGCTTATTGGCTGGCTCAATATATGAAGGGCAGATGGAGAGGAGTAGACCAGATCAAATGATCAATCAACAGAGAAATTTTAGAATTAATCATATTCAAACCTCACAGCGCCATCACTGTTATGGAATGGGGCTAGGGATTATTATTTTGGATGAGCCCTATCCAGGATTTCCGGGCGACTCTCGTAATGCTAGTGCCTATCCCTTTCCAATTCAATATGAGATTGCTGAAGGATTGGATGGTAAGGAATTACTATTTCAGTCTGACAAATCCACTTATCTCCAGCCGATTCAAACAGCAGCTCAAAAACTGGAGAAAATTGGCTGTCGTGCGATCGTGGGAGAATGCGGTTATTTTGCCTATTTTCAAAAAGAAATTGCGAACTCGGTAAACGTTCCCGTTTTCATGTCCAGTCTATTGCAAGTTCCCCTAGCCCAGCAAGTGATTAGGAGCGATCAGGTCGTTGGCATTCTTGTTTTTTCCAAAGCAGTTTTAACTCCTGTCCACCTGCAAGCCGTCGGCATTCAACCGGATAGCAACTATGTGATCGACGGCATCATGGAATCGGGCTGCTGCCCTGAAATCACGAATCTGTATATGTCACCTGATCCATTTGCTCGAGGAGCTGATTATGACACAATCGAACGAGAATTAGTAGACTTTGCGATCGATTTTGCTCGCCGTTATCCTCAAATGGGAGCCTTGTTGTTGGAATGTTCTGGAACTCAACCCTTCGCTCGATCGATTCAACAAGCAGTCAATCTGCCGGTTTTTAGTTTGGGGACACTATTAGACTATGCCTATTCGGTTATCGTTCACAGAGATTATTATGGACATGTTTGATTTCAGCAATTTTGGCTATGTTTTGATTCTTTCCATCCTATAAAACTTATTCTCATTCCTATAAACAGTATGGAAAGTCAACTCCAGCCCGATCCAATCGCGTCAGATCAAAAACCTCTGGTTCCGCCATTTTTACTTCTGATCATGGCTCTGCTCGCGATCGGGTTGGCTCCTACTTTTGTGCGGTTCAGTATTGCCGAAATTAGTCCGAATGCCACGGTTTTTAATCGCTTTTGGATTGCAGGTCTGATCTTTGGAGTTTGGCAGGGGGTGAGGACGATTCGCCACCAAGCAGTCGATGAGTTACCTGATGAGTTGCCAGCTGCAACAGAACCGTTGTACAGCCTAAAAATAGTAGGAATGCTGCTACTGATGAGTAGCTTGTACACCGCAATCCAACTCTTATGGGCTTGGTCTCTGACGCAAACCAGCGTAGCGAGTTCTGTCACTATTTTGCATGGGCTGCGTCCGCTTTTGACAACTCTAGGAGGCTGGGTTTTATTTAAGCATCGCTATGACAGCAAATTTCTGATTGGGATGGCGATCGCGATTCTAGGCACGATTCTTGTTGGCTTTAGCGACTATTCAGATTCTGTTCACAAACTTCAGGGAGATTTATTATCGGTGCTTTCTGCGATTTGCTCGGCTTTGGAGTTGCTCCTGATGGAACGTCTGCTGGTTCAATTTAAAACTCAAACCTTGATGCTGTGGTGTTGCGGTGTGAGTGCTTTGATCATGATGGTTGTTGTAACCCCGTCCGGAACGATTCTACCTATCTCATCACAGGGATGGGTCGCCGTAATTTCGTTAGCGCTCCTATCTCAAGTGATTGGTCATGGACTCATTACCTATTCCCTTAACTATTTATCTTCAGGAACTATTGCGATCGCGATGCTGCTCGATCCAATCATTAGTGCTCTGTTTGCCTGGATACTTCTGAGCGAACAAATAAGTATTTTAAATGGTGCATTTTGCTGTATAGTCCTGTTGGGCATTGCTGTATCTTTATCAAGTCAAGATGCAGTCAAGACTAATACCGTGGAAACCAATGCTGTGAACGTTGAGCCACTGCTGAGCTGATTAAAATTTAGATCAAATAAATTTAAAGTTTAGATCAAATAAATCAAGCCAATCAAGCTAAAAAGGAGAAATTAATGGTTGCCAACTCTGAAAAGCCAACTCTTCCCTCGGATTCGATTCCAACTGCACAGACAAATGGCAAGGTACACAACCTCTTGAAAACGCTGCAGTTGGTGAATAACAACAAAGATAGCTTGACAATGGATGACCTTGTTCTGCTGTTGTATGGTCATTCTGCCTTTCAAAACCTCTATGCAGGCTGCGAACTAGGTGTATTTGAATTACTTTGGGAACACCCCGACCTATCTCAAGCCGAGATCGCTCAGCAGTTACAGCTAGCGGGCTATCCTACAAAAGCACTCTTGCTGGGACTGACTGCCCTCAAGCTGATTCAGAAGGTGGGCGATCGATATCGCAACAGCTTGGTGATACAAATGCTGTTTCTAGAAAAGATCTGGAAAGAGTTTTACGATGTGGTGCTGTTTGAAGCCAAAATTGTCTATCGGGGTTCGATTGATTATGTAGATTCTTTGCGTCAGAACCGCAATGTCGGACTGCGGCAGTTTCGAGGACAAGGAGCGGATTTGTATAACCGTTTACATGAAGATCCCGGCCTCGATCAAGTGTTCTACAACTTTATGGGATCGTGGTCAAAATTAGTCAACCCGCTCTGGGTGAAAACGATTGATTTTTCCCGGTTTGATTCAGTGGTAGATGTTGGCGGTGGCGATGCGACCAATTCCATTGCCCTAGCCCAAGCGTTTCCTAATCTCAAGATTACCCTGATGGATATTCCTGATAGCTGTAAAATTGCTCAGCGTCATATCGATCAGCAGCAGCTATCCGATCGGATTCAAGTAATGGGAACAAATATATTCATAGATGAGTTCCCAAAAAATCAGGACTGCTTCCTGTTTATTCACGTCTTAGTCATCTGGTCATTGGCAGACAACACAAAATTGCTGCGTCGCGCCCATGAAGCGCTCAATCCCGGCGGTTCTGTCGTGATCTTTAACATGATGACATCCGATAACGAAGACGGGCCATTGATGGCTGCCCTGGATTCATCTTACTTCGTCTCAATTCCTCACGAAGGCGGCATGATTTACACTTGGCGTGATCATGAGAATTGCCTCAGAGAGGCGGGATTCACCCAAATGGAACGAATTGACTGCGGTTTTTGGGCACCCAGTGGGATTATCGTTGCCACCAAGTAGCGTTATGAAACAAGTTGCAGGATTGCAGTCGCCCACCTGGCTACAGAGAACTCAATATATTACCAATCCCGTTGGCTACTGGGAGAAGGCCTATCAAGCCTATCCAGATGCTTTTTGGGCCAAGGGCATTGATTTTGGCAAGCGGTTACTTGTGTTCTACACGCCAGCAGCGGCTCAACAAATTATTGAAAACCGAAGTGGACAGCTAATCACAACGGCCTTTGACAGCGAATTGAGGGCGATCTTTGGCGACAGTTCTTTTTTCACCCTAGAAGGCTGGCGTCACCAGCAGGCCCGAAAACTGCTGATTCCGATGCTGCATGGAAAGCATATTCAGTCCTATGGTGAATTAATTTGCACCTTAATCAAGGATGTGCTGCAAGCGGTGCCCTTCGATCGGCCTTTTAATGTTCTGGAAGTGGCTCAAGACATCTCGATGCAGGTGATGATTAAGCTGTTGTTTGGTTCTTATCATCAGGCTCGCTATCAGCAGATCAAACACCTGATGGTTGAGATGGTTAGTCTCTTTGCTTCCAATATTGCTGGGGTACCATTGTTTTTTCGGTTTTTGCAAAAAGATTTAGGTTTAGCCAGTCCCTGGGGTAGATTTCTGAAGCAGCGTCAGCAAATGCAAGCGCTGATCTATGCCGAGATTGCAGACCGTCGGGCTCAGCCTAACCAGCGAGATGATTTGCTGTCCCTGCTGATGTTAGCCACTGATGAGCAGGGACAGGCTCTGACTGATGAAGAATTGCTCGGTCAAGTCCTATCGCTATTGTTTACCGGCAATGAATCGACTGCGGCTTCCATTGCTTGGTCTTGGTACAGAGTTTACCAAGATGCTGAGATTAAAGCCAAAATGCTGACAGAATTGAACTGTCTAGAAACACCTCGCGATCCACTCAGCTTAATGCGCTTGCCCTACCTCAGTGCTGTCTGTAACGAAACCTTGCGTATGTATCCTGTAACGATGTTTATGATTCCCCGGTTGGTGAAATCAACCACTGAAATTTGTGGTTGTCAGGTTGATGCTGGAACGTTAATCACAGTAGGAACATATATCATTCACCATCGTGAAGACATTTACCCAAACCCCAAAACCTTTAACCCCGACCGATTTCTCAACCGTCAGTTTTCCCACTACGAATTTTTACCGTTTGGAGGCGGCATACGCAGCTGTATTGGTGGGGAAATCGCGCTTTATCAACTGAAGCTGGCGTTGGCCACGGTTGTATCCCAGTTTTCCCTCAAGTTGGCCAATCAGCGATCGGTTCATCCACGGCGTCGGAACACAATATTGGCTCCAATCCAATTAAAGATGGTGAAAGGTCAGTAACTATCGATGCAATGAACATTCAAATTAACCCCAAAAAACGCAAATCTCGGCTTAACCTGTCGTTGCTGTCTCAAATGAGGCAACAGCAATTGAAGCAGATCAAAACTAAGTTAATCACTGAACAAACAGAAGGAAGTTCGCAGCAGATTCGCTTCTCTTTCTTCGCTTTTATTCTGGCTTTGATCGATTCGATTCCCTTCTTTCGACTCTTACGCTTCAGCCAAACAATTCATCCGCAAGCAGCGTTGGGGCGTGATGTTGAACATTATCAGGTGCTGTTTCCCGCCCAAAAGGTAGAGTTTGGCGTCAACGAGATTGATCGCACCTTTCTCAAAGTCTGTCTTTATTACCGTGCTGATTTTTTCATCCAATCGGAAATCTTTGTCTGTGATATTGTTCCAGCTTATGTTCATATGGGGCTGGGAACCGTTTTGACTCAAGATTTTCGGGCGATCGTTGATTCTGGCATGCAGTACCGAGTCACGATCGCCCGATGGAGACTAAAATACCTGCAGCGCCTAGAACTGCTGTGGGCCGATCATCTCCCGATTACAGCGTTGTATGTTTTTTCACTTTCAGCAGAAAACTTCTGGCACTTTTTGTATGATTGTCTACCGCGAATCCACTCGGCCATGCTGGCAAGACCGAATCAAAAACTGACGGTGCTTGTCCCTGACTCGCTGCCGGATGCGTTTCGAGAACTATTAACCTGTGTTTTGCCAGAAGCCTTTGACACGATTTATATCCCAGCCGGTTCCTGGGTTAAGGTCGATCGTCTGATCATGCCATCCTACGTCAGCCGTTGCGAAAATGGCTTTCTTCCTGCGGTATATTACGACTATATTAGAAAATGCGTCTTTAATAAATTCAACTTAGCTCCTGCTGTCAATCCAACCGAACGAATCTATATCTCGCGCGCTCAGGCAAAACACCGCAGAGCCATCAACGAAGATCAAGTGATCCAATACTTAAAGAACTACGGCTTTAAGACCGTTGTGCTAGAAACCCTGTCGTTGCGAGAACAGGTAGAGCTATTTACCAAGGCAGAAGTGATTGTAGCCCCGCATGGAGCCGGTTTAGCAACAACTCTTTTTTCAAGCAGAATTAAGATATTAGTACTCTACCCAGAAAAGGCTCCAACTCCATTTTTCTTCACTCAGTTCAAAGGATTAGGGCAAGAACATTACTTTATTACTCACGATCAATTTGATGAAAACGCCGATTTCGCAATAGACTTGTCTGAGTTTAAGCGAGTGTTTCATGAGCAGATGAAGTTAAGTTGATATATTAAAAATACAGAAAATATAAAATTAGTCTCAATAAGAGCCGCACTATATGGACATCACCTCGCCTCATAACAAAGCTATCACAACACAACGTCCGCTTGTCTGCATGGTCGGCACTTTAAGGGCAGTTGATTTAACTTATCAGAACTTGATTGACAAGGTGATCCAACCTTTGAATGCGGATTTGATCTTCTGCGTCAGTCACATCAGCGGAAAAGATGAAGCGAGCATAGACAAGTTTAGCAGCTGTAACATTGTTGATGTTTGCATCTATGAAGAAGGCAACGATCGATATGAGGACTTTTTGACTCACTACTTAAACAAATTAACTGCGGCAGAAAAGCAACAGTGGCAGCAGTATTTCGAGATTGAGGGCAACTGGCTAGGAGGCATCAAAGATCGCAGAGGTTCTGGTTTTCACTTGAATTTCAATTATGGAAAACTTTTAGAACAACTCAACCAGCTGAAGAATAAGGGGCTTGAGTATCAAAGGTTTATCATCACCAGAACCGATTTTGTCTGGACAATAGAGCATCCATACTTAAGTTTGTTAGATCCCCAACTCATATGGATGCCGACCGGAGAAAGCTACAACGGCTATAACGATCGCCATGCAGTTTGTAGCCATCAAAATGTTGCTAATTATTTAAATCTGTTTGAATATATGCTTAATCTGAAAGCTTTGGAGTATATTTACAATGGGTTGGATGGTAATAATTTAAACCACGAAAGACACTTAAAGAGCCACTTGGATTTCTGTGGCGTAGAAGTCGGTTTCTTCAAAAACGCAGCCTATCTTACTGGTAGTGAACAAACTTCAACTAATTGGGCCTCAGTCAAGCATAAGCAGATTGACGGAAAAGAATATGCATACAAATATGAAGAAGAATTATTGAGTGCGCTTAAACATGCAAAGGAATTTGAAACTCATAAAAACTGGAAGATGATGATAGAGAGTACATGAAATTGGTAAAAAGATAAGATGAATAGCTTCATCAGTGCTGATCCTCAAATGCAAACTTTACAGCCAATGCTAATTCATGAGCGCATTAGGAAACAACTGGTCAGCGTTATCGAAACGGAGATCAGCGCAGTATCAAAACTACGCGAGACGATCGATGATTCTTGGCTGAAAGCCGTACTCATGATTCGCGACTGTAAAGGTAAATTAGTTATTTCTGGAATTGGTAAAAGCGGTAACATTTGCCAGAAAATTGCGGCCTCGTTTACCTCTACCGGCATGCCAGCTATCTTTGTTCACCCCGCTGAAGCAAGTCATGGGGACTTAGGTTTATTAGATAGTCGAGACGTATTGCTTGCTCTCTCCGCTTCCGGCCAAACCACTGAACTATTAGACATCATCCAATACGCCGCTCAGCAACGAATACCCGTTATCTTAGTAACGAAAAATCCTACCAGTCCCTTAGCTAATTTTGCCAGCATAATCTTACAGATTCCTAATCTTCCTGAAGCCTGCGTGAACGGTCTAGCACCGACTACCTCAACAACTTGTCAGCTCGTCTTAGGCGATGCGCTAGTAGTCGCTGTCATGTCTCTCCGGGGCTTTACTGCCCAAAATTTTAAGCAGCTGCACCCAGGTGGCAACTTAGGCACACTGCTGATTCCGGTCAAGAATTTTATGTATATGGATGATCGAATTCCCCTAATTGGTTTGAGTGCATCGATTAAAGAAGCAATTATCGAAATGAATTCTAAAAGTTTAGGCTGTGTTGGCATTATCAACCACCGTAATCAGTATATCGGGATTTTTACAGATGGCGATCTGCGCCGCAGTCTAGAAGCTCAGGTTTCCCTGGAAGAGCTGGTTAGTCAGTATATGACTCCCTCACCTCTGTCTATTTCCCCTGAAATGACTATTGCAGAACTCGTTACTTTTTTCAAAGAAACAGGAGTACCTAATGTTTTTGTAGTGAAAAATAAGATGCCAGTTGGAATTGTGCATGTCAATCAGCTTGCCTCAATCTCAGGTAGAGGAGTATATCAAACTTAGGATGAGATCAATGGAGCGCTACTCGTGAAACTACGAGAAATTCCCTGGATCATTGTTCAGGCCGGTGGAAAAGGAACTCGATTAAAGCATTACACTTGGAATAAGCCAAAGTGTCTACTTTCAATTGCGGGCCAACCACTCCTATACCATTTGTTTGACTGTTTTCCATTGGCAAATTTCCTCGTTATCGGAGATTATCATTACAAGATTCTAGAACAATATCTACATCTGTTTCCACCCAAGGTTTCTGTACAGTTGATTCAGACAAAAGTGCAAGGAACATTATCAGGCATTGATCAAGCCTTAACTTATGTTCGCGATCGCGAGCCATTGCTGTTAGCCTGGTGCGACCTATTGTTCGAAGCAGTACCTGATTGTCAAATCGATACTAAGAACTGGATTGGACTCAGTCGTTCCTTTAAATGTCGCTGGTCTTATGATCAAACCGGGAATTGTGTTGAGGTCGCTTCAGCCGAACGGGGCATCGCTGGACTTTTCGTCTTCCAGAACAAAGCAATCCTGAATAACATTCCACCATCCGGAGAGTTTGTTCGCTGGCTCGCTCAACAATCGATTCAATTTGATGAACTTTTTCTGGATCAAACTTACGAATTAGGTACTCTAGAAGACATCGCTAACTATCAGCAAAATAGCCCAATCAGCCGCTTTTTCAATTCGGTCGAGATTATAGGCGATCGAGTGATCAAAAAAGCGCGAGTCCCGGAATTTGAAAAATTAATTCAAAGAGAACTCAACTGGTATCGCACTGTTCGTTCATTGGGGTTTGATCGTTTGCCCAGCTTGATTTCTGACAACCCAATGACGATTTCTCGAATTCCAGGGAAACATCCTTTCGAGTTAGACCTCGATCGTCCCCAAAAAATAGCTATCCTAACCGATATTTTTCAGACTTTAACTCGGCTTCATAGCTGCGATCGCAAACCTACTAACCATCAAGTCGTGCGAGAAGTCTATCTAGAAAAAACTTTCGATCGGGTTAGAAGCGTTGCTTCCCTCATTCCTCACTTTGATCAGCCAGAGCTTCAGATTAACGGTTTCTGGTGTCGTAATCCTTTCCACCCTCAATACGAGCGTTGGCTCACAGAACTTGTTTCTGAAATTCAAGTCAACGAGTTTAAACTCATTCACGGGGATCCGACCTTTTCTAACCTGTTGATTGATCAGCAGCAAGCTTGGCTAATTGATCCCAGAGGCTACTTCGGCTCTAGTCTCCTCTATGGCGATCCGACATATGACTGGGCAAAACTCTACTATTCAGTTGTAGGAGATTACGATGCATTTAATCGTCGTCACTTCAAACTTAAGGTTGTTGATAAACAAGTTGATCTTGAAATCGAAAACAACGAATGGAAAGAGCTAGAGCCAATGTTCAAAGAAAAGTTCTCTGAAGGGATGTTTATCATTCGCCTCCTGCATGCCCTTATTTGGCTATCTCTATCAGGATATGTAACAGATGATTATGATTCTATTCTAGCGAGCTTTTATAACGGTTTATTTTGGTTAGAGAAGGCGGTGGAATGATGGAATTGATTCTAAGCTGCTTACCTAAAACCTGGTTGATTGATATAGATGGTGTGATCCTGAAGCACAACGGCTATAAACAGGATGGTGAGAAGCTACTTCCTGGAGTTACCGATTTTTGGAGGCAAATTTCTGAGGAAGATTATATTATTTTACTGACTGCTCGTACGGAGGAAATGCGGGAGTCTACTTTGATATCGCTGACAAAGTATGGACTTCGCTACAATATGATTATTTTTAATATTCCGACAGGAGAACGAATATGCATTAACGACATTAAACCGTCTGGGCTTCTCACAAGTTATGCCGTAAATTTGTTTAGGGACGTAGGATTAGATCATCTAAAAATAATCAAAGACACAAGACTATGAGAATATCAAGTCAATCTAACTTAGCAAGTAGACAACTGTAACTGCTCTGCAATCGTTTTTCAGCTCAAGATAGAGGAAATTTTCATGAGCAGCTCTCAGCCCCAAGAACAATTATCTGAATCAACTGGTTCCATTCCTTTGGAAACAAGGACTAAAAATCAAAGCGAAATCTATGATGCTTTTGAAAAATTTATTTTCAGTGGCGACACTAAAATACTTGCAAAACTGGTTGCTAGAACCTTAATTTTTCAAAGTATTATTCATGTGCCAGGGGACATTGTCGAGGCTGGAGTCTATCGAGGCAGTGGCATGTTGACTTGGCTGAAGTTAATCAAAATTTTGGCACCTAACTCTATGAAGAAAGTCATAGGATTCGACTATTTTCATACAGATTCTTTGTTGAATTCTCTGTCCGGGCAAGATCGGGAATCTATGAAGGCTTTGTTTGAAGTGAGAGGATATAAACATGAGGAAGGAGCCGAAAAATTTGTTCATGATCTAATTGCTGGTGCAGGTTTTGATCGAAGTAGTTACCATCTGGTTCAAGGTGATATTTCCCAACTTGCTCAAGAATTTGTTGCAAAAAGACCTGGGTTGAAAATATCTTGCTTATACCTAGACCTAGACTTAAAGTATCCAACCTATCAGGCTTTGAGTGCATTTTGGGATCGAGTATCGGTTGGAGGCATGGTGGTCTTTGATGAATACGCCTATCACCAATGGTCAGAAGCACAGGGAGCCGATCAGTTTTTTGAGTCAAGGAATATTCAAATTCAATCTTTGCACTATCCTTGCCCAACAGCTTGTGTAATTAAGACAGCCGCCATCAATAGCCTAGATAGATATTCGAGAAGAGAATAAGATCTTCACTATTTTGTTGCCAGCCTCAAGTAGATTCAGGAGTTTGCTGATGTTACAACAGCTAGTACACTATTTTCAAAGGTTAACTTCCGAAAGTTACAACCTCTTAGATTCGTTAAATTTATCTTCCGATATCGCTCCATTACGGGAATTGCTCCCTGAGGTTTCAGAAAAACTTGCTGATTTGAAAGCAAGTACAATTGTGAACTATAAAAATTTAAACCGTCCTCAATGGGACCGAGATAAAGTGCAGTTCAATCTAGGGGTTGGGCTCAATTCAATTGGTATGTTATCCGATCGCCTCTCTATTCTCATCATCAAAGAGTGGTGTTTGCGGAAGAAAACCAATTTTGACATAGTGAAGGCAGATGATTTATATCAAACTCAAACCATGGATATTATTTACGCTATGGCAAACGCCAATCCTGGCAGTTCATCTATGAATACTAAGATCACGCATCACCGATCAGATGTAAAAGCAAATTCCTGGGAGGAGGCGTTTTATGAATTGCTGGCTACAAATATTTTAAACTGGGAGTCTCAGGAAATCTTATATATTAAAGATATTACTATTTTACCCTGTGAAGAACTGCGAGATTACATCCGCTGGTTTTCATTTGGAAATATACAGCGAAATCAGTATATTCAATACTGCGAAGAGTTGTACTGGCAATAATATCTATTTCATTTTAATTTTTAACGTTTACCGAATAAAATTCGATCGCTATTTTAACTATCCAACGAGATTTTATATGGCATTGTCTTCACCGCTTGACCAGCAAAAATTAGAGTTTAAGGTTAATACAAATCTTAAGGAATTAGCGCAGGAACACAGTTGGGCTTTTGAGGTTATTGCTTCTCCAACGCTGCAAGTCCATTATCCTTCCAATACGATTGAAGAAGACTTACTTTACGCCCTTCAGCATTGGGGACAACTTCTTCAGCTCCCTCCTGCTCAAAGAGTGAAGCTTGGTAGGGAAGAATACTTTTACCATCTTCATTGTGCTGTGGGTGAAGAGATCGCTGAAACATTCCGATGCAAGATCCCACACGCTGCTGTTATAGGTCTAACAGGCTTAGTAATTACCTCTAATCTTGAGATTGTTGCTCAATCTGTCAATGGACAAAAGCTAAATGCTAACCTAAACATGGAAAAAATTAGGGAAAAGTTGAGTCAAAAACAATTCCTTGCAGGAACCCACGTATTACTCTTATCTCACTACACCTTAAATTATGCCCATTGGCTAATGGACTGTCTACCAAAACTAGCTTTATTAGAGTCATTCAACAATGATTTGAAGTTCATTGTACCTGATGAATCCCCTGATTATTTGATTGATTCTCTAAAACTCCTAGGGATTCAAGAAAATCAACTGGTAAGAATCAAAGAAGAAAGTATTCTTGTTGAGGAGTTGATTTTCTGCCATGCTGCGCAAAAATCGGGTAGACCTAGCAAAACGCACCTGCTCAAAGTACGCAATCAATTACTTGCTTCATTTCCCAACAATCCAAACAGGTGCTCAACTCCTAAGCGAATTTATGTTTCTCGGTCTCACTCCTCCCGCAGGATTATCAATGAGGACGAGATATTAAAGATTTTAGGAAATTACAATTTTGAAACTATGCACTGTGAAGAAATGAGTCTGATTGAACAAATTTGTGCTTTTTCAAATGCTGAAGCTATTCTTGGTCCCCATGGAGCAGGGATGTACAATCAGATTTTTTGTAACTCAGGAGCCACTATCATTGAAATTTACAACAAAGAGTACTGGCACCACTCCTCTCGTATCATTTCTGGTTTTCTAGGCCACACTCACTGGCATGTATTCGGCGAAAATGCTGGTGAAGATGGACAAACATGGGTAGATCCCATAAAGCTAGACAAATTATTATTCTTAGCCTTATACAACAAAACTATACAGAAATAAACTTTTTGCGATTTATTAGGGCTCATTAAAAGTTGATTTTTATCAAATTCAAGAGAAGAGTAAAACCGTACTGTGCTAGGTTAAAGGATCTAATTCATGAAAAAGGCAGAAAAAACTCAGAGCTACTTAAACCGCAATCTCGCAGGCTTTGAAGGTGATTTCTATATTGGATTGGAAATCAGAAAGCTTGTACAAAGGTTTGAGATCAACACAATCATCGAAACAGGAACCTTTCTGGGAGGAACAACGAAAAAGCTAGCTGAGATGGCTAATCAGGTTTATACGATAGAACTAGATCCTGAAAACGTTTCAGAAGCTTCAGAGTTTTTAAAGGATACAAATAACGTTACCTTAATTGAAGGTAGTAGCCCAGAAGTGTTGAAAAATCTACTTAAGCTGGATCATGGTAACGTCCTATTTTTTCTTGATGCTCATTCTCGCATCTATACACCTCTCATTGACGAATTACAGGTGATCGCTGAGGCGAAAATCAAACCTGTAGTTGCCATACATGATTGGAAGGTTCCTCATCGTCCTGATCTGGGGCATGATTCTTATAATGAGCAAGATTATACTTTTGAATGGATTAAGCCAAGTGTAGAGATGATCTACGGAAATGAATATTCCTATTACTACAATGACCAAGCTGAGGGGGCCAAAAGAGGAGTAATTTATATTCATAAATCATCCTCGGTAGGATTGAATCATTAACTGGTGTAATTCAATAACCTACTACAATTCTCGCTCATAAGAGGTTTGATCATGCAATCTGTTAAACGTTCTAGATTTGACTCGGAACAGTTGGAGCAAAAACTTCTTTTCGAGAAAGAGGGTTTCCTGGGTCCATTTAAGCTTGAGCATCTTATCAGGTTAGAAACTTTGCGGGATGCTCTTGACCAAGCTGTTCAGGAACTACAAGAGCAGCAGCGAGACCAAAGCGGTATTTGGGCTCGGCGGATTGCTCATACTACCTCTAAATTGGTGTATGCCCTCGCTACAGAACCTCAGATTTTAGATGACGTTGCCAACTTACTAGGACCTAATGTATTGTTTTGGATGGAAAAAACGATTTGGAGAGAACCCGGACATGACAGTCACATTGTCAAGAGCACAGGGCAGATCTGGCATATCGACGTAATTAATGCCTGGGCCGATATTACTGACATGGCTCAAGAGAAAATTGACTCGGTGCTTGAGGAATATAAACGGCTGCTTCCCTATTTGGAAGAATTAGGGCTGTCAGTATAAGGGTTTAGCATTGAAGCGGGATTATTACAACAGATTAAAACTTCTCTTCGAGGTTCAATTGATGATATCAAACCTGAGGCAATTGAACGGATCAAAGCAGAAAACTCAACTAATAAGCTACTGATCGGAATCCTCAATGCTGTGCTTTTA
>LUGL01000208.1 GCA_002796835.1 Elainella saxicola E1 | reverse complement strand
TCCTTAGTACGAGAGGACCGGGAAGAACGCACCGCTGGTGTACCTGTTATCGTGCCAACGGTAAACGCAGGGTAGCCAAGTGCGGAGCGGATAACCGCTGAAAGCATCTAAGTGGGAAGCCCACCTCAAGATGAGTGCTGCCATGGCAAAAGCCAGTAAGGTCACGGGAAGACGACCCGTTAATAGGCTGTAAGTGGAAGCGTGGCAACATGTGAAGCTGAGCAGTACTAACAGACCGAGGGCTTGACCTCATTCCAATGAATGAGTTGGTGAAAAGATGACTAATCTGACGAGCAATTCGCTATGCAGCCTTCTCGGTTGTGAAAAAGAGAAGAGAAAAAGAGAAAAGAAGAAACAAGTAAGGTCGTAACGAGCAACAGCCGAATAGCATTCCTGGTGCTTATGGCGATGTGGAACCACACTCATCCATCCCGAACTGAGAAGTGAAACGCATCAGCGGCGAAGATAGTTGGAGGGTAGCCTCCCGCAAAAATAGCTCAGTGCCAGGGTATATTTGAATAAAAGCAACGTCTTCTGACATGGAGACGTTGCTTTTTGTTTGGAAAATTTTATAATGTGATTATTCCTCATATTTTATAGTGGGAGCTTGGGAACGGGGAGCCTGGTTCTTGGGGCAACACAAAATTGAGCAACTTCCCTTGGTTATTGATGGTAACATGCAGTCTCAGCTTAACCAGTTTATTAATGTTTTGCCACATGCTGTCGTAGCAGGTTTTCTAGACTCAGAACGGGGCAAACGAGGGGATAAGAGTTGAAACACTTTTATCCTAAATATCTTGCCACTCTTTATTCCAATCTCACGTTAAGTTAAAAACGTTGAACTCATTATATATCTGATAGCTTTTCTGCGAATTGAGGGTATGTTTTAACTAACTGACATTTTCGAAAAGTATTTAGAGGTACATTCATGTCAAGTATCGGGTTGAACAAATGGATCGTAAGTGGACATTTGGCAGCAGATGCGCAAGTGAAGACGGTTGATTTACGTAGTGGAGAGCAAGCACAGCTTGCTGTAGCTACGTTGTATGTTCGCAAGAGCCGTGATTGGAAAGAATCCTTTACGGTTAAATTAACAATTTGGGAACGTTCATCAGCTTGGCGGAAATTGCCTTATTTGAAAAAAGGTTCAATTGTAATTTGCACGGGTAATGTTGAACCTAATCCTTATATCTCTAGTAATGGAAATGTGCCGAAAGCAGGTTTAGAAATGACGGTTCTAGATATAGATATAGATTTTGTACGTGGGGATGAGGATGAAAGGAATTCTGAAAATTCTGATTTCCAAGCTGCTGAAGATGTAGAAACTTCTACTGATAATTCTGTATTGAGCAGTAATCCTTTTGTTCTTGCTAACTAAGATTTATTTGGACTAACACATATTCTTCTCCATAGAACGGCTAGGTAGATGTTGGAAAGAATGGTTAGTTAAGTTAGAACTGAGAACATCTTCAGACTAAGTCATCTGCAATTATAGCGGTTTTCACTCGAATGAGGTACACAATGATTCCTGTAATGCCTGTACAGCAGGGATCTCCATGTACTGCATCCGAACAAGAACCGCTATATTTCAATTAGATAATTACAGTAATATTTCCTTTACAAGGAGAGATCTCTGTAGAGGAAATATTTTTATGCTCGATTGCTTAGACTGAATTATTCACGAAGGGTGAGAAGAGGGGTAGAAAAAAGGGCGTTGGTAAACTAGAAGATGAACTTGGTCGAATGAAATGTCTTCATCCGATCATCAGTTGTGTTGGTAGGTATTCGGCGACAATGGGAGCGTGTCACCTTCTTGAGAGAAAAGAAGAAGTCGGTTCAAGTTCCTCATTGAGATAAGCACACCGTTGCGCCAACACGTTCGGCACATGTTCGGCTTTCCACCGACTTCCTACTATCTGGAGTCGTTGATCAATTTGTTTGACTAAAGACTCCACTGCACCTGAACCAATCGAACAGAAATCTTCCGCAGCATAGTAATCATAATTTGGAATCCGATGTCGATGTTTGATCAGATAGTTGCCAAAACAGACCGCAGCTTCAGAGGTGCAATCTTCTAACTCAATCAGTGCACTCTGAACATCGCCTTTCCACAACAAGGTTTCGATGCCTTCTCGGTCTACTTCAGCAGCGGATAGATGGTACAAATTCTCTTTCAAGTGATACCAATCTAGAATCTCAAAACGTTGCGTCAAATTCGGTACCACTGCTTCATGCAAGTTCCAGATCCCATCGTGCCCATCTCCAAGACAGACGACAACTGCTTCCATGGCACGAGCACTCACTGTCTTAATCAAGCCCGCATTGTCTTGAAACCAAGCTCGACCTTCACCTTGAGCATTCATCCGCACTGCTTTGTATTGTCGCCATTCCGGTTCATCTTTAG
>LUGL01000063.1 GCA_002796835.1 Elainella saxicola E1 | reverse complement strand
GCAAGAAATGGTGCAGCAGATATGGCAGGAGTGGCGAGAAGGGTTAAGTGTGACGTTCACATTACCGAAACAATTACCCCCTTTACGAATGCTCTTGGTGTGGGATAACTTAATCGGGCATCAGACCCCTGAGTTGATGGTGTGGCTTTGTGAACATGGGGTTTTGCCTTTGTACACTCCACTTTCAGGGAGTTGGCTAAATATGACAGAATCTATCCAACGTATTCTCAAACGACGGGCTTTAGATGGACAACATCCGCAAACTCCCCAGCAAATTATCGAACGATTTGAGATCGTAGCTAGAGTATGGAATCAAAACCCGACCCCTTTTGAATGGGGTGGTAAGCGAGCTGCACGACGACAACGGGCGCGATCTAAACGACAAGGACATCGTTTAGGAGGGTCTGGGGCTGTGGCTCAGTCCTTGGTTGCGTGAAATGCTCCACTCTAAATGGCTATCTACGTGCCAAATGACCCACTAGTGATACTAATAGGTTGGGGAATTTTCACTGTGAGCGAAGGGCTAATGACTGAGACCAATGATAAACACAAGTCTTATGCCGTCTTCAATCCGCTCGTATATTCCTTTGACACATTCACTCCCGTCATTGATCTTCATCAAGAAGGCACCTGGATTCCTGATGCCAGTAAAGGTCAGGAAATTTCTTTGCCACCCTTTAAGATGCGACAGGGAGAACTCTTACGTATTTACTTCTGGTTCCAAATCATTGCTGGATGGATATTAACTTCATTATGGGTTGCAGGCTTTACTGGATTAGTGCGGAATCAGCAGTAACAAACCTCAAATCTTGAAATTCTCACTGACGAGATCGCTTAATTGTATAGTAGCTTTTAGCCGAAACTAAGTTCCAAGCTTCCCTCCTTTTGTTCATTCTGCAATATAGTTTGAAAATTGCCCTCTTCACCTACTCCACCAAGCCCAGAGGCAGCGTCATTCACACGCTTGAGCTGGCCGAAGCATTGCATCAACTCGGCCATCATGTCTGCGTATATGCCCTCAGCAAAGACGATCGCGGATTCGATTACCCGCTTAGCTGCGACACCCATCTGATTCCCGCTCGATCGGCCCCCACAGAAATGGATGCTTTGATTCAGCAACGCATTCAGGAATTTATCGATGGATTAAATCAGACTGATTTAGACTACGACTGCTATCATGCTCAGGATTGTTTAAGTGCAAATGCCTTAGCAATGCTCGTCCATCGGCAGAAAATCCCGCATTTTGTTCGTACGGTACATCATATTGAGGACTATCCGAGTCCTTACCTGCGAGACTGTCAGGATCGATCGATCCGCGTAGCCGATCGATGCTTTTGTGTCAGCGATCGATGGCAAATAGAACTTTGGCAACAATACCAGATTCATGCGCCAAGAGTGATCAACGGCGTCAATTTGGAACGGTTTTCGACCAATCCAAACGGTCTAGAATCTGAACTGAAAACTCGCTGGAACCTAACAGGTGGACCGATTTATTTGACGATTGGCGGCATTGAACCGCGCAAGAATTCCATTCGCATTCTGCAAGCCTTTGCGGAAGTGTTGGCCCAAGTCCCGGATGCACAATTGGTGATTGCCGGTGGCGCAACGCTGTTCGACTATCAATCCTATCGCGATCGATTCTTTGCAACAGCAGATGACCTGGGGATTGAAATAGGCCGATCGCTGATTCTACCCGGCGTGATTGCAGATGTGGAACTGCCAGCGCTTTACCGCTGTGCCGATGTGTTTCTGTTCCCCTCGGTGAAAGAAGGCTGGGGTCTGGTGGTGCTGGAAGCGATCGCTTCTGGTTTGCCTGTGATTACCGCAAATCAACCGCCCTTTACTGAATTCTTGACTGATCAGCAGGCTTTGTTGGTGAATCCAGAGGCTTCAACCGAAATTGCGGCGGCTATGCAAGCAGTTTTAGAACCCGATCGAGCAATGTCCTTAACGCAACAGAGTCGATCGATCCTCAGCCGCTATACTTGGAAAACAGCTGCTCAGCTCCATCTGCAACATTACCAATCTCTACTCAACTCTCATGCCGGAAATTCGCTTTAAAGTCCAGTGGCCCGATGGCTCTCAAGATCTCTGCTATTCCCCGTCGCTGGTGGTCAAACAATACTTCACACCCGATCAGGACTATGAGCTAACAGATTTTGTGGAACGTGCCCAGACTGCGCTGAACATTGCCAGCGATCGGGTCAAGGCTAAATTTGGCTGGCCCTGCGGTTTGGCATTAGGACAACTGCAAGAAATCGAAACCAAATCTGCTCAATATCGGCAACTCCCGGATGCCAAGGTGCGCGTGATCGAATTTGTGGAATGATCGATTCCCCATCCCCATTCACAGTGCGTTCGCGTCAGCGTGGGCTTGCCCAAACGTCCCGCTCGCGAATTCAATATTCTTCCCGCAGCTAGCCTAACCGCGAATTTGGGCCATCATCGCCGCATCATCCCAGTAGGATTCAACCTGCTGAATTTTGCCAGAAGCATCCATTTCAAACACGCTGATGCCTTCCGCGATCCCTTGCTTGCCGCTCTTGCCCAAACCTTGCATCGTCCACTTCACCGCAGCCCCATTTCCGGCCACAAAAACGTGATCTGGGGTGATCTGGAGCTTGGCAAAAGCCATCGATAGGATGCCAAAAAACTTTTGCGCATTCTCTTTCGCCGGATTCGGCGGATTACCTACGGGATCGTAAATCACCGCATCGTCAGTGAACAGTTCGGACCAGGCGGCTGCATTCCTCTCCTGAAGATGGGTAAAATAGGCGGCTGCGGCGGCTTGAATTTGTGCAGATGAGACTTCTGATGGCATGAGACAAGAACCTGATTGACAATCAATGAGACAATTTTCAGTGTAGAACATCATGCCTCTATGCTGAACAAGCCCCCCAAGACACCCCAACAAATCTGGTTACGCGTACTGCTAATCTTTTTGATCTGGCGCTGCTCCTTATTTTTGTTAGAGTTTCTGGGGCTGCAGCTGACCGAAGAGTTCGATTTCTTTGGGCGCTATCTCAATGTTGAAGGCATCATCAACGCCCGCAAAGAATGGCAGGCTTTTCCCAGTAATTATTTTTTTGATGGCTTCTTTCGATTTGATAGTGTCTGGTTCGATCGCATTGCCCAACGCGGCTACTACATTGAAGGCAGCCAAAGTAATGTTGCTTTCTTCCCGCTCTATCCCTATTTATCACGCTGGTTGGGTTACTTAATTGGCAACCACCTTGTCGCGGGCTGGATCATTTCCAATCTCAGTCTGATCGGTAGCTTATTTTACATCTATCGGATTGGGTTGCTTTACTTTAACACAAGAACCATCGAACGGGCATTTGTTCTTCTTTTAGTATTTCCAAATTCGTTCTATCTCAGTACATTCTACAGTGAAGGATTATTTCTTTTAACAACTACAGCTAGCTTCTACGCTTTCTTAACACAAAAATATTTAAAAGCAGGAATCTGGGGCATGTTGGCCTGCCTGACTCGGTTTAGCGGTATTCTTCTATTCTTTGCTTTTGTTGCTGATCTTCTCTACTCCCGTTGGCGCGCAAAACAGCCCTTTCAGCCTGCCGTAGCTTTTCTGTTGCTGATTCCAGTGGGCATCCTCATTTTCATGCTGATCTTAACGATTCAGGTAGGGGATCCACTCGCATTTATGAAAGCTCAAGCCGGTTGGGGACGGGAGCGGACATTCCCACTCATTACTTTGGCGCAAGAATTCACCAAAATCAATTTTCAATTTCCACGCGATCCCAATAATGCAATTCATGTCTTAGATTGGCTGGGTGCTGTTGGATTTTTGTTGATTTCAGTACTGATGGCCCTCAAACGATATCGTGTTTCTCTGTGGTCCTATACTGCTTTCAGTATTCTGATGCCCCTATCAACAGGCACAACGATGTCTATGTTGCGGTTTTGCAGTGTCACATTTCCCGCATTTTTCTATCTGGCTGAAGTTGCTCGTCGATCGACCGTTTACGCCTACTTGCTGTTCGTATTTGCTTTTCTTCTGTCCATCTACAACTTGCGCTTCATGAACTGGTTTTACGGCGTGTAATCTCCCACTTATCCATCCATCAAAACTTTGGAGATTCAAGATGGCATTTCATTTATCCGATATTTCCCGATCGCAACACCAGAGAATTGTTTTGATTTGTGCAATTGTAATTTCGATTGGTATTCTCCTTCGCATCATCAACCTCGACTCCAAACCTTATTGGCTGGATGAAAGCTACACCCTCCTACGAGCCTCCAGCTTTACCGCTCAAGAGGCAACCCAGAAGCTCTTTACGGGGCAGGTAATTCAAGCTGAGCAGGTCTTGCGCTATCAACAGCCTTCTGAGGGTGATCGAGGCGTGATGGGCACGATTACAGGTCTAGCGACCGAAGAACCCCAACATCCACCCCTCTACTTTGTGCTGACGCGATTCTGGGCACAACTCTTTGGCAGTTCTAAATGGGCAATGCGGATTTTACCGGTCATTGGCAGCTTACTCACCTTTCCAGCAATTTATTGGCTCTGTCAGGAGTTATTTGCAACGCCTCTGGTGGGCTGGTTCACGATGGCATTATTTGCTGTATCACCAATGCAACTTCGCTATGCTGAGGAAGTGCGACAATATAGTTTCTGGTTGGCTCTGGTATTATTCGCGAGTGCAGCGCTACTGCGGGCCGTTCGTCAACCGACTAAACTGAACTGGAGCATTTACTCCCTGCTGATCGCCACCGGGATTTATTGCCATTTGCTAACGGGTTTAGTTGTAATTGCGCATGGCGTTTATTTGATCATACAAGAACAATTCCGGCTGACTCAAGCGGGTTGGCGTTATTTAGTGGCTGCGATCGCTGGTCTTTTATTAGCAATGCCCTGGTTGTGGGTCGTAATACAAAATCGATCGATCGTAGCCCAAACCACCGCCTATTCCACTAAACCTTTGCCATTCTCCTCTCTGCTTCAGTCCTGGCTGATCTTTCTCGATCGCACCTTTATTGCCGCTCATTTTCAGTACAGCGTCTGGCTGATTGCGTTGGCAATTCCCATTCTTACTTTGATTCTCTATACGTTCTATTTCTTCTGCCGTTATGCTCCTCGATCGGCCAAGATCTTTGTCTTAAGCTTAATGGCAACTCTGTTCTTGCCCTTTCTGATTCCCGATCTGTTATGGGGCGGCAGACGATCGCTCTACGATCGCTATTTCTTGCCCTGCTACATCGGGTTGGATATTGTCGTTGCTTACTTGTTGACAGTCAAATTGACCCAGCCGATGCAACAACTCCAGCAGCAGTTTTGGCGAGTACTCACTGCATTCTTACTTTCTGGCAGCATTATTTCCTGCATCAGCAGTGCATTGGCACCGACCTGGTGGGGTTGGTCAGAATTTGATGTGAAAATTGCTCAAATCATTAACTCTACTGCTCATCCTTTACTCATCTCAGACGTGCCTTTTCATGGCGTCGTGCCGCTCACCCATGAGTTGAAACCAGAGACTTCAATGATCCTGCTGCCAGATCCAGCCCTGCTCAATATTCCAGAAGGGGTTCACAATATTTTCCTCTACAATCCAAGCGATCGATTACTTTCGCAAGTTAAACAGCGAGGCTTTGAATCAACACTGGCTTATCAATTCCACGACCAACTTACCAAGTTGAACATTTCCCTCTATCAAGCAAAAGGACAGCAATAGAAAACTGACTTGACGTTACGAATGATGACGCTCATCTCCATTTAAGAGTTAATTTAAGAGTTAGAATTGCCGACTTCCTCTGCGAGCGCTTTTCGGGCAATGCGAGTCACGTAGACCGTGACAGCAACCGTGGCAATCAAACCAACGATCCGAATCGTCCATTGCACAGCAGGATTAGTGGGCTGATCTCCGAGTCCAATCCGAGCCAAATCACCGACTAGAGAACCGAGATAAACATAGATAATGGTCCCCGGAATCATGCCGATCGAGCCCAACACATAATCTTTCAATGGCACCCCTGTAACCCCAAAGGCATAGTTCAGCAAATTAAACGGAAAAATTGGAGAGAGTCGAGTCAGCAACACAATCTTAAAACCTTCTTGAGCTACCGCTTTATCGATCGCTGCAAATTTTTGGTTGCCTTCAATCTTATGGCTAATCCAGCTTCGCGCCAGATACCGTCCGATCAAGAATGCTGCGATCGCTCCTATTGTGGCTCCGACAAAGACATAAATAGCACCCAGCCAAACGCCAAACAATACACCCGCACCCAGTGTCAGAATAGAACCCGGTAAAAACGCGATGGTGGCTGCAATGTAAATCAGCATGAAGGCGATGCCACCCCCAACCCCTAAACTTTCAATCCACTGCAAGGTTTGACGCAGCGAATCCTGTAGGTGGAGTCCGGGTGAGTTGTCCAGACTTTGAGCGAATGCGGGAGCGGCCATCCAAAACCAGGTGACTAGCCCGCTCCCTAAACCCAGGATGCCTCGAAAAATTGGCTGCCGGATGATTGGGTGCCAGATCAGAGGTTGGGGAGATAGCCTGAAGCGCATAGCGGATTCCTTGCTGTTGGTTACTGCTTGCATGAAATAACCGACTCAGAGCCTCATCATATCTTGCGATAAGCTAGCTTAGCTAAACTTCGTCAGCAGCTTCAGCAAGGTTTGGGTGCGAGGAGTCAATAAGGTGCGACGATAGGCATCGGCTGCTTTCTTGATTGCTTCGGCTTGCGTGGGATAGGGATGAATTACGCCTGATAAAGCATTCAGCCCCTGCTTGGTGACGATCGCCAGTGTGATTTCGCTGATCATTTCTCCAGCATGACGGGCGACGATCGTTGCTCCGAGAATCTGGTCGGATCCGCGTTTATGGAGAATTTTGACGAAGCCTGCCGGTTCCCCATCCGCTAAAGCGCGATCGACCTCGGAAAAGGGAATGGTAATCGTGTTGGTCTCCAATCCTTTGGCCTTTGCTTCTGTTTCGTATAAACCCACATGGGCCACTTCTGGATCGGTATAGGTGACCCAGGGCATAACCAGACTGCTGAGTTTACTGCGTCCTAAGCCAAACGGAGAAAACAACGTATTTTTAATCACAATGCGGGCAGCAGCATCCGCAGCATGGGTGAATTTCCAATTCATACAAATATCTCCAGCAGCATAAATCCGAGGATTCGTTGTTTGAAGATACTCATTTACTACTACGCCTTTTTTGGCATCATATTCAACATTGACCACTTCCAGATTCAACCCATCCAAATTCGGGGTGCGTCCAGCTCCCACCAGAATTTCATCGACTGTCACTGATCGACTCACGCCATTCTGGCAATAGTGAATGACTTTACCGGCTGCGGAAGTTTCAACTTTTTCGAGGGTGCAATCTAGAATGAAGTGCAATTTTTCCTGAGCAAACTGTTGCTGAATGATTTCGGCGGCATCTGAGTCTTCGCGATCGAGCAAATGGCTATGTTTATGCAACAAAGTCACTTCACTGCCAAGGCGCTGGAAGGCTTGTGCGAGTTCACAGCCGATCGGACCTCCTCCAATCACGGCCAACCGTTTGGGACATTCAGTGAGCGAAAAGACGGTTTCATTGGTCAAATATCCTGCCTCTGCCAGTCCAGGAATGTTGGGATGACTGGCCCTTGCGCCTGTGGCGATGACTGCTTTCTTGAAGCGGAGCTGACTGCCATTGACGGCGATCGTCTTTTGATCAACGAATTGAGCGCTGCCTAAAAACACATCAATGCCCAGTTTACGGAAGCGCTCTGCTGAATCATTAGGACTAATGCTGGCTCGAATTTTGCGCATTCGCTGCATCACAGCCGCAAAATCAACCTCAATGCCATTAGGCGGCTGAATGCCAAAGGGGGCTGCATCTCGCATATCTGCAACGACACGCGAAGAGCGAATCACACATTTGGAAGGAACACAGCCTACGTTGAGACAATCCCCTCCCATCAGGCTTCTTTCGATTAAAGCAACTTTTAAGCCGAGTCCTAAGCCTGCTGCTCCCGCTGCCACGACCAATCCAGCAGTTCCGGCCCCAATCACCACCAGGTCATAGCCAGCCACCGGTTCAGGATTAACCCAATCTGGTGGATGAACCTGGGACATGAGAGATTGATTGTATTCGTCTAACGGCTGCAGTGCGGGTTCTTGCTGAATAGAAGTGGTCATAAAGCGATTCTCTAGATGGCAGTTCTCTGGTCTAGCTCGATCGTCGGGTGGTAATTCAATTTTGTAAAGGATCGAGAGAAATAGAGTGGATCAGCAACCGGATGCTTGAGTTGGGTGAAATCGGGATATCGTTACTGAATTTGAAATATTCCTGCACCAGGCATTGGGATTTGCCATACTCGGCAAATAATCCTACCCTTCTTGATCCCTATGTCTGCTCTGCCTCGCCAATCCCCACTGCGGCTACTCCTGCTCGCTACCATGCTCAGTGCCGCCATCAGTGCCTGCGGCTCATATCGATCGCCCACTGTCAACAAAGCCCTTCAAGCGCCTGCGGCTGAAAATAGTATCGCTGGGGCTCCGATTGATCAAAAGCGCGCTGCCGATCAAACTGAGGCTGATTCTGCATCTCCTTCAACCGTTCCTAAGCAGCAACCTCAGCTTGTGAAGACTGGAACCGTGACCGTGACCGTTGATTCTGTAGCGCAAACCATTGAGAAGATTACCGCGATCGCTCGTCAGCAACAGGGAGACCTGCTCGAATTGCAGGATCAGTTGCCCCAGGATCCTGGATCTCACCATACGGCACTTCTGCAAATCCGGGTGCCGCAGCAAAATCTGGAAGCCACAGTCAAGGCGTTGACCCAGCTAGGAACCGTGCAGCAGCAGTCGATTAGCGCTGAAGACGTATCAAGTCAGCTTGTTGATAATCAGGCTCGGCTGCGTAACTTGCGTAAGACTGAGGCAACCTTGCTAGAGATTATGAATCGTTCCGGCAGCGTTGCGGATGTGCTTCAAGTGGCACAAGAACTGAGCAATGTGCGTAATTCGATCGAGCAAGTAGATGCCCAGTTAAAAGATTTACAAAATCGGGTGGCTTATTCGGTTTTAACAATTAATTTGCAACAGGCCACTACCACAATGCCTGCTCAGCCTGAGCTTCAAAAACAAGTCCAGGAAACTTGGAAGCAGTCGACCCACTCAGTTGGAGAGTTCACGGTGGGACTGATGAAGCTGGGACTATGGCTGTTGGCTTACAGTCCTTACTTGTTCATGCTGATATTGGTAGCAGTTGTGATGCGTCGATGGCGATCGCAGGACCGTCCGATCGTTTCGAATCCGGAGCCACCCACATCTAGCTGAACGACAAGTTGCTGAAGTCAGCGATCAGGATGAAATGGCAGATGGGAGATCCGTTGCGATCGGTTGAATCAAGGTCGCTTTCCAAACCCGCTCAAACGGTAATCCCACTTTGCGATAGAGCGATCGCACCTGTTCTGCACTGGAGGCAACGAATGTGCAAGCCGAGTGAGATCCATCCAAAGTTAGGAGTGAAAAGGCAGACTGAATATTCAACTCATTCAGACAACCCTTGGCCTGATGCTTGATTTCCGCAACCATGGTTCTGGTGATTGGCGGATCGTAATTGGTTTCTGCAACGATCAAAGTAGCATCCTGAGCAAAGCTGTTGAGATCTGTTGCCACCCATGGATCTGTTGCGGCCCAGATTCTTTGAAATGGCGCTCGGGCCTCCCGGTAAGCTTCCCGCAGTGCATCAGTATAAGGCACCTGATAGACACAAATGGAGCGATCGCCCTGTACAGAAACGAGAGAGTAAAGCCACTGAACATTCCGAGTTGCCTGACAACCCGCCAGGTTCTGGTTGATCTGTGCCCACTGGTTATAGGTCATCGGGGCCGGAAGGGGTGGCGAGAACGTTATTTCTGAAACGGCAAATTTCATGGGTGGTGTCCTCCTCAATGACCCTGAGATTGATGATTCAAAGTGTGCTCCAGTTGGATTAGGCTCTGTTGGGCGCGGGCACTGAGCGGTTGTCCTTTGAACTTCGTTTTTAATTCAACGAGATGTTGCTTGCCATCATGCAAATTCCCATTCAAATTCCCATGCAAATGCTTAAGTTGACGATCGGCCTGAATCACCATGACCTCAGCCAGAACCAACTCACTGGGATTCTCGACAATTCGGGCGGCTGACAGTGCTTCTGCGGCCCGCAAGCTGGCTTGATCCACGTTTCCCTGCTGTAAATCCCATTCGGCAGCAATGGTCTGAATATAGGACAGGATCCGGGGAGAATCAATGCGCTTCAGAACTTGGCGCGATCGCTCTAATGCTTCTTCAGCTTTCTTTTCCTGTAATAGATAACGAGTGACCGCATCCAGGGCTGCCGCATGGGGTGCTTCGCTGCCTTCTCCCATCTGAGCCGAAACATGAATCAATTCACTGCAATAGTCGAGCGCCAGTAATAGCTGCTTGGCTTCCAGTTCCAGCATTACTAAACTGGTTAGACAGGTACATTCGCGCCAGTGGTCTTGCGCCAGTTGGGCCATCTGCCAACCTTGCCGCAGCAGCGATCGGGCCTCCTCCACCTGTCCCTGATAGCGGCGCACACAGCCTAACCCAAAGGAAATATCGCTCGTATCTAAGCCTAATCGATCGCTAATGGATTGGGCCTCTAATAGAAGGGCTTCTGCGCGAGGAATATCTCGGCCAATTTCTGCTAAACAAGATCCAGTATGAGCCAGCATATGCATGGTGGTTGCAGGACTAGCAGTCCGACCCTGTTCAGCCGCATGAAGTGAATGTTGCTGCACTTCACTCAAATTACCGTGATCGTAATTCAGGACAATCAATGCTTCCAGGCCGGTGGCTTCTTCATCCTTCAGCTTCAGCGCTGCGGCTTCCTGGATCAGCTGCTGCAAGGTTTGTTGAAGTGCTGGCACTCGAGCCTTGGGCACTCCCGCTTTGACATAGGCTTTCAGCAAGCTCAACTGCAGCCGGATTCGCGTTGCAGCCTCCAAATATTGGCAGTGGCAAATCCCGCGTTGGGCAAGTTCCGCTGCTTCTGCATAGGCAAATATCCGCAAACAGCGTTCTGCTGCGATCAAAGAGGCCGATGCCGCCAAAGTGTGATCACTCCCCAGCGCAGCATGATGCGCCACATCATTAATCAACTGAGTCGAAGGAGAAGCTAACGCATTTAATACCTGGGCAATGTGAGTGTGAATCAGTTTGCGTCGGGGTTCAGAGAACTGCTCGTAAGCCACCTGTCGCACAATGTCATGGGCAAAGGCATAGGTCGTTTCCCCTTCGATCGCGCTACTGGGTCGAATAATTCCATGCTGTTCTAATTGATCGATCGCAGTCAGCAGGCGGGGCAGTGACAAATCCACAATATTTCCCAGAATCGTGGGATTGAAATTCCGCCCCAAGGCAGCTGCCCAAGAAACCAAATTGCGGGTTGCCTCATCTAGCTGCACCAATCGCGCCTGAATCAAGGTCTCTAGCGTACTGGAGGCAGTTCCGGGAGACTGGGCCTGGGTCCGAGCCATTTCCAGGGCAAAAAGTGGATTGCCGCCGCTGTTCACAAAAATTTGGTCGCAGTCGATTTTGCACCCCATCGCTTGAGCCAGGGCAACCGTCTGACAGCGATCGAGCGGCAGCACCTCTATCACCCGAATCCGACGTTCTCGATGTAGGGCCTGGATGAATTTGTAAGCTGAGAGATTGGTTTCGATCTCCCGTTTACGAGCCGCACAAACGAATGAAATCGACAGTTGATGACTCAGAAGTCGTGCAACATAGTGCAGAAAGGCGATCGAGGTTTCGTCTAACCATTGAATATCATCCAGGACGACCAGCACAGGAGCCGTTTCTCCCAGTTGCGCCATAAACTGAGCCGCCATGTCGAACAGCCGTCCGCGATTCAAGGTTGCTGATGGATCGGTATTCATGACCAGATCTCGCAGCTCATTCAGAAATTCTGTAGCACCGATCGCCTCAAACGCATCCGTCCAGGCTCCGTAAGGTCGCAGCATTTCTGCCTCGAAGCCTTTGCCCCAGAGTACATGGCCACCCGTCGATTGAACAACTCTCGCCAGTTCTTCCAGTAGGCGAGTCTTGCCGATCCCAGGTTCTCCCAACAGCAGCAGCAGTTCTGGATGGAGGCGATCGCGACAATCGGCCAGCCACTGTTGCACGACCGCCCACTCTGCTTCCCGCCCAATCAAAGGCAGCTCAGAGGCAGCCAGCAATCGATTTTCGGCAGGCAGGATCACTTGGACGGCCAGGGGTTGGGCAACAGCTACACAACTCGGCGGTGCGGAAAGATCCTCCAGATTCAACAACTCCTCATAGAGCTTGCTGGTGACCGGACTGGGATTCACTCCCAATTCTGCTTGCAGCACCGTCATGCACTGATGATAGACTCGCAGCGCACTGGCCCGATCGCCCTCCTGGGCATGCAGCCGCATCAGATGACAATAAACAGGTTCATAGAGTGGATCGATCCGCTGAAGCTGTTGGGCATAGCTAATCGCCGCACGGCTGCTATTTTGGTGAGTCAGCAGGGTAATCAGCGTCTCTAATGTGGCGATCGTCCGTTGCCGAAATTGGTCCCGATACGGCACAATCCAATCGTCATAACAGCTTGGCAGTAAATCCCCTTGATAGAGCTTGGCGGCCTGCTCCAAGGCTTGCTGGGTGGGTTGTGTTGGAGTAATGGCTGCCTCAAACTCTGCCACATCTAAAAAGCAATCTGGATGCTGTACCCACTGCACGGTTTTGGTTTCAATCCGTAACCAGCGATCGGCATTGGGGAGCAATTGTTTCAACTCATGCAAGCGTCGTCGCAGGTTGGCTTTCGCATCCGCATCCGTGGCATCCGACCAGAGTTGCACTGCAATCTGCTGGCGAGATTGGGGAGTATCCCGATGCAGCAAAATAAAGGCCAGCAATGCCTGCAACCGTTCCGAGTTCATCCCGGTAATGGGAACGCCGTTGGCAGTCAGGTAGAATTCTCCAAATAGCTTGATGTGGAGGCTTGTAGACACAGGAGTTCAAGGGGGCAAAGAACACAGGTGACGTTAGGAAAGACTCAATTCTAGAATGTCAAGTTTTGAACCGATTCGGAGGGATTGAGAAACTTAACTTGATCTGGATAGAGAAAATTTTAGACATCGAAAAACTGGAATTAACCAAACGCTTTGGCCTTCTCTAACAATTGGGTCTGACTGGATGGACAGATTGCTCTAAACGTTCCCTCAACATTACGATGCGTCATCCCCGACCATAAAAATGTCCATCGATAAGACTGGATTTGCGTGGTTTGGATCTCGGCTCGTTCAGCCTCCGAGAATTGTCGATCGATCGCTCTGGAGAGGCTTTCCAGATCGAGCTGTACCTGCTCGTGAAATACTTGATCCAGTAAATTGACGATCGCAAAATAGTCAGAAATTGCGGTTTGAATCTCTTGAGGCGATAGGCTTTGGGCAATATCCTCCACCATCAGGGCATCTAATTTGGCGTGCTGGGCTTCCTCGATCCAGTGATATCGCAGCAGGCAGCAAAACTGGGCGTCCAGTCCCTGAGTATCACGAACGCTCTCTAGATAGTGGCGTTGGGTCATCCATTCAATGTGAAGTGTGGTCAGTGCGACTGCTAGCCGATGGTGAGCCAGGATGCGATCGCAAATGGTGCGGGCCGGTCCAGCGCAGTCACAGCGTGAGCCAAACCCCTGTTCAAAATTCTCTGCAAACTGCCGAAACAGAAGCATGTGCTTACTTTCTTCTTCAGCAAAATGTAGAAACGCCTGGGTGGCATAGAGATCGCTCCTTTGAATCTGGCTGATATGGCCAATCACGTAAGGCAAGATAAACTCTTCGCATAAGCCAAAGAAATAGAGATAGCTGTTGCCTCGAATCTGGTTGAGCTTCAGTTTTTCTGCCTCCGTCAGGCATGAAATAGCGCTGACGCTGGCTAATGCTTCTGGTAAGAACGGTTGAGTAAAGTTGAGTCGTTTATCTCCTCCAATTAAATCCTCGATCTTCCAATTGATGCGGGTGGCGGCTTGCCAGATCGAGTGGTAATGATTAGCAGCTTGGGAGTCGATGGAGTGCATAGGTTTTACGAGAGGCGATCGTAATTGCTAGCTTACTCGGAACACCGTCCGAAAAACGTCCAAGCAGCATCCATCTAGGAAGATTAGGCCATCCAGGGCGATCGAGGAATTGCAGCAGGGTTTTGTGGGGTACGCCACATAACGCCAGCTTTAAGCTGATTACTCGAAGATGATGGTCTTTGGTGTCTGAAAAAGTCAGATTGAAAGTTGGATGATGGATTAAAAAAGTCAGACGGCGACCGTTTCACGCTCCTTATTTTTCTCTCTCCCTTTATCGTCAAGGCTTTTATAGTTCTGACTTTTTCAGACTGACATTTTTGTTGAGGCTGCTTATTCTACTAATTACAGGCTGCTATCGCTATCCACTTCTCAATCAGTAACGCAGAAGAAAAATTACTTGCGAGATCAACGTAAAGCCTGCAAACATTGCGCAAACATTAAGCTTTACTCTATATCAGACAATTATGATGAACCTACTTAAGATCGCTGTCCTCAACAGTTTAATGCAGCTGCATCCAGCACTTCTTGCAAACGAAACAGCTTCAGTGCTGGTTCAACAGGACTTGTATTTTGGACGTAATGTTGGAACAACAGGAAGAGTAACAGGACAGCAGTTTCAGCAGTTTGTTGAAGATGTTGTGATCCCTCAATTTCCTGCTGGAGTGACAGAACATGATGCAAAGAGACCGTCTGTATATAGTGGCGGAAACCTGATTCGAGAACCCAGCAAGGTTATCTCACTTGTTTACAAAGATCAGGACAGCAATCATCGGGCAGTTGATGACATTATTGACGCCTACAAACAGCGGTTTCAGAAAGAATCAGTCTTGCAGGTCAAAAATCAAGATGTTGCAATTGGTTTCGGTCAAGGTGAAGACCTGATCGTTAATGATCTTGCACCTGAGGTGATCCAGGTCGATCTGTATCTTGATTGTATTGGAGAAGGACGGGAAGGCAATCGTCAATTTAATCAATTCCTTGAAGATGTATTAACGCCTCGCTTTCCAAATGGCTTGACCGTTTATGACACAGAAGAACAGTTGCGAGATTGTCCAAATGATTCGAGGCAAAATTCCAGCAAGGTTGTGTCGTTAGTTATCGAAGATACCATAGCAAATGAACAGTCGCTCTATCAGGTGATCGATGCCTATGAAGTCCAGTTTCAGCAAAGCTCAATTTTAGAAGTCGTCAATGAGGCGGTCAAAGTTGGATTTGGACAAGGAGAAGATTTGATCGACAATGATTCAACTCCTGAACTCATTCAAGTTGATCTGTATTTCGGACGAAATATTGGGACTACAGAGCAAGTGAGCGATCGCCAATTCAATCAATTTCTTCGCGATGAAATCATGCCTCGCTTTTCTGATGGATTAACCATTTACGATACAAAAGGACAATTTCTCGATAGGGAAAATCGCCTGATTCATGAACCCAGCAAAGTTGTTTCTCTGATTCTTGAAGATACACAGGCCAACGAGAATTCGATTAATCAAATCATTAGTGCTTACAGGCAAAGATTCCAGCAAGAATCAGTTCTTACTGTTGTTGATGAAACCTTAAGCATTACTTTCCAATAATCTTGCCCTCAAGATTTGCTTGACTAATTTTCTTTTTTGACTTGATTGAGTTTTGGGTTGAGAATGAAGTTCTGATTGAGCTATTGCCGCCCAATTTTATGAAACGGTATCTGGACATGATGCAGCCGGAAAATATCAAGGCAGTTCTCAATCTCGGTCCAGCTTCAGACAATACACCCGCCGCAGATTAATGTGGCAAGTTGAATAGTCTACGATGAACTTTACTTGGCGACAAAACGGTCCCCGCTTTGGTTCGACGCATCAACGTATTATTGTTGTTTTGGTATTCAGCTATAGGGACCGTCTATGTCGATAACAGCGCAATACGTAAAAAGCGTTTACTTTACAACTAAACATAATGTGATGGATCTAATGAATACTCAACAAGTACAAGGCGTACTTCAGTTTTGGTTTCCTCAATCCTTTGAAAAGGATCAATCTGCGCTAGCTCGTCAGTGGCTCAGATGGTTCCGAGGAGAGGCAGATGTCGAGATTATTCAGCAGTTTTCACCGCTGCTGGAACGCGCTATAACCGGCGAACTAGATGCCTGGTCGAAAGAACCCCGATCGCGTTTGGCACTGATCATTGTTCTCGACCAATTTTCACGAACGGTTTATCGCGGAACAGCTCAGGCATTTGCTCAAGATGCGAAAGCTTGCGCGCTGGCATTAGAAGGACTTGAAATCGGTCATTACGCAGCATTGGAGACGCCTTGGGAAAAGATATTTTTTGCTCTGCCGCTGGGCCACTCAGAGGATTTGGGAAATCTAGACATTGTGACCCAACTGTCAGACAATCTAGTGAAGGAAGCCTCTCCAAACCACCGTGCGTGGCTGGAGTTCTCCGCATCCCAGGCACACCGACATCGAGAAATCATTGCCCGGTTTGGTCGCCATCCTCATCGCAACGAAGTGTTAGGACGACAGTCTACCTCCGATGAGCTTCAGTACCTTACTACAGGTGAACTTGTGCATCAGCGACCACTGCCATCTCATCTGCACTGTTACCTTTAATGCATGAGTTAGTACTTGCATGAGTTAGGCTTGAATTTGCGATCGACTGATACTGCTGATGGAATTTCTGCAACCAGGACTCAAATTTTTCTTGAAGCAATCATAGACGCATTGCTGCAGCAAGCTGAGCCAGGATCGGTTGAAAGCGGACAATCATGCACCGCAACGAATTTGAATCGGCTTCCGGAAACCGAGTTGTAGCGATGGTAGTAACCCATAATTGCCTGCGTGCCCTAACTTTTAGAGCCTACATACTGAGTACGAGAGGAAGGGTAACGCTGCCAAGCAGTGGGCGCTTGTGAACGGGGAGTGCGAAGAACCTGGGAGGTCGGCTTAGAAGTAGCCATCCTTGAAAGAGTGTGTGATAACTCACCAGCGGAGTCCCCCAAGTAGCTGAGAAAGCGCAATGCTCTAGAAACTTGCACGCGGGGAATTACCGAGTGCTGGGTGCTGCAAATCGAACACAAAAACATATTGAATTGCAAATATAAAAGTTATATCAATTAGAATAATGGAACAAGATCGATCGGTCAAAATCAGTAAATATCTTAGCAAGCATCTGCGGCATCAGCCGGAACGTTTGGGTTTAACGTTGGCTCCAGGAGGTTGGGTGAATGTTGATGAGTTGCTGGCAGCTTGTGCGGCACATCAGTTTCCGTTCACGCGAGCAGAATTAGAAGAAGTTGTTGCGAATAGCGATAAGCAGCGATTCTCGTTTGACCAGGCGAAAACCATGATCCGCGCCAATCAAGGACATAGTGTTGCAGTAGATTTGCAGTTGGAGCCTCAAATTCCACCGGATGTGCTGTATCACGGGACAGGTGACAAATCAGTGCCTGCCATTCTGCGATCGGGCTTGCTGAAAATGTCACGGCACCATGTGCATTTGTCCAGAGATTTAGAAACCGCTTGGAAAGTAGGGATGCGGCATGGTCGTCCTGCAATTTTGGCGATCGATACAGTGGCAATGCAGCAGGCTGGCTCTCTCTTCTATTGTTCTACTAATGGAGTTTGGTTGGTCGATCAGGTTCCACCGCAATATCTCACTCTTATCCCTGATACTGCACCCGGTAAATTCGGCCATTCGCCTCTTCCGTAAACAGCAAACTGCCGTCGGGTAAGGTGAGCAAACCAACTGGGCGGCCCCAAGTCGTGGGTCCAGTGGGATCAATCAGGAATCCGGTCACGAAATCTTCGTAATGACCAACGGGCTGATTGTTCGCGTCAAACGGGACAAACACAATTTTGTAACCTGTGCCCTGATTACGATTCCAGGAGCCGCGAAATGCCACAAAAGCGCCGTTGCGATACCGTTCTGGAAAAGTTGCACCATCATAGAATTGCAATCCCAGGGCTGCAGAATGAGCCTGGAATAACACATCGGGCGTTTGTGTTTGGGCGGCTAAATCGGGTTTCTTGCTGCGATCGCCCTGTAACTGACGCGGATCGAGGCGATCGGGCGACAGGTAAGCGTAGGGCCAACCGTAGAACTGATTGGGTTGCAGTCGTGTCAAATAGTCCGGCACGAGGTCATCGCCTAAACCATCCCGTTCATTGACAGTAGTGTAGAGTTGTTGACTAACCGGATGAAAATCGAGGCCAACGGGATTGCGTAACCCGGATGCAAAGGTCTGCTTGTCCGATCCATCCAAATTCATCACTTGGACAGAGGCACGTGGCAGGGGTTCCTCATCGGCATTGGAGGCTGAGCCGATCGACACATAGAGTTTTTGGCCATCGGGAGCAGCGATCACATTACGGGTCCAGTGGTTGTTGTAGCCATCCGCAGGTAAATCGGCAATCTTTTCCCCTTGTCCACTCAGTTGCGTCTGCTCTGTGTTGTAGGGAAAGCGCAACACCCCATCTGTGTTGCCTAAAAAGAACGAATTGCCAGCAAAGGCCATCCCGAACGGCTGATTTAAACCATTGCTTGCGGCTGCAAAGACTTTGTTCTCTTCTGCCACCCCATCCCGGTTGCGATCGCCCAGTAATCGAATCTGATTTTGCCGGGTTTCGGTGACCAGCACATCGCCTTGGGGAGTTAATGCCAGCCAGCGCGGGCGATCGAGTCCTTCAGCAAATACGTTCACCTGAAAGCCAGCAGGAACATTGAGGGTGGGATTGGCTGGAATCGCCACGACCTGGGGCGACTTAGAAGCGCTGTTGGTTGCATAGGGCTGCGGCAGATCGGCCAGCGTGATGCGAATAGGTGTGGGTGTGAGATTTCGAGTAGATATTTGTGATGGAGAGGCTGCGATCGGACTTGGAGATGCAGAAGCTGATACTTTAGATGATTCTACTGTGGGTTCCTCAGCTACGGTAGTCGCATTGCAGGCTGTAATACCCAACAACAATAAGAAAGTGATAACAGGATTAACAGACATGGTGCAATCAGAAGATTTCAGGATATCGGTAGAGACAAATCACGATTCGCCCTTAAAAGCGTTTGTGTGTCGTGCAGCCTTGAGCAATACGAAAAGTTTTCAGGATATCGGTAGGGGCGAATCGCGATTCGCCCTTACAAAGCGTTTGTGTGTCACAGAGGCTATTTGAAAAAGGATGAGTTGGCAGCATCGCAACCTGTACGGTTTGCAAAATTAAGCTGGGGTGAGCTCAGGTTCAATCGCTTCATCGACCATTTCAGCCGGAACGCCATCCCGGACGAGTGAAGGTCTTTTATCTCCATTCTGAAGCAGATTCCCCACCATTGCCATAATTGCATTCACTTTCCGTTCTCGCCATTCATCCACCCACGATTGCACCGCCGCATAGGAAGCTCGACGTTGGGCCGCCTCCAGCAGATAGGCTGCATGACGTTGTTCATCTTGGGCAATGCTGATTAAACCTTTCTTCAAACTGGCACTCGCGGTATCCGTGTCGGGCAATACTGCCGCCATTCGCAAAAAATCCCGGCTGGCATCCAGCTCTAGAATATGGGTGCTGAGGAAAAACACCATCCAATCGATACGATCGGGCGCTAAGTCAGCCTTGCTATAGCCTCGATAATAGGCTTCTAAAAAGGGACTGCGACGGCGATTTTCTGAGTCTGAATTTGACTTTTCAGAGTCCGGTTTCTCAGCGAACTGGCTCAGATCCACATGCTTATTCAACTGCTTTAAGGCATGGGTGAAAATTTGGCTGTGCCGCCGCTCATCTTGCGCATGGCGCAACAAACTGTCAGCCAACCAGGTATCGCCTTCAGCAGCAGCACGTTTAGACAGCGTTTCCAGAAAAGGCACGGCTCCCGCCTCGGCTAACTGAAGCCCAGCCAGCATATCAGGACGAGTTTTCAAATCTCGCAGGTTGCGCGCCGTAATATAGGCTGCTGCACCCGATCCAACGAGATGCAAAAGTTGTGTGAACGGATTCATACCTAATCCTCTAGCGATCGATTGTTGAGACGATGGAGGCTGATTCTCATTTAGTCTAATCAATCTGAACAAAAGGGGTGGAGCCGTTCAGCGTGATAGATGAATTAAGCGGATTGCTTGGGATTAAAGATTTGGGGTTGGGGCAGAGCATGCTCTGCCCGTACGGAGCCTTCGCTGAGCAATTAGCTTTAGCAAAGAGACTCAATGATGCCTAGCTCTTGATATCGCGCAGCGCACCTCGGGTCATGGCTGCGATCGCCTGATCGTTAGCTTTGGGCAGGTGATAATATTTGCCGCCTGCATGTTTGGCGATTTCTTTGGCGAATCCGGTCGAGACGAATTTATTTTCCGTGTCGATCACCAAAAGCTGGAATCCAGTCAGGCGAATTTTGCCCGCGATGTCCAACAATTCCGCCTTGATGTCGGGCTTCTCACCTTCGGGAATCGGTTCGCCGAGCGATCGAGACAACGGAATATTGCCACGTCCGTCAGTAATCGCCACAATCACGACCTGACCAATATCACCCGACTGCTGGGCATTCATGCCAACCCGCACTGCCTGAGTTAATCCATGGGCCAGGGGAGAACCACCGCCGCAAGGCATTCTCTCCAACCGACGACGGGCTGAGGTGATTGATCGGGTGGGGGGCAGCAGCACTTCGGCCTGTTCACCCCGGAAGGGAATCAGTGATACCTGATCGCGATTTTCGTAAGCTTCGGTGAGTAACCGCAACACGGCTCCCTTCGCAGACTGCATTCGGTTCAGCGCCATCGAGCCAGAAGCATCCACCACGAACACGATCAAGGCTCCGGCTTTGCGGGCCAGCCGTTTTGCCCGCAGGTCGCTCTGTTCCACAAACACTTTGCGACGGCTACCTGAGACTGGTTGAGTTTGGTCAAACCGCTGCCGTCGGGCTTTTTGATAGGGCGCTGCCGATCGCAATGTTGCGTCTACGGCAATCCGCCGCACCGGACCTCTGGGCAGGATGGGTTTGATATAGCGACCTCGATCCTCCGAGAAAATGACGCTGCGGGCTCCCGATTTACCGCGCCGATTCGCCATTTGGGCAAAGTAGAGCACGGTCGGATCGAGCAACACGCCTTCTGGATCGAACACAAATTCTTCGGGAACGCTGGGTGGTTCCTGTTCCGGCTGCTCCTCATCTTCTTCGTCATCCTCATCTTCTGGCTCATCCGGCTCCTCGTCCGGCTGTTCGTCCTGACTTTGGGGCGGCGGTGGCGGCGGTGGGGGCGGCTGCATTTCGTCGGGAGGCGTTTGGACGATCGTCGATCGCGGCACGATCACCAATTCCACTGCCCGTCGTAAATCATCGGCAATCACCTGATTGCGGCCATCCAATGCAGCATGAGCCTTGGCAACTCTAACGGCAAACAACTCCGCCCGATGTCCCTGAACGCCACCTCGGATCGCCTCATTCACCAGATAGGCAATTTGTTCTGGCGTAATTTGTACATCCTTCAGCCATTCTCGCGCCAGCAAAATCTGCGTTTTCATGCCATCCAGATCGGCTTCATACTGCGCCAGGAAAGCCTGCGGCGATTCGGCAAACTCAGTCGCCTGATCGACTGCCTGCACCCGCTCATCTAAGCCCAGGACTGCATCGGCTGAAAGAGCGATCGCAATTCGATCCAATAAATGCTCCCGCAAGTCGCCTTCTTCCGGGTTGTAGGTGGCGATTAGTAAGGGCCTGCAAGGATGCTGGAAGCTAATGCCTTCGCGCTCAATCTGGTTGCGACCTTCCGCCAGGGTGGTCAGCAGCAAATTTGCAACCTGATCATCCAGCAAATTTATTTCATCGACATAGAGCACGCCCCGATGCGCCTCGGCCAGCAATCCCGGCTGAAATACTGTCTCGCCTCGCTTAATCGACTGGGCCACATCGACAGAACCCAGCAGCCGATCTTCCGTCACGCCCAGCGGAATTTGGATAAAGGGAGACGGCACAATTTCCGTTTCAACGGGCGGCCTCACCGCCGATCCATTTTGTCCAACCGGAGCCAATCGCTCGATCGTCTCATCGTCCCATTCATCTGGACGGTTGGGGTCACAGTTACAGCAGGAGCCTTTCACTACTTCGATCGGCGGCAACAAGGCATGAATCGCCCGCGCCATCACCGATTTGGCCGTGCCTCGCCGACCCGCAATCACGACACCCCCTAATCCTGGATCGATCGCAGCCAGCAGCAGCGCCAGCTTAATGGCTTCTTGGCCCACCACGGCAGTGAGGGGAAAGGCAGTTGCAGAAGGAGAAATGAGCGCAGGCATAGCGGAAATTACAGGATGTCCAATTCCTCAGCATACCAAGAAAGCTCATAGCTCATCTGGATTAATTCCGCTTTGTCGCAGGCGATCGAGCAAAGTTTGCAGTTTTTGTTCGGCTTGTTCAGCCCGTTGGCGCTCTTGTTCAGCTCGCTGTCGCTCTTGTTGAATCACATTCCCTGGGGCAGGCAAACGCTGACCTTGCTGATCGTACCAATACAGCCATTCTCTTGGGAGCCGATCTTGAGTACCCAACTCAGAACCGATCGCTAAATTCAGTTCTGGCATCCAAATCGGATTGCCGGATTGCCGCACATAACGCCCCTGCTCTAAGCGATACAGCTCAAACACGTCATGCTTGTCCCGCTTGAAGTAATCAGGGTTATAGATCAGGTAATAGCGCACTCCAATTTCCGCATACAGGGCCAGCTTGTCGGTATATTCGCCGCCTGGAGTGCGAGAAACAACCTCTAACACCCATTGCGGCACCATGTTTTCTTGCCAGAGCAAATAGCTGAGCCGCAGCTTTCCCTCCGCCTGATAGCGAGGCACCCCCAAACTGAGGAATCCATCTGGAACGATCGCAGGCAAACCTGGCTGATAATACAGCCCCATATTGACGCCCAGAAACCAGTCCAGTCGATCGTCCCAATTCAATGCCAAAATTGCCCGCAGCAGCATGGGCACTAGCAATTGCAGTTCGTTATCCACAGGCGTATCGTCTGAATCGGGCAGATCCTCTGCGGTAGGCAAAAATAACCGGGGGTCGAACTGTACCATATCAGGTCATTCACTGAGTGAATCCCGCAACAGAGCAATAGTTTGATTGTAGCGATCGCCCTCTAGAAAACGATCCTACTCCCTCCAACCCCTTCCCCCTCTTTACCTCATCGCCCCCACAACTCTTCCCACTTTTGCCTTTTGCCTTCCGCCTTTTGCCTTTAATTCACGGTAACCACAGCGACTTCGTCATCACACTCATCCATTTGCCGCTGTGTGGTTCGGGTTGCAATCGGCTCCATTCGTGAATTTCGGCAAACCGGAGGATGAATAGTCTGTAGATGATCGCCTCAATGCCATGCTGGGAGCCAACCAGAATAATTCGCACGGTTTCTCGATCGCGCTGGGGAAGCGGCGAGAGATCGAGAGCGGGGGAGATGGGGCGATCGTCGATGAATTCTTCAGCCATAGGAGTTGACCTCTTAAATACACACAAAAATGTAATACCTACAAATTTGAGTGTATCAGGTTCAGCGAGTACCCACAAGTATGTAAGTATTTACTAGCTCATAATCCTCTGACAGGATTGGGGCATGGGCAAAGCAGGCAAGGTTCTCAGGCAGGTATTACAGACATACGGGATTAGCCAAAATAAGTTGGCTGTCACGATGGGCGTACGCAATACGGTTGTTGCGCGTTGGTTTCATGAACAGGTAGATCCCAATTCTGAAACGGTGGTCAATTTAGTGACAGCATTGAATGAGCTGAATCCTGAAGCGGCACAGAATTTTATCGATCTATATCTAGGCGATATTGTTAAAGATCGTAATAGGCTTGAAAAATAAATCTATGAAATTTTGAGTCAGCTTTACGGATTAGTATAATTTACTCAATAGAGATGGCATGCACTGATTGTGATTGAGGAACTAGCATGGCAAAGCTTGCCCTGTTGATTGGTGTAAGTGATTATGAACCAGGACTTACTGCTCTGCCTAGTGCTCGTCAAGATGTGATAGCTGTTCAACAGGTTTTAGAGCACCCTGAAATTGGTGGATTTACTGTTAAGACATTATTAGACCCTGATCGGCAATCAATGGAGGAAGCTATTGAGCAATTGTTTGCCGATCGCAACAGAGAAGATTTAGTAATGCTGTTTTTTTCAGGTCATGGGATCAAGAATGATCGAGGCAGACTTTATTTTGCGACTCGCAACACTCGTAAAACTGAAAAGGGTGAATTGGCAATAGCAACTGCTGTCTCTGCCAGTTTTGTACATGAAGTAATGGGCAATAGTCGGGCAAAACGACAAATTATTGTTTTAGATTGTTGCTTTAGTGGTGCGTTCGCTGAAAATATGCCTGCAAAAGCACCCCAAGTAGAGAATATTTCTACTGATATTAGAGCTCAATTAGGAGCAGAAGGTAGAGCTGTATTAACTTCTTCGACAGCAACTCAATACTCTTTTGAACAAACGATTCAGAAAGAGTCACAGCTTTCAGTTTACACTTCCTACTTAGTGGAAGGTTTAAAGAGTGGAGCCGCAGACTTAGATCGTAATGGCGTCATCTCTGTTGATGAGTTGCATAATTATACTCGTGGTCGAGTTCGTGAAGTCGCTCCTGCCATGAAGCCGGAAATATATGCTGTTCGAGAAGGTTATAAGATTCAAATTGCGAGAGTTGCTATAAGTGATCCGGAATTACTATACCGTAGGCAAGTTCAGGACCTTATCCGAAAGAATCAAGGTAAACTCTCTGATTTTACTCGTCAAATTTTAGATGCCGAGAGGCTAAAATTACGGTTAACATTTACTATTGCAAGAAATGTTGAAGCAGAGGTTTTACAAGCTTTTGAAGAGCAACAAAATAAGATAAAGAAAACCAAGCAATCACAGGCGACGATAACACAAGCCTTTGATTTTAGAGGGCAAAAATGGCAATGTAAACTTACCATATTAAATTCAAATGTAGTCCACTCTATTGCCATTAGTTCAAACGGCAAAATGATTATAAGTGGAGATGAAGATGGAAAAGTCAAGGTTTGGAATTTAACTACAGGAGAGCTGGTTAGAATTTGTGATAGTTGTTCAAGCTCGATTTACTCTGTTGCTATCAGTTCAAACGGCAAGATGATTGTAAGTGGAGATGAAGATGGAAAAGTCAAGATTTGGAATTTAACTACAGGAGAGCTGGTTAGAACTTTTACTGGACATTCAGGCTCAATTCATTCGGTTGCTGTCAGTTCAGATAGTCAAATAATTGCGACTGGTAGCCGCGACACAACAGTAAGGCTTTGGGATATGAATGGCAACTTAATTCACATCCTTGCTGGACATTCAAATTGGATAAGGGCATTAGCAATTAGTTCAGACAATCGTTTTGTTGTTAGTGGTGGTGATGATACAAAAGTCAAAATTTGGGATTTAACAAGTGGGACATCATCATTTGCGCTTGAAGATCACACTAGATGGATTCGCTCAGTGACCATTAGTTCTGATAACCAAATTTTAGTTAGTGCCGGTGACGACTTAACAATAAAAGTCTGGAACTTAGTGGAGGGAAGATTATTGCGTAATATCACAGAATTTATAACAGATCAAATCTATTCTGTCGCAATCAGTTCTGATAAATCAGTACTAGTTGCTGGTGGGCGAGATAAGAACATCAAAATATGGCCCCTGAGCACTTTTGAGGTCCCTCATGTCTTATCTGAGCACACTGACTATATCAACTCTATAGCAATTAGCTCAAGTGGGCAAGAGATTGTTAGTGGTAGTAGCGATAGAACAATCAAAATATGGCAAGTAATAAGTTAGTTGCAGTGTGTTGCTAATGAGGTTCGTTTATCTTTTACTTTTTTCTTAGAAATCTGGTGCAATTTCTTATTCTTACTAAAGAAACTGGTATAAAGAAATGGTGGATTTAACATTAGATTTAGCAATATTTGCTTTGGCGACGTTTCTTGTTGTGACTGGGGTGATTATCGGTAGTGTCAGGCGAGTAACAGAAGGAAATGAAGTACTGGTTGAACGGTTGGGAAAATATCATCGTAGACTAAAACCAGGTCTCAATTTTGGAATATATCCAATTATTGATGAAGTAGTTGCTGAGGTCTCAACCAAAGAACAAATTCTCGACTGTAGGCGCAACGACATACTTACAAAAGATAATGTTCAACTAAAAGTTGATACTGCTGTTTTCTGGCGAGTTCAGAATTCTCAATATGCTTACTACTACGTTCAAGATGTTGCAGATGCATTGAGGAATCTAGTCATCTCGTCTCTCCGTTCTGAGGTTAGCAAGTTAGAACTGGATCAAACTTTTGTGTCTGAGGAAAAAATTAACCGTACTCTAGTCAAAGCGTTAGAGGAACCTACAAAACAGTGGGGGATTGAAATTACACGAATTGCAATTCAAAATATTTCACTACCTGAGAAATTGGTTGAGTCACTAGAGAAGCAAAAAGTAGCTGAGAATGAGCAACGCACGGCACTTTCGGAAGTCGAAAATGACAATCGAATTCAGGAAAGCAAAATAAGTAGTACAGTAAAAACTGTAGGATATCTTTCTACAGAGTTATCAAAAAGTCCGTATGCTAGAGAAATCCTACAATACTTCATTGCACAAAATTATATAGACGCAAATCTAAGTCTCAGTCAGAGTGACAACACTAAAGTTGTTTTTATGGACCCAAGAATGATGGCACAAATGCCGTCTCCTGTGTCAGATATTTTCCGCTCTGATCTTTCGCAAGATAACAAAGATACTGTCGGTGAGTGAAACACCTTTGTTGAGGCAGTCATCAAGGCAGCTATAACCCTTGTGAAGTTCGCTGTCTCCCTTCTTCCGCCATTTCCTGCTTCACTTCTTGGATTAAGTTGATGATTTTCTCCCTTGAGTCATATCCTGAATCAACCAACACCTGGTGAAATTGTTGATGAAATTCCGCATCTGACATGAGTTCAGAGGGCTGATTAGACCGCATATTGATCAAATGTTCGAAAGCTTCCAAACTCAGTAAAACAGCTTTCTTTTGACTCTTTGTTTTTAAAGTAATAATTTCATGTTCATCGATCGCCCGATCGACTAGCTTGGCCAAAGGATGTTCTGCGTCAATTTCAATTGTCATATCACTATGCCTGCGATCGAACGACTCTCTCTAATTCTACCTGCTGCTTAATCGAGATGCATAACGATTCCCAACTTCACTTGCTCCTAACTTCACAAATTCATCAAATGCCAATTTGTCAGTCCTGTCAGCAACCACCGATGAAATAGGGTTCATATCAAAGAACATCTCACGCTACGTCTTTTCCACCGCAGTTCTGTCGGTAATTCCAGAAATGAATTCTTAAGTTGCTTTTCTGCTGTAGAGGGGCGATTGACTATAAACTGGTCAGCAGATGATTCTAATAATTTTAGATATAGTACAATTGTCGGCGATCCAGATATCACCGAGTGTAATCGTCATACTATCCCTCATCTTCAGGCGCATAACTGCTTAGAAAAGCATCATGATTGCGCGTTGGTTGAGCTACAGGAGATACGGGTTGAATGGTAATGAGCCAGCGTCCTGCTCCAACAGTTGCAGTTAATTCGGGAGGTAGAGCTAATACTTCACCGGGCTGTAGCTCGATTTCATAAGTGAGGTTGACTGGCTGGCTTTTCAGGGTTTGAGGCAGGCTAGGTCACATTTCTCAAATTATAGCAATCGCTGTTGGCCTGTATGAAGCAAAGTGGTTTCTTCAAGGGGTGATAGGGCTCAGCCACAGATCCATCGTTCGTTTTAACTGATTCAGGTCGCGCGTCAACTCTTGCTTAAAAAATTGACCGATCGCATCAAAGGGTGAAAATTCCTTACCGGCTTGCCAACTCACATCCTGACCCAGAGGTGTCAAATGACTACCCTTGAGAATTTCAACGCTCGTTGATTCCGGGAACCGTTGATAAAGGGATTGATGAAGCGATCGGGTCTGGTCAATATCGTCATTGTTAAATTTGATCAGCAAGTTGCGCGGCACCTGATAACTCTCCAAAACCAGACGGTTAGTTTCTTCCGGTGAAGGGGTAAACTCGACATCAAACGCAGCAGCAAATTGTGGTGGCAAGGGTGAATTGAGTTGGGAGGCCAGTTGAGATGTAAATTTAGAAAATTGCAGAACTTGATCGACCATCGGGATGGAACGGCGAGCCGGATAGTTGTTAAACGAAATTAGAATATTACCTGCTCGATCCTGAGGAAACAAGCTGCCTATCAGCAAATGCAACTTGCAACCCATGCTGTGACCCACTCCATAGATCGGTAAGGAATATCGGCGAAGACGCTCATTCACCAAATAATCCAGAGCTAAATTCGACATTCGCATTACCCGCTGGGCGATCGTCGTATGGTCCAATGTATTCACAAAGGGAGTTGCCACAATCGCATATCCCTGGACTGCGAAATACTCCAACAGGCTGCGATAAGTCACCTGAGGCGCTGCTGCCACAAAGGCCCCACCCAAAAAGTGAATAATTGCGATCGGACGCGGGGGAACCAAGATCCAGTTGCCGTAAATTTCCTGCCACTCCATGGGGTTAATCGATCGGGTTTACATATCTTAATTGTAGAGGTTTAGGGGTGGAGATGGGTGAAGAACAGCACTTGTAGGGCGTAAAAATTCTCAATTTGACCTATCTCAATCGTCCTTCAGTTAACTTTCACCATTGCTGCTGTCCTCGATTGGTGCTCGAAACCGATCGGACGATCGAATGCGGCCAAAGTTGTGATCGATTTTGCCATTCTTATAAAGCTTGATAAATTGCAGGACGATATTTGGGTTCAGGAATTGGCTTTCCGGTTGCTTGGGCGACTTCTAACCAGGCTTGCTTGGCAATAATAACCTCACGAACTGCTTCCTCTGGAGTTTCTCCGAAAGCTGAGCAAAATTTTAGATCAGGGATATCGGCAATATAACCTTCGTCTGCTTCACTGTAAAAAACATTAATATGATAGTCTCTCATTTGCTGTCTCCACTGTCCTCTAAAGTCAGATTATATTGTTCAACTAATAATAAAAATTGTCGCACTTGATAGGGCTTGGCTTGTCCTTTTTTATTCTGCAAGTTGACCAACTCAGGAATACTAGGATGCTCAAAAATATGGGGCTCCCGTTGATCCTGGAAAGGCGAAAACCAAATGCCTACTAAATTCACCATGTCGTCGAACTGCACATTTCTCGTGCCAGACAAGAGTTTTTCTAGAAGCTTACGTTTTTTAGTCATTTTTACACTTTAGTTTACTTCCTCCGATTGAAACTAATCGCCCGATCGCCCTTCAGTCAATTTTCGTCATTGCTACTGCTCTCTATCAGTGTCCGAAACCGATCGTCCCTCGGTCAGCTTTCGTTACTGCTACTACCTTCTACTAATGCTTGAAATCGAGCGTCCGATCGAATGTTGTCAAAGGAAGGAAACGTTTCAGCTATTTCATAATATTCAAAGGTGAGTTCAAATATGGCTAGCAACTCGAAGACCTTTTCAACATTTTCCTAAAAATTACTACAATAAATCTTGAACCAATAGATACCTTTGTCATTAGACCACAGCACAATGCTCTAACAATGCTGGTCGCTGCCTTACGAGTATCACCCAATCTCATATGAGCAATCCCACGACCGAGCCAAGCGACGCGACACCTTGGGTTGATCTCAATCGCCCTATCATAATTACTTATTGCTTCTTCATAGCGCCGCAAGCTGGTTAAGATATCTCCACGCTTACTCAAAGCTTGGTAATAATCTGACTTAAGCTGAATTGCTTTATTACAGCTATCGATTGCTTCTTGCTTTCTATCTAGGGAGTATAAAGCATTCCCTCGGTTATACCATGCTTCATGATAATCCGGATTGAGCTGAATCGCCTTGTCATAACTATCGATTGCTTCTTGCTTTCTACCTAGAGAGTATAAAGCATTCCCTCGATTATTGAATGCTGTGCAATCATCTTCCTTAAGTTGAATTGTCTTATTATAGCTATCGATTGCTTCTTGCTTTCTACCTAGAGAGTATAAAGCATTCCCTCGATTATACCATGCTTCGTAATGATCTGAATTGAATTGAATTGCCTTATCGTAAGAGTCTATCGCTTCTTGTTTGCATCCTAGGGCAGATAAGGCTACACCCCGATTATTCCATGCTGTGTTATCGTCTGGCTTGAATTGAATTGCTTTGTCATAAGAGGCGATCGCTTCTCCATGGCGACCCAAAGCAAATAAAACAAGCCCCCGATTGTACCATGCTTCATAATAGTTGTTTTTTAATTGAATTGCTTTATCATAGCTGTCTATCGCTTCTTCATGGCGCTCTGCGTCAGAGAGAATATTTCCTCTTCTGTACCATGCTTCATAATAGTTGGTTTTTAATTGAATTGCTTTATCATAGCTGTCTATCGCTTCTTTGTAACGACCTAAAGCAGATAGAGATACTCCTTTATTATACCATATTTTATAATCGTTTGGATTTAATCGAATTGCCTTGTCATAGCTGTTTATCGCTTCTTGTTTGCATCCTAGGGTGGATAACGTTACACCCAAATTATTTAACACTGTGTCATCGTTTGGATTTAATTTAATTGCTTTGTTGTAAGAGTCAATCGCTTCTTCATAACGATTTAAGTAATATAAAGAGGCACCTCGATTATTCCAGATCGTGTCATCGTCTGGCTTGAAGTAGAGCGCTTGATCATAACAGCTTAGCGCGGCTTTATGATCACTGACGGCATTTAATAAGCGCCCCTTCTCGTACCATAATTTTGCTTTATCATCAGCTGTCAAATGCGGATAGGTCAGCGTCTCAGTAAGACTCAATAATTTATCCTTACGTCGTTCTGGTGTAAGTTGAATATAATCCTCATCATCTCGTACTCCTAACATACGAGCAATAATTTGCTCTGAATGCTCAGGCAGATCAAAAAAAGTAAAAATTCCTGACCTCCAATCAAAAAAATCAGGGGCACGTTGAATAAAATATTTGACTACGAAAAAAGGAACAAGAAATACAAATACATAGTTAAAACTATCCCTAAACCTTTCTCTTTGTTGATTGAAGTGGTTAAGAATTCGAGGGACTCCTTGCCAACTGTAGGAATAAATTTCCTTGCTACTCCAACCTGCAATGCGTTTAGTATCTTCATATTCATACAAAGCGTTCTCTAATCCTTGAATGAACAAAATGTCAAACGGTTGCTCTTGCCAAAGGACTTCTACCCGATCGTACAGCGTGGTTGTAGCGCGATCCAACTGCAAGACCTGCATTGTTTTTTGAGGCAGATCTTTGCGTAAGTCTGCAATAATTTCATTTCCTTTCTGTGGCGAACATTGCACAAAATACAGCCCAAAACCTCGCTTACGCCGAAGCGCCCGCAGCAATGCCTGATATTCTTCTTCCGGGTTATAAGGGATCTCTTGGTCCCAATCCACTTGACTCATAGGTTTCTGGTTCAAGATGGTGGCAGCTTATTTTTAGCCTGTTGAAATTCAGCAATGCTTTCAATCAACGGGTGAACATCGTGCCAGCAGATCATGTCTCCATTGTGATCGATTTCTCGATATTCCAACACGCAGCGGTTAAACAACAGCTTTCGATAGTCGCCATCATTGGGGACCAGCTTGGAAATCGACACTTCTGCCAGCTTTTGCCAGTCCCCCTCATCTACCGTATTGCGATAGTTATTGCGGGCACGAGTAATCGCTTGGTAAGTGTCTATTTTCAAAACGAAACGTAGCTTCACCGATAGCGAAGCCAATATTCAGGATTTGGAGTAGCTTGATTGGAGTTTAGGCACTCGACAACGCATTGGTTTGAGTCATACCTGCCAGTTCTATTTGAAATCGGGAGAGTCCGAGTTGCGTCCACTGCGCTAATTCCTCAAGGAGATGCTCCAACGTAAACCCCTCAAAGCGAGTGTTGAGGGTGGCGAGGACACTCATGATAATGCTGCGACGCTCAGCACCAGCTTGTGTTTTACTGGTACGCCCCCCTTTACGAACTTCAGCTTCGTGGCGCAAATTGCGCTCAGAGCGATTATTGGTGGGTTCAACTTGGGGGTTGGCGACAAACACGAACAGTGCATCAATGCCATTGATTAGCTCATGCTGGAGAC
>LUGL01000062.1 GCA_002796835.1 Elainella saxicola E1 | reverse complement strand
ATTCACCCGTCCCAAGACAGCGCCCCTTTGACTTGCCATAATTCGTTTGGCACTGACCTGTGGATTTGCCCAAAACCGATAGATGCTTTGAGCTTCGGTTCGGTCCTGACTGGCCTGAGGCACTGTTTTATCAGGGTGACAACTCAATATGTCCAAAACCGATCGGAATCGTTGGCCATGTCGAAAATCTTTGAATGCAGCGTTGCGAATCTCCTAGCTTAACCAAGCTTGCATAGTTCACCTCAATCCTGTTGGCTAGGTAGATACAGTCATAGGATGATAATCTCACACTCATCCAGCAAAAGCCACGTCCTGTAACACTTCTACGCACTTTTGCGTAATGGATAGTGCGGCGGGGTAGTTCATTTGCAGTGACGGAGTTGGATATCAAGCTGGTTGTTTTTGATGTAGAGCAAGAGGTGATTGTGCAATGGATCAGTTAAATATCTACCGCACGATTATTAAGGATGTGTTGACTCGCTACTACAATTTTGATCGGGAGCAGCCCAGTCCCGGCATTGAGTCAATTTTGGCATTCGACGAGGTGCGAGATCACTATTTCTGGGCACAGGTGGGTTGGAATTCGATGGGAAGAACCTGTGGGAGTACAGTTTACATCCGGATCAAAGATGGCAAGGTTTGGGTGGAGGAGGATTTAACCGAAGATGGGGTGACGCAGGATTTGCTAGAGGCAGGGATCCCTAAACACGATATTGTTTTGGGATTTCAGCATCCAAGAGAGCGGGCTTTGACTGATTTTTCGGTGGCATAGTGCGATCGCCCCCTTATCCTGACAATTCCTGGTCTGGTTGGTGGCTTGGATCGGGTTGTTCGATCGCCCGAATCGCCTCTTCTGGGGATATACCAGCTTCGATCACAGCTTTGATTCCCGGCAGGTATTCATCCATCATCATCACGTTGGTGTAGACGAGGCGTTTGATCAGGGCGTGGGTGAGATCATCGCCCTCGACATCAATGCTGGTTTTGTAGCGGATTTCGCCGTCACTAAAGTCGAGTTCAAAGTTGCCGATCGTCATGCCGTAGTTGGCACGGGTGAGGAATTCGGCGATCGCACTGCGTTTGTCTTCGGGTGCAGCGATCGGGCAAATGGAGTAGAAGATGAATTGCTGCTGGTCTTCTTTTGCTTTGGCATAGCAAGTCCACTCACCGTTTTGACCTTTGAACGCCATTCTTAAAATAGGTTCGCCCTGTAGTTTGGTGAATGACCAATCATCTTCGCTGAAAAAGTGGATGATGGCTTGATAGAGAGAGGGTTGAATCTCTTCGGCGGCTTCAGAGAGGCTCTCAATCAGATCATCGATCGCAGTGGTAGCTTCGTCGATCGCTTCAGAAATAATGGATTCGCCTTCTACAAGGCTGGTATCTACCCATTGGTCAAAGGATTGCAGGATCTCATCCAGTGTTTCTTCCAAGCTAACTTGGTTGATCTCTTCAGGGTTGGCCTGCATCCGATCTTTGAAGAAGCTGATCATGCCTGCGGTGATGGCTTCACTGGAGAGATTTTCTTGAGCGAGGATCGCAGGATTGATGTAGCTCCAGAAGGTGCGATAGCCCACTTCACCAGTTTCTTGCTGCTGTTTGACATGGAGAGCATACCAGCTTTCGGTGTTGAGCAGGGGATGATCGGGTTGAGTTTGGCTAAGGGTTTGCAAGTAATCAGCGGCAGCTTCGCTGGTGGGGTAATCTTGCAGGTGAACTAGCAGATCGGGTTGGAGCGTGGCTTCGATTTCGATGGGTCGATCGGGGAGAAATTCACCGGTCAGAGTTCCTCGAAGTTCTGGTTTGAGGTTGAAGAGGACTTTGATGTTAATTTGCTGATGCAGCTCTAGATCACTCTGAAAAGTGAGTTGGCACTCAAAGAGACGTTCCCCCTGCCAGGTGAGAGACAATAGAGTGACAGAGAGGGTAGAGTAAAATTGGGAGGTATCCCACAAAACTAGCTTGTTATTTGGCTGATAGACTTCTGTTTTAATTTTCATTACTTGTGGGCCGACGCTCAGTAAGAGAGGTGAGCAATGACAGGAGGTATGTAAACGATAGGTTGCGTATTTCAACCTGTCCTATAGGTGATCTAATTTCTCCCTTGTCCTCTAATGAAGAATATTGATTTACTCAATTTTTAGAATAGACTATAGCCCTATACCCCCTCCTGCTCAAGATAACTTAGTCCTTTCTCAGCCATGCTACGCACCTCAAAGCTTTCATCCTGCTCAGCTGCTTTTTTTAAAAGATTAGAGAAAATTCGCTGATTGGCATGAGCGATTGCATAGGCAGTCCCTTCTCGTACCCGGGATGAAGGATGATGTAAGCCTGAAGCAAACACTTGTTGATATTCAGGTTTAGGATTCGTTTGAGCAGAAATGGCAGTATGAGCTACCTTCCGCATCGCTGTCACTTCATCGTCATCTGGCAATATGACTTCTGATAGTTCATCAGGAAAATAGATGGGGAAGCCAGCATAGGCTTGACCGATAGCTTCTTCAGCATTGTCACCATCGAAGTCTAGAAAACCAACCTTTAAAATTGGATCAAAGGTGTAATAAATGGTTGCTTTGTCATCATAAGCACTCCAGGTAAATTGGCGTAGTCCAGAGCCTTCGTCGGTTCTTTCCCTGATCAAACGCCAACCCAGATAACCAGAAGCGGTTAAGATATCAGTCTCCTGAATTCCATCGTCCAGGACAAGACGTTCCATAAGATTCTCGAAGTCTCAAAGTAAAGTAATTACACAAATTTCAAAGACTGATGCCGATTCGTCGTGCAATTAAAGCACGAATTTGAGTATCAATAAGAGCCTCCGCCTCAGACTGGTTTGCCATAATAATTTCAGCATTGCTTCCTCCAAACTGTTGAATAATATAGCTAATTACAACATCCCACTCTCGTTGAGTGAGTTGACTGGTTGCTTCTGCACCACCTCTAGATTTTTCAATCGCTGGCTGCTCTCCATCTTCCAACAAAGGTATGCCAGATTGATATTGGGCTTGCCGTGCCGCTGCTGGAGAACTCTTTGGTCCCATTACCCTTGAACCAGATGGTTGGGCAGGTCCAACCTCAGTGATAATACCTGTTTCTGGATCCTGGGTGAATAAGGTTCCTCCTCGTTCAGCAATATCTCTCTCCGCGAGTCTGGTGATAAGGTCCGCTGGGTTACGTCCTCCTTCCACTTCATCAATGCGTGCTACAGATGCAAGGAATCCTCGAGCTCTTGGAGGTAAGTGGGCAGGAATTTCTCTTGTACGGTTAATTTGAGCTAAGGTAACAGCAGCTTCTTCCTTTGAAATACCTAATACTGGTTCTGGATTATTCAGTACTTTATTGATGTAGTCATAGTGTCCTGGAGCGCCTTCTGGAAAATCTACACGGCGATTTGTTGCATGATAGCGAGGACGAAACTCAGTAACTGACTGTCTACTCCCGTCAGAAATAGCAAAATCCACTAAGTGGCTTTGTCCCTGATTACCTTGCCGTTGCTGAAGCAGATTTGCGCGGGCTCCTGCAGCGATGCCTCCTGCTTCACCGGACGGGTTTTTACCATGACGGATTGCATCAGCTAGCTGGATAACTTGACGATGGGTTAAAATCGCTCGTGCACGTTCTCGAATTAAATTTTGGAACCAAGACCCAGCAGCAATCACGCCATTAGGTAGTTGAACTATAGGATTAACCTTTGCGTCAAAGTTGACCGCATGTCCGTTTATTTCAAACTTAAAGTGACTGAGGCGATACTGTAATTTCCAAATTGCTAGTTGAGCTCTCAAACGAAAACGAGATGAGCCACGTTTCAGAAGAGAACTGACTTTGGGTGGTAACTCACGTTGAGCCTTTTCAACACGTTTCTTAATTTCTTGCTGCTTTGCTTCTTCTTTACTTAATTTCTTATCTTTACTCTTGTCAGCGTGTTTCTTTTCACCTTTCTTGCCAAAGACTTTCTCCTTTATCTTTCGCGCTTTATCGCGTAGTTTCTTCATGCCACCACGAAGTTTCTTGCCCATCTTCTTCATGGCTTTCTTCAGCTTATTGCCAATCTTCTGGGCGATCGCCTTAATCTTCCCAGCAACCTTACTGGCAGCACCACGAACTTTCTTCAACAACCAGTTCGCGGCAAAATCGATCAGGATGACCCCTGCTGCTGCTAACAGTGCCCCAAACTGCGGCCCCGACTGCCCCGACTTCACAACCTTCAGGAATGCCATAAAGCGTTCCATCGCCTGAAGAATTCGGCTCACCGTACCCCAAGCTGCCTGTAGTCCTTCAATCACAGCCAACACAGCACCCGCCGCAGGCACAATCATTGCCACCAACTTCTCAACCAAAATCTGAATCAGCGCAGGCGGAATTGCCGACTTGATCCCCTCCCACGCCATGTGACCAATTTCAGCCATCCCCATGCCGCCTTTCTTCAGCAGGTTCCAGACAGTCATCCCCAACCCCAGAAGCTCTTCTACCTTCTGGTTAAACCAGTCTTTCACCGCAGTCTGAAACGCTGTCCAAAGGTGATTGCGAATCCCATCCATCACCCCCGCACCCAAATTGCTAAGCCATTGCCCCGGATTAGCCGCAATATCCTTAGCCAGTACCGCAAAAGCTCCCAACGCTTCCACTGCCGCCTTCGCCGCAGAAATTGCGCCCAAGACAGATGCTTTGGCGACTTCTACCGCTGCCAACATGCCTTTTTCCAGCAGTCCCAACGCCGCATCCAAGCCCTTACCCAGCAATGTAAGCGCCGCTAGCACCCCTTGCTTCAGCTTATCCGCCAGGAAATTGACGGCAGTTTCAGCCGCTTTCACCGCAGACTTAATCGCATTGCGGAACCGATCGCGCATTTCCGGGAACGCTGCCAACAGCACATCCCCAATCGCAATCAGCGCATCCCCCACCACTTTGATCACCGCCACGATCGCTTTCCGGGCGGCTTCAATCACCTCTGTAGCTAGCTTTTTCGCAGTGTCGATCGCCAGTTTTACCGCTGCACGAGCAATCTCAAACGCCTTCTGAATCGCTTGCTTAATCCCATCAAAGAAAGCTTTGGCTTTATCGGCTAACCAGCCAAAAATTCCGCCTGAATCTTGATTCGCTTTTTGCTTTTCCGCAGTTGCCTGCTCTTCGCCCTGCTTCCGCGCTGTCTCCGCCTCCTGGTTGCCTTTTTCAATGTGCTGATTCGCCTTAGCTTCTGCCTGAGTTTGTTCCTGCTGAACATCCTTCATACCCTTGGCAACCGCAGTATCTGAATCCTTGCGCGATTTGCTCACTAAATCGGTCTGCTCTTTATTCCAGGATTCCTTCTGCTTACTGACTTCTGTTTGCGCCTTCGATCGCTCCTGCGCCTGTTGAGTCTCGCTTTCGGACTGAAGTTTAGCAACGTCTTTATTCGACTTTTCTTTCTCCTGAGCAACCTGCACCGTGTGCTCCTGCCGTTTCGCAGCCATTTGAGACTGTGCTTGTGAGACAGCCGCTTGAATTTCCTGGCCATGTTCTTGCTGGGCAATCACGGAAATGGCATCATCTCCCTCTGTTCCTTTCGCCGCACCGCCACCACCACCCGCAGCAGATCCTTTCGCTGCACCGCCGCCACCAATGCCCTCAGCTTTCAAGGTTTCCTTAGGCACATGGGGATAAATTTCATCCTCGCCCATAGGTTGAGCTAGCTCTTGCTGTCCATGAGCATGAGAATCAGCAAGACTCTTCTCCAGCTTCGCCTTCTGCTCCTGCGCTTGATTCGGATCAGCATCGCCCTGTAAAGTCAGCGGAGGAGGCGATCCTGCTGTAACGTTCAGGCTTGGATCACGAGTGGGCAATCGATCAAGTGAAGCTTTAACCGCTTGAGGATCACCTCCTGGCTGGGGCACAGACTGAATTGGTGAAGGCGGCAAGGGTGGCAGGGGTTGAGGTTGAGGGACGGGTTGCGCTTGTTTTTGAGCCGATTTCTCGACAGGTGGAGGGGTTTTGCTAGCAGGCATGGCGCGATCGCCTGTCCCTTCTTTTGTCATCGGTGAACCCGTTGGTCGTTCCATCTGAGGAGGATTTGTCGCCAACTCAGTCCGTTCCTTGCCAACAGTGCTGCCAACCGCAGACGTTACACCCCCTAATCCCGCTTGCAGTTGGGCAGGAGGCAATTGGCTAATGGTCGATAATGCCTGAGCAGGGTCGGCACCCGAAACATCTGGCACTGGAGGAGCCGGTTTATCAGCAATAGCAGCACCGCCACCACCGCCACCGCCTTCAGCTGGGGCACCCCCACTATCAGCGACTTCAGCCAATGATGCTGTGGCATCAGCGCGATCGCCTGCTGCCAGTTCAACCCCTTCCGTAGCTATAGCCGCTGCTTCTAACTCTTTGTCGTCCCCAGTTTGCTCTGCTTCACCTTCAGCCGAGCCTCCACCCACGTCACCTACGGCTGGAGCCGCATCTGCCTGCGGCACTGGAGCCGCCGCCACGCCACCAACCGCGGCACCTTCCCCCATAGCGGACTTCATATCAGAGATAGTGCCTTCCGGTTTAGCAGCAGCTAAATTAGCAGGAGGAGCTTGAGCTGCATTTTGTACGCCAGGAGCAGGTGCCGCATCCGTCTTAGGTTTGGCTTGCTCTGGTGCTAATTCTACCTTTGCAGGAGTTCCACCCTTTGCGGTCGCATCTACAACAGTCGGTTTCGACGCATCAGGCGGTGAGCTTGCAGGTGAAACTTCTTTGTTAGGTTGAGGCTGAGAACTGATTGGAGGTTCTGCTTTATTTTCTGTTTGGAGTTGACTTAAAGATTGTTTAGAACCTTTGTTGGAAGTTGCAGATGAAGGGCGATCATCTTGCTTCTTAAATTCAGTTGTAGTTGGTCCCTCTTCCTGCTTTTTCAGACGCAGACGAATCTCTTTATTCTGCTTTCTCGCTCCTGTTTGCTGCACCACATGCGTCAGCTCATGCGCTGTCAACTCATTTTGTCCTGGCGATTTCCCTGCCCCAAAATAGATATCGCTTCCGTGGGTAAACGCTTGAGCACTCAAATCCTTGTTCATCTGCACCGCAGAGGAATCCGTATGCACCCGCACATGGCTAAAATCCGTGTTAAAACGCGACTCCATGAACGATCGCACCTCATCCCCCAATGGACTGCCGCCGCCTTTCTGAGCTGCAAGCTGACTTTCTAAATGAGCTGCTGGAGATGGGGTAGATGATTTTCTCTGAATATCTTTATTCGCAGTCAAACGAGGGATTGTAGCGATTGCCTTTGTCTGGATCGGTTCCTCTACTTCGGGCAATGCTTCTCGTTGAATCGATGAGATCGCTTTTGCCTGAACAGGTTCTTCTTCCTCTGGTACTTCCTCGCGTTGCAGATCGGCTTGCTGCAAGGATTTTGGCTGAACAGCCTCCTCTTCTTCTGGTAACGCCTCTCGCTGTAAATTGGCGATTCTCTGGCCGAGAGGCTGCGCCAACGCCTTAGCTTGAACAGGTTCTTCTTCCTCTGGTCCTTCCTCGCGTTGCAGATCAGCCAGCCCCAAGGATTTTGTCTGAACAGCTTCCTCTTCTTCCGGTAACGCCTCTCGCTGTAAATTGGCGATTCTCTGGTCAAGAGGTTGCGCCAACGCCTTAGCTTGAACAGGTTCTTCTTCCTCTGGCAATGCTTCTCGTTGCACCAATGGCGTGATCGATGCAGCCAAAGGTTTCGTCTGAACCTCCTCTTCTGGTTCTGCTTCCCGTTGGATGAGGGAGGCAATCGGTTTCGTCTGAACTTCTTCCTCCTCTGGCGATGCTTCTCGCTGAATTGGGGCGATCGACTCATCCATCTGCTTGGCTTGAACCGGGTCTTCCTCTTCTTCTGGATGAGAAGCTGTCTGGCGCTGGACATCTGGCATCGCCATCACTTTGGCAGCAGTAGCATCCGCTTCCTGCTCGTATTGGTCATTCGGTTGACCGATCGTCAGTTTGGCTTGAACCGATGCAGCAGAGGCCTGGGCATTGCGAATCAAAACATCCAGCAGGTTCGTGGATGCGAGAGGAGAGGCTTGACGTTCTGTTGCTTGCTGCACTCCAGCCTGAGGATCCACTCGACGGCGAAGATGCCAGAAAGGACTCCGAGCTGGTGGGTCAGGAGATTCAGGAGATTGTTGGGCCTGGAACGCTTCTGATGCTGTTGTGTTTGACTCTGCTTTGCCGTCATCTGCTTGATTACCATCTGCTTGACGCTGAATTGGTGGAGCTGGCTTCCAGGGGGCCGATCGGGCTGGAGGCTTGGCAAAGATGGCTGCATAATCAGGATTGCGGATGGGAGGGCGATCGATTGGGGCCTGCTCTTCAGAAGCGGGCTGTACGATTTTAGGCTGTATCGATTCACCGAACGGACGCGGCTGGAACATCGGCTTCGCAGGGATTGCCGATGCCGATTTGGGTCGCTGCTGTGGAACATGCTCCATACCTCTGTCTCCCGTCGATCGAAGCTTTTTTAACCACCAATCAAGACAGTCGGACAACCGTTGACAATTACATTTGGAGGCCCCATCGCTTCCATCAGCGTATCTCCGGCACGGCTCGCTGGCAATCCATTGATTAATACAGTAGCGCTACCGTTTACAACAACCGCAGGACCGTGAGGTGGCAGTGGTAGCGGCGGTGTATTGCAAGTGTGAATATCAGTACCACCAGCAGCTGCTTGCAAAATTACCTTAGTCATTGCAAGAGTTTGTTCTACTTCAGTTTTCTTCTCATTCGCTTTTGCGACTCCAGCAGCAGGTGTTCCAGCAGCAGCCAAGTTGAGCGCTTTTGCTTCTGCCATTGCCTTGTTTGACTCTTTCTTTGCAGTTTGTAGATCCTTAGCAGCAGCTAAAGGTAGCGCCCGCCAAGCAGGTTGATTTCCAATTAGCACATTAGAGCTACCAGGACCTACGCCCAGAACAGGTGGAATAGAGTGAAGTACCGGATCACCCGTTCTAGCAGCGAATGCTCCCTTCAACTTTGCTAGCTTTGCCGCCTGATCAGCGAGATTTTCTGCAAGCAGATTTTCCTGATTGACTGTTTTTACTGCTGTTTCATAAGGTCCTGATCCTCTAACAGCATCCAACTCTCCCATCTTAATCACCCCTCTTAATTAAGCTTGATTAAGCTGCCTTTGACAGTAATGACTCCACCTGCACTGATATCAATATTACCCTTGGCATCCAGCTTTAAATTTCCAGTCGAACTCAATGTAATACTACCATCACTATCGTTGATAAACAGTTTATGACCTCCTTTGGTTTTGATATAGACCCCTGCTTGACTGCCTCCTTTGTCCTCTTCGACAAATTGAATTTGGTGCCCAGTTCGAGTTTTGAACGTGCGCAGGCGAACTTTGCCATCCTGGATTGAATCCTTGACAGCCACAGGTGGATTATCTTTGCCATTCCAAACCCCACCGATCACATAGGGACGATGGATATCTCCATGTTCAAATGCGACTAACACCTCATCGTTAATTTCAGGGAGACAGTCAAAACCCCGATCGTTCGCAGCTCCCATGCCTACAACTCTGGCCCAGTTGCTCGTATGTTCTTCTGTCAGAGTCGGAAATTTCACCTTCACCCGTCCCCAGCCTTTAGGATCGTTGTTATCAGTCACTATGCCCACCAGCATCGTTTGGCCAGGTTGTAATAGAGTTTGAGGCGCAAGTGTGGTTAGTAGATCCCCATGCCGCAGGCCACGCACACTGAACTCTGTGGTGTAGACTCGCTCCTGATAGAGGTGACGAGTTTCAGTTACATAATATTTGCCGCTATACTGCCCCATTTCCTCCAGCTCTACTACACGACCGGGCCGAATTTCGGGATTGCCTTCTGCTTTCGCGTCCGCATAAACAAACTGGCCCGCAATTTCATTACAGACAGCTTGGGCCATTAAATCCGCCTGTTTAGGGCTAAACACAGGTTGATCAACTACAATCCGTTTGGGATTTGTCGGCTTATTATTAAATTTACTACTGCTATCAGATCCTTTGCCACTCTCAGTTTTAGTAATCAAATGTTCCGTCTGAGCCGTAGAGACGATCGCTCTCTTTTCACCATAATCCCAACTACGCACTTCTACCGCTTTCACCTGTTCGGCACTCGTCACACGCACTCGAAAACTGCTCATATCTTTGAGCCATTTCAGCTTCAACTCTTTGTTTGATTTAGGCCGACGAAAATGGAGCTTGCCATCCTGGTTAAATAACTCAAATCCAATCCGGGCAGCCCGTTCACGCAAAAACTGCATGTTAGTTTGGTTTTCCTGAAACACATAATCATGCGGTTCACCACTCGGATCAATTTTGTCATTTTCAACTTTAATTCCAGCTTCCTCAGCAATTTTCTTGACGATATCGCTATCGGTCATATTTTGGAACGATCGATTATGCTGACCTCGGTGCAAACGATGACAAGTGTCATACCCACGCACAATCACCGGAGCCTGGGACTTTTCACTAAAATGGGTTTCGATCGCCGTGATCTCGCCTTCGATTACCTGGCCTTTTAACTCATCGTCGAAATCCTTAGCGCCGGTAGTGCTGGCACTAAAGCCAATCTTAACGGTTTTACCAATTTGCAGCAGGTCTTTATAACGCCAGGGTTTTTCACCTTTGCCAGAGAAGTAATCATTCTGAATTATGAGTGTGAACATACTGGGAACATGTAGACTTTCTTCCACCACGATCTGGAGAATATCTTCTGAGAGTGACTTTGGAGCAGGTTGTCCATCAATTCGCAAATCAGGCAGAGAACGGAAGCTGCCTTGAGCAGGTGGAGTAGCGGCTTTGGGGGAAGAACCAGACTGTACCATGATGATATTTGAAAGATCTTGAAAGCTGCCGGACGATAAAGCAGACGATAGCGTTATAGAGTGGAAGCAGATGAATTATTTTTACGTCGTTTGTCTGGACCATCTTGCTGGCGTTGGAAATTAGAAGGGTTTGGCGTTGACTGGTCTTGGTTTGGTTTAGGTTCATCGGCTTCCTTCAGAGTTAGACTGTCAATCACAGCTCTGACGGGTGTTCCATCGGGTAAGAACATCGTGAGTTTATAAGATAGTTTTTCAACAAAGCAGGAACGCAAATAGACGTTTTTACCCCAAGCAAATGTGTAGAGTGGCGTTCGCTGTTTGTCATCTTTGCCATCCGCTTTTCCGGCAGCCTTGATCAAATTACCCATTAATCCACCTGGACTCGATGATCCTGTTTGAGAGAATGGACCGCCTGGTTCTGGAAACTGCACCGCCCGTCGAAATAGTTCAATGTATTTTTTGACGACATCTTCGCCTGTTTCGTAGGTGTCAAACAAGATTTTGTTGATTGTTACCTTATAAGAGCTTGTATTTGAGTATGCGACCTTCGGTTGACCTTTATCTTGAGTCCGAGCACCTTTATTTTCCGAAGTTTCAACTTCTTTTGAAAACGAGAGTTCTGTTGGGTTGAACATAAACTCGATCAACGGTACACCTGGATCTTTGGGAATCAGTTGAGCTTTGGTAAATTCCATAGGATTAATCAAAAATAGAGGACAGTATGACGTTCTCGATCGAATTCAATCTGAAACTGTAACAGGGTATTAATTTCAGCAGTCAGTTTTTCTAAATGGGCATCAGTTGGTGTTTTATCAATATTAGAATTGGCGTTCATTGCCTGAGATGAATTTTTCTGCGAGGAAGTTGTTCCAGCTCGATCGGGCAATATAAAGTTTCCTAATGAAAGTGAATGTCCGCTCCTAAATGCCCCTGTTTTTTCACGCTCAAACACGAACTGAAGCCGTAATCGGCTATAAATAACCAATGCGAGTTGATCTAATTCTTCATCGGTGGGCGATCGAGCTTGAGGGGACGTCGCAGTCGGTGAGACTAAATCATGTGCGATCGGATCGGCAGGTGAAATTAAGTCAGTTTGTCGTTGAATCATTACACTTTCATCTGCTGCGATCGTTTCATCTTCACGATCAGTTTCATTCATGCTCTCAGGCAGTTCGAAGGATGATATTTCCTCAGAACGTTGAATGGAAGGTTGGGAAACAGCATCTAGAGAATCAATCGTATCTTGTAAAGAGGATGGCTCAGTGGATTCTTGACCTAAGAGTTCAGATAGATTGGTCCATGAGTCAGGAATTCTCTCAGATGCAGACGATGGTGGATCTGAAGATGCAGACTGAATGATGTTAGGTTCACTTCCATCTGGTTGAGTGGGATTTGAAAAGGATGATTGGGAACCTTTTTCTAGTGGTGATGAAGAATCAGATGCTGCAAGTTCAACCGTTTGAGGCTCATGGTTATCAACCTGATAAGCATCTGAGAGGGATTGTTGTTGTGGAGATGCTTCAAATCGCGACTGAATGCTGGGTTCAATCGGAGTTAACGGTGGGGCGATCGGAAGAGTTTCAGATTCTACACTAATTTCTTCTCCAGTATCTCCTCCGAGGCTTTCTAAAGATTCTCCTTTAGCCAAATCAGATGCAGCAAGTTGATATTCACTGTTCTGAGTTGCAATCTTCGTTTGAGCAATATTAGTTGTTTCTGAGTCTGCTGATTTTGCAATAGTTGTTTCTCCTAAATTCTTCGCAGGAGGTTGAGATTGATCGAGTTCAGATTGTAATTTAAGATCGGTCGTTTTAGTAACCTCTGAAGTGAGCTGATGATCTTCTGACGATGTTTCTAATGCAACCTTTTTCTCAGGCAAGGAATCAACTGTTTCCTCATCAGTTATTATTGGCGATGATCCTGTTGTCTCTGGATCGGCTTCTGCCTGAATCAGATTTTCGTTCTGAGATATCAATTCCGAATCTTTCGATTTACGTAATAGTTGAGTTGGAAATGTCGGCTCAGAACTACTTTGCAACTGAGGGTTGAGGCTCTGCATGGGCTCAGTAACTGGTGAAATTGGTAAATCCGACTGGAGTTCAGCAGCAGTCAATTCAGGTTGTCCTTTTTCAACCTCATGTTCTAACGGCACAATTGCCCTATCAGAAACAGGAGAATCAGAGACTTGATCGATCGACAAAGCATCAGAAATCAGTACATTAGAAGTTGAATGAACTGTAGATGCTGTAGGAGATGGTTCGATCGAAGTTTGCACCTGCTCGCCCTCAGAATCTGATTCAGTATCAACTTCGCGAACTTGTTTTAACTCGGACGATATTGATGAGGGAGCCTCTGAAATTACAGGAGACGCCTCTGAAGGTGAGTAAGGTTGAGCATCTGCTAAAGGGGTAATCTCCTCGATCGGGTCCGAATCACTCGATATCGTTGTTGGCTCTGATAGAGGTGGCAATTGCAGGGCAGCAATATTCAAATTCTCTGTTGCTGATGGTTTATTAGACTGAGTAGACTCAGGAGTCGCAGTTTCTGAAAAGGCAGATTCTGGGTTTCGATCGGTCAAATTGACAAAGACTTCTGGATCAGCAGCGTCAGCTTCTGTGTCTTCAGAATTTAATGACGTTTGGGCAATAGGACTGGTTGGCTCATCCGTTTGATCTGAGATTTCTAGGGCAGACAGCGATGAGGATGGGAGGACTAGTTCTGGCGCAACTGGGGCTAGTGGTATATCGGCAGCGATCGGCTCAGATGGAGGCTCTAATTCTCTACTAGAGTACACTGAAGTCTGATCAGCAGGTCGATCTAGACTGATTTGTGGTGATGCAGAAGATAAGTGAGATCCATCAGATGAGGATATATTAGCGGGTTTAGGATGAGCAAAAGAACCTGACTCATCATTGTGATGCAATGTAGAATCATTTTGGAATGATGTAGAATCACTTGAAGAATCAACCACCGGGAGAGCAGTGAATCGTTGCAACGAGTGTTCTTCAGTCCAGTCGATTGAATTCGCCGATCGAGCGGCATCTACATTCGCAACAGACTCGATCGATGGAGAAATCGGCTCTAATGGTTCTCGATTGCCTAAGGGAAGTTCAGCGCCTAGGGGTTTACGAGTAATTTGTGGATGTAGGAGTTCAAACGTTTTGGGTGATTCTAGATCGGATCCTAAAGAACTTTGAGGTGATAATTGGGTTTGAACCGGATCGAAATTTTGAGAAGGTGGAACAGAATGTTCTCCTTGAGTTGAATCGATCGGATCAGCAGAGAACTCTCCAGACCAGTCCCGCCAATCAGATGACTCCTCAGATGAAAAACGTGACTCGGTTTCTTTCAAAGAAAGCTGTAGCACTGGAAAAGTTTGGGCAATCGTCTCAGTAGTAGTTCCCAATGGGACACTCCCACCTAAAACAGATCGGTGTCCTAGCGGTGACTGCATGAGGGAACGGAACTGCCATCCCAACGGCTTCAGCATTAGCATATTATCTAGTTACTTGGATGAAAACCGGATTGATCACGACTGGGTGACAGATAAGTTGCTCCCCCTTTGTTAGACTTGGTGACATTCAAGCCTTCGTAAGCAAGGGTGAGTTCTTCGATCGCGAGTGTATTGCCATTTGCCTGTAATGCAGGAGCTTTCCAACCTACTGGTACGGCTGCAATCAAGGTCCAACATTGCATCGTTTCGCCTGCCTGATTGAACAGAAGAATATTCACATTGCGACGGCGGCTATGTCGTCCAGTATCTCGATTAAGCGAGAGCGATCGACCATCAAATTCAGCGCTGCCGCCCCCTACTCCATCAATCGCCCCACTCACCTTTACACCAAACCTGCTATTGTTTTGCTGTTCTGCACCGATCGTTTGAACAACCCAATTCCAGAAAGACATATCATCCGTGATACCGCGCTTGAGAGTGACATCAGAGAATTCAGTTTGTCCCAAGATCACACGCTGCTGATAATTCAGCCCACCTTCAAAAATGGTTTCCCGTTTTACTTTGGCTCCCAATCCAGAACATTCTGTAAAAGACGCTGTAATGTTACTTTCAATCTCAACATAAAATCGATTGGCGGTGACGTAATTGAGGAAATGCTTTTGAGTACTGTCAGGCATACACTGATACTCCTAAGAAATGAATTTAGAACCGCATAAGTCGATCACGCTGTAACCTGGCATCCTCCAACATCAACTGATAAACTCGATCACACAAACGTCTGAGTAGGAGGGGATCTTGCAGAATTTTTTCAATGACTGCCGCCTGCTCAGCGGACATTTGATTGCGGGATGAATCTTGCGAATTGCTATTGAACATTGCTGCACCTCCTGGTTTGACGCACAGGTTCGATCGGGACTAATCCAGCTTCAGCCAGCAAACATTGCCCCTCATCCGTCTTGAGAGCAGCGATAAATGCCTGAGCTGCCTGTTCTCCTTGAGCGGTGTAAATCACCGAGAGGGGATAGATTAAGGGATAGCGTCCTTGCTGAAAGAGTTTGGAATCAGGAGCATAGCTGCCTTTTCGATCGCACAGATCAAACGCTGGGGTAATTGCTTTTCCATCCGCAACGATCGGCTGCACTTCCTGTCCAAGTGGCCCGATCGCCAATGGATACACTGAACATTGTCCCAAAACTTTGCTTAATCGACCAAACCCAATCCCGACCTCATTGTCATTCTCAAAATTCTTTAGGATACTAGCAACCATTGTATTGAAGTCTTGTTGTTGAATCTGCTTACCTAAAGCATTCTCAAAATTCTCAATTAAGTCGGGTTTCTGTAAAACTTCCTGTTCAAAAATTTGAATGATAATTTGCTCCTGATCGTTACCCTGATTTTCACCTTCAGGCGCATAACGTTCTATGTTCATCTCTCGTAAAGCACTGGGAAGAATCCATGCCGATCCACTGGCGTAGAGCTTGCGCAATTGCTGAAATGACAGTTTTCCCTCCAAGGCTTTGGCCACATTGCGCGATCGTTCCGGGTCGCTAAAGGCGACAAATACAACTACGCCATCGTAAGCGACAACCTGATGCTGCAAATCCTGCTGGGTTGCTTCATCCCAGGTGCCCAAGATAAAAGAGATTTCCCCAGTTCGGAGCTTAGCCAACAGAGTGGGATCATCATGGGGTAAGCGGTTATCTTCCTGATAGCGAGAAAAGCGAATATCTCGCTGAGTTAAAACCTCTGCAAAAGTAGAATCAGCAGCGACTCGCCCTTGGCCCAAAACATCCCGCCAGGTATCAGAAATGCTGTATTGGAAAATTTGATTTGGCACATCGATAGCAGCTAACTGACTTGGAGGTTTGCCAGGAAGGATCTGCTCAACCCTGGGAATTTGGGATAACCAGCGCCAAGCTAATACTCCCATGCCGAGCGCCGCCAACAACATCAACAGACTGACCAAGAACAGCCGCCCGCGATGGTTTGAGGATGGGGAAAGGAATTGATTGGGTTGATCGGCGGCAGGCGTGTTAGGAATTGGGAGCGCTCGCTCTAACGCCTGCCGCACCTCATCTGCGTTGTTGAAAGAAACGGTTCGATCGAGGCCCAGCAATTGGCGAATGATCGCTTTTAACGGTTCATCATTGACTTTTTCCCAATGGGGATGAGCTTTGGGATCGGCAAAGCGATCGGGATAGCCTTCGGTTTCGCCAACTAGTAAATAAAAGCCGATGATACCTACATGAATCAGATCACGCTTGACGGGTTGATTGGGAGTAACAGAAACGGGAGAATCTTGAGTAGAAATTTGGAACGGTTCTTTCCAAATGCCGAGGTCGTTGACATAGATGTAAAATTGCAGTTGATTGCTACCATTAGATAATCGATCGGGGATACGCAACAGGCCGTCGAGATTGAGATTGCCATGGGCAATGCCGCGCTGAACGGTTCCATCCGCAAATCGAACCGGATGATTGTGCATAAACCATAGGGTCTGCAGCAATTGCGTGAGAATTTGCCGCACTTCTGAAGGCGGAAGCCCCATTTTCCCTTTCCGTTTTTCTTGAATCAGGTAGTCTCGTAGGCTTAACCGATCTTCTGAGATGTAAGCGGTGATGACATAACCCCGTTTCGCGGTCTGGTCAATAAAGGTATCGGAGGGGACGACCAGCCGAAAATCCTGAACTCCACCACTGCGAAAATTGAGGCTATCTAACCGCTCCAGTTTTGCTTTGGCTTGCCGCATCTCACGGCTATTGAACTCTGTCAGATCATATTCTTTAATTAGAACGGGTAGATGATTCGGCGATCGACTGCCTCGATATAGCCGAGCGTTATTGCTGCCTGGTATCGCCGATCGAGCTGGATCGCTGTCCGATATCAACGCTTCAACCTGATATTTACTGCGTCGTCCTGTTAAAGTTTGACCAACGAGTGTAGAGTCTTTGAGTGCAACCGAAGATCCGATTGTTCGGGAACGAGTCTGGACCGGAGCAACAGTTTGAGTTGTGCGAGTTGAAGCGGCTGACTGGCGATCGGCTACTGTCGGCTTAGAAAATGGAACTTCTGCCTCTTCCAGTTTGTTCTGTGCTGCATTATGTAGAACTTGAGACGCAACCTGAAACGGATGGCTAATCACAGTGGTGACGTTCCGCCTCATGCTATTGATGCTATGTATCAGATCAAGAAGCTTCACGTCAGTTCGCTGGTATAGATACTGGTCTAGAAAAAAGGGATCATGCTGGCCCGATCGAAATTACTTCAGGTGGGAATTCAGCAGATGATTCAGAGGGTTCCATCGCAGAGATTTCAGAATCTGCTGTTTGAGAAGAAATCGTTTCTTCTGGTGAATCTAGCTGGTTAATTTGCCGATAAAACTGATAGAGGTAGTTCAGATCGCAAGCAAATAGATCTTCGATGATCGTTGGTGTAACCTCTTCTAATGCTCCTAGCTGGGTAATGACTCGCGCCAGAATAATCACAGTAGAATAGGCCGGATTGTGTTTCACCCTCGGATCGCGCATGGGGACAATTTCATCGATCGCCCGCGCCAAGCGCATCACGCCAATCCGGTGCAGATTGCCATTGGCATCTAGATAGCCCTTGGGGAGCGTAAATTCAAATTCTGTTTGGACCATGGTGATTGAAGATAATTAGAGCCATCCTCGAATGAATTTAAATTGAATTCGCAAGGGCTGATTATGAGATCTCTTCTCGCTTGAATTCCTCAACGGCCAATTCAATCTCTTCGATCTCAACCTCGTTGCTGCTCGAATTCACATCGGTTAACACGTAACTGGTGGGCCAAGCTCGCTGAAAGCTAAATCGGGCTTGAGCTTGGCCTGCCTGATCGTAAATGGTGAGCGAACCATCCCGGCGTTGATCCCGCTTGCCAGATTGGATCGCATCAAACCAGTTCCAGACTGTTCTCGAATTCGTCATGCCGCGTCGCAAAGTGACATTGCTCATTTTCACATTGCCGGGAATTTTAGTCCGCACAATCAGGCCCGACTTGGCATCAGCGCTGCCCCATTTTTGGGGAGTGACTTCGCAAGCTTCGACGACTTCCTGCGTCCGTTTGAACCCCTTACATTCCATAAAGTAAGCATCAGCCCCTGCTGGTGATCCATCCGGTTGATCCAGGGACAGTTCTAAATAAAACCGGCAACTCGTCAAAATTTCTGGGAGTTGTGACTGCTCCGGCGATCCAGTTGAGGTTGGCATAGCTAGCTTGTCCTATTGTGTACGGCGAATCCCTTCATGCACTAGTGTCAGCGTTTCATTGGCCACGTCATTGGAACCAGCTTCTAGCTTTGGCCCTTCATATTTGGTAGGATATGCATTTTGCATCTCCCAACGCGCTTTGGGGGAACCTGCCTGATCATAGACGGTAACAGAAGCTGCTTTACGATTGGAAGACCAAGACGACTGTCCACCTTCAAGCTTGTTGCAGTCCTCATACCATTTATACAAATCTTTGTTTGTCGTAGCGACTAATTTCACGACGACTGGTGTAAACTTCGCCCGAGTCGGAGCTGCCTGCCGCAGGTTCTTGGCATCTTTGCTCGAACCAAGTACTTTATCACCACCTGCTGCGGGTGTTTCAGAACTCAAACCAGAAACCTCTAAAATTTGCTTGTCGGTCAACCCGTCCGCTTCAAAATAGAAGCGACAATTGACTAAGATCTCATCATCTGCCATCTCTAACTCCTTAACCTTTTCATATTTGTAGATCCATTGAGTCCAGACCCAAGATAATTCGCATTACAGCACTACTCTTCATCCTGTCCTGTCCATTGGCTGACACGGAAGACAACAAACTCAGCAGGTCGCACTGGACAAACGCCCACTTCCACATACAGTCGGCCCAGAATCATCGTATCGGGTGTATTCAGCGTCTCGTCACATTTGACGTAAAATGCCTGATCTGGTGTTGCTCCGAACAAAGCACCCTCACGCCAGATCCGTTCCAGGAAGTTGCTGACGGTTCGTCGTACTCTGGCCCAGAGATCCTGATCGTTTGGCTCAAACACCACCCATTGCGTACCAAGCTCGATCGACTTTTCGATATAGCTCATCAAACGCCGTACGCTAATATAGCGCCATTCGGTCTTCTCTGGTTCCACCAATGTTCTCGCACCCCAGATCTTAATGCCTCGATTGGGGAATGTACGAATGCAGTTGATGCCGATCGGATTCAGCAGTTCTTGCTCACGGAAGTTACTGTCATAGGCCAGACCGATCACGCCACGCGGAGTCACGTTGGCAGGCGCTTTGTAAACGCCGCGTGTTTCATCGGTTTGAGACCAAACCCCCATCATGTGACCGCAGGGTGGTACAAAGATCGGTTTGCCCTGATTGGCGGGATTCGGCACCTGAATCCAGGGATAGTAGAGGGCTGCAAACATCGAGCGTCGATTGAAATCTCTGGTTAGCCAGGTGGCAACCTGCTGCGGTTTACGTCGATCGGGCGGCGGATCCAGCACGATCATCCGATTGGGCGGGTTAGGAGAAGCATTTTCGCAAAGGCTGACCATTAGCTCCATTAAGCCGTGCAGCTGATCTTCGTCGATTAACCCTGCCTCGTAGGCCAGCATCAAATCAGGGCAGGCAATCATCGTAATTTCATCAATTTCGAATAAGCCCTGGATTCCTCTACGATCATCTCGATCGCCCTGAACATAGCGCGTTAAATTCTCCCGCGTTGGCAATACAGGCGGTGGCGAGACTTCGTAGCGACCATCTCTGGGACGACGGGCGATCGGTAAACCTCGACTGCTTGCATCCGCCACGCTAATATACTCGGAATCTGCCAGAGCTTCGATCACATATTGACCGATCGAGGGATGGACCCGTGAATCCATCGTCAAATGCTCATACTCTTGCAGCGTTTGGCCATCGCGCTTAATTCTTAACGTAAAGAACTCCGCCGGGATGGGAGCTGGCGCATCAGGATCAAGAGTGACTTCTGGTTCAGTCGCCTCTTCTGATTCAGCCGTTGTAGCAGTTGCTGGAGTGGGCAGAGGCGTTGTGGCAGGGGCTTCCTCTGGATTCCTCGGCTCACCAGGTTCAATTTCAACCGTGACACTGCCTTCTTCAAGCTGCTGCGGCTTCAGTATAAACTGGAGTGCATTCCGACGGGAAGCTGTTTGCACGATTAAAGGGACATCATCTGGGCGCGGCTGCACCGTATCGCGAGCGGGTTTAGGGAGTTGTGTTCCAATACTGACAACCCAACAGCGTGCACCGCCATTCAGGAACCAGCCGTAAACCGCAAACGGCAAATAGGCGTAGTAGTCTCTACGCGCTTCCTCATCTCGAAACTGAACGAACCCATCCGATCCCGATTTCGCAAAGTATTCCAGATATTGATTCCAGCTCGTAATCAGCATCGGTTTACCGATCTCTGCGTCACCCCGCACTGCTTCTGTAAACCCAATAAATCCACCAATATTGGTTTGTACTCCTTCAATCGGGCGACTTCCACGATCGATCTCTTCAACGTAGACACCCGGTGCAAAATAATCTAGTCTTGGCATACGATAGCCCTCTTGGGTTTAGGAAGAACGGAGGAAACGCAACTCAATCACAAACTCATTTGCAACAATATTTAGGCTAATACAAACATTTCTTAAGTTGTTTGCAACAGTCGTTACAATCTAGCGACGATGCATAGCTGGATTCAAACCGTAAACTCTAATACAGAATGGCCTGGAATACAGAACTGCTTGGAATCATGGATGCACCCTCTAGAGTCGCGGATACACTTCTTGCGAATATTATGTATCCTGAGGAAATTTTAGCTGGTATGTCCTTAAAATGTTCAAAAATTAATTTATTTTTGATCTGAATCAAGCTAATCACTTTTTAGACAAATCAGGGAGGTGATGCTTCAAAAATTAATGATTTCTTCTCAAGATCAATCGATAATAGAGCCGACGATACAAACAGACCGAGTGCTTATCTTAACCTTCATAACAGCCTTGATGTCGGATTATTTCCTGAAGCGGCTATGAGCAATTTTTTGGCGATCGCCACTGTGACTGCTACGTTACAGCGAATTTTACAAACGGCAGTGCAACTTGATGTGCCCGGTGCAAACGTGACAACCGTGCGCCCAGATGCAGCAGCCGGAGGCACCCCTGAAGTTGGAGTCAACATCTATCTCTATCAAGCCACTCCTAATCCGGCCTGGCGCAATGCCGATCTGCGCAATCGTCGTCCCAAAGGAGAGCTGATCAAACAGGCGCAGGCGGGTCTTGATCTATATTATCTCTTCACGTTTTACGGTAATGAAGTTGAGTTAGAACCACAGCGGTTGCTGGGCAGTACGGTGCGTACTCTAGTCGATCAACCCACGCTGACCGCCGAAATGATTCAGGAAACAATCCAGCATCCCAGCTTTACTTTTCTTCAGGATTCCACGCTGGCGGAACAGGTCGATCGCGTCACGATTGTCCCCAGCTTTCTTTCCACAGACGATCTATCAAAAATCTGGTCAGTCTTTTTTCAATCACCCTATATGCTTTCGTTTGCCTGCCAGGGTGGGGCTGTCCTGATTGAAGGTGATAAACCCAGCGGTCGGGCTTTACCGGTCCGCAGTCGTCAGTTCTATGCTACAGGCAATCAACCCGCGATCGATCGAGTCATGTCGCAAGCTGGAGGTAATCAGCCCATCAGTTTAGAGAGCAATCTCCTAATTCGAGGACGGCAGCTCACTGCTGAGGTGAGTCGTGAGCAGTTGGAAGCTGAATATCAACGGGCACAGCAGCTCCGAACCCGATTGCAAACAGATATCCTGGGAAATCCCCCTTTACGCCGCTGGCAGCCGCAAATTCAAATTGGTGAAGCGAAACTGCTGCCCCATGTCGTCAATGACACCGAGATTCGACTGACCCTATCCCAAGTACAGCCTGCCGAACGGCAGCTACTACGTGCGGGCGTACAGAGCCTGCAAATTCTTTACCCACTGGTGCGATCGTTTACGGATATCCCATCAGAACCTATTGATCCCAATTCCTTCGAACTGGGTCAGCACATCAGTACTAATGCTCTACCATTTGTTCTTTGCCCATCCGTTTTAGGGGAAGTGCGAATTGGACGATGTGAGCGAGAGGGCGATCAAATTGTTATGGCTGAGCTGGAAGTAACGACTGATGTCATGATTGGGACTCGTCAACGGGTATTTTTGCTGCTGAACCAGCGCGCTAGTGAAAAACCTGCCGTCTACATCTTTGCGGCACAGCGGCGCAACCAGGAAGCTACCACCGTAACCTTTGTAATTCGAGAGGTGAAAGCAGGAGATTATCTGGTGCGGCTGCAAATTGACGGAGCCGAGAGCCTGCTGGAAGTGGAAGCTGAACAGTATGTTCGCCCCAGGATAGACTTGCGATGAAAGTGAATATTACATCAGTTTCAGCCGATTGGTATGCCGCGAACTGGCAGTATATCTCTGCGGCGATCGCTCAAGTCCAGGATGTGATTTCCCAATTCGTACAAAACAAGCCAGCCTCTGCTCCACCCCTGATATCGAATGCCACTTACGCTCAACCTTTCCCGCTCGATGTCCTCTGTGCTCAATTTCATCTTTCAGCTTTTGAACGATCGGTTTTGCTGGCCTGTGCTGGCATGGAAATTGATGCCAATTTTGCCGCCCTGTATGGTCAAGCCCAGAACGGTCAGTGCAGTCCCACTTTTCATTTGTTGCTGACTGCTCTACCGGAGGCCGACTGGAGTGCCTTTCTGCCAGATGCGCCGCTGCGATATTGGCGAATGCTGGAAATTGGGACCGGTCCGGCCCTGACTCAAAGTCCGCTGAGAATCGATGAGCGAATTCTGCATTATCTGCTGGCCCAAACCACCCTGGACGATCGCTTTCAGGGCATTCTTTGCCCACTTTTCCTACAGCCGCAGTTTGTCCCTTCGCATCAGGCAATCGTGCAGCAGATCCGGCGTTTATGGGAACAGCAACCCACCCTGGTGCAGCTTTATGGCAGCGGCGAAAAACAGGCGATTGCCGCAGCCGTCGCAACTCAGGCCGATCAGCAGCTCTATCGGCTACCCGTCCGGAATTTACCCACCAGTCCCGGCGATTTGAACCAGCTGATTCGGCTATGGCAGCGAGAAATCCGCCTCAATCCTGCCATTTTGTTGCTGGACTGTGATACCTCCGGTCTGAGTGATGCCCATCGCCATAACGCCGTAGTGCATCTGCTGGAAGAACTCAACGTTCCTTTGATCATCACCACTCCAGAACGCGATCGCACTTTGTTACCCTCCGATCGGGCCTGCATCAGTTTGGAGGTGCAAACGCCAACCACGGTAGAGCAGCATCACCTCTGGCAAACCACGCTGCAGGGTTCAGTCGTCAACCTGAATGGTCAGATCGATCGGCTGGTCAACCAGTTCACGCTCAGTCCCACTGCAATTCAGTCGATCGGTCTAGCTGCCACGGCCCAAAATTCCCTGTCGCTGCCCCAGCTTTGGGATCTTTGCCGGATTCAAACCCGTCCAGAAATGGATGATCTGGCCCAGCGGATTGAGGCGTCAGCAGGATGGCTTGATCTGGTGTTACCAGAAGCTCAGCTTCAGATTTTACGGGCGGTCGCGGCTCAGGTACGGCAGCGGATTCAGGTTTATCAGCACTGGGGGTTTGGTAGCAAAGGCAGGCGAGGCTTGGGCATCAGCGCGTTATTTGCAGGCGCAAGCGGCACCGGAAAAACGATGGCGGCAGAAGTGTTGGCCCAGGAGTTGAATCTGGATCTGTATCGGATCGACTTGAGTGCGATCGTCAGTAAATACATTGGCGAAACGGAGAAGAACCTGCGGCGGGTATTTGATGCGGCGGAATCGGGTTCGGTGATTCTCTTGTTTGACGAAGCGGATGCCCTGTTTGGCAAACGTAGTGAAGTCAAGGACTCGCACGATCGCTATGCCAATATGGAGGTGAGCTATTTGCTGCAGCGCATGGAGGCGTATCAGGGACTGGCCATTCTCACGACTAATTTAAAAGAGGCGATCGATACGGCATTTCTGAGACGACTCCGGTTTGTGATCAAGTTTCCCTTTCCGGATGCGGCTCAGAGAGAAGAAATCTGGCGGCGCGTGTTTCCGGCGAATACACCAGTCGCGGCACTGGATATGGCCAAGCTGGCTCGCCTGAATGTGGCCGGGGGCAATATTCGCAACATTGCCTTGAATGCGGCGTTTCTGGCAGCAGATGCCGGAGAAGCGGTGGGAATGCGGCATTTATTGGAAGCCGCCAAAGCCGAATATGCCAAGCTGGAACGCACGTTAACCGATGCTGAGGTGCGAGGCTGGCTTTAGGATTCTCGGTATTCTATATAAGGTGATTTAAAGCTGCGAGCCGAGTCCTGAAAACAACCTGATGCCATAAATACAACATTGTAAGATGGGTCACGAAATGTCAGAACATCAGATTACCCTTCCTGAAACGGTCTATCAAACCCTGCTAATTGTGGCTCAGCAACAAGGAATTACTCCAGCAGATTGGATCGCGGCCCAGCTTGCTTCAACTGTTACAGAAGAACAACCCCTGCCTGATCTTCTTTCAGATTTGGTTGGGGCGATAGATAGCCAAGCAGAACCTCGTTCACCGATTCAAAGTACGCCGTTTGGCCAAGGAGTTGCGGCAAAACTAGCGCGGCAAGGGCTACGATGACCCTGGCGCAATGCACCGTGAGGATATATCAAAGGAGGAGGGCAGACGAATGGAGCAGATGTCTTTGTGAGCAGTGTATCCTTGCGTCAGCAGATTGCTGCGATCGCTCATTGTTTTCACAGATTTGAATGCGTGGATTGTGCAGCAGCTATTCGCAGTTTTCTAGTGGCACGGAGTCTCTCTGGCAGACAGATTAGTCTTTTCACGGGCAGCACTATAGAGCCGTTTTGCAACATTTATCACGATCGGCTTCAGCAAAATATTTCAGTCAACGGCAAACATGAGGCAATTGCTATTGAAATCGATGGACAAGAGCTAATCTTCGACAACATTCACCCTGAAGGAATTCTCAGAGTAGACTGGATAAACAGCTTTTACTGCCCAATTCAAGATTTGGGGGGCAGCTTTCAAATTACAGAAACTCAGTTCTAGCAAGAGGTGTGGCATGGTTGAGCTATATGACCTGATTCATAATATTGAGAAACGTCCCGCCATGTATCTTGGTCAACCTTCTATCACGCACCTGCGATCGTTTCTGGCAGGCTATTTTTTTGCCTGTCGTCAGTTTGGGTTGCCTGAAACAGAGCAAGAACAGAAATTTACTGAATTTCAACCCTGGATTCAGCAAAAATTTAACATTGATTCAAGCCAATCTTGGGACAAAATTATTTTGTTTTTCTGCCAGGATGAACAGATTGCCCTGCAACAATTTTTTAAGCTGTTTGCTGAATTTTCTAATGCTGGCTGTAATCAGTCTCCCCAACCAGTTCAATCGCTTGCCTCATAGGCACAACCATTTTACTAGATGGGGCTTTGGCAGCCCAATTGCGATCGCCTGGTAAGCTGACCGACAGCTAGAGTGCATAATAAGAATTGGAACCATATCTCCAAGCTTGTGATGCCTGTTTCACCATATTTGAGTCCAACCCAAAAAGAAAATCTCCAAACCGTCGTGCGAGAGGGGAACGACCCGCATCAACGCCAACGGGCACTCATGTTGCTATTGAGAAATGATGGGAAAACCTATGAGGAAATCAGTGCGTTCATCGGATGTTCCTACCGCAGTGTGGCCCATTGGTGTGTGCAGGGCAACCCAGAGGATTTGGAGAGTTTGAAAGATCAACGACGGCATGG
>LUGL01000207.1 GCA_002796835.1 Elainella saxicola E1 | reverse complement strand
GTATCGCACCTACTTTCACATCGCTAGCAGTTGGGGCGTGAGTGAAGCCACAGTCTGCCGCATTGTGCATTGGGTTGAGGACCACTTGATCCGTTCGAGTCGATTTCACTTACCCGGCAAGAAACAATTGTTCAAAGGATTTGGTAAACCAGCAGTGGTGGTTTTGGATGTGACTGAAACCCGGATCGAGCGTCCCAAACGGCATCAACGACAGTTTTATTCCGGCAAGCAGAAATGTCACAGTCTCAAGTGCCAACTGGTGATTGAACAAGCAACCGGTAGAATCATCTGCACCTACTTTGGCAAAGGGAGACAGCATGACTTCAAGCTATTTCAAGCCTCAAGGGTACACTTTCATCCCCAGTTAGAGAGTTTGCAAGATAAGGGTTATCAGGGTATCCAGAAGCTACATACCAACAGCCGCATCCCAAAAAAGAAACCGAGAGGTGGACAACTCAGCCGACTAGATAAAGCAGCCAATCGTCAACTCGCTCGTGAACGGGTGGTGATTGAGCATGTCAATCGAAACTTAAAGATTTTCAGAATTTTGGCTGAGCGCTATCGCAACCGTCGCAGACGCTTTGGGTTACGATGCAATCTGATTGCTGCTTTGTACAATTACGAGCGGTCTCAACCAGACTGTTTAGGTTAATTTGCAAGAGGTCTATTGATCACCCATTCCTCAATGTCCGGGTAATCCACCTGATTGTCTTGCCACCACCAGGCTAAGCAATCGACGATAAAATCACTAGTTTCCGCAGATTGACCGAAGTAAATCGACAACTCGTCATTGTCGAGATTGAGGATGCCGAACGGAACCAAGACTGCGGTCCATTCGCTATCGTGGTCATCGGCTTTAGTTGCTTCCAATCCACGGGCTTTGCCATTGCGGGAGAGATTGCCGATTTTGACTTTAGCTTTGCTATCAATCGACAGTCTCAAAGATTTAGAATTGGCATCAGTGGCCTGATTCGCCTGAGCCACGTTGTCAAAGATGTCATCGGTTTGAGCAATCTTCTTCAACGGTTTCACTTTTTGTGTTTTTTTAGGCGATAACCCATGCGGTTGAGGATGGCACCGATCGTTTGGCGGGAGGGTAATTGAGACTCATCGTAGCCCTTCTGTGTGATCAAGGCTTCTCGAACGGCTCTAGCACTGATGCGGGCATACAAAAAGGTCGATTGAAATTTTGGGTCAGCTTGAGCTTGAACATCGACTAAAGTGCGAATATCGCTCTCCAAATTGGCTAAAACTTCTTCACTTTTATGTCTGCCTCTGGCCCGATAGTTATCGACACAGAGGATTCCACTGCGTCGCTCATGCAAGCCGAGTTGTATGCTCTCTCGATTCCAGCCTAAACCCCTTTCTGTCTTGCGGGCTGAACCTCCAAAATAATCTTCAGCCACTTTTGCCATAAACTCTCGCTTTCGGTGCCTAGTCAGTTTTTGAGCCGCATCCTTGAAGGTTGCTTTGATTGTGTCATTTAGCATTGCTGGAGAATTCCCTACTCTAGAGTTTTTGAGCAAAGCAAGCTCCTCTCTGCTCCCTGACTACTAGAATGACGGGTATCCTATCTATTCGCAAGCCCCTTACCGCAGTATTCGGCAGCTTTTAGGGGATCACTACAGCCTCTTGACTCGTTATCGTTTACGGCAGCAACAGAATGCTCATCGTCGGCATGATCGTCAGCGCAAGGGTGCATCCAACAGAATTCAAGAATCTCAGCTTGGAGAATATCTAGACTGCCTAATTGCCCAAGCAATTGTATCGGTTGCTCAAACCTACCAAGCTAGCAGCATTGTTTTACCAGATTTAGGCAATATCCGGGAAGTCGTTGAAGCTGAGGTTCGAGCCAGAGCTGAACAGCGGATTGTTGGCTATCTAGAAGGACAACAGGAATATGCGAAGCAATATAGGGCGAGCGTTCATCGCTGGAGTTATGGGCGATTGAGTGAAAAAATCCAAAGCCAAGCGGCTCAAGCTGGAATTTCAATCGAGCAGGTCAAGCAACCGTTACAGGGAACACCGCAAGAAAAGGCCAAGAATCTGGCGATCGAATCGTACAAAGCACGCAAATCAGAAATTGCCATCTTGCAATAAGAACGTTTGTATTGTACGATTTCATTACGCCACAGTTCATGCTAGCAATAGCCTCTGTGCTGGTGTTAAACGAGCTTGTTTGACTGCTGAAAAACAGTCTTGCTTTCTGGCTCAGGTGACTGTCCCCCTCAGAAGTTGGGTGCGTTCCCAGCAAAAAGGTGCGGGTTTACTGCAGTGGTGGTTGCCGTCCTCACCTCCGAGCAAGGAGGAATCTACCCTAAAATTTGGCGAACCGAAGCGAGGTCGAAATCCCTAGGAGGTTTGACACCTTGCATCTGGCAAGCATTTCAAGAGTTTTCCACAAGCTGAAGCGACTTTTAGAGTCTACTCATTGCCCTCTAAAAAGTAGCTTTGCCAAAAGGCTTGGTAAAACCTTGATGTAGCCTGGTTCTCAGGCTGCCCTGTCTCGATCGCCATTTCAGCTTTGGGAAGATTGAAAGATCGATCTTTTCTAGTGTGCCGATCGCGCTGTTAAGTCTCGATCGCCATTTCAGCTTTGGGAAGATTGAAAGTTTAATGCAAGGAATTTCACGAGTTTTGATAATCGTCTCGATCGCCATTTCAGCTTTGGGAAGATTGAAAGTTATCAGCATCCATAGGA
>LUGL01000206.1 GCA_002796835.1 Elainella saxicola E1 | reverse complement strand
AATCGCTGGCAGTTGAGTTGCCAATGGCAAACCATAGATGTGGTAGCACACATACTCGGCTCGACCCGATATGAACCGCCATGCGTATTGTTGTCGTTGTTCAATACATTCCGATTTCGCCACACCCACCGGATAGATATCAACGTCGTAGCTCACCCAGTCAAGCTTTGCATCTTGTGCCCGTCGTCCCGTTGATTGTCGCCCTCGTTTCCCCTTGCCTTTTTGTTTGTCAACGCTATAGTTCTCTTTGAACTGGGGCGCTTTGGCATCCTTGGATGCACCTTGACGATGTAACAAGTCCTTCAGATGTTTGTTCTCTGCTTCCAGTTCTTGATTTCGTGCTTCCAGTTCTTGATTTCGCTGCTCTAGCTCTTCCACCCGCTTTGTCAGGCAATTAATCTCCTCAATTAGTCTCGCTAAAATCGGACTGGACTCATCAGACATCGCAGGTTTGACCGAGTAACTTAAGGGCAATTGCCCTGAAATTTAGCATACTTCTCCACAACTTTCACCTCCCGGAAAATAGACAGCTACATTGCAGCAGCTTAGCCAGATCCGCATACAAAAAGTCAAGTTCTACGTCATCTAAAGTCGCCTGAAGCGGCTGAGGTGGATTGGGGTAATGGCTTTGATATTCCTGCACCACTCGCAGCAAGTCCTGGACATAGTGCTCAATATGAGTAATGTTGCCGTGGATAAAATTAACCGGGTTATTAATTTCGTGAGCAACACCAGCCACTAGCTGCCCCAAACTCGACATTTTTTCAGTTTGGACTAATTGGATCTGGGTTTTTTGGAGCTGATTGAGCGTTTGCTGCAATTCTTCAGATCGCTGCTCTTTTTCATTCAGCAGCACTTTCACCCGCTGAATTAAGCTATTCAATGCCGTTGCCAGAGTGCCTGTTTCATCCTTCGTGGTCACTGGAGCTTGCAGATCAAAGTTAGAGTCCTGCATCACTTGCTGTGCTACGGTCGTCACTGCCTGTAGAGGCTGGGCAATGCTACTCGCAATTCGCCACCCGATCAGCGAAGCTAGAATCACACCGCTCAAACTGGAGATGCCGATAATGATCAAAGTGGGCATGGACTGGGCGATCGCTTCATCATACATTGGTGACCATTCCAAAATCACAGCTCCCACCGTTGTATGGAGATCATCTTTCAACGGTACGGCAATCAGTTTAATTCCCAGCGGATAATCATCACTCTTTTCCAAAAAGGTGCGAGGTTTACCATCCTGCAGGGTCAGCTGAACTTGAGCCCCCCCTTCTCCCATTGCAAGAGTTTCCCCAACATCTTCCGGCACCGCATCAGCTAGAATCTGCCTTTGGCGATCCACAACTTCCAGATCGCGATGTTGCAACTCATGCATTTGCATAATGTAGTGTTGTAGATCAGCTGCCTGATCGTGCTGAGCTAACCCTGCATGTTGATCTTTAAGATGGGCAATTGAGACAGCAATTGTTTGAGCTACATTTTCCGCTTCGGCAATCGCTAAAGTTTCAGCAATTTTTTGACTTTGAATGACCGCTACCGTACCGACGACTCCAGTTAGCAGGGAAATGCCAATGAAGCTACCAACCAATTTCTGAGAGATTTTCATAGCGATCGCGACTTTGCCGATTTGCCTAAGGGACGTTCTTATCATGAAGCCTGGAAGCAGCCTCATTGGGATAGAATTAGTTTTCCCAAATCTCACTAGAGAAACCGATCGAAATTTTGGCCAGATCCATTGAGTCAATCGCAAGCTCTAATCCTTATTCAGAGCAATTTTCAGACTCTGTTGATCAACGATTGGTCATACAGCAAGGACAACAGGACGATCGTTCCAAAAGATAATTTTCCATGCGCTAAAAGTCGTCATTCCGTTCTGCCATGGAGTGTTGTTGTCAGGGTCACCCACGGAGCATCTGTAAGGCGATCGCGCATTGTTGACTCATCAGCAAATTCCTCCCCTAATATCCGTCCTTCAAATACAACAGCCACTTCATTGGTATGAAAGCACCATGGCGTCACGGACAACTGGGTTGGGTCATCGGCAATGGGCATCAGCGTTAAAGTAGTCTCCCCTGTTGCTGTTGGCACTTGGTCAATTTGTCGTTGTTCAGTTACACCCATGCAGATAGCCAGAGACAATGCGTCCAGAGTCGCCACAAGACGCTGATTTCGCGTAATCGCCTCTGGTGTCACATAGGGTACATAGGAGGGATCTTGTTCTAAACGGTGAATTAACTGTTGTTGGAATTCCTTCTCCTGTTGCAGAAAGGTTTCGACAACTCGCGTTGATTCGGGTGATCGCTTCCAGTGCGTGAATCGTTCGTACAGCCCTGTACCATGCAGAGAAACCAATAGCGCCACGTATCGTCCCATTGGCATGGCCAGATGTTTTGCGCCTGCCCAAAGCTCGGTGTGAACTTCCGGGGCAACCTCATTGAAACTATGGGGATAGCCTGTATCTGGATTGAGCGTGGGAGCTGCTTCCCAGGGAAGCCAGCCGATATCATGCTGTTCTACCCCTAAACAGACTTCTTGATAGGGAGCGATCGCCCCAAACTGTTGATTGCCCCATACCTGAGCCAATTGACCTGAAACCCAGGCATGGGTGGGTTGAGTAATGCAAATTCGGGTCTGATCCAGAAGGCGATATAACATGACAGTTCCCATTTGAACAATCCTTACTGTTCAAACTCTATCCTTGCAGCGAACCGATGTCTTCATGCCACAGGTTTAGAAATCGTGATGGCCAACACCTCAACCTAAAAAAGGCATGGTTGCGCTTGCTGGTGAGCTTACGGCTAGACCCAGCTCGAATGCAGTTAATCTTGGGCTTTATTGACAGTGACTTTCGCTTGAATGTAACCAACGATTTGCGATCGCAGCAAAATAACCGATTGTATTACTGCGATCGTTCATTTACGTTAAGCCAGGATGCGATTGATGTCAGCCGAGGAACACTGCACCAGAAGCTCAATGGTGTAGAAACCGAAGTGAGTGCAGCCCTGGTTCGAGAAACGGCAAGTAAGTTAGCTGTCCTAATCGAGCAAATGGGTGGACAACAGCCGTCGTTGCTGGAGGGGTGCCAGGTGCGGATTTTAGATGGCAATGCGTTGGCTAAGCTGACCGACAGCTAGAGTGCATAATAAGAATTGGAACCATATCTCCAAGCTTGTGATGCCTGTTTCACCATATTTGAGTCCAACCCAAAAAGAAAATCTCCAAACCGTCGTGCGAGAGGGGAACGACCCGCATCAACGCCAACGGGCACTCATGTTGCTATTGAGAAATGATGGGAAAACCTATGAGGAAATCAGTGCGTTCATCGGATGTTCCTACCGCAGTGTGGCCCATTGGTGTGTGCAGGGCAACCCAGAGGATTTGGAGAGTTTGAAAGATCAACGACGGCATGGGAATTATCGAAAAGCAACACCTGAGTACATTGAGCAATTATTGCAGGTGGTTGAACATCCTCCTGCTGACTT
>LUGL01000205.1 GCA_002796835.1 Elainella saxicola E1 | reverse complement strand
CTTTACCCATTGCACTAAGGCGAACCTGAGTGATGATGAAGGATTACTGGAAATGTTGAAGCTGAACATTGATTATTTCAAAGCCAAGCCTGTCAATATTCCTAAAACGACAATCTTGTTGGATCATGGCTATCATCCCGATTATCTGACTGAGGAGTTGGAGAAAATTTATCCACAAATCATGACGAAAATCCGATTTGAGCGATCAACGAAACCGTCTAAGCAAGAAAAAGCGGAGCAAGGGAAAACAGGATTTGTTCCTGCTGTAGCGCGTTGGGTGATTGAGCGGTCGAATGCGTGGATGGAACGATGCAAAAGTTTAGTGAAGAACTTTGAGCGCACCTTACCCCATTCCAAGGTCCAAATCGATCTTTGCTTCGTCCGGCTAATGCTGAAGAGGCTTTCAGCCTCTGCTTGAGATCTCAAATGGGTTCTATAGAGTTTTGGAGTTTTGTTCGCCACTTCCATCTTGTCCAGCTTTAAGCAGGGATACTGACTGTAAAGCAACTGCCCTGCCCTAACTGACTCTCTACAGCGACATGCCCGCCATGCAGTTCTGCTAGACGTTACGCCAGCGCCAAGCCAATTCCAATTTCCGCATAGTTACGGTTCACTCGATCATCAACCTGCATAAAAAATCCACCTGTAAAAATTTGCTGATTGTAAAAAAACGAAAACCGGATTAAAACTTGAAACAGATTGGGAATTCAGGATAGAAGGCAATTGGGACAAATAGTTCCTTTTCAGGAATTCGCGTATTACGAGATGTAGTACCCCAGCAGTCTCGCTCCGCAAGGTGTCCGGTCATGATACTTGACTTCACTCCAGACAACAGACTCACGAATGATCAGCTGCTCCTCTGTCCATCTATATTGATCGGACAAGCAGACGTAGTTGAACTGTTGCAGCACGGCATCTTAGAGACGATCAAACCACAAGCACTCCTCCTTGCCAAACCGTCGATCGGTCCGAAAACAATGAGCAGGCAATTTAGGATTTTCCTGAATTAAATCAGACGGAACCGCGTTGAATCAGCGTTTCAGCCCCTGCTCTCTAGTCTCAGAAGCGGGGGTTGTTGTTTTGAGGCAGAAAATTTCAAAAAAATATTGCCTGCCCCCTTGACATTGCTTGTAACACGTTTGTAGTATAAGTGTAGGCAGGCGAAACGACGAGAGAAACAAACTAAACTTGAGACTTAAGTCGTTTAATTCCTTAAATTCCTGGAAAGTGAACAAATTTGCTTTATTTTCTGGAATTTAGTTCAAGCTCAATGTGGATTTACTCAGATGAGTTTGAACAGCTTAAATGAAATGCCACATGCATCCAGCCCACTTCTAAAACGTTATGTGCAAGGACATGAATCTGATATACGGGCGATCGTGCCTTCACGATCCACACTAACGAAAAAACACTGGCTAATTCAGTTATATCGATCGGATACTACACCTAACGTCCGACTTTCAATCCAAAGAACTTCTTCCGAACCTTGAAAATCAAATATCTGCCACCTTAATTTGAAAAGGTAAAAAGCAGAAAACATGCAGCAATCAACCGCTGACTTTTCACTTTTTACTGATTTGGGAATGTAGCTCAGTTGGTCTAGAGCGCCTGTCTGTCGAACAGGAGGTCGCGAGTTCGAATCTCGTCATTCTCGTGTGAAGCCTTGTGGTTGTTCAACAATTTCCGTCAAGGCTCTCAAGCGTCGGATAAGCTGTGGTTCCCCGATCGAGCCGTTTTCTGGCAACAACACTCTCGACTCGGTTAGCCCAACCCACAGTCAAGATCGATCCGCCACATTCGATCGGCGCATGTTCGGAACTCGTGCGCTCCGACCCTATTCTTGTCCAGGATGCCGTGTGGTGCGGCGGTGGTCTGCAAAACCGCTTGGTGTGAGTTCGATTCTCACCCTGGACTCTGAAATGCAGAGATTTTTCATCTCTTTGGGTCGGCCCGCCTATTGGCTGTAGGCAACGGTCTGTAAAACCGCCGCGATCGCATTGCTGGTTCAATTCCAGCCCGGCCCACCTTTCAACTTTGATTTGGAGAGATCGCTATTGGCAGAGCAAGCGGTTTGCTAAACCGTTGTGGGTTAAACCATTGCAGGTTCGAATCCTGTTCTCTCCGCCTTTGGGAATGTAGCTGAGATGGATTAGCGTCAGGTTGAAGCCCTGAAGACGCAGGATCGTTACCTGCCATTCCCATCCCGTTCACGGGAATATTCATTGGGGTATAGCTGAGTTGGTAAAGCATTCCGCTGTTAACGGAACGATCGCAGGTTCGATCCCTGCTACCCCAGCCATTCATTGCCGAGTGGACGAACAGCAAGTCGCCTGACTCTGACTCAGGAAGTTGCAGGTGCGAATCCTGCCTCGGCATCCAAATGTTTTCATCAACATACTCTCATAAAGCCCTGTGGTGTAACTGGCAACATCCCTGCCTTTGAAGCAGAAGAATTCAGGTTCGAACCCTGACGGGGCTGTCTGGAGGAATGAGTTTCTGGGTCATGTCTTGTTCCTCCGGTTTCCTGCTCCTGTAGCCCAACTGGCAGAGGCGGCTGTTTCAAAAGCACGGCTGTTTTCAAGAAATTGGGCGTGTGGGTTTCTCCTACGGAGACGCTGACGCGAACAACCCCCTCCGGGAGTACCAATTTCGGGATGTAATTCAGTGGTCTAGAAGCCTTGATTTGGGGTCAAGGAGTCGCAGGTTCGAGTCCTGCCATCCCGACCATTTGCCCTTGTGACGGAACGGAATACGTGCTGGTTTTAGAAACCAGATTTTGCAGGTTCAAATCCTGTCAGGGGCACTGGGAAAGGATGAAGGATCAGGATTTTCCGATCGATCGGTCACTCTCACATTCCCCTTTCCCTCTCTTTAATCCTTCATCCTTCCATCCTCTCGTACATTCATTTGGGACGTTGGCACAGCGGCGGTGCAGTGGGCTCTTAACCCGCAGAGATGGGTTCAACTCCTATACGTCCCACCAAATGGCAATTCTTTACGAGACAAACTTGGGGCGTTAGCTTAATGGTAAAGTGGGTGGCTTTTAATCACCGAGATGAAGGTTCGAGTCCTTCACGACCCATCAAATTTCACTTTGACATTCTCACCCCTGTGACGAAATCGGTAAACGTAACTTGCTTAAACCAAGTGTGTTGCAGGTTCGAATCCTGTCAGGGGTATGCGGAGATGGAGCAACAGCTAAGGCTCGTCTGGTTCATACCCAGAAAATCAGTGGGTGCAATTCCCTCCTCCGCAACCAAATGCTGGTGTAGCTCAACTGGCAGAGCGATCGCCTTGTAAGCGAAAGGTTGCAGGTTCAATTCCTGTCACCAGCCCCATTGGAATTTTGGATTTTGCAATTAATTGTGGAGTGGGTGTCCTTACCCGCCTGAGCGAAAATGCCCATCCCACAAGAAATACATGAAATGCGATCGTGGTGCAGCGGCAAGCAGTGCGATTCGTTCTCTCGAAATGATCGACAACGATCAGGGATGAGAGGACAGGTTAAAGGAACTGGGAAACCAGAACCGAACCTGGATAACTTAACATCCATGAGGGTGAAAGCCCCTCCCCGCAGATGCAGCGGTGACAGCATTACCCCTACGGTAGCGACTAGCCATCAATCCGTAAAGCGGGGTAAAACAACGGTAACTGGGAGCCTAACCTGGAATCCCGTTTAGCAAGAACCTACGAGTAGCGAAAGCGAAAAATGCGATGAACCATCGTCACTGCAAAACAGCTAAATAGGGCTGACAAGCTGTAGCCAAAAGGCGAAGGATAAGGGACTGGCGTTTGCTGCACGACCAGGATGCATCCCCGTATAAACCCGGTGGAGAGCATTGCTCTAACGGTTCACAACAATGGTTGTTAGGAACGAAGTAACTCCTCTAGGGGCTCTCAGGAATCGGTCGAACTCCTGAGCAGGTGCTAGCCGCAAGCTTTAGAGGAAAAGGATTGTCTAAGAAGCAAAAGCCTGGGGTAATGCCCAGGATAAGCAGACGTAGACACGATGATTTGGATGGAATAGGTTCCATTAGCGGTAAAAACGTCATGGTCACGGCACTCAAACCGATGAATGAATGGAGGATGATCCCCTGGCGCA
>LUGL01000204.1 GCA_002796835.1 Elainella saxicola E1 | reverse complement strand
CCCAGGGGCGCTACGAGGCGGCAGAGCCCTTGTTGGTGCAAGCGCTGGAGATGMRKCAGCGCCTGTTGGGTCAGGAGCATCCTGATGTTGCCCGCAGTCTCAATAACCTGGCAGCCCTCTACRAWTCCCAGGGGCGCTACGAGGCGGCAGAGCCCTTGTATGTGCAAGCGCTGGAGATGCGGCAGCGCCTGTTGGGTCAGGAGCATCCTGATGTTGCCCTCAGTCTCAATAACCTGGCAGCCCTCTACAAWTCCCAGGGGCGCKACGAGGCGGCAGAGCCCTTGTTGGTGCAAGCGCTGGAGATGAATCAGCGCCTGTTGGGTCAGGAGCATCCTGATGTTGCCAGCAGTCTCAATAACCTGGCAGCCCTCTACGATTCCCAGGGGCGCTACGAGGCGGCAGAGCCCTTGTTTGTGCAAGCGCTGGAGATGAATCAGCGCCTGTTGGGTCAGGAGCATCCTGATGTTGCCAGCAGTCTCAATAACCTGGCAGCCCTCTACGATTCCCAGGGGCGCTACGAGGCGGCAGAGCCCTTGTATGTGCAAGCGCTGGAGATGCGGCAGCGCCTGTTGGGTCAGGAGCATCCTGATGTTGCCCGCAGTCTCAATAACCTGGCAGCCCTCTACAAATCCCAGGGGCGCTACGAGGCGGCAGAGCCCTTGTATGTGCAAGGGATCACCATTGCCGTCAAGACCTTGGGCGAAAGCCATCCCAATACAACCACTATTTGGAACAATTTCGTGGGGTTGATCAAGCAAACAATTCAGGCAGGAAAGGCAGCTACACTGTCCGATCATCCATTAACTCAGCATTTGATTCAGCAGCTGCAACAAGCCACCCCATAGTTCGTCGCCTCTGCCTCCACTGGAACCGAATCAACCGTCACTGGTTGATTGCCTTTGTAGTTTGGGGTGACTTACAAATCAATTGGGCGTTTTATTTTTGTTCCAGGAAATTACAGCACTCTATAAACTAGAGCGTTTCCATAAAACAATCTATAAAATCACAATTTTGTTCTGTTTTAGTCTTCTCCCTAATGTTATTTTTTGCTAATCTAAGTCTCATTTTACTCTTGATATTCAGAATAATCACTAATGGTTGAGACTGCTCTAACAGCAGACTAACAACGGAAGAATGCAGATTTCAGCGCTCAAGCCCTAACGAAAGAATGCGGGTTTGGGCGCTTTGTAGTATCGTGTTACAGTCCAAAATTAGTCCATTGTTGTAGTACGCAAGTTACAAGGCGATCATTTGTTCCATAATTGGGTATCGATTTCAACCCAATCCCATGACTGCATTCTCTACAGCCGATTTGCCCGATGGAATCAACACCGTTGAAAAGTTGCATCTCTGGAGTGGAACCCTGTTGCAGCATCTCAACCCAGAATTAACCGTGATTGAAGTTGGGGGTTCGCTCGATCGCGCCATTCTCAGCCAGCCCTGGTTCATCACCGCCGCAAATCCTCCAAATTGGCGCGTGATCACTCGCAGCTCTATCCAGGTGAACAGCAACTGGCAGAGGGGCGGTAAGCTTTGGAACTATGCCTTAGAACTTGGAAGCGCTTCCATCCCTAGCGAATTCAAATCAAACTAATGCCCTACGATGTTGAGGCCGCAAGAGCACAACTAGAATCGACTATCTCAAATCAGCAGGCGACATCGGCAGCAGGGCAAGCGCAAGATGAGGCGATCAAAGCGGCTGCTTATACCGCCAGTGGTGGAACTGATGAGGCTGCGAAACTGGCGAGCGCATTTAAAGCGTTTGGACCAGTTGGAGAGCTTTATAACCTGTTTCAGGCGTTGCAATCAACAGTTGCAACCTTTGACACGTTCAGCATTCTGAGGAATGCAACGCTAGGAAATAGAGAGCTTACTGAATCAGAGAAGGCACAAATTCGCACCAACATGGCGAAAAATCCAGCCTACTCAACAATTCAGCAAAATAACCAAATTTCTCAACGTTTCCTTGAACAGATCTCAGCCCCCGGCAAGGATGAAGAACTCTACTCTGGGGAACCAGGCAACGATTCTTACCCTGGCGGTTTTGTTCCCGGTGGTGATACAGCTCCCGGCCCTGGCGGTGCTCAATCGGGTGGAGGCGCGAGCGGTAGCACTTCAAAACGGAGTGGCGGCCCTGGCGGTGCTCCCGGTGGCAGCCCTGGCGGTGGTCCTGGTAGTGCTCCCGGTCCTGGCGGTGCTCCCGGTGGTGGTCCTGGCGGTGCTCCATTGCCCGGTCCTGGCACTCCTCAAGGTCGGAGGCAACCTGCAAGCCCTCCATTACCCGGCCCTGGTAATAGCCCTGGCGGTGCTCCCGGTCCTGGTAGTGCTCCCGGTGGAAAGTTGCCCGGTGGAACTGCAACGCCGAACAGTCCTCCTGGTGGAACCTTGCCCGGTGGCGATCCCAGGGTTGTTTCAAAGTAAGGAGAGAAAAATTAAACTAAGGCTCAATCGTCGCAATGGTTGAATCAATCATGAATCTCATTGACCACCTCAAACAAGTGCCAGAGTTTCGTGCTGCTCGCGGTCAACGTCATCCGCTTTGGCTGATTTTGCTGTTGATTATCCTAGGAGCAATGATGGGCTACTGGGGCTATCGTCCTTTAGCTGAGTTTGTTGCACTCTACGGTCGTGACATCTGCCGCAAACTAGACATTGCTGAAGACACCAAACTCCCCTCCTACTCAACTTTTCGCCGTATCATGCAACAGTTGGATTATCAGGTGCTAGCAGCCCTGTTCACCGACTGGGTGCAATCTTACCAACCTGTCACAGTCGGAGAATGGTTCAGTGCCGATGGCAAAAGCATCAGAAGCAGTGTGACCGACTATGACCAAGCAGAGCAGAACTTTGTCAGCTTAGTCTCGCTATTTGCCCACCAACGAGGCGTGGTACAAGCCGTCATGCCGATGGAGAACAAGCTGATGAGTGAACAAGAAGTGGTGCGAGTGTTGCTGAGTGCGGTGGGATTCACAAACGTTGGCGTGACGATGGATGCTTTGCACTGTCAAAAAAACACTGAAGCAGATTGTCGAGCAGCATAATGACTACTTGGTGTGCGTCAAAGCCAATCAAGAGCGGCTTTATCGTTGGATTGAGCAACAGTGGCAGACCAGATTGCCGGAGAGTGTTTATCAGGTGCAGGAACGCAGTCATGGCCGCAACATGCGATGGCGAGTATCAGTGTTTGAGGAGTTAGGAGAGTTTGCAATGGAGTGGGC
>LUGL01000061.1 GCA_002796835.1 Elainella saxicola E1 | reverse complement strand
AATGGTTCGGATGCTACTCTTGGCGAGATTTTTGAATCTTATTGCAAGCTCAACCAAATTGAAAGTCCTCCTATTCTTCGCTGGGCATTGCAAGCCCCACTTGCAATTCGACTCTTTGCTGACTTATACAAGGGCCAGCATATTGACACTGTCACCCTTCAAGAGTTCTCACTGGTAAGCTTGATTGAAAAGAAGATAGAGTATGCCGAGCGTGCTATTCGGGAAGACGGCCAGGAGGGTTGGAGCGAAAACATTACCCCAGTTCGTGACACTTTACGTGCGATTGTCAAAGCTTGTTTGTCTAAGGGAGAACTTTTGCAAGCAGAAGCCTTGCAAATCATTGACAATGCCCAAAGAACACCAGGTATTTTATCTCGCCTACAGCTACTAAATATCCTCGAGAAATGTTTAGATCATGGCCTATTACTGCTTAGAAAGCAACCTTCAAAAGATCCACTTGAGGGCGATCTTCACTTCTGGGAACCTGCCTATGAAACCATAACGGATTTTCTACTTGCTTGGGAAGCTCATGAAGCAGCAGCAGCGAACCTCAGCAATCCAGACATGCCTATATATCTACGGCATCGTGGCAACGCGATTGTACTTGTTGCCTATCTCCTGGGCATGAAAGGTCATGACTTTTTGAGTACGGGGTTATGGTCAAACGACCTAAGTCTTGAGAAACGAGAAGAACTACGTCTGACAACAATCTTGATGATGCCCCTTCAAAAAGGAAAAAATTACCGAGCTTGGGTAATCGAAATCTTCAAGAGAAATATGCCCAGTTGCCGAAAAGTTTTGGATAGGCTAGTGATTCCTGGACTTAGGATACCTGGCTATCCGTATGGTGCTCAGTTTGTCCATGACGTTCTACTGCCAATGCAGGTGGCAGAACGTGATTTGTTCTGGTCCGGTCCCGATTATATCCGACATAATCATGGTGCACCTTGGGAAGGTTTTGGCGAAGCAGTACTAGATGATCCGGAAATAGCCAATGATGATACTTGGGATACGGCTCCATTGTTGTTAGCTTGGGGAATGACAACCGTAAAAAACAACAGCCGTAGAAAGATTCGCGGCAAAATTGCGCTATGGGGCAGTCAAAATCCTGATGGACTATTTGCTCTTCTTCAACAATCTTGTCAGACTAACGACCCTCAGATGCAGGAGGATCTTCTCTCGACTACTTATGGGGCTTCATGTTTAACTCGACCAGATGAAAGATGGCTTCCGCTCTGTAACTGGATAATCGACAACTTCTGTATATCCTTTTTACCGCTTTACAGCCACAACATAGTTATTAGGCATAGTGCTCGGAGCATTGTTGAACGATGTTTTGCTTGCAATGTTGCAATTGATGAAATTCGTTTAGCTAATATTCGTATTACTGTTACAGACGCTGAAGAATTACTGCCTATTGATAGGCAAGCAGCTATCGATGCAAATGAGTATTGGAGAATTGGTCTGCTTGATTGGGATTTGGAGCACTACAGTCTCTCAGATGCAATCAGACCTTTCTTTGAAGAGTATCAATTTGCAAAAGTACAACAAAGTAGCAACCGGTTAAACAACGATGAAGACAGAAATGAATTTGAGGATGTCGGTGAAAACTTGCTTAGACAGTTTGCCGAAGGTTCTTTACGAAAATCAGCTGCTCATGATGCTCGAAATTATGTAAGTAAAATCCTCCATGCAAGGGCAAAACTACAAGCAACGGTTGAAATCTTTCGTTCTGCGACGGAGGAAGAACGAAAAAAACTATTAATTGAGTGGGGAATTCTTGATCAGGAAACAGAGGAAGAAGTGAAAAAAGTGGCTGAACAGAAAGTAACATCTGAAACTCAACAAGAGTTAGCATGTTCAAAGCTGGCTCAAGATCTCTTGTTACGCCATGCAGCAGCAAATAATCTTTCCGACTTGAAGCCAAATCAGTTTGCAATCGGCTTCATAACTGCATATGCGACAAACCTTGGTTGGTCTAGAGAAATTTTCATTAAAGAACCCAAAAGCGAAGAGCCCGGTGAAATCCTTGGCGCAGATGTTGCTGTTCAAAGGCAGTATCCACGCGGTTATCAAGGAGCTCGTAGTTCTACTGCAACATTCGGTGAGAAGTACGTTAGAGCCGCAACGAATGAATTACTTGGCTTTCTTACAAGCCGTCTTCCAGCATATGAATATAATAAACGCTTTGAACCTCCTGTGGATTTAAGTTTATTTACTACAGTAAAGAATCCAGCATCAGATATTGGTCATGGCCGATTAACGTTAAATAAAATATTACAGTTTCCGGAACTTGTTGCTGATGTTGAATTATCTGAATTCAATCAGGTTGATCGAGCGAATGAGTGGATTCAAAAAGCACCTCTGCCAAATATTCCACCTTTGCTACTCCAAATTCCGGTCCAATTTCCTGACTGGGCAAAGAACAACGAATGGCTTGTCTTACGATCGTTTGTTATTAAACGCAACTCGGATAGCCAAGCAGAATCAGTATTACGAGCATCGAGTTTTCTGGTTCAATCAAATGCCTTACCTCTAATAGAGGAGGATGCTCAGTTTGGGGTAATACCCAATTTATATCATTCATATGAGTTGTCTGCAGGGGTTGATTCAATGAAATTTTATCGAGATCCTTGTGAAGTTGTCTGGGCACCATGGATTCGAGAAATTGAGGGAGTAGTCAACCATAAGACTTTAGATGAACTCGGTAATCCCTTAGAAATAGGATTTCAGGCAACAACTTGTCAGTTTCACTGGGAATCTCCAGATGGAGAGCATGAAGAATGGGTGCCAGCTAAAGCTCTTCGAGAAATGCTTGGGATTGTTGATTTTCAAGGTGGCAGATTTCTGACAGCAAGTGGGCAAGTTCAAGCATTTACCTTTGATAATCCAGGAGAACGGTGGAAAATTCCACATTGTCAAGTTCTCCTGATTCGCCGTGCTGCAATTTTTGAAGCCCTTGCAAAACAAAATCTAAGTATTGGATGGGGAGTTTGGCTAAACCGTGAACCAGCTTACCCACTCAATGTTATGGCAGGTAAAAAAAGAATGTTTAGAAATTGGTATGCTCTCGTATTTTGGAGTAATGACACCTTCAAAGTAATTCCCTACAAGGACGAAATTGGGCCTTGGTGCAAAGATGAATCAATGATTACTGAAAGTCAAAAATAAACTTCAAAACAGCAAAACCCAGAAACCACCATCCGATCGCTCCACCACCCCTCAACCTCACCATCCTCCGATATTCGATCGCACACCATCCACTTAACTTCAGTGAGCGCATCAGTTGCGGTGGTAGATAGAAATATTGGTGAAACGGGTTTAAAAGCAGGATCGACTGTAACAAAAGTCGCAAACATCGTTACAAAAGTAGCAATTGCCCTAATCGATCCAACAAATACCTTCGTCAAAGCAGCAAATATTGTTACAAAAGTAGCAATTGCCCTAATCGATCCAACAAATGCCTTCGTCAGAGTCGCAAATATCGTTACAAAAGCAGCAAATACTTCAATCAAAGCAGCAAATATCGTTACAAAAGCAGCAAATACTTCAATCAAAGCAGCAAATATTGTTACAAAAGCAGCAATTGTCTTCGTCGATCCAACAAATGTCTTCGTCGATCAAACATTGATGCCTACAAAACCTATATTGACGTCAAGAAATCTTTGTATAGCCACTCTGAACGGCGCGAATGATGCTTGCCTCACGCATAAAGTCGGTGTTTTCGATCAACAGTGTCTCTGGCAGCACGGATCGATCGGCCCTGCAGAATAGCGTAAAGGCGTCGATCTTCTCTTCTGTCCCCCAGTTGAGGCACTCCTGTAATATGACATGGCCACCCGCTTCCTGAACGATCTGGGCATAGGCAGCAGCACTCACATCTTCTGCACGGTGATGTACATTGCCCTGAGTTGAACCAGATTTTGCCCAATTGGAATGATGGATAAAGGCGACACCGTTTTGGCTTAGTTTGCGGAGGAGCTGAGGAATATAGACCTGATGCACATCAAGATTGGCATGTACCAGGGAGTCGAAGGAGAACACTAAATGGAACAAACCGTCCTCGACGCTGTCCAGGGAGAGTCCATCGTTGACCAGAAATGTCGTATTGCTGGATCCCGAAAAGCGCTCTTTGCAATAGTCAACGCACGCTAAGGAGAGATCGACGCCTGTGTACCGACCTTGCACATATTCAAGCAAATAGCGGGTCCAACGCCCGAAACCAGGTGCGATTTCTAATAGGTTTTCAACCGGTAGAAAGCGATGCAGCCTCGGGTACAAGCAGCCAAACCACTGGGCCTCGCTACCACCCCAGGCCTCGCTCCATTCTTCGCCGCGCCAAGACCAGTCGTAGTCGCTGTCCCAACAACTTTTGTTCCAAGCCAGATCAGGCATGTTGGTTTTCCTCAGGGCAGTTTGACAAACGAGACTTACTCCAAGTGCCAGAATGAGGCTTTGCGTGCGAGAAATCTGTCGCTTTTTTGAAATAGCAGGGCAAATATTGTACCCTAACTAGATATTCATCAGGAGATCTGCCGGATAACACTTTACCTGTTCTGAGACTGTCCGCCAGATGCGCCAGATAATACTCAGATTTTAACGAATTAAACAGAAATTTTGCAGGTTAAGGCCAAAAAATTAGGGTGTTATCCGTCATATCTGATAGGTGAATTCGAGTGATTGAGCCGCTTATCCATTCTTTTTGCTGGATAACACCCTTTATTCTGGTGTTGTCTTGCAACAGCCGCCCATCCAAAATCCAAGCTTTGACAGACTCAGCCACCGAATCCAAAATCTAAAATCCAAAATCCGATCGATTCTCACAAAATATTGACAAACCCTAAATGACGCTTGTATTCGATCGAACTTTGCTCTATTCTGAACAATGCTGGTTTCTCAGATTAAAGAAGACCAGCGGATTAGCTTAAGGTATGGCGCTGACTATGAGTGTTGACTCCACCCATAATCAGCTAACCGACCGACCTGAGGTAGCAGAACGGTGGCTGGGACGATTTTAACCGATCGTCTCTCTCGCTGATGCGAACAAGTGGTCTGGATACCACACCTTAAGCTTTTCTTCTCCACAAACCCCAACATCAGCGAGGGAAAATATCATGTCTACAGAGTTCAACGAACTGCTGCCCGTTCCGCCTGCGGAATTTTCGGGCAACAAAGGTCATGGCGACAAAACCCAGATCTGGATTATCGGCAGCCGCGAACAGGTCTTGCATACGATCAACGAATTTTATGTCAAACGGATTGCGACTGACAGAGTGAAGTTTACGCCGATCGTTCCAGCACCCTTTGCCGCAGGCAAGTATATGACGGTTCTAGAAAGATAGGCAAAAACAGATAAGTCGGTGATCAGGGGGTGGGTTGATCGCTCACCCCTATCTCAATACGAATTGGAAATTGCTGGATGAGAAAGCAGACCGATCGTGCCAGAAGATCGGCAATCTGGAGACCCAGTGTTTCTACCTCCCGGTAGAGAGACGTAACAGAATTCTCCAGCTTATAGTTACCTTGGTTACAACCAAACTCAAAATTTTGGTATCAAGGATAACATATATGGCAGCAACGAATGGAGTAATGATGCAATATTTCCATTGGTATATTTCTCCCGATGGAAACCTGTGGAATGAGTTTGCAGCCAACGTCAAATCATTGGCAGAAGCGGGTGTGACTTCTGTTTGGTTGCCCCCAGCCTATAAGGGAACCGCAGGTGGTTATGATGTGGGTTACGGTGTCTATGACATGTTTGACCTGGGGGAGTTTGACCAGAAAGGCTCTGTTCGGACAAAATATGGCACCAAAGATGAGTATGTTGCTGCAATCAAGGCTGCCAAAGAAGCGGGGATTCGGGTCTATGCTGATGTTGTGCTCAATCATAAACTGGGCGCAGATGCAGCAGAAGAAGTAGAAGCAACCCCCTATGATCCAGAGGATCGGCATCGACCGATCGGGGATATGCAAACCATTAAAGTTTGGACTCACTTTACGTTCCCCGGACGCCAGGGCAAATATTCTGAGATGGAATGGCACTGGTGGCATTTTGATGCTGTTGATTACAATGTCTATAACGAGGGTGAGAATGCAGTTTACTTATTCAAAGATAAGAAGTTTGATGAAAATGTTGATTTAGAAAAAGGCGCTTTTGACTATCTGATGGGTTGCGATCTGGATATGGAGCATCCGGAAGTGCGGGATGAGTTAAAGCGTTGGGGTGAATGGTTTATAGACACTACCGATGTCGATGGTTTTCGCTTTGATGCGGTAAAACATGTTAAAGCTGGCTTTTTCCCAGAATGGTTGAACCACTGCCGCCAATATGCGAGTCGAAATCTCTTTGCAGTCGGTGAGTATTGGTCCTATGAAGTGGAAGCACTGCACCATTTCATTGAGATTACGGGTGGGGATGTACTGCTGTTCGATGCCCCTTTACACTACAACTTCAGCGTTGCCAGCACTCAAGGCAATGACTACGACATGCGCCAGATTTTTGACAATACGTTGGTTCAGCATCAGCCCGCTCTCGCAGTCACGTTAGTGGATAATCACGACTCTCAACCCCTGCAAGCATTAGAGTCTGTCGTGGAAGGGTGGTTTAAACCATTGGCCTATGCCCTAATTTTGCTTCGCGATGAAGGCTATCCCTGTATTTTTTATGCCGACTACTACGGTGCGCACTACACGGATAAAGGCCGAGATGGCAACGAGTACGAGATCTGGCTCGACAGCCATCAATGGATTATCGACAAATTCCTCTATGCTCGTCAGACCTATGCTTATGGCGATCAGTATGACTACTTCGATCATGCTAATACGATCGGTTGGACCAGGCTAGGCGATGAGGAACATCCTGGCGGCATGGCGGTTGTGTTGAGTAATGGCGACGCAGGCACTAAATATATGGAAGTTGGCCAACCCAATCGCACCTACATTGACATTACTGAGCATATTAGTGAACCAGTCACTACGAATGACGAGGGCTGGGCAGAGTTTCAATGCAGTGCGGGTTCGGTTTCAGTTTGGGTACCGCAATCTTAATTTCAAACGGGATTGTTGACAAAAAGGCGATCGTTCTAAGATAGGACGATCGCCTCGTGGTTGGAGTGAAAACGGTTGCTGATTGCCAAGTGATTCCCTGCTCGTCAATCGTTTTGTGAATTCAATCAGGGACTGACTGAATCGGCTTGAAACTGCTGCTGCAACCAGGTGTACCAATCTGCCAAACCGTTACCTGTGATCGCCGAAACCTGGAAGATTTGGATTTTGGGATTCACCTGACGCGCATAGGCTAAACAGCGATCGACATCAAAGGGCACATAGGGCAGCAGATCCGTTTTGGTGAGAATCATCACTTGGCTGGCGCGAAACATGTGGGGATATTTGATCGGCTTATCTTCGCCTTCCGTTACTGAAAGAATCACGACTTTAGCCTGTTCGCCTAAATCAAACAGGGCTGGACAGACCAGATTGCCAACGTTTTCAATCATCACGATCGAATTCATCGGCGGTTTCAGGGTTTCTAATCCCTGGGCTACCATATTGGCTTCCAGATGGCATCCGGTGCCGGTGTTGATTTGAATGACAGGACAGCCTGTTTCGCGAATCCGGTGAGCGTCATTGGTGGTGGCCTGATCGCCTTCAATCACGGCAATTGGAATTTGTTGCTGCAAGTCTTGAATAGTGCGCGTCAGCAAAGTGGTTTTGCCGGAGCCCGGAGAGCTGACCAAATTCAGCGCCAAAATATTCCGACCTTTGAACCAGCCCCGATTTTGAGCCGCTAGCAGATCGTTTTTTGCCAGGATATTTTGTTCCAGAATGGCAGTGGTGCCATGCATGTCGGCATGCAGTTTGGCGTTGAGTTGTGTTACGTCTGGGGCTGAGGTGTGATCATGGTGATTGTGATCATGGTGATTGTGATCATGATCATCGCCATTATGGGAGTGATGATGCTCGTGGGAATGAGGATCATGATCATGGGAATGATGATGCGTATGATCTTGAAGATGAACGTGATGAGAATGGGTAATTACTGTTCCATCGGGTAACACATGCTCATGGCTGAGATCGTCGATCGTCACTTCCATGCCGTCGGAACAACCGCAAGTTACACACATACATCCTCCATCTCAAATGCTTTGATTTTTAACTCTTCCCCTTGGATAATCTCAAGCGCTACGCTGCCACAATCACAGATGCCAAAGGGCTGCTCTAACTCGACGATCGTCCCACAGCTTTGACACCGAGCCAAACCGGGGATTTCGATAATCTCTAGTTCAGCGCCTTCTAAGCCGGTTCCCTGGGTGCAGACATCAAAACAAAATCGAATGGATTCCGGTAAGACGGCTGAGAGCTGACCGATTTCCAAGGAAACTCGCTGCACTTTGGCGCTGCCTGCATGTTCGGAGACGATCGCGACTATGTTTCTTGTAATTCCTAACTCATGCATGATGATACCGGTTTTAATAAATTATCTGCTGTGTCAACTCTAGGGGAAGGGCGTAGCATTCGGGCGCAGATCTCTACTGGAAAGCTAAAAATTTTTGTCCGAATGCTGCGCCCCTACGTTGCCCTTACGTTGCCCCTACTAACAAATTCTGGGTAACTGATCTCCGACTAACATATCGACGATGCGTTCTGCGCCAAATGCGGTTTGTAGGACGACCATGCCTGCTGGAGAGGCGATTGCTTCACCGATGATTTGGCTTTCCAGGCCAGCGGGATGTTGCCGCATGGTGGATAGAACGGCATCGGCATGGTCGGGCGGTACGACGACGAGGAGTTTGCCTTCGTTGGCGAGATAGAGCGGATCTAGACCTAGCAGTTCACACATGCCTGCCACTTCGGGTTTGACGGGTAGCGCGGATTCCTGTAGCCGTAGTCCGACCTGGGCGGTTTGGGCAAATTCGTTGAGTACGGTAGCAAGACCGCCTCTGGTGGCATCGCGCATGGCTCGTACCGTTGGGCAGGTTCGGGTGATCGCTGCAACTAACTCATGCAATGGCTGACAGTCGCTTTGAATCGGGGTTTCTAGGGCGAGTTCTCCTCTGGCGACCAGAATAGCGGCACCGTGATCGCCCAGGCTACCGTTAAGAATCACCACATCGCCCGGTCGAATTTGCTGAGCGGCGGGAGCAATGCCTGCTGGAATCACGCCAATGCCGGTTGTGTTGATGAAGAGCTTATCGGCTGAGCCACGCGGGACGACTTTCGTGTCGCCAGTGACGATTTGCACGCCTGCGGCCAGCGCTGCGGTTTTCATGCTGCGTACCACTCTGGTCAGCGTTTCGATCGGCAGACCTTCTTCTAGGATGACGCTGCAGGTCAGGTAAAGCGGTTTAGCGCCGCTCACGGCCAGATCGTTGACTGTGCCGTTGATCGCCAATGCACCAATGTCGCTGCCAGGAAAGAACAGCGGATCGACGACAAAGGAATCGGTGGTCATCGCTAGCCGATCGCCCAAAGATATCAGTGACGCTAAATCGAATCGGGCCTGATCCTCTAAAGTGGCCAGCGTTGGATTGTCGAATTCCTGGACAAACAGGTGGTCAATCAGATCTCGCATGGCGCTGCCGCCGCTGCCGTGGGCCAGAGTCACGACCGAATCTTGCAGGGGACGCCGTCGAGGTTTGGAGTTGCGAGAAGGGGGTTGCATGGCGATCGTCATACGGTTACCTCAGTGGGAGCAGTCGTAGCGGGTTTGGTGATGGAGAGCCGCCCATATTTGTAGTAGGCGGCGCAGGCTCCTTCTGAAGACACCATGCAGGCTCCGATTGGATGTTCTGGGGTGCAGGCGGTGCCAAATACTTTGCATTGCCAGGGTTTCAATACGCCTTTGAGAATTTCACCACATTGGCAGGCGCGATGATCGGCGACCTGTTGACCAGGTAAGGCGAATTTTTGCTCCGCATCAAAGGCGGCATAGTCTGCCCGAATTTTTAGTCCAGAAACGGCAATATCGCCTAAGCCTCGCCATTCAAATCGATCGCGCACTTCAAACACTTGCCGCATCGCAGACAGGGCATTCAAATTGCCTTCAGGCTGGACCAGACGAGTATATTGATTTTCGACTTCGCATCGACCTTCGTGCAACTGCTGCAACAGCATCCAGATGGCGTGCAAAATATCTAGCGGCTCAAATCCGGCGACGANCGACGGGCTTTTGATAGCGTTGGGCGATCACCTCGTAAGGCTCTGTGCCAATCACCATGCTGACGTGGCCAGGACCGACAAATCCGTCGAGCTGCAAATCGGGCTTGGCTAGCAAGGCTTCGAGGGCGGGCACGACCAAAACATGATTGCAGAACAGACTGAAGTTCGAAATGCCTGCGGCTGCGGCCTGTAGCAACGTCACTGCGGTGCTGGGTGCGGTGGTTTCAAACCCGATTCCGAAAAACACCACCTCTCGATCGGGATTGGCTTGAGCGATGGTGAGGGCATCTAGCGGCGAATAGACCATGCGAATATCTGCTCCGGTGGCTTTGGCTTGCAGCAAACTTTGCCGAGAACCGGGTACCCGCATGGCGTCCCCGAAGGTGGCGAAAATCACGTTGGGCTGCTGGGCGATCGCGATCGCATCATCCAATTTGCCTTTCGGCATAATGCAAACGGGACAACCCGGACCATGCACCAGTTCGATCGAATTGGGCAGCAAATCTTCTAGGCCATATTTGAAAATCGAATGGGTGTGACCGCCGCAGACTTCCATGATTTTGAGTGGCTGCGATCGGGTTTGGCTGATCTGGGCGGCTACTGCTTCAATTTCCTGGAGGATGGCCTTGGCGGTTTGTGGATCGCGGAATTCATTGACGTATTTCATCTTTTATTTCCTTTGCCTTATCGATCGATCATCCTTAATTTTGTACGGGCGAAGCATTTGGATGAAGAATGTAGGAATTGTTGCAGAGCTGATTTGCCAAATGCTTCGCCCCTACGATCTTTAATGGGCGGCTCTGATTTGATCTTGGGCTAATGCTAATTCATTCAATAAGGATAGGGTTTCCTCTGCTTCGATGGGATCGATGCGGTTCATGGCAAAGCCGACATGGATTAAGGCCCAATCGCCTAAGCAGGATTCAACTGAATGGGTGTCATCCACAATTAAGGCAAGGCTGACCTGCCGCCGAACGCCACCCACGTCCACGATCGCCAATTTCTGATCAGCATCAACAATTTCCACAATTTGACCCGGAATGCCTAAACACATGTTGCCTTTACCTCCTTTCAACCGTTCGGTTCTGTAAACTTCTGGCTGCAGCGATCGCAGCTTGTCCTAACGATAATCCGCCGTCGTTGGGCGGCACGCGATGATGGGTCAACACTGAAAGTCCTTGCGCGGCTAATTTTTGATGGACGAGATCCTGCAAGATTTGATTTTGAAATACGCCGCCCGTCAGTGCGACCTGACGAAAGGAATATTGCTGAGCGAGCTGATGAACAGTTTGGGCGATCGCCTGCGCTAACCCTAGATGGAATTTAGTGGCGATCAGGCCAGGGGATACTTGCTGCTGCAAGTCAAATAATAGGGCTTGCCACATGGGTTGGAGTTCGAGTTGCAGGATTGAACCTGTTTGGGTGGTTGCCTGGACGATCGCAAAAGGATAGCCCGTTTGAACGGCCTGAAGATGCTCAGCTTGAATCGAAGCTTCTAATTCGATCGCACCTTGTCCTTCATAGCTGGCCTGTGCTCGACAGAGACCGATTGCCGCAGCGACGGCATCAAACAACCGTCCGCAAGAAGAGGCGATCGGACTATTCAGACCCTTGGCCAGCATTTGATCCAGAATAGCTTGCGGCTGTTGGGCCAAGAACTGCATGAGGTCTAAATCTCCATAGGAGGCTTGCAGGATCGGCCAGTCAAAGGCGGCTTTCAAATGGGCGTAGGTATTGCGCCAGGGTTGGTAAATTGCCTGTGCTCCGCCTAACATGGCTACAGGTTTGAATCGAGCCAGCCGCTCAAACTGACGATAGTCGGCCAGCAGAAATTCACCGCCCCAGAGTGTGCCGTCTGTACCAAATCCGAGTCCATCCAAGGCAATGCCTAAAACGGGTTCAGTATCGATCGCCAACTGATTTTCGGCCATGCAGGCTGCGATATGGGCATGGTGGTGCTGAATTGACTCAAGCGGGCGATCGCCTGCCCATTCTTGACCGAGTTTAGTGGAAAGATACTCAGGATGCTGATCGACAGCAATGATCTGGGCCTGGTGTTCAAAGAGCTGCTGATAGAGTTCGATCGTTTGACGATAAGCCTGAAATGCGGCAGCATTTTCCAGATCGCCGAGATGTTGCGACAGGATGGCCTGTCCGGATTGCAGCAAGCAAAAAGTATTTTTCAGTTCACTGCCCATCGCTAGAATCGGGGGGGCAGCCTCAAAGCCAGAGGGTAACCGGATTGGTTCAGGAGCATAGCCTCTGGCACGCCGCAGGATTTGAATATTCGCAGTCTGATTCTCATCGGTGGATAAAACCCGCACTACTGAATCATCCACACGATTCACAATCGGGCGATTATGCAGCAAGAAATAGGTGGCAATTTTACTCAGTTTTTCCCTGGCTTCCTGATTGTCGATGCACTGTGGCTCATCCGATAAATTACCGCTAGTCAGAACGATCGGGCGAGTCATGCGGCGCAGAATCAGGTGATGTAGGGGAGTATAGGGCAGCATAAAGCCGAGCTGCTGGATTTGGGGCGCTACAGAGGGTGCGATCGCGGGTTCAGTTGGAACATTTGATTTGCGCTGCAGGAGGACGATTGGGGCAGATGGACTGCGGAGAAGCGTTCGTTCGGCTTCGTTCATGTGACAATAGCGATCGATAATTTGCAGATCGCGGGCCATCAGGGCAAAGGGTTTGTGATAGCGGTGTTTGCGCTGCCGCAGGGTTTGCACTGCCGTTTCGTTCGTGGCATCACAGGCGAGATGAATACCGCCAATTCCCTTGATGCCGACAATCTCGCCGCGTTGCAGCAGGGTACAGACTGCATCCACATCATCCATCATGGAAAACATATCTGAGACGATCGGCTTACCGTCTGCTCGTTCTAACCAGGCATGGGGGCCGCAATGGTGGCAGGCGATCGGCTGAGCATGAAAACGTCGGTTGGTGACTTGCTGATATTCCTGTTGGCAGGCTGGGCAGAGGTCAAATTCCACCATGCTGGTATTTTTGCGATCGTAAGGAATCGCTTTAAGAATGCTGAGGCGAGGACCACAATGAGTGCAATTTGTGAACGGATAGCGATACCAGCGGCTAAGCGGATCGAAAATTTCCGCCTGACAGTCAGGACAAGTTGCTGCGTCAGGCGGAATTTGGGTGTGAACAGTGGAGGTAACACTATCTGCGATCTGAAAGTCTAAATAATCAGGAGGGGAGGGGAGGCGCGATCGATCGATTGATTCAATCCGGGCTAATGGCGGGCAGTCTTGCTGGAGCTGCTGCACAAAGGTTTCAATGGCGGCGGTTGTGCCGANCAACTCGAATTCCAACGCCGGTGCCATCATTCCAAACTTCACCTTTGAGGCCATTCCCCTGGGCCAAGCGGTAAACCGTGGGACGAAAGCCGACGCCTTGTACCGTTCCCTGTACCCGAATTTCTTCAGCTTGAAGTAGGTCGATCGAGATCATGGCCACCTCCAGAGCAGAATCCGGTTGTTGCCGGAGTCCGCAATTGCAAGAGTGTTGCCAACCGCCTGTACTGCATAGGGCCAGCAGAGGCTATCCCGCATCGGCAAGCCATAAAACCGATTTTCGCCTTTGCTTTGGCTGTCGAACTGACCGATCAGCAGATCCGCAGGCGCGTTTTGCAGGGCTTTGAGGTCCGATCGCCCCTGCCAACCCAATAAGCGAGAATTGGCGGTGTCTGCAACTAAGAGCCAGTCTCCAATTACCGTGACCCCATAGGGCATATTTAGGCTTTTGGCGCTGGGTAAATACTGACCTTGATTTAGCTCCACCTGCTCGAAATCGGGCTGACCCAACACAGCAGCACAAGGCGCATTCGAGTCGGTGGGAATGCCATTCCAGATCAGAATCCGGTTATTGCCCGCATCCGCAACGACGAGATTGCCCTGCCAGATCGCCATGCTGTGACACCAGCGCATACTGCGAGCTGTAGGTGAACCGCCCCCGTTTTCATTGCGCGATCGAAAATCCGGCTGTCCCAAGACCACATCAGCAGGCTGACCATTTTCGCTGGGCGGTTGATTCCAGATTAAAATGCGACGATTACCTGTGTCTGCAACCAGCAGTTTCCCGGCATGATACAAAACGCCGTAGCACCAGTGCAGCCGATCGGCATCTGTGTCAAATTGGCCACGATTCGGTTCACCCGAATGGAAATTGGCCTGTCCCAACACCCGATCGGCAGGCACATTGTGATCTTGTGGCAAGGTATCCCAGATCAGAATTCGGTGGTTCCAGGCATCGGCGACTGCTAACCCTGCGCCGCAAAGACAAATTCCAGTTGGCACACTCAGGCTCGCTGAATGGGGATTGCCTTTGGCATTCTGACCTTCCTGCTGAAAATCTAGCTGACCAATCACCCAATCTGCGGGCTGACGATCGGACTGGGGACAGGTTTGCCACCCCAACAACCGATGATGTCCTGTATCGGCCACCCAGAGCGGACCCGTTTCTGCAGCCAAACAAACACCGCGCGGACCAAACAAGCTGCTGGCCGTTGGAGCGATCGCGGTTGGCAATTCCGCATCTCCCAGGCCCCCTAAAATCACGGCGGCTCCTGCCGGATCGAGGAAGTGGGCAGGCAATACCGGATCTGATGCGGCAACCGGCTGGGTTAAGCGAATCTTCACCTGGGTCATGCGTTCCCCCAAAGCTGCACGTAAACCTGACCGCCTCTGATTTCGACTGGATAGCTGAACAGTGGGGTTTGTGGGGAAGTCAGGCATTCTCCGGTCGCTAGATCATAGCGAAAATGATGGTAGGGACAAGTCAATACCCCTTCTTCTACTTCACCTGCATCTACCGGTACGCCTAAATGACTGCAAGCATTCTGAAAACAGACCACCCGATCGTTCACTCGGCTTAATAGGAGCGATCGACCTTCTAGCTTCATGGCCAGGACTCCGTTACGAGGCACTTCTGCCAGAGCTGTCACCTCCAACCAACCTGCATCTGGAGTTGCAAACGGACTCAGCCGCTCCTCACCAATAGCACCTTCATGTCGCTGCACGGCAACAACCTGCGTAATTTCGGGACAATGCCGCTTGATCGCCTCTTCCACGCCTTGGGAAAGGGTGAGTCCTGCTGCTGGACAGTGACCGCAGGTGCCAATCAATCGCACCTCCACGAGTGGCGGATCAACCGTGACTAGCTCCACATCTCCCTGATGGCTCTGCAAGCCAGGTCGCACTTCATCGAGTGCTAGTTGCAAGCGCTGAGCTAACGGTGGTGTGGGTGGCTTCACCAGTTCGTAATAGCGCAGCAAACCATACACGAGTTCATCTTCAGCCGCATGTCGTAAAGCAGGCAAAGCCTCTTGCTTGACTTGTCGAATTAGCCGCAGCAAGGCCTCTCGGTGTAATGCTTCGATCGCCCGTCGTAATCCTGCGACTGTCGCCCGCTGTGCCTCATCCCATTCACTGACGATCGCTTCAAATTGGTTGATCTCATTCACTAAGGCTGCTAAGGTGACCGCCGATTCTGAATTAGCTTCTGCTCTGGGAGGCGAAGGGGTTTGAACCATACTGGTCTCCTGAATACGAGTTTTCTGAAGGGATGGGCGATCGAATGTGAAGGGAAAGGAAATGGGAATATCCTGGTATAGATACAAATATTGTTTTGATCCCCCTTGCCCCCCTTAGAAAGGGGGGTGAAAAGAGGTCATTATTGCATCTTGACATCCTTGAGCAGGAAGGGCATTAGTATTCCTGTGATGAATCCGCTGATGGGAATGGATAGCCATAGATCGGCTCCTAATTTATCCAACCCAACAATCAGCAAAAAGCCGATCATCACGCCCAACGCTGTTTCACGCGCGAAGTAACCCGGATTTCGCAGTAATTTTCCCTTTGCCAATAACTTGGTTGAAAACCAGCCGACCTCTAGCATGTTCTTGACTCCTAATATTTTTGTGATAGCTGTCAGTTCTAGATTGCGATCGCAATGTTAAGTGATTGCACTTACCGTGACTCGTCAGGAGATTTTCAAGGCAATTAATCCCAAGATAGTTGCGGGAATCACTGCGGCTGGACCAAACAAGCCGCCAATCATGGCAGAGAGCCGGTAGCCTAAATCTTTATGAGCCAGCAATATGCCGCCAATTGCGCCACCTGCAATCGAGAAAAGTACCGCTATTCCTAACCAGATAAGACCTGTAAAGATCGTGACTTCTCCCGTTACAAAATCCGACCACAACGCTTGCACCAATGGATCCGTTAGAAATTCGTTCATAGTCCTCTCCATAAGAAATCAAAATCAATCAACTGGACTGGGAATCACCGCTAACTCAGCAGCAATTTCTTGCAGCACCTGCTGCACCGCTTCTACTTGCTCAAATCTTCCATAATGCTGAAACAGCTCAGCCGCTTCTTGATAGTAGGTCTGTGCGGCCTTAAGATGGCGCGGATTTCCGGCTTCTGGGTGTTGTGGATCATCCGGTAGATTCATCAGCGCATTGGCCTTATTGGCAATCGTATTCGCATATTCGATCGGCATATCCCTTGCAGTTCTTACCTTCAAAGCCTCATCATAGGCTTGAACCGCCTGCCAGTTATTCTCAACTGGGTGAACGCTGGGAAGATATTGCAAGGCATTGCCAAGGTTATTTTGCAGCATGGCATATTCGCTGGGATGGTCGATCAGCGTTACCCATTGCAAAGCCTGCCGAAACGTTTGTACGGCCAAAGCTTGCCGCATATCGTCACCTTCTGTTAACGGCATAGAGAGGTAGGCGATCGCAATATTGTTTTGCAAAATCGCATGTTCCTGTGGATAAGAGTCTCCCGTAAATACCCTCAATGCCCGCTGATAAGCTTGAATACTGTCGGATAGATTGGCCTGATGAAATCCGGCTAAGGATTGTAACACCAGACCCAGATTCATTTCTGCTTCAGCGATTTCTTCCGGACTGGCATGTTCCTGCAACAGCGGTAGAGCAGTTTCGTAACAGGTTTTTGCTCGCAGCAGCAGACCAGGACCCTCGTCGGGAATGGTGCGTAAAGCGGTTCCCATGCCTGCTAGCGATCGTCCTTTTAGCAAGGGCTGACTGTTTTCGCATAGCTCGATGGCTCGTTCATACAGAGTGACTGCCTGCCACAATTGCTCTGCGTGTTTTGGCTTCTTTTGCAGTCCTGTTGCCATTTCGATCAACATCTCTAATTTTTCCACCAGAGTTGCTGATTCTACCTCGATTGAAGCGATCGCCGCTCTCACCACTTCATCTGCCAAATCGTGATCCACTGCATCTCCCCCGGCTATTCTGCCTAGCTACATATTGCCCGACTATTGCCTACTATTGCCCAACCATTGCCCAACTATTGCCCGACTATGCGGAGTGTTCTTGCCCCATTGAGTGCTCTTGATCAGTGAGCTGATTCGGATTCTGACATTGTCCCAAAACAACCTTTGCACCTCAGCCAATGCTTAACAAAAGTGCCAAAAGAAGATCTATAGAGCCGATCATTTTGTTAGCCAATTACCCCTGTAAACCGATCGCTTTATGCATCAATCATCCATTTTAATTAATCAGATCACTTAACCTAAGTACACTCTAAACTTGGGGATTTTGGGAATGAATTTAGAAAGACTTCAGATTTGGTTCACAACACTTAGAAATTATATGATTTCTATTGATGTTTCTCAAACGATAGAATTTAACAACAAACTTGTTGCGTTGATCGAACTTAAACAACTTTCTGATTGTTTATTTCGTATTATTTGCAAATCAATTTGATGCAAATTAATCTCAAAGAAGCATAAAGTGCAATTAGATTGCTTGCCATGTTTTTTACAGTATTTCAAGCGTAAAAGATTTGGGGGACAAAGATTTCAGCCTTTAACGCCCTACTCAATTGCAGTTAAAAATTTTGCAACAGTTGATACCGAAACGAGTCAAAATGGCGGGGATGCAATCGTCGTTCTTTCCCTTGGGTTGGCAAATCTAAAATTTTGCTTAATATCAAAGTTTGATCGGCAAAACTGTTAGATATATTATAGAGATTCAAACCCTTAAGGTGGCAGTTCTAGGGGTCACGCATCAATCGATCCGCCACCTGAAGTTAGGCCCGATCGCTCCAATCTATCCGCAACGAACTAACTATAAAGGTGGCCTTATGACCAATGTGCTTTGGCTTCAGGGTGGTGCCTGTTCGGGCAACACCATGTCTTTTTTAAATGCAGAGGAACCCAGCGTTTGTGATTTGATTACCGACTTCGGCATCAATGTGCTCTGGCATCCTTCGCTGGGGCTAGAGCTAGGAGATCAGCTCCAACAACTGCTTTGGGATTGTATATCCGGCAAAATTCCTTTAGATATTTTGGTGTTTGAAGGATCGGTTGTTAATGCGCCAAATGGGACGGGTAACTGGAATCGCTTTGCTCATCGCCCCATGAAAGATTGGTTACAAGACCTTGCAGCCGCTGCTAGCTTTGTGGTTGCTGTAGGAGATTGTGCAACTTGGGGTGGTATTCCAGCGATGGAGCCTAATCCAAGTGACTCTAAGGGATTGCAGTTTCTGAAGCGGCAAGCAGGCGGCGCTTTGGGCAGTGATTATCGATCGAAAGCTGGATTGCCGGTTATCAATATCCCTGGTTGTCCCGCTCACCCAGATTGGATTACCCAAATTCTGGTAGCTGTTGCCACAGGTCGCTTGGGTGACATTACCCTGGATGAATTCAATCGACCTCAAACCTTCTTCAAGAGCTTTACTCAGACCGGATGTACTCGTAATATTCACTTTGCCTATAAAGCCTCAGCAGATGAATTTGGTCAACGCAAAGGCTGCCTCTACTATGACTTGGGTTGCCGTGGACCCATGACGCACTCTTCCTGTAACCGGATTTTATGGAATCGAGTTTCTTCTAAAACTCGGGCTGGAATGCCTTGCTTAGGCTGCACTGAGCCTGAATTCCCGTTCCATGATCTGAAGCCCGGTACGCTGTTTAAGACTCAAACTGTTATGGGTGTTCCTAAAGAATTGCCCGCAGGTGTGAATAAGAAAGACTACGCGCTACTGACGATCGTCGCCAAAGATGCCACCCCTGCCTGGGCTGAAGAAGATATTTTTACGGTATGACCGCCCCGATCGCAAACGACTCACAATGCTCTACAGTAAGACAACAGCAAGACTATGGCAGTTCAAACATTAGATATTTCTCCGGTTGGACGGGTTGAAGGCGACCTGGATGTGCGAGTTGAGATTCAAGATGGACAGGTAACGAATGCCTGGACCCATGCCGAACTGTTTCGGGGGTTTGAAATTATCTTGCGCGGTAAAGATCCACAGGCTGGTCTGATTGTAACGCCGCGTGCCTGTGGCATTTGTGGAGGCTCTCACCTTACTTGCGCTTCTTGGGCTTTGGATACGGCTTGGGGAACTGAAGTGCCGCGTAATGCGATCCTTGCCCGCAATTTAGGTCAGCTTGCCGAATCGATCCAAAGTATTCCGCGCTATTTCTATGGACTATTTGCGATCGATCTCTGTCATCCCAAATATAAAGACAGCCCATTTTACGAAGAAGCCTGTCGGCGGTTTGCAGCTTTTATCGGCACATCCTATGAACTGGGTGTCACGATTTCTGCCAAGCCTGTGGAGATTTATGCGCTATTGGGCGGTCAGTGGCCTCACNTCCAGCTACATGGTGCCCGGAGGCGTTATGTGTGCTCCGACGCTAACAGATATCACACGGGCCTGGTCGATTCTGGAATATTTCCGTAAAAATTGGCTGGAGCCCGTCTGGTTAGGCTGCTCTTTGGAACGCTATGAAGAGATTCAAACCTATGATGACTTTATGGCCTGGTTAGATGAAGATCCGAAACATGCGAATTCTGATTTGGGCTTCTATTGGCGGATGGGATTGGATATCGGATTAGACCTGTATGGTGCAGGGGTAGGCCGCTATATCACCTGGGGATACCTGCCGCATGAAGATAAATACCAAAAGCCGACGATCGAAGGTCGGAATGCAGCAGTGATCATGAAGAGTGGTGTCTATGATAGTTTCACAGATACCCATTCGTTGATGGATCAGGCTTTTGCAAGGGAGAACCTGGCTCACTCCTGGTATAACGAAGGGAATGCCGATGTTCATCCATTCGATCGCACCACGCAGCCGATTCAAAAGAACGATCATGACTTTGAAGGAGGAGCCTATTCCTGGGCCAGTGCGGTTCGTCACATTGACTATGGACGATTGGAAGCGGGACCCTTGGCGCGGCAATTAGTTGCTGGGGGCAAACATGGAGAATCCTGGCAACATTATGATGGCCTAATCCTCAGCATGTTCAAAGCGATGGGCGGAGCCAGCATTCATCTGCGGCAAATGGCGCGGGTTCATGAAATTGTCAAGCTCTATCGTCAGGCTGAACGTTGTCTGCGTGAATTCCGGCTCAACGAACCGTTCTACATCAAGCCGCAAGAAAAAGATGGTCGGGGTTGGGGAGCCACCGAAGCGGCACGCGGATCCCTATGTCACTGGGTAGAATTGGAAGGCGGTAAGATCAAAAACTATCAGATCATTGCGCCTACCACCTGGAATGTGGGTCCACGGGATGGCAACGAATCGCTAGGACCGATCGAATCTGCTCTGATTGGTACCCCGATCCAAGATCCAAAAGATCCGATCGAAGTAGGTCATGTGGCGCGTTCCTTTGATTCCTGTCTGGTTTGTACTGTCCATGCTCATGATGCGAAGACGGGTGAAGAGTTGGCCCGTTTTAGAACCTCTTGAACACTGAATTCTGATCTTGCTGGAGAGACGTGATCGATCGCGTCTCTTTTTTTCATCCGAAGTTGGTTGGGGCAGAGCGCTCTGCCCGTACAGAATTTTGGATTTTTCAAGTGGGTTAATTTCTGTGGATGCTTTTTTAAATGTTGACAATTATTGGTTGTGGAAATCTCAATCGCAGTGATGATGCAGTTGGAGTTCTGGTGGCCCAACGGCTTCAGCGCTATTTGCAGCAACATCCGCTTCCGAACGTGCAAGTATTTGACTGCGGAACAAGCGGTATGGATGTGATGTTTCAGGCCAGGGGAAGCCATGCCCTCATTTTGATTGACGCGAGCAGCACGGGGTCTGAACCAGGAGCAGTTTATCAAGTTCCGGGAGAGGTGTTAGAACGTCTGCCAGAACCCAGTTTTACCTTGCATGACTTTCGATGGGAGCATGCGATCGCTGCGGGACGTAAAATCTTTCGCGATCAGTTTCCTCGTGAAGTAACTGTCTATTTGATTGAGGCAGAAAATTTAGAATTTGGTCTGGAACTCAGTCCCTCTGTACTGCTTGCTGCCGATCGTGTCTATCAGGACTTAGTAACTTTGCTTTTGTCTGTGAATCCTGATATGCAAAAGATCACCGGTTACTCTGTGAACTGACTAAACGTGCAAGAAAGACAGCCGGATACATCACGCCTACCATTCCTTCTAAATTCGCGAGAACTCTGGCAATCTCGCTGACTGGAGAGATATCTCCGTACCCAACTGTGGTGAGTGTTGTGAAACTGAAGTGCGTCAGATCTGATCTGGTAATTGTTGAAGATGCAGCATTGAATGCATCGGTGTTAAACTCGCAAATCAGAGAATACATGACTGCCCAGAAAAAGCCTAACAAAAAATAAACGCAAATCCCCCCTTTAATCAGGTCGGCTGTAACTTGCTCTGCGATTGTCAATTCTTCCAGTATTAAGTAAATAGATAGCGCAAAAAATGCCAAAAGAATAATCGTGCTGAAGATACCCAAAAAATCTCTGAAATCCAAAGAAGTGTGTGGTGAATAGCTGATCGCTCTGAGTAACAGGGCAAACAATACCAGCCCCAAATAAATTCTTAGCACCTTGGGGCGGGGATTAATTTGATAAGCGACGAGAATAATAGCCCCAAAAAAAANCGATAAAAACGAATAAATTCCCAATCGGCAGATTGACCACGAAGGGTGAAAAAAAATAAATTAAAACCAAGATGGTCAACAGCCGATTATATTTATTTTCTGCTGCATGAACGAGATCACGAAATAGCATGGAAGCAAAACCATTGAGGATACGTCGTTACCATAATTCACTTCCCTTCGTTTTCCAGAAGTTCTTTAGCTTTTAGTAAGGATTGTCGATGGGCTTCAGTTACGGTGGGATAAGCCAACCCTAGTGATTCTAGCGTGAAGTAAATTACGCTCCCAACGGCAAGACGAGTAAACCATTTGCGATCGGCAGGGATGATATACCAGGGTGCCCATTTAGTGCTGGTATTATTAAATACATCTTCATAAGCGTTCATATAGTCGTCCCAGAAGGCCCGTTCCTTGACGTCATTTTCTGAAAACTTCCAGTTCTTTTCGGGGCGATCGATTCGTTCTAAAAAGCGCTTTTTCTGCTCGTCCTTTGATACATTCAGAAAGAATTTCAGGACAATAATTCCATTATCTACAAGATACTTTTCAAAATTGTTGATTTCTGCAAAGCGGCGCTCCCAGATCTTCTTGTTTTTGATCTCAGGCGGGAGCTGTTGTCTGTCTAATAGATCCTGATGAATTCGCACAATGAGCAGCTCTTCATAGTAGGAACGATTGAAAATGCCGATGCGACCCCGCTCCGGCAGCGACTTTGTGTAGCGCCAGAGGTAATCGTGATCTAGCTCCTCCGCAGATGGAACTTTGAAGCTAAATACCTGGCATCCTTGTGGATTTAAGCCAGACATGACATGCTTAATTGTGCCGTCTTTGCCCGCTGCATCCATTGCCTGGAAATTAATCAAGAGGCCATAGGTATTTTGAGCATAGAGTTTATCTTGAAACTCAGCCATTTTTTCAATGCCGCTTTGCAAGAGGGCATGAGCATCTTCTTTAGTGATATTGGTTGGTTTAAAGCTGGGATCGTAGTCCTTCTTGAGAGAAATTTTCTTGCCCGGTGGCACCATCAAAGACTGCAAAAACTCTTGCCTATCGATCTTTTTAGATATCATATTCAATGGGAAATTAGCTTCAATGATTGATCTATTATGACTAGGAGAGGTTCACCTAGTGCTTGCTACCATCAATATTAACCTTCAACCAGAATTTCGGCATGTAGGTTAATTTGCCGAAGATGCCCAGGAAATGTTTGAGAATCTCCGGGAAGTTGTGCTGTTCTGTATAAGGTGTAAATTTTGTGTATGACTTTAGATCGAAATAAAAGCAATAATGACGAAGAGAGCGGTGTAGAACAAGATATTCAGAAAGCAATACTTGTTGATCGGCAGTTCTCATTGGCTGAAGTGATTGGGCGGGAAGGGGGCTCTTTTTTAAAGGGAGAATCTCCCGTTCCTCAATTGTTGCAGGCAAAAGCTGAAATTAATCTGTTTATCGATCGTAATTTGGTTGATTCATCGGGTGTATTGAAAGCTGTTTTACAGACACTTGTCGCTACGGATGAAGTTTGCATCAGTCGTCATTTCAACTTACCATTGGAGGCTCTACGTGAATTGTTAGAAATGCAAGTTCATCATCCGCAATATCTGTATGAATTAGTTAAACAAGTTGATATTCGATGGGGGCAACTTTTTGGCGAGCGCCCCTATTTTCAACAACCTGGACAAGCTCCTCATCCAGAAGATGAATATACGCATGAATCTGTTTATCAGCAGCTTGTTGAACTTCTGAACTGCCTGCCCCAGCAACAGGCAGAAATGTGATCGTCCTGTACTACAGATTCCCTCGACTGCTTTCTTGGCTTTTACCAAAAATTTGGTTGATGATGAAGGCTTAATTCTTAAGCGTGATCGTTATTAAGCCTTTCATTTGTTAGGTTTGTATACTCTCTAACTTTCATGCTGCATCTTTTACTCTCCCAGATAGATACCTAAAGCCCTTGCAGTTTGTACCAAGTCACCATTGGGATCAACGGGGCAAGGACTCATGGCGCACATTTGGTCGATCGGTACGGCAACGACTTTGCTATTTTGCCAAGCAACCATTTGATTAGAATGGCCTTTGGCCAGCAAATCCACCGCCGTTTTACCAAAAGCAGCAGCAATTAAGCGATCGAGTGCAGAAGGGATACCGCCACGCTGAATATGTCCAAGCACAGAGACTCTGGTATCGATCGGGTAGGGACTGAACTGAGCAATGCCATCGGCGATATATTGACCTTTACCGCAGGTCGGTCTTTGATCTGGTTGAGCCCAGGCATCTTGGGCGAGGTGGATGCCTTCAGCCACGAGGATGATTGCAAATCTACGCTGCCAGCGATTTCGCAATTCGGTTAAATGGCCGCACAGGTTCTTTAAAGAATAGGGAATTTCAGGCAGCAAAATTACATCTGCCCCCCCGGCGATTCCGGCCTGTAGCGCCAAATGTCCGGCTCCTCGCCCCATGACTTCAACCACCATAACGCGATCGTGACTGGCAGCTGTAAAGGTGAGACGGTTGAGGGCATCGGTAATGGTGTTCACAGCTGTGTCAAACCCGACTGCTCGCTCAGTTAAAGCGACATCATTATCGATAGTTTTAGGAATGCCGATGAATTGCCAGTTCCCTTGAGCTGCCAGTTGACTGAGAATAGATAAACTGCCATCACCGCCAATAGCAATCAGCGCATCTAATTCTAAGGCAGCATAGCTGGCAAGAATTTCATCCTTTTGAGCCAGGGTATCGCCTTTATTCGTCGTACCCAGAATCGTTCCTCCCATGCTAAGCAGGGGATCGATCCCGCGTAAATCAAAACTGTGCATGTGAAGCGGGATCATTTGTCTTTCCAGGAGTCCTTGCGTGGCATAAGGGATGCCGAAGACTTGCCAGTCGTAGGTTAAGGTGGCATGATTCACAACTGCCCGAATCACGGCATTCAAGCCAGGACAGTCTCCGCCACTTGTTAAAATACCTAACCGTTGTTGTGTGTGCATGGCCATATTTTCAGAATCGAGTTTTCATAGAATCGAGTATCTTACCGATTTCAGCGGCAAGATGATCTGTAATCGATCGAACCTCATCTCACAGGTGGTAGTTATCGTATACTGGAAAACCTTGTCAGATGTGTGTAATTTGTTTCTTTCTTCTTCCTGGGTTTCTCTTCTCTGATCTTCTCTGCTTCAATCCTATCCTCAATTGGTCGATCGATCGGTTTCCTTTACAAATTCTGTTGTTTTTAGTAGTGTTGTTTTGATACCAATCAAAGTAATGTTCTCAGGTGTCTTAATGGAATTGCCGCTGAGAGTGTTTTGCGCTGCTGTTGATCGGTTTCACAACATAAAAAAATTGCGTCGGCACTGTAGGCTCAACGCAAGATTTTATCTAAATGGTTAACCCATCCATGTTGTTGTGAATACGACGTAGTATGGATGTTTAATATGTATTATGCAGCATTCACCATATTCACCATGCTTATCGGTTGTCCCAGTAGGGAGTCGTAGGCGTCCTCAACGTCATGCAGTTGGGTTAACACATCGTTATCCAACAAATTTAAGCGACGCTCTTCAGCCTGTTGGTTAATTTCATGATCTTCCTTTTGCTGCACCAGTGCATCCAGCTCAATCTTACGGGACTGAATATCATCGTTCATCCGCTTGACGACTTCCTGCTGATAAGTATCAAAGCACTCTTTGACCGTTTGATAAACCTGGAAAGACTGCTCTTGCGCAATTTGAGGCAAGAGTTTAATCAGCTCTTCCTTCATGGTTTGTACCACTTTGCGGCGTGCCATTTCAGCCGAAAATCCGCCTAGCCCCAGCCCCGCTAGCGCCATGCCGATTGGACCCAGGAAAACTCCAGTGACGGCATAAACCATTGAGGTGACGAGCACTGCTCCCCCAAAGTTGAGGAGGATTTGCTTCCAGTCAAAAACGCCTGTTCCGGCCATGGCGATCGCACCTACGTCCCCTGTGGTGAGAGCATAGAGACCCACGGCCCATTTAGCCCAACGAGGAGATTTATCTTCTGCACTAAGACTGGCATTGGGCATCACTTTTTGTCCAGTCAGTTTTTCTGTGATCCGATCGGTCACCTGAGTATAGGATTCACCATACTGAGTGGCACTCTTTGCCAAACTCACAAAGGCAGCATCCATATCTTTTTGAGCCAGCAAACTCCAAGCTGCAATTTTGTCGAGCAGGTATTTCTCAAATGCGAGTCGCAAAGAGGCTTCAAACTCCTGTCGCTTACCCTTTTGCAAGAAGTCAAAGAATTTCAACTCTGGCTGATAGCGGACAAAATCAGCTTCAAAGGTGCTGGCTAACTCTGGCAGATAAGCCCGGAAAGAGTTGGCACAGGCACTTGCCTGCCGTTCTCCAACAATCCGAATTTCGTCTTTGAACTGATCGCGGATGTTAACGAGCTGGTCGAACTCCGGTTGGACCGATCGAATTTTTTGTCTCAAGTCTTGAATACTTTCGCTCAGCAGAGGAATACGCCGCTCACAAGCTTCATGTACGGTTCGGTAAGCTTGACGCGCGACCAATTTAGCCTGCCGCAATTCTGCGATCGCCCGCTCCTTGGTTAAAAAATGATTCAGCGCCTGGATAAATTCTGAGAAACCAGTTCCATCCAGATTGTCCTGTTTGAGTCTTTGACGCAGTGCATTCAACGAAGAGATTTCGAAAACGCGATCGGTATAGCGATTTTCCCCTTCAATCTGGCAATAGGGAGTTAGATTGGTGCGAAAGACCTGACGCACACGATTTTCTGCTTCATGTAAAGCAGTGGTATCTTCAGGATCAATCAACCGATTCTGAATTTCATCCCAATGGTTAATCAGGAAGAATACCGATAGGCCACGATCTTTGATGTAATTTTCGAGGTAACGCTGTTCTCCTAATGTATAAGGTTGAGTAGCGCTGAGGACAAACAGAATAGCGTGACAGTTATTGATATATCCTAAGGTCAGCTGGTTACGCTGCTCGGTGTCGTTGAGTCCCGGACTATCAATGATCTGCACACCTTTTTCCAGCAGAGTGAGGGGATACTGCACCTCAGCATAGGCGACGTTGGGGAAGGCAGAAATTCCTTCCTCCTGCAGTTTCTTGGCTTCTTCTGGTGGAATGGTATAGCGCTGTTTGAAGGTGTCGAAATCGAGCAGTTCTGGTTCTCGATCGTCTTTGAAATGGACGGTAACTTGCTTATTTTGTCCGTAACTTAGAACAGTGAGTACGGCGGTACAGGGATTCACATCAGTGGGCAAAATGTTTTCGCCAATGAGAGCGTTCAGGAATGTACTTTTGCCCCGCTTCATGTCGCCTAACACCAGTAGACGGAACGCTCCTTCTGCCAAATTGTGGCTGACCAATTCTAAGTCGTCCACCGTGCTTTCCAGCCCTAACTTACCAGAGGCTGTTTCTCCCACCTGTTCAGCTTCGGTCAAGGTTTTGGCGATCGTGTCTAAATATCCTGAAAATTCTTGGCGTGCTCTGGCAACTTTATCTAAGTCATTGATGAAACTTTCAGCTTTGTCAACCATTGAAGCTCCTTAAGGTGGAAAGTAAGACAAACTGAGTCGATCATGGGGATTTGAACTCATAAATAAATTGCAGGCTAAATCAGAAGGTCCAATAGTAGACTGAGTGCGGCAAAGCAGAGATACGAGGAAGTTTTACCCGATTAGAATCAGAGTGTTCCGACAGGCCGCAGTTTACTGATGGATGCAACTAAAATGGCGCAAATTCTTTTTGATCAACGCAGAGTAGGACGAGCGTTATGCAGCACTAAAGTCTACATAACAACGTGGAATATATTTAGGTGAATGCTTTTACAGGCCGAGGTCGAGCTTAGACAAGGAGAATTAAATCATTTGTGATGCCTTGTTTCCAACAGTTTGACCTCTATATGCTGCTTGTTCCACTATCATGCAAAAGAAAATTTGCGATCGCCATCACCCACTAGGATGAATCAAAATCGCCCTAAAGCTTGACCTGATTTTGGAGATGGAGCCTGGAAAATTGTCCTGAAAGTTCTCTAGAATTGGAGAATTACGGAGTAAGCCCAAAGTGATGGGATACTTTATCGATCGGTTTCTAGCTATGGGTTTGAAAAGTCTGCCGTAAAATGGTTTCGTTCTCAGAACTGATATTGCGCTCGTTATTTTCAATCAATGAAATCAACCCCTGACTCAATCCTGACAAAGTTGCTAATTTTCGCTGACTCCAGCCTCGGGCCGTGCGCAGGGCTCGCACTTGCTCTCCGGTCAGCATTAGAGTAGGTTGGTATGCAGTAAGCTGTTGTTGAGATGCAACATCAGGTTCCTTGAGGGCTGCAACTTCATTGACTAATGAATCTTCAGGGGTAATCCACATCCTTGCGACAAGAAGACGATCGAAAAATCCTCTGGGCCGCTGTAAATTCTCTCGCCCAAAACCAGCAGGGCGAATCTCCATGGGATAGGTTTCATCATCAAAGCGAAGTAGCCAGCCCCGTTCATGTAGCGTTAGCAAATCATCATCCCAAGTGTTCGCTAGTTTTTTGCGCAACTCACTGCTTCGTTTAGCCTGCTCAATCTTCTGTTCCCCATAGGCAATTTCCATTAAGGCTTGTACATTAAGAGGTTGGCTACGGCTGAATTGAGTTTTGAATAATAACCAAACCATCAATCGCGCTGCACCAGGGTGATGCTGCCAAATACTCATAACACTTTCTAGCAGTGTCCTTGGCAACATTCCATATTGGTTAAATGCTTTGCTTCTACGCCCTTCTTCATTCAGAAAATATTTTGCCCACAATCCGGCTTTTACGATAAAAGTAATCCCAATCAGTTCTTTGTTGCCATTAATATCTTGCTGATAATGATAACGAGTTCCCAATAGGTGCCAGAGTCGTCCTTCCTCAATGGTTATTTGCTTTTTGCCGGGAGCAGACCAGGAGATGAACGTTGTGATTTTGCAGGGTTGTTTAACCAGCTCTTCAATCAGTGCTAACTTGGCTTGCCGGTTTTTGTCGGTTCGTTTCTTCAGTCCTAAATAGGCTTCAAGTTGTCGATCGTCAATGACTAGTTCCTGTTCCCAAGGTTTATCTAGCTGAGCAGCATGGGCGGCATAGATAAGATGCATACAGGCCGCACGAATATCGAAAGATTCAACAACTGCAAGCGCAGCAGCGCCCGCAAGTGCAGCCGGATATTCATCTTCAACATCCTCTGTGACCCAAAAGTGAACAGCTCCTTTACCATCCCCAATGTCTTTGGCATAACAGAGTCTGCCCTGAGGATCAGCAATCCAAGGCAAATTGACATTCTGGGCTAAGACGTTACTTGCCTCCCAAATGGGTAGCACAGAAGCCATCCGGGTTGTTTCGCTGTCGGTAAATAGATCTGGACTGGTTTTAGGCCGATCGCTTGGTGTAGTTGATTGCCATGCATCTCCCACTGCAAGGCTAGATTCGGAGGATGGATTGGATGTTGGTGTAAAACGGCGTTGATCCAGGTCGGCAGACGAATTTTCAGCAGACGAATGGCTGCTATCACTAGCTTGAAGGGGCCGATTTTGGGTCGATCGCTTCCGGCGCGGCATTCTTAGGAGTCCTTGGCAAACCTGTCGTGAAATCTTCAGTAGACGGAATACTCTGTCAAGAGTACTTCACAATTTTGAAAATGGACTAAATCATCAAGTTAATTTGCAGAAATTCTTGAAAAGCATTAAGCCATGCAGCATAACCCAAAGCAAATTTTTTCTTCGAGCTAGAATTGTTGATTAGGCATCAGTCAAACCTTTAAAGTTGGAAAAAAGCAGAAGGAAATCGCATATAAATAGATAGAGCTGCTGAACAATATCGGCCAAGTGATGCTCGAAAAGCTAGATAAAGGTAAGGGACGGCAATGCCAGCGAGGCTACAAATACAAGCAAAAGATTGTTCTCCACTAGGGCTTTTGATCCTGCAATATCTGGAAGAGCAATCAATCAGTATGAATCGCTTGGCAGAAATGGCTGATATTCCCCAGCCCAGGCTACGTGGGGCCTGCTTTAAGGGGACTTGTCCTACACCCGAGACACTGAGAAAGCTTTCTAAGGTCATCGGTGTTCATCATCTTGAGCTGTATACCTTAGCTTATGAAGGTCGAATTGTCAAACATCCGGAAGAAGAATACGATTTGGACGAATTAATTCGTGAATTATTTGAGACAGCTCGATCGCTGAATTTAGAATCTCCAAAACGACGTCCTTCTCAAGAGCAAATCCGACGTGCTCTCGTAGAACTTGGATTCTGCCAGAAGCAACCTCCTCGCGAAGGCTGCGCTTGAGGTAAGTTTGGGTTATTTCTCAAGATTTGACCTTACTACCCAACGGTGTATCAGATCTTTAACAAAAAGCCTGAAGCTGTTAGAATCCACAACCTCAGGCATTTATCAGGTTCTTAGAACTACACTTTCCTCTTTCTACTTTTTGTAGGGGACTGAGTTAATGAAATCGACGTTAGCGGCGGCTAGTTTTTGAGGAGGATTAACGGTTGGGTTAATGGAGCGGGCCATATCGAGGAAATTTTTAGGGTCACCGGGGTTAGATTGGGAAGATTGGGCTTTGAAAGAGCGAGGAGCGGCCTGCCAAACGATTTGAGGGAAGCCGAGTTTACGACGATAATATTCATCGTATCTGGGGGATTTGAGATTAAAGGGAGTTTGGCCGAGGGATTGAGAAGGGAGATTGCGGCGACGTTGGAAAGGGACGGTTGCATCGCCGAAATTTTGGAGATATTCAGGAGAGTTGAGGAGTTGGTCGACAAAGCCTTGAATACCTTTAGTGGCGACGACGATAGACCAAGCGATTTTTTCTTGTTGATTAAAGGTATCACGGCCAAGGACGCGCTGGACGGTTTGTTCTACGAAGCGATAATTGCTATTGAGGTCATAGAAACTGCGTTTATAAGTATTAGAGAGT
>LUGL01000283.1 GCA_002796835.1 Elainella saxicola E1 | reverse complement strand
GTGGGACTCGATTGACCAATGCCTTAGCAACCTACTCGATTGTTGCCACTCGAATTTTGTGGCTGACCTACCAGGCACGATTGCAGCCTGAGCAATCTTGTGAGTGCATCCTCAGTCGGGCAGAGTGGCGACTGTTGCGGCGCAAATTCGAGCCGAAAAATCGCAGKCAGAAGCCACCGACGTTTGCACAAGCAATTCGTTGGATTGCAAGGCTGGGCGGTTTTATGGGCAGTCAGAGTGATGAACCTGGACTGAAAACGATCTGGAGAGGAATTAGTAAGTTATATGATTTGCTTGAAGGGGTGCAACTTGCAGCCAAAACCTAAGCTGCATCATCACTTCAGCAACTTTTGCGTAATGGATAGGCGTTCTGCTTACCGCTACATCCACAATCGCTTAAACCAACTCGACTACAAAGGTGCAATTGCCGCAGAGTTGCCCATTGGTTCGGGTGAAATTGAGAGCGCTCATCGCTATGTGATTCAGCAACGACTCAAACGTTCTGGCAGTTGGTGGAGTGTTGAAAATGCCTGGGCGATGTTAGCGTTACGGGTACTGAGGGAAAACCAAGATTGGCAGTCTTATTGGTTAGATCTTGCTCAAAAAACAGCTTAATCTAAAAGAGTCTGGTTAACCTAAGCAGGTAGGTCGCCCCACCTGCTCGGCTTCAAAACCGGACTTGCCCGTTTCCGTGCATCCGGCTTCTCTCCACCTTGGTTGTTTGTCAACAATACCAGTTTCGGTAGTTGTCGCTGCTGCATGTACTTGGTCGTGGCAGTGACGATGCAACAGTGCCAGGTTTTGGCGACGATGATTGTTGTGATTGCCATCTTGATGATGGAGTTCAATCAGATCGCTTGGCAAAAAGTTGAGTCCACAATGAGTGCATTTCCCCTGCTGCCGTTTCAGCAAGTCAGCGCGTAATGGCGGCAATTCTGGGTAAGACCTGAGTCTGGTGCCCCAATACACCCAATCTCCATCATAGGGAGAACGATTGGCTTTGACCTTCGTATGGCGACGAATGGGGGTTTCATTGTGCCGACGGAGTTTGAGTCCATCTTGACTTTGAAAGACCCATCCCTCGCCCTGGTTGACCAACCAATAGCGTGAAACAATCTGGTGAGTGTTGAGCTTTGGGTGCCTGTGTTTTGCCCACCGCAGCAGTTGTCCGAACAGGTGGAAGTCCATTGCAGCAAATACTGCTTTGCTGACCACCCTGGAGTAATACTGACACCACCCCGTAATGAGTGGGTTGAGATGAGCAATGAGTCCAGCTTGGGTTGCACGGCCATGAATTGAGACAATCTGTTTCAATTGCCCCAAGTGATGTTTCTGGCTCTGCTGACTCGGCTTAATCAACGTCTTGAATCCGTGGTTTGAGCCGTATTTGCCCGTCCGGTATTGCCGGATTGAGAAGCCCAAAAAGTCAAAACCCGCTTTGCCTTCTAAGGTATGGCTGATTTTGGTTTTACTGGGATGAAGTTGTAACCCAATCCCTTCGAGCCATTGTTCTACCGCTATTTGAGTGCGAGTAATATCCGATAGCTGGTTAGCGAATACAACAAAATCATCAGCGTAGAATACCGCATGAATTGGCTGTTGCCCGCTTCCAAGCGACTTGATGTGGGTTTCTAGCCCATGCAAGGCAATCAACGCCAACAAGGGTGATGCCACCCCGCCTTGAGGTGTTCCACACTGGGTTGATTGAAATCCACTATCGAATACTCCACAGTTGAGCCATCCGCTCAGGAGTCGGCGAATAAAGGGTGGGGTTTGGGTTTTCTCCAATAGGGCACGGTGCGAGATGTTCTCGAAGCAACCGGAGATATCTCCCTCCAACACATATTTGGGGCGTTGGCGGATGATATTGAAGATTGCCGCAATTGCATCATGACAAGAGCGTCCTGATCTGAAACCGTAGACGTTTGGCTCCAATTTTGCCTCCCACTCCGGTTCCAGCACCAGTTTCACTAATGCTTGGGCAGCTCTATCTGCCATGACGGGAATCGATAACGGGCGCTTCTGGGGCTTGCCGGGTTTGGGAATCCAAATCCGACGCAGGGGTTGCGCCTGGGGAAGTTGGCTCAGATCATGAGCTAGTTGCAGACGTTGTGCGGGGATGAGGTTTTTGATGCCATCTATCCCCGCTGTTCGCTTGCCTTGGTTATCTTGAGTTACCCGTCGAACAGCTAGGAGCCGTCCATACCAGGACTTGATTAACAGACGCTGAAGCCTGTGAACTAACTTGACGTTTCCCTGTTGACTGGCTCTGTAGATCCGCTGTTGGAGCTTGAATACTTTGAGCTGGATTTTCTTCCAGGGCAGTTGATTCCATTCATATCTCGTCTGAAGGGACGGACTCATGACGTATTGACTCTACTTAGTTTGTCTACATCCAAGTTGCAGTGTGTACGTCAGCATATCTTGAGCGTTACCTCAAGCATTGGCTTGTTACACAATCCCAATCCCATTCACCATTTAGTTAGCACCGACTCTGGGTATCGACCTTTCCCAGAGAGATGAATGGGGTTCCCACGTTCCAATGTCTGATAGTTGCTGCACTTAGGACTCCACTCTAGACCGGGTTTTTCGAGAGTAGTTACAGGTCCATTTTAAGGTGCCTGCCTCTTATCCTTTGCCTTTTGGCTGCGGTGTATCAGCCTGATTTCACCGCTCACAAATCACGACCCTTCAAACATGGATTCCTTGTGTGTCCTTATACAGCGAGCTTGGCGGGATTCCAGAGTAGGTCCAGTTACCGCCGTTTAACCCCGCTTCAGGCGTTGATGGCTAGTCGCGAACCTGGGGGTTATGCTGTCACTCCACTACCAGGAGGGAGGGGCTTTCACCCTCATCAGACATTAGTTGTCAAGGTTCAACCCTTACCCCTCATCCTCCAATCAGCGTTGGTTTCGAGGGAACGTGTCGCACTAAAATAATTTGTGTCAAAGGATAAATCTCCTGGGAAAGTGAACTACTGTACTTTTATCTTCAGGAGACTCCGATGACGATTCGACCCGAACTACTCGATGAACTGCTCAAAGACTTCAGCAAACCGGAAGACTTAACCGGAGAGGGAGGCATCCTGCAACAGTTAAGCAAAGCGCTGATTGAACGATGTCTAGAAACCGAGATGACTCATCATCTGGCTGACCCCAGCTACCAAAGTGAGGGAAAGGCCAAAACTAACCGTCGCAATGGTCATTCCAAAAAGACCATCAAAGGGGAGTTTGGCCAAGCCACCCTTGAAATTCCTCGGGACCGAAATGGAGAATTTGAGCCGCAGATCGTCAAAAAGGGTCAGACCCGGTTTGATGGGTTTGATGGCAAGATTCTTTCCCTTTACGGTCGTGGCATGACGACTCGTGACATCCAGGACCAACTCAAGGAGATGTATGGGGTAGAAGTCTCTGCTACCTTGATTAGTGAGGTGACTGATGCCGTTCTCGATGAGGTCAAAACCTGGCAGTCCCGTTCCTTATCAACTGTCTATCCTCTGATGTGGCTGGATGCAATTGTGGTGAAGGTTAGAGAGAATGGACGAGTCATCAATAAAGCGATTCACCTGGTTCTGGCCATCAACCTCAAGGGCGAAAAGGAGCTGCTGGGGATGTGGATTACCC
>LUGL01000060.1 GCA_002796835.1 Elainella saxicola E1 | reverse complement strand
TGAAAATTGCCCCTCTTCTTCTGCTCTTAACCGCCGTTGCAACGTTGATAATGACCACTGGGAAACACCATCAGTTTCTAAGTTCGGGAGCTGTTGAGCTAACTCAACAATCTGCTGTCGTTGGGCACTCTCATAGTGGGTTTTCGCTCCACCCCCATGACGACGAGTGAGTGCGCTCAACCCGTCGGTGTTGAATCGTGCCACCAGTTGCCCGACTGCAYCCCCTGAACGTCGTCCACTGGTTTGGGCTGCTGCAGTATAACTCTGTCCCTCAGCAACGGCTAGCAAAGCTTTCGCACGTGCCACACGGTCTGCGGACTCACTGGTGGCACGTACAATTCGTTCGAGTTCTCGACGTTCTTCGAGGCTCAGATCGCGGAGGGGATGTTTTTGATGGCGGGTCATAGTCAGAAACCAAGAGACTTTGTTTTATCATCACAGAGTTCCCCAAAAATGGCTATCTACATGCCAAATGACCCACTAGTTATCTTTATCATGAGTTTTGTCGCCGCTCAACAGAGGCTATACGGATTTCACCAAATGCTCATGAAATTGCTAAAGGATTAGCCCAAAATAAAGTAGAGGTCCGATCTTGGTTCCTATCAAGCGACGTGATAACAAATGCGCTCAACGATCGAAACAAAGTAGTAAGCGACATAATTAATTCTTAAAACCCATGAAAAGAATAGATTAGTATGGATTGCATAGAAGTCCGATCGCACGAAGGATCATACGATCGGACTTAAAGAAGGGAGAAAGTGAAACTCTCTACCTTACTATTTTTGCAACAAGACTGAACTATTCGTACTCTAAAGTACCATCAATGTTGGCAATGTGATCGTCAAGGTCAATACTGGTTGAAACCCATCTTTGATCACGGGTCTTACAATCAGCAACTAATTGACTGGAACCAATCAAGTCAGTGCCTCTGCAAGTCAAAATAAAGTCACCGGGCTGCCAGGTGAGTTCACCATCAACATTCTCAATGATGGGGTTCAAGTCAATCGAAGTGGTTTCGTAAACCCCACCTTCGGCCCGTTCACAAGTAGAAGTCAAAACGGAATGATCGATGGAAGTGTCGTAGCAAGTTAGGCTAAAACTACCCAAAGCCCAAGCAGAATGGGTGAAGATACCTAAAGACACGACAATCGTGAACAGAATGGCGAAACCTAATTTAAGAACTGATTTCATTGTTATTACTCCACTTAAGGTGAACACATTAACTGAAACTACACAAATAACGGATCGCACGAATCGATCATCTGGTCAGACTTCTTGTTAATACTGGTGAAAAGCTTAGAAGATGGGGTAATCGTCAACCTCTCCATTCGGTAGAGTTGTATCACCTAGCTTGGCATCAAACAATTGATCAGAAGACACCTTCGCATTTGTGAGATTAGCCTTATACAGGTCAGCATCCGTCAAATCAGTATCCGTCAAATCGGCATTCGTCAGATCGGCAAGCGACAGATCGGCTTGATACAGTTCAGCACCGGCTAGATTAGCACCAGTCAGATTAGCACTCCGCAGATCAGCGTTATGAAAATAGAGACCACTGAGATCAGCCCCACGCAGGTCGGCACCTTCCAGTTTGCAGTCGTAGCAATTTTCATGACTCAGAACTCTCTCTAGATCATAGTCATCCCAAGAGTTCTCTCCATAGTAGGCGATGTAAGTTGTAGCATCTCCTCCTTTAGGGAACAGAGGATCGGCTTGAACTGGAGTAGCAATTGTCATGACTGATAAGCACAGCATGACAACAAACGCGATCAACGATCGAAACAAAGTAGTGAGTGACATAATTAATCCTCAAAATTCATGACCAGATATGGATTCAAATCACCAAATGTCTGTGAATTAAGACTTCTAGCTCATCCCAATCCTAGAGATGTTCCTGGTAATAACGTTCGACTGCACCAACCGCAGTCAGCAAGGGAGAATCTAACGGCTCGATCCAATCGGCCAGTCCCCGCGACAGTCCCAGCGTCAGCGATCCCTCCGAGGGTTGAAGTTGATCGCTCAGAGCATTCGCTTTAATCCGCTGTAACTCGCTGACCAATGTATTCAGTGGTTCAGCATGGGAGGGACTTTGCTCGATCATCTCCTGGCTCTGGTTTACGGCTCGATCGATCAGCCGCACAAATTCCTGTTTTTTGTCGTCGATGTGAGTCATTAAACCACCCTATCTAAGGACATTGAAATCGTTCAACCTGCATTGGAGTACCGGCAGACCAGACGAGATTGGGATCCCTGGTATTCTCAATAAATGTCTGCTGACCACCACCAACGTAGCAGGATGGGGGATCTTGCGCTGCGACTATTCCTTCATAGACTGTTGTTCCGGCTGGAACGGTCACTGTCATCATCATTGTTGCCTGATTACCCCAGGCTTGATTTAACGCTAAGTTCCTGATTGCATCGACATTGCGTTCATAGCGATCGGTCGTAAGATAGCGACCATACTTATTGCCATCTGTGCTGTAGTAACGATAGTAGGTTCTGGGCGCTTCAAGCACTACGGCCTGACATTTTGAATCGAGAAACGTAACTGCAATCTCAGAGGATAATGGACAGACTGATTGGGGTTTTGATTCTGTCGTTGATGCCTGTGCTTGCAAGATCGACTGAGTTGGATGAACCGATCGATCGGATGGCTGATTGGATAGCTTAATTTGGGCAACAGTACTACTTGCTAAGCCCCCAAAGGAGACGAGAGCGATGCCAGCTAAAAATGGATAGAGCTTTTTCATGGTGCGATTGCAAAGCTGTTTTAGAGTCTAGGATTGAGGATGAAACAACTTCTGATTTTTCAATGTCTTTGCTCCCAATTTAGGAAGGACCTGAATACGGGGTGAGGTTTCCAGGAGAATTAATTAACAAATTTTTAAGGAATATGGAACAAACGCAATCTAGTAAATTGGGTACTGGTACACCCTGACCCAATCTCGTCCTAATAGTTTGGTCTCCCCAACTGACAGGAACACAATCCCAGAGGATCAGACACAGAGCTCAGATAGAACGATTCGAGGTATAACTCTGGTTTTGAAACCCTCTAACTGGGGATACGGTCGTGCGCAATTTTCAGGAATTCAGAGTGCAATCTTCCAAACTGGCACTCAGATGACGTGCAATACACTGGGCGGGCAACTATACCCGTATCAACCATATATCAAACAACTACCAGGATCAAACTATTTTTGTAGCTTAAGATACAGTTTTAATGTTAAGAAAGTAACAGATAGATCAATGAGGTGATCGGTTAATCCGCTACCTGGCTGGGGTTTGGGATTCCCTGCCGATAGGAAAGTCAGCCATGCTGAAGACAGAAATTACCCACCTTTCATTCTTCTACTACTTTTTCCCACTTGGAATGAGTCTCTCGTAACATTGTAAATTCATCTAAATGATCTACTTGAAAAATCAATTGCTTGATTAAAAATGCTGGAGACATTCTGGTTCAGCTCTCTATGGTTCCGGAGACTGTAGTTTTACTTGTGCATTATTTTGTCGGCTTACACTCTCGATCGGCAGAAGACTACAGGCTTGCCCTCTAAATCATTGGAACTGACACGTCAGTAGAATTTAAAGAATTGTGAAAATTAATTGAATGTTAAAATTATCAATTTTGGATTTAAGCACATGATATATTTATGGCGATCGAAAAAGATAAGGGATATCGTGTGGCTGTAGCAATACGATCAGGAAAATTAATAATTTTCCGTTTTGTACAAAGCAAAAAGAAATGATATCTCTTATCGTTGTAAAAATTAAGGGTACTTGTTGATGAATCTAAAAAACTGGCTACGTCGTTGTATCGCTCTTATCGTTGTCTTGTTCCTACTTGCGACAACTACTGCAATGCCTGCGGCAGCTCAGGTGGCACAGTACGGTCCTGCTGCCGCAGCCGACGGGATGTGTGATGATTCAATTTGTGGGTTAACTGGTGCTGCTGCTGTCAATGCCCTTAAAACACAGAAGAGCTGCATATATTGTGATCTACAGGGTGCCGATCTCAGGGGTTTTAATTTGAGTGAAGCTTCCTTGTTTAGGTCTAATTTCAAGGGTGCCAACTTGTCGTCTGCTGATCTGTCTGATTCCACTATGTATGAAGCTTATTGGGGAGGGGTTAATTTTACTAATGCCAACTTGAGTCATGCTTTTCTGAATAACAGCGATCTAACGAAGGCTAATTTTACTAATGCCAACTTGAATAATGCTTTTCTGGATGACAGCGATCTAACGGGTGCGATTCTCAAGGTTGCTCAGATGCAATGGGCAAATTTTTCCAACTCAAATCTTACGAATACTGTTTTCCCTGATCCACTTGGGACGACAATAAGTGGAGCCGACTTTACAGATGCTAACTTAAAGGGTGCTTATATATCATCTATAAGCATCCTGGACCTACGTGCAACTCTGCATAATACCACCATGCCTAACGGTAGCGTGTATTCTAATTCTTAAAAGAAGCACCTAATCATCGATCAAACTAGCAAAAGTGCAGAATGTGATTGATAAAGCCTGCCAACATTTTCTGCACTTTGCCTTTAGACTAGTTTTGGGACTAAGCTCTCAACTTTCTCTTCATTCATTTGCAGAGGGCAATTTCTCAGGAACTAGTTCAGTTGCATCGTTGGCTAAAAACATTCCTAGCAGCATCAACACTAGCGCTACCCAGGTCAGGCTGTCTAAACGCTCAGCAAAAAAGATCCAGGCCAGGATGATGACAATGATTGGTTCAAGTAGGGTTGTGATGGCGACAAAACTAGAAGACACATACTTAATGCTGTAGACCACCAGTCCATGACCAATCACTTCACCGATCGTCACCATCGAAATCACCGCCATCCAGCCTAACTGAGTGGTTGGAAAAATATCCCCTTCAAACCACAAAACGATCGGTAACATCAAAGCAGTACCGATCAAGCAACGCCACAGCAAAATTTTCAATGATGAAAACTTAGCTCGAATCTTCTCTAAGATTAAAAGATAGGCCGCAAAAAGCAGAGAAGACAAGGGAACAACTACATCACCTGTAATTAAATCAGCATTGACTTTTTGCAGATCGTCTATTCCCAAGGTAACGCTACCAAGAATTGCAACTGCCAGACCAATCAGAAACTTGATGCCAAAGCGCTGTTTAAAGAATAGCCATCCTCCCACCGTGGTAAAGAACGGAATTAGACCATTCAAAATCATGGCATTTGCCATCGTTGTCTCACTGAGTGAGAAAGTCCAGAGGAATCTTCCGGCAAAATAGACGATCGCGACGATCCCTAAAAGTGCAATGTCAACGACCTGGTAGGATGTTTCTGGCTCTGAGGCTTGAATAGAGGCTTGATCTGAATTTTTTGATCGCAGCGTTTGCAGGACATTCAGCGAGGTAAACGCAAGACAGCCAATCCATAAACGATTAAACATCGTTGCGTTGACACTCATCTCATGGACTGAAATTCTGATAAATAAGCCTGTTGTGGCGATCGCACAGGTGCCAACTAACAGCATGATCAACGGAATAACTTTATCTTTCGCTGGGATTTGAAGCTGCTCTAGTTCTAGATTTTCCTGCATTTAGACTATTGATCATACAAGATGGAACACACCTCCAATCTTAACCTCTTGAATCGGCGGGTGGGATTATTTGTAAGATTACAGAGATAGGGGGATTCCATCTCCGCAGCCCTTGTACACAGCCGATTGAGGGGCACAGCATCAGGTTATCAACCTAAACCCAGTTAAAAATGGAGACTGTCTGGAGTGAGCACTGAGAATTCTACGCCAGAGTTAACGGATTTGCTTGAAGATGGATTACAGGTCTGTCTGGGAAAATCAGTCAAGATTGCAACGTTTGAAGAGCTAGCTTTGAGTGAAGCTAAAACCCATACCATTAGTCGGTTGCATCTCACATTTACAGATGGCTATGACTTGACTGTTATCTTCAAAAGGTTAACTCCCCAGTCAGGTAAAGAGGCAAGCCGAGAAGTGTTGGCTTATCAAAGTTTGCTCGCTGATGAAGATCTGGGTGCCCCCCAACTCTACGCTGCCATTTGTGATGAAACCTGCAATCAATATTGGCTGTTGCTTGAGGATGTGGGTTCACGACGGCTCGATCGATGTGGGCTTACCGAGCGTGTAGAAGCAATCCGCTGGGCCGCTAGAATGCATGCGACCTACCAGAACCGTCAAGCTGAGCTGAATAAATTTCCCTGGTTAGGTGAACATGGGATCCAATTCTATACAGCACTCATGACAACCGCTCGATCGCGCATCAGTGAATCAAGCTACCAAACAACGATCGATCGCTTTGATCGGTTGATGGCTGATTTCCAAGAAACAATTGATTATCTGGACAGGCAACCTCGAACGCTAATCCATGGTGACTTGTCTGACCATAACCTCTTTGTCAAGACAGGTAACTTGGCTGAGACAGGCTGCCCTTTACACATTCGTGTGATTGACTGGGAATGGATTGCGATCGGTGTCGGGGCATGGGATCTGGAAAAACTGCTCTCTGGTTATGACTCTGTCAGGGTAGATCTGATCCAGGTTTATTGTGAGGAGTTTAGTCACCAGATGGGGACAACATTGGATCAAAATACTCTGGGGTTAACACTGCACCACTGCAAAATCCTGCGAGTGCTCTGGAAACTGGGGTGTCCGCCGCCACCGCCAACAGGCGTTACCTGGGACCAGGATGGGATCGATCGACTACTGGACGAGATGAGCGGACTGCAAAAGCAAATTGGCAGGAATTAGAATTTATGCGGCAGTAAATGTGGTCCAATGCTGAAGCTCACAATTTCCCAATTTCACCCCAATTAGATGCTTAAAGAAATCGGCATGTCCGACAACCAAAATGGATGATTCGGGCCGTTGATTCAGCCAAAGGTAGAAGTCTGCTACCCGTTGCTCAAATACCTCTAATGGTTCGATCGAGAAGCTTGCTTGATCTGTTTCTGCAACATACCACCAGACCGGATCAAGATCACCAAAGTCAATATTGGGAAACTCGGCTGCCAACAAGTCAGGGTGGCGACCCACATCACAGCTACAATACAGTCGTTCACGCAACAGTGGTTGAATCAGGATTGGAGGCATAGAGCCATTTACCAACCGAATCGCCGTTTCAAGGCAGCGGGTTAGTGGGGAAGTCACGATTAACTCAACATTCAACTGTTTAATCTGATCGGCGACTTCTGCCACCTGCTGCTGACCTAGATCTGAAAGCCGCGCATCGAATAGAAGTGGATCGGCCTGGGTGAGGGCATAGGCTGCATTGAATGTGGACTGTCCATGACGCAATAAATATATTCGCCGGCTTGCCGCCATAAAACCCTCACCGATTGTTAGCAATATTAACTGTGCTATTCAGAAATGTAATCAGCTATTTTGCCCTGCTTCTGCCACTTCTTTGTACGTGAACAAAGCCCGCTCTTGAATACCATGACTTTCCAGCAATGCCGGTGCTCCGCGCTCCCAGTCAATCACACAGAGGGCATAGTTCACCTCAGCTCCCACTTCACGCAGTTGTTTACAAATGTTCAATCCGAATTGGCCTGTCTTGATCATGGGTTCCATCATCACAACTTGCCGTCCAGAAATATCAGCCCCTTCTGCAAGTCGGCAGGTGCCATAGGTTTTTGCTTCCTTCCGAACCCACACTGTAGGCAGTCCGGTCAATTGGGACAACATCGTAGTGAGCGGTACACCTGCCAGTTCTGGTCCAGCCAGTACCTCCGCCTCTGGCGGTAGCAATGGCACCATGGCCTCAGCAATATCATGCAGCAATACCGGATCGGCGAGGAAGCGAAAGTTATCGAAAAACTCATTGCTTGTACCGCCCAGACGCAGGGAAAAATGCCCAGTCAGATGAGCAGCTTTATAAATCCGGGCCGGTAGACTAAGCGATGTTAAAACGGTCATAAAAGTGTCTCCTTGAGAAGGGTTATGATGATTTTTACGAGATTGTTTGGCCGATTTTAAACCGTTTGGCCGATCCTGACCTGCCGAGGTTCTTTGCCCATCGCAAATCCACGCTGAACAGCTGGACGCTCCTGAATGTCTTTAAACCAACGGTAAAGATTGGGGAATGTCTCAATGTCCTGTCCTAGCTTGGCATAGAGTTCAATCCAGGGCCATGCAGCAATATCTGCAATTGAATAAGTGTCAGCCAGAAATTCCCGATCTGCAAGCTGTCGATCCATCACCCCATACAATCGGCTGACTTCATTGGTATAGCGTTCTATGGCATAGGGAATCTGTTCGAGCGCATGGCGACGGAAGAAATGACACTGACCAGCCATAGGACCTAGTCCGCCCACCTGCCAGAATAACCATTTCATCACTTCACAGCGCTGCCGCAGGGCTTGCGGGAGAAAACAGCCTGTCTTTTCAGCCAGATAAATCAGAATCGCGCCTGACTCAAACAGCGATATTGGCGCACCACCCTCTGGAGGGGCTGGATCAACAAGCGCCGGAATTCGATTGTTGGGACTGATCGCTAAAAAATTTGGATGGAACTGTTCCCCCTGGCCAATATTAACTGGAATTAGATTGTATGACAGCCCAACTTCCTCCAGCAAAATGGTAATCTTTCGCCCATTGGGAGTGGGCCAATAATACAGGTCTACAGGTTGCATCACTCAATTGACCTCGCTGAGTTGCAGTTTGTTATACTGAGAGGCTATCAGTTTTGAAGACATAGTACTCTTTGGCAGACACAATACGATGGTTATTCTCCAAGAGCTGTTCGATCGCCCCATTCTTGAATCAGCCGATCTGGATCCAGGAATTGATGAGAACCATGGTAGCCTCGTGTTTCGAGTCCGAACTTCGACAGAAGAGGTCGTTGCCCGTTCATTCCGCTTAAATCAATTAACCGGACCCTTTTGGGGTAACTTGCACAACCTGTTTGGCATTAATCCGATGAGTGCTGCTGAGGTTGCGCCCATTCACACCCTACTTCAGTCTACTGGTTCAATTTTGGTGCCAAAACTCTTGAGAGTGGGCAATGCGGCGGATCGCGAGTGGATTGTTGTGGAATTGATGCAAGGTCATCCAATTTCTGACTTTTCTCATCTCTCCGATCAGGGATTAGTTGATTTTGGCCGGAGTCTAGGTCGCATCCACAGTCAGTCATTCGATTGGCTTGGGAATCCTTCCGGATCCGTCCGCTTTTCCCCCACTGCATTTTCCGAACGACTTGTGCAGCTTTTCCAGACTTCTTTGGATCGCTATCCGGATGATCCCCGTTTGTCTGAATGGATTGCTCCCATGAGTGCAGCCGCTGCCCAACTTCCGCCACCTGATGCAGGTGTTTTGATAATGCCGGATATTTCTCCCTACCAATTCTTGCAAGACAAGGGGCAACTTGTGGCGATGGTTGATATTGATGCATACGCGGTGGGTCCCCGAGAGCTTGACTTTATTAATCTGGAATACTGGTTTGATCAGCGATCGGCAGATCTGTTTTGTCAGGGATATGGGGAAATTCTGCCGCTCCCTCAACTCCATACAGTTCGTGCTGTTTATCGGTATCTCTGTCGTATCCTAACCATTCGCACAGACATTGACTATGTGGAACGGTGGATGTCTTGGCCAGAGTTATTTTTCTAAAACAAATCATGGTCGTTGGCGAATATCAACGGGTGTACCGGAAGTGACAGTCGGATCATCAATTAGTTTCCAGATCTTATGGGCCACAGATTTGGGATCCTTTAAGCGATCGGAAGACAGCAAATCTCGAAACTTTTCGATCGCCGGAAAGCTGCGCTCATCTGCCTTGCTGAGTTGGCTGTAAATTGGCGTTGCCACCGCACCGGGATTTACAGAAAGAATTCGACAGCCTGATGGGTCGCGTTGTTGCTCTGCACCTGTGACTGCGACCCACTGCTCCAAAGCCGCCTTCCCTGCACAGTAGCTAGACCAGCCCTCGTAGGGTATTTTGGCAACGCCTGAGGAAATGAGCAATAAATCACGCGCTCCGCTGAATTGGGCACTTGCTCGCAGGAAGGCATGACCTAGCATTTGAGGCGCAACTGAATTCAATAAGAGACTGTTGCGATAGGATAAAGAATCCACTTCGCCCGCAAAGCCGATCGGTTCAACGGTGGCTGCGGCATGGATAAACACGGCCCTGTTGCCAGTAAACATGGCCATTTGAAACAACAATTTCGCCTCGACTTCCAACCAGGAGTTTGGATTGCTGAGGTCAAGTGACCAATGTTCGATGCCTATCTGGCTGCCTGATCGAGAAATATCAATGATCTGAGCATCCTTAAAAGGAACTGTCTCAATCAAGGCTGCGCCAATTCCAGAGGAACCCCCAGTAATCCAAACAATTGTATTAGCCATCTCTCCCAGTCATATTTCTCAGCAGTATTTTTGCGTTTGCTAGCAGTGGAACTCTACAATTTCATTCTTGTTATCTCATCAGAGGAACTGGGAAACTTGGCAATTGAATTGCCTGACAGGCTGCCTCAAATCGCTCTAGAATTTCATGGATATCCTGCTCGGTGGCAATCAAAGCCGGACGCATCTCAACCACATTGCCCCGCCCATGTTCAGAGATTCGCACAATCAGACCCTGTTCCAGCAATGCTTTGTGGAGGGCCAACGCAGTGGCATTATCAGGTTGATTCTCCAAAGTGACAACCTCAACCCCAATCATCAAACCCGCCCCTCTCGCTTCACCAACAAAGGGAAACTTGGCAGAGAGGGCCTGCAGTCCATTTAGTAACTGTTGTCCCACTTGACGAACGTTGGCCAAGAAACCGGGCCTTTGCAAAATTTCGATCGTTTTCAATGCTGCTGCCGCCGCCGGAAGCCATCCCCCGTTCGTAAAACCATGGAACAGCTTATCCAGTCCAGTCAACCGCTCTTCCGTCAGAATGGCCCCGATCGGTAGACCGATGCCGCTAATTCCTTTGGCGATCGTCATGATGTGAGGCGAGACACCAAAATAATCTGCTGCGAACATTTCTCCACACCGACCAAAGCCTGTTTGACACTCATCAAAAATTAGCAGAATCCCACGCTGCTCACAAAATGTCTTCAGTGCCTCAAAGTAACCTGGAGGCGGAATAATATTGCCGCCCACCGCCAGGATGGGCTCGACTAAAATACAAGCAACGCTGCCCGTACTGGCATACTGGATGAAGTCATCAATGCGAGTTACACACAACAGATCACAGTCGCTGGGTTTTTGCTTGTAAAAACAACGAGAACAATAGGGAGATGGAACCTGAACCCCGCCTGGAAAGGTATTGGGGAAAGGAGTGCGGTGGGTACTAAAGCCGGAAACGCTGGCCATTGCGAAAGTTTGACCAATGTGGCTACGAAACAAGGTGATCACATCCCGCTTGCCAGTAATGTGCTGGGCGATCCGAATGGCTCCTTCGTTGGCGATCGATCCTCCAGGCGATCGCAAATGGGCTTTTGTCAGGTTAGCGGGTGAAATTGCCACCAATGCATGAGCCAGGGCATCCACTGGAATTGAATTGAAGGTCGAGCTAGCAAACATCAAATCATCCATCTGCTGCTTAGCTGCTTCTAAAACTTCAGGATGGTTGTAGCCCAGAATCAGGTTAAAGGTTCCTGAAATACAATCAAGGTATTCTTTACCTTGCTCATCATAAATCCGTAATCCCTTCCCCTTTACCATTTTAATGGGAGAGATCGGGTAGTAAAACGGGTTTTCTTCTGGCAAATAGGACGATATGTTCATAACAGTCTCTCTTTCAGCTTGGTTCTTGATTGCTCCTGAGCGATCGTTTCTCCGTCACAGTTTTTCCCAGACTGGGAATTTAGTTGTGCTTGCACCCACCGTCCAATCCCAATAAGTGCGTCATTATCGGTATCTACACTTGGCAAAATCAGCGATCGCAAATCTGCTGCTGTCCAGTTGGTGAAGAACCCTGAAGGAAACAGGAGACGCGTTAAATTTCGGTGTAATGCCTCAAAATAGGGTTGACCAACCCCATTCGCAAATCCGCCTGCAATCACAACCTGGCTTAAACCGAGGGCCGCACAGAGCTGGAGAATGGACAGTGCCAGAAAAAAGGTTCCTTGTCCCAAGATTTCTTCAGCCAGGGGATCGGCAACTTTAGCAGCTTCAGCAATCGCATAGGTATCAATAGCGTTAATTTGACCATTACAGAAATCAGCCAGACGCGATTTTTGAAAACGAGCCATGTTATGTTGAGCCATCCGCTGGGCAGTACGCACGATCGCAGGTCCTGAGCTGTAGGCACACAGATCGGCCAAATTACCGCATTCACAATAGGGAACATCCACCTCATGGAGCAGTTGCTGGGCAAACTGATCACCTCGCATTGCTGCCAATCCCAAGTGACCAGGCTGGATCTCGTGAGCATTACTCACTAGTTTAGCAAGTAAGGAATTTTGGAAGGCCGTGGGCATTTGTTGAGCACGAGACTGTGCATGGTTTGATGCCAGCCAGCCCTTTTCAGGGGCGACACTCACATGACCCAACTCACCTCCCAATTCATCATCATCTAAAACAAGCTGGCTCATGTTGGTGAGTTTACGATCAAATACTTTGCAGGATATGCCAGTGCTAACCGTATACAGAATAAATCGTCCCAGCTTGTAATGACGCCAAGCCATTGCGGCTGCATCGTTTTGAATCCAGACTGTTAAACCATCGAGACGGTGACGTAAGGCAGAGGCTAAATCAAATCCTTGAGCCCGCTGATGCCAAAGCACACTGGCATCCATGACAATTCCCTGACAGGTAATGGCTACCCCAATCGCAATCCCGACCTGGTTGAGGCCAAGCTCTGGATGACGCTGCCGGAGTTGCTCAATTTGTTGGGCGATTGTTTCAATCAGCTGGCTTTGCAGATCACTCAACGACTGATCGGGCAGAAGTGCAGCTCCAGGGGTACGGATCCGAACTCGATCGTCCAGCAGAACCCCTTGCGATGACAGAATGCCAACTCGGGTATAAGTACTGCCAACATCAACAACGATAATAGGGGTCGCTTGTTCAGTCATCTGTTTTGGTCTACTTTCCGCTCTAGAAACCTTTAGAAGCTGTGATGGCTGACCTGGGTAGAGGACACCCGATTGGAGTATTCAAGAGTTTTAGATGACTGCGATGCTGAGGAGTAAAAACTGGCCTCTCTCAAGATCAAGGGTTTGAGCAAGGGATGATTGGCAATGATCTCTAGAGCCCGATCGATTTCCCCCTCTTCCAATTCAGGCACAATCTGGACAGTACTAATGCTGGTTGGCAGTACAAAGTGCAAACGCTGTCCCCGGACCAGGCGAATTTCTTGCAAGCGTTGACAGGTCTGATGTAACCGCTCCTTTTTCAATCGAGGAGGTAGTCCATAACTCAACAGCAGCGCATAGATGCGGTCTGCATCCAACTTCGAACAAATCCCACGCATGACAGAAATCGTTGTTGCCACAACAAGCCCCCAGGCGACCGCCTCACCATGCAGCAATCCTTCAAACTCCATTTCCACCTCTAAAGCATGGCCAAAGCTATGCCCCAGATTGAGAACGCGGCGCAGATCAACCTCATAGGGATCGGGATGCAGCAGCACAATTTTACGGTGGGCAGAAGCATGAACGATCTGTCCTAAAACAGAAGGATTGCGATCTTTGAGAACCTGTTGAGCATTCTGTTCCAACAATGTAAAGAGATCTGGATTGCCACAGATTGCAACTTTAATACTCTCAGCAATTCCAGCCGCGAGATTGCGCTCATCCTGGCTTGCCAGGACCTGCGGATCACAAAATACAGCTTTGGGATGGTGGAATGCCCCCACAAAGTTCTTGGCCCAGGGCATATTGACGGCTACTTTGCCTCCAATCGCCGCATCATTCTGTGCCAGAAGGGTAGTGGGAACATTGACATAGGCAACCCCCCGCATATAAGTTGCTGCAACGAAACCACCGACATCACTGACGACTCCACCGCCTAGACAGACCAGGACGGCCCGTCGATCGAACTGCAGACGATAGAGTTCCTGAATCAGAGTGTGATAGCTCTCCATACGCTTTGCCGATTCACCCTCCGCTAAGAGAACCATATTTGCGGATATACCAGCCTTAATGAAGCGCTGTAACAATTTTTCCCCGTAAAGTTGCTGCACCCGTTCATCCGTCAATATCACAACCTTGGAGTCGGGAAACAGGCGGGTGATATGACTGGGTAGCTCATCCAGAAGGCCAGTGGATACCAGGACTGGATAAGTATGGGTTTCCTCTACCTGGACATTAAGCGGCAACAGGGGAACTGATTCATCCTGTCCAATTTGTGGGTTGGCTGCTCCGTTCAAACTAACCGAATTTAGATTATTGTAATAATCTAGGATATCATTCAGACTTTGCTGCAAAGAATACTGAGGCGAAAATCCTAGCTGACTTAGCCGACTTATTTCTGCACAGATACGTGAGGTAAATCCAGATCGCTCAATTTCTCCAGATGGCGTAATCGCATATGTTGACGCAACATCTTTTTGATTGAGCTGCTTTAAAGATAAAGCCTGTTGAAAAGTCTGCTCGATCGAAGCCTCCTGTCCTGATCCAACATTATAGATCTGTCCATCTTGCCCATCTTTAGCTAATAGCAGCAAGGCTTTTACCACATCCCGCACGTCGATCAAATCCTGGGTTGCCGGAATAGACGCTGCGGGTAAGGCTGCCAAAGTTGCATCCGGAGCCATAGCTTGCTGCAGGAGCGCTCCAATTATAGAATCCTCACTCTGTCCGGGACCCATTACTTGAAAGAGACGCGCCCAAACGACTGGAAGATGGTGCAAAGCAGCAAACAGACGGGTCATTTCCTCAGTTGCCCGAGCACTGGCTCCATATAAATCAATGGGCACAAGCGGCGCATCTTCAGGAATGGGGACGGTTGCAGGAGTTCCGTAAACTGCACTGGTTGACCCCAATAGAATTTTAGTAGGGCTCAACTGGCACTCAGCAATTGCCTCCAAAAGCACGATCGCGGCATTGACCGTATTCATCAGAGCTGTATTGCTAAAACCATCTGCCGATCGAGAACCTGGAGAGGATGTTCCTAAATGGATTACGAGATCGGGTTGAAACTCGAAAAGGATGGACCGCAGCGATCCTTTATCTTGGATATCGACTGGGCGATAACTATAGTTCGGGCAGAGATCGATTGTGGACAAAGCTGAAGGAAGTGGAGCCTGAACCTGAATTCCGTCTCTAGACACAGTATGACTGAAGAAATGTTGCTGTTGCCGCGATCGCCCCACCCCAAGCACTGTTATCTGAGGATATTGCTGCAAGACACACCCAATGAGATAGCGCTCAATGAAGCCCTGGGCATTGGTAATGAAGATGCGTTGGTGGACCCACTTCTCCTGTAGTGCTGGTTCAGAGCTTTTCCTATCTAGAATAAATTCCTGTTGTTGACACATGTAACGTCTTGTCCAAAAGCACTATGATTAAAAATCGCAATCTGGAACTGCCAGCACAGTTGATATATAGCGGTTTGCAGATCAGTGGAATACAGGGGGTGCAGGGGGCATGCCCCCTACGCGCCAGTCGGTTCTACCCACACACCCCGTCCCTCACACCAGTGAGAACCGCTATATTCAAATCACTGGTGATCCTGTCATCCACAATTTACGAACTGACCGACACTTCAAAGACAAAAATTCGTAAAGGTTCTGGCCCGGGGTTGTGTAAACTATGCTCGCCCGATGGTGGATTGCGAATCAAATCGCCCGCTTGGACTGGAAACTCTTCACCATTGCGCCACATAACGCCTTGCCCCTGGAGAACGAAATAAAACTCTTCTTCAGTGGGTTGATGCTGATGACGACCGATTGATGTCCCTGGAGGCAGTTCTGCCAGATCGATAAAGTGACAGCTTCCTTGGGTCTGATGCTCGTGACATAGGCGGGCGAAGCGGATCATCCCATTGCCATAATGCGCCTGAACATCAGAGAGCGTCACCTTATTTAAATTGAGCCGATCAAAATAGCAATCATTCGAACTATCTATTGTCAATGCACTTGTCATAACATTTATCAATTCTCAACGGCAAACTGCGGTGTAGAGAAATCGATGAAGTTCCAAGGGAACATCACAAAGACCTTCTACAAGGCTTGAGTTCTTGAACCGTATCTTTAGGGCATAACCTCGATTGGAACTCATTTCAGTGAACAACTTTTAGGTTAGCTAAAAGCTGGAAAGACAAAGTTCAGGAAGAAATTATACTTCTGTTAACCATACATTAACCAACTATTTGAATCAACCCTGCCTTGTGAGCTTAGATGCGATTTTGATACCAGAAAAGCAAAATCGAGCAGCCATCGCTCTATTAGAAATCTAGCCTGAATTATTCACCGGAATTTCCCCCTCTGGTGTCCAGGCTCTNGTCTGGATATCAGTCTGAAGCGGCTCTGCCGCAACTTGTTCCAGGAGGCAGAGCCTCCAGAGGGCGTTCCGACCAGGAGGGTTGGAACGAGGGCGAATCCAGTCTGGTTTTAGGATAAATAGCCAAAACCCTTGTGAAGCCATGTTCTTAGGTTTTTTGGCAGAAAGTCATGATTAATGCAGGCTAAGCTAGTTTAGGCTGGGTTTGAGGTTGTTTTTTTNAACTAAGGGGCGCATTGCAGCAAACACAAATTCACCTAGCCTTTACTATACCTCAACCTACTTTTCCTACTTAATCTTACTGCCATGCTGAGCATACAGCCATCCTGACTGGGTTGTAGAAAGGAGGTGTGAACAGGGACGGTGGGGGCGATGCCTTCACCGCAAGAGTTTTACCCCTGCACCCCGTTCATCTTTCGCATCAGATCGCTGTAGATTCAATTTGATTATTACTCCGGCAACTAAATAGGACACGCAACTCTAGCGACAGGTGTTGTGGGACTATCATGCCCGATGGTAGCATCTGCGATCAATAGCAACTACACTCATCCACAATTGTCTGCATCAAAAAAGCTTCTCCAGAGTGACCTGAGGAAGCTTTTTCGACGAGAACTACCAATTTCTTGTTTTACTCAACTAATATGACAGCCATTCGTAGTTACCATTACACCAGGTAGAAGTATCAACACCAGAAATGACTCTGTAGTTGCCTGTACACCATTCCAGTTCTTTGATGTTTGGTGTATCTGCTGAATAGACAATATGCCCGTATTGCGGGTACCTTTCCCCATCGTAATCAGGCACAAAGAAAAAAGTCAGCATTGAGCCCCAAGGGATACCGAGGTTTTGAAACTCTTTTCTAGTACCCAATGCCGCATCATAAGAGTCATCCGCCGCATACCAGGTCGGCCACTTCTCCTTGACGATGATCGGCTTGTATCCTTTCCGATCTACTCCTTGTTCGTTGTATCCATACTCATTAAAGCCATCTGCTCCGTAGTTCTCCCACTCTTTCGTTCCAACTAGGTACCATGGGTAATTACTCATTTTCTCCTCCAATTCAATATTGATAGATACTACTTGCAGTGCATAAGGAATTTGTCAAAGATTGAGGTACCAATCAGCTCAGGCAAGATTGAACAGCGATACATGTGATCAAGCCGGAGCAGTGTCATGACGGCTGAGAGCATGATTCTTGCAATACTCTATGAATATGGCCTCTTTATCCAGACCCTGAACTTTCTCCCAGATCTCTTTGACCTCGTCGAGTACGTCCTTAACATCCGCGCTACCAGATTGCTCTGAGACAAGGCTAATCAGGTCATCCAGGGTAATTTGGGTGTGATCGATAATAGACTTAGCAAACAGGCAACAAAAGATATTCTTGTGACTGCCAATAATGCCTTCTTCGCTGAAGTCATACTTCCAATAGATGGCATCAACTCGGACAATTGCACCGTTTTCTGGAATCACATAAACGGCTTGCACCTTTTTTCCCCCAACTGATGCATCATCAACAATGCTTCTCAAGTTTTGATCGATCGCGATTTTGAAGGCATCCTTGGTAACATCCAAAGCACCTGGGAAAAAATCGCCAATTACTTCATAGATTTTGTCATCCGTGTCATCTGTAATGTCTACCAGAGATTCCTCATGGTACCTGAGCGGCTGCCCCCCAAGGATTTGAACCTTGCCAACAGACGTTGGATCGCAGAGCACATCTTTAAGCTGCTCTCTATACAAATGCACCTGGGTTGCCATAGCGCTTCTCAGAAACTGAAGCTGCTCTTTTTCCTTTGCTTCTAGAGAAGAATCTGCAAGTCTTTCTCTTAGTTTTGTCATGATGAATTCCTCACGATAAATTGATTTTTGATGCCAATTTAAATTGACAATGAGCAGGATTAATGTTTTGCAATGATGGTATTCCAGTATCGCAAAACATCTAGCCTAATGATTCAAAGTCACCTAGAAACAGGGCTATTTGTCCAAAAGCCTCAGACAGGTCGAAGCTAATTCTTTTGCTGTTAGTTTAGTAAGTGATCATCGGTCCAATGGGGACTAGTAGAATAATTATGACTACCAGGATAGAAATATCATCCGCGCAACCTAACAATCCACACTAAAACAATGAAGAATTTAGGCAGGATTGATCGAGGTATGAATCTGGTTTTGCAAGCCCGATACTCAGGGGTACGATCAGTGCACGCTGTTTTAGGAATTCAATATGCAATTTCCAGCAATTTCCAGAACTAATAAAGGTGACGAGCGATACACTTAGCGAACGCCTGCGCCTGTACTACAATATATCAAACAACCGCCAGGATCAACCTTGATTTTGTAAAAATCGAATATAGTTTTAACCTCAAGAGCACCAGGAATAGATCAAGGAGTGGTCGATTAATTAGTTATACAGCCTATGTTTGAGGTTGTTTTACTGATGCAGAAGTCAGTAGTACTGAAGAGAAAAATCACCCACCTTTCATTCTTTTGCCTCCTTTTCCTACTTTGAATGAGTCTTGTGTAGCCATTATAAATTTCACTATTCGGCTAAGTGGCTATGAACTCAATAAATAATCCGCTTGAAAATCTATAGCAGTTCTCACTGGGATGAGATACGGGGTGTGTGGGTTCCACCTCCACGCAGGGGGCACTGCCCCCTACCCCCCCTCTACTCCATTGATATGAAAACCGCTATATAAATTGAATTGCAATGAGTTGTAATTATAGAGATATTTAGGCTTGTATCTAAAGGCGAGTAAAATTAGTTGAAGCTTTGTAAAACTGGTTGTACTCACAACAATTATCCTGGTTAAATTTATTGCAGCAGGCAAATTCTGCGATCCTGAAAATTGTTCTCCTTAAAGTCTTGCTTTTTGTGTTTGCGAAAACTGAGTTTTGATCGCACACAAGCTAAAGGTATTGTTACTACAACTAATATCTCAGCAAGAAGCTTCTTCAGGGCAAAGCTTTAAGGTTTTTCGTACTATTAAGAATTAGGTAATGGAGATGGAACTTTGTATAGGGAACACTTCTCCCTATATGTTTTTGTCTCATTACAGCCGTAACTCATCGCAGTTTCAAAACCATCACTAGTTAGCCACCGATAGTATTTGTTGTGCAGGGAATGTCTTCATTCCCATCAGCCAATAATCTAAAAACCAAGTAGTTTCTGAGGGGAATTATCTGATGCCAGAAATGATATTGCCGGGAACATATATTGAAGTTCGTGCCGAGGGTTTGATCAGTGCTGGTAGGATTGCCACAGGCAACATTGGTATTGTTGGTACTGCTGAGAGAGGCGATTTGGATCAAGTTCATTTAGTGACTAGCTTGACCGAAGCGAAGGAAATTTTTGGAGACAGTGATGAATGGATCGATGGCGAAAATGGTGAGCTGACACTAATTCGGGCGCTGGATCTAATTTATAAAAATGGTGGAAGAAATGTCTACGCAGTGCGGACGGCAGCAGAAGGATTAGAGTCGATTTCTAAGGCATCGTGTTTATTGACACAAGGTGCTAGTTCGTTATTTCTGGAAGCTAAAACTCCAGGTGTCTGGGGAAATTGGATCGCGCTTGAGATAACGGTTCTGGAGGAGGCAGAGCAGGTTACGTTCAGTGCAAAACGAGCGGTTCTTAGCTATAAGCAGCGTCAGGAAGTCTATGAGTTTAGTAATTTAACTGAGCTACAGGGGAAAATTGAAAATGCGTCCTCTTTGGTGATTGCATCAATCCCTGAATCTGCAAAGGAAACAATAGGAGACGAATCTTCAGATATCTCAAACCTACCTGAAGTCCTAGGCGACAAGAAATCCTTTGAGTTTATTAATGGGAACAATGGGGGACTAGAGGTTGTTGCTGACGATTACAAACGCGGTTTGCAGCTTTTGGAAAATCAGGATGTCAATATTGTGCTGCTAGCAGGACAATGTGTAACTTCTGGACCTTCTGGTTCCGCTATGGTGGGCGCTTTACAAGGGCATTTGAATCAGACAGCAACAATTAAGCGGGAGCGCATTGGCATTATTGGCAGTGGGTTTGAGGCTGATGGCAACAGCTTGCAGCAGATAGTTCCGGTTAACAACGATGGTCGTCTCATTTTCACTGCACCTGGGGTTGTTGTAACAGCAAATGGCAAACCTGCTAAACTCCCGGGTGGTTATTTGGCAGCAGCAGTTGCAGGCTTGATCTCGTCATTACCCATCCACTCCAGTCCAACCAATAAAGTTTTGTCCATTGAAGGTTTGACGACCCCGTTGAATATCGCAGAGTTAGAGCGGCTGGTCCAAAGCCGCATTTGCACTGTAGAGCAGCGAAATGGGTTTCGCATAGTTAAGGGTATTACCACCAGTGATGGAGCTTGGCAACAGATTACTACGCGCAGAATCGTAGATTATGCAATCTATGGCGTTCGTTCCAGTTGCGATCCCTACATTGGGAAGCTCAACAATGAGCGTGTCCGTGGAGCAATGAAAGCTACATTGGATGGTTTTTTAACTCGTATGGTTGAGGATGAAGCCTTAGTCAGCTATCAGTTGGAAGTGTCCGCTACCCGTGCCCAGGAGATTGCTGGGGAGGCAGTTGTAAACATTACGCTCAGCCCGACCTTCAGTATTGACTTTATCAAAGTCACGATGTATCTGACATAGGAGCCTAAATTCTTTGCATATATCTGATAATGGTCCAATGAAAACAGTAGGGCGGAAGTAAGGATGAGCAGGAATTACAAGAATAGTGATTCTTGTGAAAAGTTTGTCTTCTCTCGTTCCCAAGGTTCTTTATCTTTGTAAAACTACTGAAAAAATATACTTTCAGGAGATATGTAATGCCAAACGTGAATGTATTTAGAGGATCTGATGCATCCTTGGTGCTGGCCGTAGATGATGGCGGCTCGGTTGAAGGTCAATTGGCCGATGCGTTGATCAGTGAATATGAATTTTCCAGCGTTGTGGGACGCTTACAGAACGTGCAGGTAAGGGTTGAGAACGAATTGCGCCCTTATCACGAGTTAGGGAAGCGATTTCCAACTGAATTGCGCCCTGGGAACATCAACGTTTCTGGGATCGTAGAACGAGCCCACATCAATGGAGCTTTGATTCATTTGTTGCTCGGCGATGGAGCAAGCAGCCCTCCACCCATCGGCACGATCGCTCAGCCATCTTTCAACATTGTGATCAATTTAACGAATCCTGCGATTCCAGATAACAGCAGCATTTTGACGATATTTGGAGTGAAATTCGAGAGCTGGAGTTTTCGACTCCCTGAAGATGACTTTGTGATGGAAGCAGCAACGTTTAGAGCATTGCGCATTAGCTCCGAGGAAAAAGGTAGTTAGAGTATGGCTCAGGTAGAGTTAACACCAGATGATTTGCTGATGGGTTCAACGATCTCCTTTGAGGTTGCCATTCCGACTAGCGTTCTGCGCCCGAATTCCCAAGAGCAATTTGCTCAATCAGACGAATCGCCAGCGTTAGTGGTGCAGTTGCGCCCGTTAACCATCGGGATGTTTCAGTTAATTATGAAAGCTGCTCGCAATGATCCAGGTTTAATTCCGCTCTTGATGATTAAAGAATCACTGGAGCAGCCAAAGCTGACCCTGGAGCAAGTGAGAGGCATGCATTTGGGACTGGTGAATTTTCTGATTGCTCAAATTCGTCAAATTAGCGGTTTGGTGGAAAAAAAAANNCATGACGCACCTCAACCACTCACCCCTGATCAAGGCAGGCTATCGACTATCTCGAGCTTTTGGTTGGACTCCGCAGCAGATTCAGGGGCTAACAATGGGGCAAATTGCCCTCTACCTGCAATTGTTGGATGAGGAAGCGCAGCATGATCGATCGGTTTGACTCATTCGATCGGCCTCACTCGCTTGATCAGCTTGGCGATCGCTTACGGCAGGAGTTTCAGGGCTTGCTAGGTTCAGATCTGACCCATAAGTTAATTCCTCAAGGAATCGGTGCCTCAGATTTTTCAGCCTGGAGCAGTTTAGAACAGAGCATTCATGAAGCGTTACAAATCGTTGCCGATCTGATGGCTTTGGAGCAGCAACTCACTTCAGGATTTTTTCCTATTGAGGATGCTCCAACTCAAACATTGCTAAATTACAGGGGCCCAGAGCAAGATGGTCGCAGACCACAGCAAACGGATGGGCAGAACACAGTTGGGCAACAAGCTGGCTGGCAAGTTCCCAGTCCGACTGATACAGCATCCGTTGCGTCCTCCTCCCAACGGTTCAATGATTTCCCCTTTGCAGCATTACCACCGTCCCTGCAACGTCCTTGGTTAACTGACTCTAATCCACGATTGGGACACTCATCCTTTGATCATCAGTCCTTAAGCAGTCAACTCACAAATAGTCGTGCCTTTACGGATCAGCCCTTAAGTGATCAACCTGTCGATAACCGTTCCATAGACAGTAAGTCTTTGGGCGATCGGTCTATCAATAGTCATTCTTTTACTGAACCATCCTTGAGTGGTCAGTCCATCAATAACCGTTCTATAGATAGTGAGCCTTGGGACAATCGGTCTATCAATAGCCAACCTACTGATCAGTTCCTAGGCAATCAATCCTTGGGCGATCGGTCTATCAACAGTCATTCTTTTACTGAACCATCCTTCAGTGATCAGTCCATCAGTAGTCATTCTATAGACAGCCATCCTCAGCCTTGGGACGATCGGTCTATCAGTAGTCATTCTTTTACTGAACCATCCTTCAGTGATCAGTCCATCAATAGCCGTTCTATAGATAGTGAGCCTTGGGACGATCGGTCTATCAACAGTCATTCTTTTACTGATCAATCCTTCAGTGAGCAACGCTTCATAGACAGTCAGCCTCAGTCTTTGGGAAATCAATCTGTAAATAGGCGTTCCTTTGCTAATCAGTCCATCAGTAGTCATTCTATAGCCAGCCATCCTCAGCCTTGGGACGATCGGTCTATCAGTAGTCATTCTTTTACTGAACCATCCTTCAGTGAGCAACACTTCATAGACAGTCAGCCTCAGTCTTTGGAAAATCAATCTGTAAATAGGCGTTCCTTTGCTAATCAGTCCATCAGTAGTCATTCTATAGACAGCCATCCTCAGCCTTGGGACGATCGGTCTATCAATAGCCAACCTTTAGACAGTGAATCCTGGGATAATCAATTATTAGATAGTACACCATTAAACATCACGTCATCAAATACACTATTATCACAGATTACACCATCAGGTATACCACCATCAAACACAAGGCTCTCGTCTTATAGCCTGAATCACAGTGTATCCGAGCACCCAGCTACTCCTTCCTATGGTGGAGCGTCACATCGTAGAGCAACTTCTCATGAACTAGTTAATAAATTAGTTCATGAATCAGCTCATGAGCCAGGATCCTTCAGATCAACTTCCTATGAGTCAGTCTCAAACATCGTTCTTTCGCAATCTACCTCTCCAACATTAGGAGATTACTCACCAGCACTAGAAGAGTTAGAAGATGTGCAAAGACACATTCTATCCATTCAAGGTTCAGAATTAGGAGCCTCAGAGGACCGAGAATTTCCTACTCTGCGATCTGAGACTAGCAACACACAAGCCTCTGCCCGTCGAGTCATAAGGGGTTTACGTGCTGTAGCAGAGGTACTAGAAACTCATCCCTCAGAGCTGCTCGGCGATTCCCTCCATCCGGATCATCTCTCTGCTGATGATCTAATTGACTATTCAACTAGCCACCCAGCTAGCTACCTGGATGAATATCTGGCCGATTACTCAACTGATCTTCGAGCTGATCATCCAGCAGATAACCCATCTATTGCTTTACCTTATCCCCAAGGGCAGCAAGTTACTCTTGCCAGAAACAACACATTCAATAGTAATTCTGCTACTCCTATTGTTGATCGACAGCAGTCACATTCACCCTACTCTAAAAACTGGTCAGAACGCTTTAATTCAGAAAACTTTCATGAGTCAGAGTTAGATCCCAATCTTGCAAATGATCAAGCTCCATCCACTAATGGCTCTCTATCAGCAAACAGCAATTATGGTGCGATCGAAAATACAGCATTTCCATTGGCTGCAAGTCCTCCAGAATTTCCTCTAAGAACTGTTCCGTTGGAATCCAATCAGTTCAGCCCTGCGACCCAACAACAGCATAACGCTGCGCTAGAGCTCCTAGTCCAACGCCATTCCGAACTGGATTTGGATCAGATATTAGATGCAATCAGCCGTGAAATTGCGCGTGAATACCGTTATTTCTATGGAGATTAACTATGCCGATTGAACTGGCGAATATTCAATTGCATCGGGTCCATCGGATCAGAACCTTGGAACAAGCATCGCTGATACATCACCCTGTGCCCGGTCTGGAGGGTGACGTCACCCAAAATTTAGGACGAGACTCAGTGCGCCTTGAAATTGAAGGCATTTTTTATGGATCCACCGCGAGTGACAATTTAGAAATTCTGCGAAACGCCTATAAAAAACGAGAACCTGTAGATTTTCTGGCGGATGCTGTGGGCCAAGCCTACTTTAGCCAAGTAGTGCTGGAGCGGTTTGAAGTGGCACAAGCGGCTGAAATGCCCGATCAATTTAGCTATCGGCTAACGATCGCGGAATATGTGTCTGCTTCAAAATCTCCAACCGCTAGAAGGGATGCGGTCAATCAAGCGATTAAGCAACAGGCTCAAAATCTGATGCAGGTAGCTGCTTTAGCGGATGCGCTGAATGTAGGACTAATTCCCGAGTTGAGCAATCCAACTGAGCCTCTGACAGGAGCGATCCAACGGGTTGAAGCAGTATTGTCAGCGATTACGGAGCCAAAGGGACCTGTCAATGGGTTGCAAACCCTGCTTACAGCTCAACTAGATGCTCCCCTTGAAGAAACTACCCAGGCATCACGGTTCTTGCCCAACGTACCCTCCTCCCGTGCTGCGATTGCTCAGTCCATCCCTCAACCAGTAGCCCTGAAGCAACAACCCACTTCCGAGTCCTTGCTGAAGGAGTTACTTGAGGCAGGCGTATCCGTCAAAGACCTGCTCAGCTCAGGGACAACAGTTGAAGCCTTGCTACAGGCTGGTGTCTCATTGGGATCGGCAACAACAGCAACAGAACAAACGCCAGAACAGTACCAGATGTTTTTGGTGGCGCTACAACAGGCTGGGGCAACCCCAGAAGCATTATTAGCAGCAGGGGTTACTCAACAGGTGCTAGATCGATCGAGGCAAATCTTGGAGGCATTAGCATGGTACGACTAACAGAACTCAGCCTGCCAAAATTTGAATCTCCTGGTGATTTATTGGAACTCTTTAATCCTGCATCTCTGAATCTCAATCTGACGTTTATCCCGACGGGGGCATCCCCCAGCGATTTATTTGGTGTAGACTCCTCTGGGACGGGTGCATCTGAGTCTGATTTGTTCGGCAATCTGAAAGCCATTTTGACGACAACGACAGACCGCTTTGGCAATTTTCAAAACCAGCTGCCAGCTAGCCTAGATGATTTTTTAGAGGATGTATTCAGAGAATTAAAAAACCTTGGAACGAATTCTCAAGCCGTTAGTAGAATCATTCAAGAATTGATTACTCCTTCTGCCCAGGCAAGCCGTGTTTTTAACCAATTCTCCGGCTTGACGACCCTGAGCGTAGATCTGGTTCCAGCTCTGATTAAACTGTCAAATCAGTCTGTGAATGCAGATACTTTAACGCAGCTTTTGCCCATCAGCACAGTAACATCCCTCAGCACCCAACTCCCAACGGCATTACAGCCGTATTTAATCCCTATAGAACAGGTGCAATCGCAGATCGATCGATTGCTTTCAAAGCCTGATGCTAGCCAGTTAGATACCAGCCAACCTGATACCAGCCAACCTGATGCTAGCCAATCTGATAACAGGACCGTTTTGACGATGGATCTGTTGTCTGAATATAGTGCTCTGTTGCAATCGATCCTAGAACAACCAGACAACCCTGCATTGCAGAATGAATCTGAAGTTCAAGCAATCACCGAGCGCATTGAGGCTCAAATTCGGAGCTTGCAGGACGATGCCCAGGCTGTCAACACTTCTCTTACAATGATTCAAACCGATCTACAGGGATTACCTAGTTCTTTAAATGCCCTTCTCGATCAGACTGCAAGCCAATTATTGCCCCAGCACTTAGCCCAGAAAATTGCTTTTCTGGAGGAGGCTCTCTCGTCCCTAAATAACCTGGCTGAAGTGGATCTAAGCACTGCGGCCAGTAAAATTCAGGCGGTGATTCAACCACTACAGAAGCTTGCGAAAACCGGTATGGGCGCAGCTAGTCAGGCCGATCGAATCCTGCAAACTTTGAGCCAGGGCATTGATTTGGCCGATCGAGCTGTTGTGAACGCAAGTTCCCTGGTGACAAATGCCATCAATCAACTGCGGACATTTATTCAAGAAACTCATTTTGAGGAGTTGGTACAGCAGGCAAAAGTTACCTTCGAGGCATTAATCACGAACCTGAATCGGGTGTTGTCTCAGGTGAGCCAGGTGATCGAGCAGATCTATACCTACGCCCATCGTCTAGTCGGGCGGGTAACAGATCTGGGAACTAGATTACTAAGTACAGCAGAAAAATTTGCTCAATTGTTGGACCAGATCACGTCGTTTTTGGAAGACCCCCAGGTAAAACAGGCTGTGCAACAGGTGAAGCAGGGCATTGGTGTGGTTGTTAAAAAGCTAGATGACGTTAGCCTGAAGCCCGTCTTTAACCAGATTTTGACCCAGGTGAATAGCGTTAAAACCTCGCTACGAGGAATCAATCTGTCCCGGCTTAACCCGGTGCTCAAGCAGACCCTCTTCGCAGCTCTGAAGGCTGTACGTGAAGTGATCGATCCACCACTTCAAATCCAGGATGTGATCAAACGGCAATACAACACCCGTATTAGTCAACCGATCAAGAGGCTCGTCTACCCCATGAAAGAAGACATTGACAAGGTAGTACAACTGATCCAGCAACTGAAGCCAGGGGCATGGGTAGAGAAGATTTTAATGCCGCCTTATAAGCGAGCCTTAGATGCAGTCAATGCCTTTGTGACCCCTGAAGCAATTGCCAAGCTGCTATCACCACTCAGCAGATTTCAATCCGATTGGCTACAGGCGATCGATCAGACCATCAAGCCGAGGGTACTGCTGCAGCCCTTGGTGCAAGGCTATCAGCAAATTGATGCCTTCGTGCAGTCTCTGCAGCCGGACTTGGTGCAAGCGCGCCTCAGTCAGATGCTCAAACCTGCCCTTACATATCTAGAAAATCTGCAGCTGACAAATTTGGCTGATACCCTTGAAACAGAAATTAAGGCGATCACAGACTGGATCAATACCATCCCAATTGATCAACCAGTTCTGGAAAAGGGGATTGAATCTGTGATCGGAACCTGGATGCGGCAACTGAGAATAGTAGTAGATCAGATGGATTGGCCTGCATTGCAAACCCTGCTGCGGCCCCTGCGTACGGTGATGGCAACCCTGCGAGATCAGACGCGTTTTGAGGGAACGGGGNCAGTTGGCTTTTGTACAACAGGTTCAAAAACTAGTCAGTGACGTAGATGTGTATACCACTCAATACGATCGAGAGATGAAGCAACTAGCTGACACCTGGAAGCAGGCTTGTCAGTATCTGCAAACATTGAATCCAATTTCAGATGAGCTGCGATCCCAGTATGCTGCTCTGCTAATTCACCTCCAGTCCTTAAATCCGATTGAACGGTTGATCACCCCGACTCAGTTAATGGCACAGTTGAAGAAAACTGCGGCTGCTATTTTCAATACCCTCAAGCAGACTTGGCAGGGACTGGAGAAGCGCTTTCAGCAGAATTGCCAATCCATCTACGGTTTGCTGGATCAAGGAGCCAAAGGTTTCAGGGACTATTTGCATCAGGTGATCGATGCCTTGATTAACCAGTCTCTCAAAGGCCTGATCCGCAAGGTTGATCGCATGCTGGCTCAGCTCAAGGGCGTTGCTCAGCCAATTCAGGATCTGCGACAGTCGAGCCCGATTTTTATCAGCATCTTGGAACAAGTTCGATCTCTGGTTGGAGCCCTTGATCCAGTGAAACGGAGGATTCAGTCATTTGATTTTGGCTTTCTCAGTCAATCGTTGCAGCAGGTAAAGCAAACGATTACCGATCCCCTGAAGCAGCTCGATCCGCAGATCTTGCTGGTTGCTCCTTTAACTAAAATCTATGACCAAGCAATTAAAATGTTGCAAGGGTTAGATCCTAAGAGGTTGTTTACAACATCTCGGGGCAAGCTTAGCTTGCGCTTGAAAGAAACGATCCCAGGGACAGAGCCCTTGACCCTACCACAGGAGACAACTCTCATTGCTACCACGTCAGGCAAACAAGTGTGGTTTACAACCTTAGAGGAAAAGACAATCCCGCCAGGAGAATCGGTAGAGATATCCATTCTCGCAGTGCTGGAAGGTCAGCGTAGTGAGCTGCTTGCCGTAGAGGGGGTTACTTGGCAGGCGGTTGGACAACCTGATCTTCAGGTCTCTCAGAGTCAACCCATCCTGAGTTTGGTGACGCTGGTGCAGCAGGAGGTATTGGGACTATTGCAACAGCTCGATCCAGTGAAGCTGATTGCTCAGCCACTGAATGATCAATATGCAAAGCTGGTGCAGCAATTTAACCAGTTGGGACTGACAACTCTGTTTGATGCTTTTTTTAAGAAACTGGAGGGTCTGGATCAGGAGATTCAAGTGGGGTTGGATCAGCTCATCCAAGCCTTGAGTGGTTTGATCGCAGCGATGCCACCGTAATTCTGGTGGAATATCTAAGTAGGTCGTTCAAATTAGTTCTTAGATAGAGTGCGGGCATCTTGCCCGCGAGCGAGACGCTCGCACTATTGTTTATCTATAAATTAATCGCGCCTGTCCACTTACCACCATTAAAACGGTTTTTGAAGCAATTTATGCAGCGATTCATTCTGGAGCGATACCAATGCTACTGGTCAATTATCAAATTACGTTGGGTTCAACAACTTACACAACCAAAGATTATCCCCATCTGGTATCTCTCCAGACGAGCAGTACTCTAGCAGTGCCTAGCCATCATTGCCGTTTGGTGTTGGGTCAGCCTCAAGCTCTTAAGATTTCTCCTCAAGATAGCATTACGGTGAAGTTGGGTTATGGTAACAGCCTCAATCTGATATTTACGGGGATTGTGGAAACGGCAGAATGGGGAATTGACCGCGTTACGGTGCAAGCGATTAGCAGCTTTCGATCGCTCATCTCTGCACGCTTCAATTTGCTCTATGAAAAGCCCAGTGCTGGAGACATTGTGAAAGACGTTGCCCAGAGTCGGCTGAAGCTCAAAGTAGATAAGATCGAAAGTGGACTGAAATTTCCAGTGTATGCCTTAGGTGATCACATCTCGGTCTATGACCATCTCAGCACTCTGGCTCGCCAATGTGGATTTGAATTTTATGCCAATAGCCAGGACAAAGTTGTGTTTGCCAAGTACAAAGCGGTAAACACTCACCGATCCACCTATGGCGACTCAATTCTTAACGTTGTTATTAATGATCCCGCAAAAGGGGTGACCGGCGTTGAGATTTATGGAGAAAGTCCTAGCAGCCAGGGCCAGGGTGAACAAGCCTATAGTTGGCTGACGAAAAAAGAGGTGAAAGGTACTGCTGGCTCCAATACTGGAGTGCTATTGCGTTTGGAGGATGCCACGGCCCGTACCGAGGCAATCGCCAGTACTGTCGCCCAATCGACCTTAGTGCGCAGACAACAAAAGCAACGGGGGCAAGTGACGCTGTTGGGTGATGCCAACCTGGCATTAGGAGATGCGATCACGATCGCCAAAATGCCCTTAAGTCAGCAAAATGGCACGTTCAAAATTGTGGGAGTCAACCATCGATTGAATCGACAGCAAGGATTTTACACCCTGATCGACTGGGAGGAGGCGTAATGGATTCTATTGTCGGCGTAATGAAAAAAGTTGCAGAACAGGAAGCCCGTAAAATTTATACAACCGAGTTGGGGATTGTCACCGCCATCTTTCCCCATGCTTCCGAAGATGATAAAGATAATTATCAATGTTCGGTTAAGTTAAAGAACAAGAAACAACCCGATGGCAAGGACTTTGAATTGCGCAAGGTGCCAATTGCTACGCCCCATCTAGGTTTGGTCAATATTCCCAATGTTGGCGATCTGGTGCTGGTGACGTTTATCGGTGGTGATATCAATGCGGCGGCTGTGATTGGACGGTTATACAACGATCCGGATCAGCCTCCGCTGAATAAAGAAAAGGAACTGCTCTTGCAACAGGGATTGAAACAGGGTGGCAGCCTCAAGATTGACGCTGAAGGAGTGTTGACTTTAATCAGCAAGAATGAAAAGAATATTCTGACGATCAAGGATGAAGAAATTAGCAGTCAGACCGATAAAGCCAGCATCACGATTAAAGAAGGAGACATTCTATTAAAAAACGATAAATGTACGATCGGTTTATCTGGAGATACGATTACGATTGACAATGGATCTTGCAAGATCAAGGTAGAGGGTGGTGGAATTACGATCGATGCTGCCAGTAATAACATTACGGTGAAAAGTATGGGCTCTATCAAGCTGGGAGATGGCGCTACTGGGTCGGTGGAGCTGGGTGGTCGCAGTCTGGCCAATGCGGTGGCTGATAACGATGACATTATTCTAAGTTCACATACCCATGTAGGCAACTTGGGTGCCCCTTGCCCTGTGATGGTGCCAACAGAAAAGATCAATTCAATTCAAGCGAAAGCCAGAAATACCAAAGTGGGATGAGGAAGGGAGGTATATGGTCAGAATTAAGGGATGTAATAGTGATTACATATTTGATCTTGGGACCCATCAAATTAAGGAGCAGTCTAAGGATAAACCTGTTTATCTCAAAATTTTTGTCTGTCCTAACGATATGCCTAGCCAGGTGGAAACACCTCACAAGAACCAGGCTAACAACTGGTGTCAAGGCACAGATAAGGGCTGCCCTGATCCAAAGCAGAATGGCCATGCCTTGATTCAGTTGCATCAGGAAGAAGGCATTGCTTTCGTCACCCAAAATCCGATCGCTGCTAAAGGGCCATTTGTTGTGCAGCCCAATGGTGAGCGCACAGCCCTCAATGTGGATCAAACTCAGGTTACTGCTCAAGTTCCTACGGTGATCCAGCCAGATGGCCAACGAGCTGTTGTGCAGATTAGAGAGCAGGAATTTGTGGCAATGGTTCCTGGTTCGTTGAACTCCCAGCAGAGCACTGGTAACTCCCAAACTGCTGGTGCCACAGCCACCGGATCCGAACAAAGGTTTCACTTCTCTATCTCTCAGCAGGGAATTGTGCTACAAGCCCCGAATGGAACCCTGATTCAACTTAGTAACGACTCCATCGAAATTACCCCCGCTGGCAAAGCAAGGGTTAAGATCAACGGCAACCTAGAGATTAATGGAAACTTAAAGATTAACGGCAATCTTGACGTAGCACAGGAGATAACGATGGCTGGCCAACCGTTGCCAACTTCGTCCTAATGATTTGTTCTGATGCCTGCGTCTTAATGATGTCTTGGTAATTGTATTCTAATGGTTCGTCCTCATTAAAGTTCTAATTAGTTCTAATTAAACGTAAAATCCATGGTGGATGTGTGGAATCAGTGGGATCTAATGTTACTCCGTCGTCAAATTGGGCGTTTGACTGGTGATTGGGAAACGGTTGATCTGGGAACCGATCGTCAAGATTTGGCAGTCGTGCAGGGGCAGGATAATCTGGCTCAGTCGCTGCTGAATCGACTCCACACCCGTCAGGGAGAATTAGCTCAACTAGGACATCCGGACTATGGTTCCCGGTTGTACCAGTTAATTGGCCAACTGAACAACACCCGCACCCGCTTATTGGCTGAGCTTTACATCCGAGAATGTCTGGCCCAGGAGGCTCGCATTTCAGAAGTGGTTGAGGTAGTGTTTGCAGCTCCATCAGAGCGCGAGCGCGACACCCTGAAGGGGACAATTACGGTTAACCCCCTAGGCAACTTGCCACCCTTTTCCTTCAACCTGTTGCTAGACCTAAGGTAGGGGCAGTATGTTTGAGCCAAAAGCTTTTGACCAAATTTTTACCGAGATGCGCGATCGCACGCCTCCTCGCATTTCGGACTTTGAAGAGGGGAGTGTAGCCCGCACCCTCTATGAATCCTTTGCATTTGAGTTGGCCCTGCTCTATGAGCAAATGCACCAGGTCTATCTGTCTGCTTTTGTTGATACAGCAACCGGTTCTCAGCTTGATCTGGTAGTCGCCGTTTTGGGAATTAAACGAGGAGAGCCCGACTTTGCGATGGGTGTGGTCACCTTTGAGCGAGATCGGGGCATGAATGAACCACTGACCATTCCGATTGGCTTCCTGGTAACGACCAGCGAAGATACCCAGGATACGGTTAAAAAAGCCTACCGGACAATCGAAACTCGGACAATGGCCGAAACTGAAAGCCGGATCGAGGTGCGGGTGCAGGCGGTTGAACCTGGAGAAGGACAAGTGGCTGAAGCGAATACTATCCGGGTAATGCCCCAGCCTCTACCTGGGATTAAGGTGATCAACAACGAACAGGCGATTCGATTTACTGGAAAACACCAGGAGACCGATGAGGAATTGCGGAATCGCGCCAAAATCACCCTGCTGGCAGCTAGTGGGGCCAATGTCACTGCAATTGAAACAGCACTGATGAGCTTGCCTGGAGTGAGAGAGGCACGGGTGCGGGAGAATTTTCAGTATGCTCGGGGCACGGTCATCCTGAGGCGAAAGACAAGGAACCGTACTATTGCTGCCGGGGAGGTTATTCCTGCTAAAACAGTCTTGGTTTCGCAAACCGCTAATAAACGATTTCTGACCCAAGAAAGCGTACCCGTTCCCAATGGGGCTGAGCAAGCAGTCAAAGTGGAAGCAGTCATTCAGGGTGCCGCAGGGCAGGTGACGGAGGCAAGTACGGATTGGCAAGACTTGCAATACAAATCATCGAGTGGTGTTGAGATTAGTATCACTATTCGGAATGACGAACCCCTGATCCTGAGAGATTTTGGGGTGATCGAAGTGTTTATTGATGGCGTTAATTTTAACGATACCGACCAGGTTGGAAGGCTGCACAGCAAAATTGACGAGGTGCGGGCAGCAGGCATTTATGTGTTTCTCAAGCCAACTCAAACTGTACAGGTGGATGGTGTATTTCTGCTGGAGCTGAAACCAGGTAAGCGCTTTTCTACCGCAGAGCGGCTGATTCTGGAGCAACAGTTGCAGGCTGCTTTGATCACCCATCTTGAACAACAGCGCATGGGGCAACCCCTGTTGATCTCTCAATTGACACAAACGCTTTTGGCAGCTCCAGCAGTGAATGATCTGGTGGATTTTGAACTCACGATCGAGCGTCCGATCTCAGAAGAGGTGATCAAGATTACCCCTAGCTCTAACAAGCGGCTGGATGCAGAGATCATGGAGAAATTTGTGCCCCGCCGCATCTGGGTAGCGACTGAGATTAAACCGTTGATTGTCGATATTCAGATGAAAGTATCAACTGTACGTGCTGCGTCAGATCCGGAGGGCAGTTCAGGGGCAAGTGCAAGTTTAGATACAGGTTTGAGTACAAGCACAAGTGCAAGCTCAGGCCCAGAAAATATACAGGGTATCTCATTTAAAGATAAAGCCTATCAAATTCAGGCGGCTCTGGAACGCTATTTCAGTCCCGATCGGGGATTGGATGATCCATCTGCACTTTTGATCATTCAAAAGCAAGACATCGTTGACCAGGTTACTGCCGAGGTAGATCAGATCCAAANTCGAAAAGACCACTTTGATTCCCCGGTTCTGGCAGTCGCAGTTGGTTGGAGATCTCGCCCCAGGGGAAGTTGAGACCGTTGAGGTGAGTCTGGTGGAGCGGGCTCAGCTGGGAAATGTTTTGATCTATCACAGTGAACTGCAAATTTCGGGGGCAATCAAATTAAGCTTGCCACTGCAAACCCCCGATGACGAACGCAAACTTATCGAGGCCCAGGTTCGGCAACACTTGCAAGCCTATGTCGATCAGCTGAAACCTAAACAAAATTTGGATGTTGACCAGTTTGTGCAGGCAGCAAGAGCCGTTGAGTCGGTGCTGGCAGTGAGCTGGAAAGCCGAGGATTTTGCAATTAACCGTTTAGAAAACGGCATATCTATCCCTGTGCCTGAGGTGCTCCAGCCTGGAACCAACATCATTCCTGTGGCAGAGTTTGAAAAGGTAATTCTTGCGCCGGAGGCGGAGTTTGTGATCGCCAGTCTGGTGCAGCTCGTGATGGTGTCTTTGACTAACCTGGTGATTAGAGTTGAGATCTTTGGAGTTCCCCCAAATACAGACCGCGATCGACTGGAAGTGGCATTGCAACTGGCGCTGAGGGCCAGTCTAGAAACCTTCTGTCGGGAGTTGCCCCAACCAGCAGTCGGTGAGTCTCTAAATTATGATGACCTGACTGGGAATAGGCTGCCAGAGTTGATGCGTCGGGCCTGTGCTAACCTCCCCTGGAGCAAAATTCGCAGGCTTCTGGTTCAACCCACTCCTGCTTTGAATGCCTCTTTCGATACTCTGGATGAAGCCGAGATCGATCGATGGACCGATTTGACCAATGACTTGCTAAAGGGAGCGCGGTTTATTATCCAAGACCTTAACCTCAACGGTAATACTCAGAATATTTCCGTTCGGATTACAGGCTGGATCAGGTTGGCAGAGCTGCGGCCAGAGGAAGTCAGGTTTGTGCTGGTCGATCAAACCGGCAGTAGTGGGACAGGTGCTGGGGCCAGTGGAGGAGTGACCTAAGATGAGCCGATCACCACATGCACCCCTAGGGGAAGAATTTGCCGTAGAGCAGATGGATGGGGAAATATCGGGCAAAACCCTCAACCTCCTTAGCCGACTGCCTTCCTTTTATGGCGCAGATGATCTCAATAGCCTGTTTTTTCAACTGCTCAACGGATGGGGACAGGTGATCGAACAGACGGAGATTGATCTGTTTAAGGTGATGCAGTCCCATCATGTGAGCACTGCCAATAATGAAGGATCTCAGGGGTTCAACACCAATCAACAAGGGGATTTAGACCGTCTGTTTTCGCTCTACATTGAGGCGCTAGGGGGAACATCGCTATTGACCCAGATCGAGGGTGGGAATTATGCACCCTATCGCGATCGACTATTGGCTTTGATTGGGGTTTTGCGTCGGGGAGCAGCCACTAAACAGGGAATTCAAGATATTGTTGCGGCCAACCTGGGGATTTTTTCTGACAATCCAGAGGCTCAGGCAGCCAAAGCCAAGATTCAGATTGAGGAGTATCTGCCCGAACTGATCAGCTATTTCTTTTCGATCCACCCTTTTTCTCCAGACCCCACTCCACCTGCTCAAAGCGCTCTACAGTTGCCCCAAACCTTTGAAATTGTCAATCCCAATGTTCTTCCAGTCGCTCCAGGGTTCAAGCTCGAAGTTCAGGATATCCGACGTCCTACAGGTGAAACTTTCTTACCCCCTTTGATCCATCCTCGCTTTGTCAATCTGGAAACTCAGGAATCCTTCGAAATACCAATTATGTTGAAGGTTGGGGATGTACTGCGTATTCAGCCTAGTGGTACGTTGCTGTTGAACGGGGTAGAGCAGTCGATCCGAGCAATACCGCCACCCCTGCCTCTGGGAACCTCCCGCTGGTCTCTTGAGTTTAAAGTTGGGGAGGTCGTGGGGCAGTATGACCAAACCTTGTATGACTTCTCGCGCTATGAACAGGTGGAAACGCCTCCACCTCTACTCAACCGGGGGCAAGCCGCCAATTATGGCATCGCCCTCAATGTTGAAATCACCAAAATCACGCCTGGCACCTTTCGCGTTCGGATTCCCTGGGATATTCCAGGATTTACCGACAAGTTCAGCGATCGGCAGGATCATCCTCGCAGTCAAATTGCGGCAATCATCAATCGGGTGAAAGCTGCTGGAGTCATGGCCGTAATCGATTATGAATCACGTTATGCAGAGGATCACAGAATGGACGATCGATTGATCATCCGCAAAACCCCTGCTCCAAGCACTCAGGGAACTGAGGAGATAGCTTTTGACAGCAGCAAGCCCGCTTCAACCTCCTAATTCCAATCCAAAATCCAAAATCCAAAATCCAAAATGAATTTGCCCAGGAGCTTCCTCCATGAACCCCAGAGATACGCTCGATATGCAGGGATATTTAACGATTCACATGTTTGATCGAGCTGGACAACTGATCCAAACGATCCAGAAGCAAAATTCTATTGTCTATAGCGGTCGAGATTTGGTCGCGAAGCGGTTTGTTGAGGCCGATATTGCCCCTATCGGTTATTTGGCTGTAGGAACAGGTGGTGATCAAGTCGATCCAGAGGATACTCGATTGCAGGCCGAGGTGTTTCGGACAAAGCTGCAACCGTTTCAACCGGAGGATTTAGCCCCGTTGAAACAAAATGAATTTAACCGCTGCTGTCTTAAACTCAGTGCTGTTTTACAAGCGAGCGAACCCGAACAAGCCTGCGAGCTGCGAGAAGCTGGGTTATTCAATAGTGAGGATCCAAATAAAAGCGTGATGTATAACCGAATTGTTTTTCCAAGCAGTATTAGCAAAACTTCCGAATTTAGTTTGACTTTTGTCTGGGAGATTGTGTTTTAAGGCTTTCGCTCATCTATTTGTAATTTTTATCTCAGTTCTTTATTTATCTCATATCCCTTTCGTTTAGCATTTTGGCAGGTCAGGATCATGGTCGTAGAACTCAGAAAATTTGCCCCTTCAGCTAAGATACCGGGAGATTTGATCAAGTCGGAGGATTGGAATGAGGCAACGGACGAGATTAAGCGGCTAGAAGCAGACAAGTTAAATCGAACGGGTGTTGATTCACTCCAGGGACCGCTCACAATTCGGGAAGCTCTGGGTATTGGTGTTGCTGATACTAATAATCTGATTGCTAAGCTGCAGGTGGAAGGTGATGCGATCGTTAGTGGCAATGTGGGGATCGGTACTACCAATCCAAGGTCTTCTTTAGAGATCCAAAAAAGTGTTGCAAGTGGGCTGGGGCCTATCCTAACTCTATGTAATATTGCAGGTGGCGTTAACGCAGGTGGAGCCATTGACTTCAAAAGCTATACTTCTGATGCGGCTAGAGCGAGAATTCAGTCTCTTGCTGATGACACTGGATCTTGTCACCTATCCTTTTCCACTAATGAAGTTGTAGGAGGTTCCAATAGCCTTCGGGAAAGATTGAGAATTCAAGCAAATGGAAACGTTGGTATAGGCACAACTGATCCAAAAGCGAAGCTACACATTATTAATCAATCGACAGATACTTCTGGCAAAACTTTGATCTTAGGATCAACAGAAGTGAATCAGACTTACTTGAGCTTAGGGTATAACACCAACTACGGATGGATTCAATCCTTTAACTCGAAGCCACTTACACTCAATACTGCTGGTAACAACGTTGGCATTGGCACTACCAGCCCTAGGGAAAAGCTGGAGGTGAATGGTTCTATCCGGGTTTTGGGAGATAGAATCAAAGGTAAAGATGGCTACGGAATTATTGACACGGTATCCGATAAAGCTTGGCTGAGAATCAACCCTGATGATCACTATGAGGCGACTTCCTTCAACAAGCCTGTTGCCATTGGTTCGGGTGGTTTGGCAGTAGGAGAGTGGACAAAGCTAGACTCAGGCGTTCTTAAGGTAACTAAGAGTACCTATCTGGCAACCACTATTGGCAATGTCGGGATTGGTACCACCGAGCCGCAAGCGAAGCTGCATGTGAATGGTGCAGGTGGTACTACTGTTGAGATGATCGTGAATGGTCGGATAAGGTCAAGTGGTACCTATCCTGGGCTTTCGCTCGGAGATGACAAACGTTGTATTGGCGGAGAAGCTACCGGTAAAGTTGGATTTTATAACGAGGGTTGGCATTTAACTGTTTTGAATAATGGCAACGTTGGCATTGGCACAACGACTCCCAGTGCCAAGCTCCATGTAAATGGTGATTATTACGGTCAAGGTAACATCTATCTTTATGCCTTTGAAGGCGATGGGAACTCAGGTACTGCCTACATTCAAGCACGGGATAAANTCAGAAACCTCCAACCTTGGGCTTCGATTACGTACCAAGAATGGCAAGCAGGTTACAGATGTTATGCATCTAACCGCAGATGGCAATGTTGGGATTGGCACTACCAGCCCTAGTGAAAAGCTGGAGGTGAATGGCTCTCTCAAGATTTTAGGATCCAGGATCAAAAGTAAGGATGGCTACGAAATTGTTGCAACTGACCAAACCGATTGGCTGAGAATTAATCCTAAGGGGAGTTACCCTGGGACTGCCTTTTATAAAGCTGTTGCCCTTGGCTCAGAGGGTGGGTTGGTCGTGGGGGAATGGTCGCAGCAAAGTGAAGGTGTTCTTAAGGTAACTAAGAGTACCTATCTGGCAACCGCTGAAGGCAATGTTGGTATTGGCACTACCAGCCCTAGTACAAAGCTGGATGTGAGCGGAGATATAACAGCAACGGGTAGTGTCTCAGCAGCAGGTTTCAGTACGACAAACGGAAATATTTTGACAACAAATGGTACTGTCACTGCAAAAAGCTTGAGCATTACAGGGAATAGCAATACAACCTTTAATGGCAGCATCTCAGCAGCAGGTTTCAGCACGATAAACGGAAATATTTCAACAACAAGCGGAAATATTTCGACAACAAGTGGCACCATCTCAACAGCAGGTCTGACAGTTACTGGAAGTGGTAATGCGATCGTCAATAGTGGCAACGTTGGGATCGGTACTACCAATCCAAGGTCTTCTTTAGAGATCCAAAAAAGTGTTGCAAGTGGGCTGGGGCCTATCCTAACTCTATGTAATATTGCAGGTGGCGTTAACGCAGGTGGAGCCATTGACTTCAAAAGCTATACTTCTGATGCGACTAGAGCGAGAATTCAGTCTCTTGCTGATGACACTGGATCTTGTCACCTATCCTTTTCCACTAATGAAGTTGTAGGAGGTTCCAATAGCCTTCAGGAAAGATTGAGAATTCAAGCAAATGGAAACGTTGGTATAGGCACAACTGATCCAAAAGCGAAGCTACACATTATTAATCAATCGACAGATACTTCTGGTAAAACTTTGATCTTAGGATCAACAGAAGTGAATCAGACTTACTTGAGCTTAGGGTACAACACCAACTACGGATGGATTCAATCCTTTAACTCGAAACCACTTGCACTCAATGCTGCTGGTAACAACGTTGGCATTGGCACAACGACTCCCAGTGCCAAGCTCCATGTAAATGGTGATTATTACGGTCAAGGTAACATCTATCTCTATGCCTTTGAAGGCGATGGGAAATCAGGTACTGCCTACATTCAAGCACGGGATAAATCAGAAACCTCCAACCTTGGGCTTCGATTACGTACCAAGAATGGCAAGCAGGTTACAGATGTTATGCATCTAACCGCAGATGGCAACGTTGGGATTGGCACCACCAGCCCAACATCATCTTTGGAGATTCGTAAAGATATGTACGGTGGTGGTCCTATCCTGACTTTATCTAATGATTTAGCTGGTAGTGGGGCTATGGGGGCTATTGATTTCAAAAGCTGGAATCTTAACAACCCTCCAATTGCGAGAATTATGTTTGAAGATAATTGCGACGGCAATAACCAATCTGGCCACATAATCTTTTATGCGAACAAAACGACGAATGGTGTCATGAAACTTACGGAAAGGCTCAGGATCCATGCAACGGGCGGAATCACAGTGACAGGATTTGTACAGGGCACTGATTGGTTGCAATCATCTTCAAGAGAACTCAAGACGAATATTGCTGATTTATCTCAAGCAGAAGCTATAAAGATTTTAGCTGAATTGAACCCAGTCAAGTTTCATTATAAAGACGATCCACTAAAACCACGTTTAGGCTTTATTGCTGAAGAGATGCCAGAATTATTGGCAGGCGATCGTAAAAGCGTCAGTACACCGGATTTGGTCGCGATTCTGACTAAAGTTGTGCAAGCCCAACAAATCCTTATCACTCAACTTGCTGAAAAAGTAAATCAATAACTTTTAAGTGAGATGGTTTCCAAAAACTGAGCAGATGAGTAGGTCCTGAACAATTTGAAGGATAAGAATAATTAGCAACGAACGCAAGCAGTACAGTTTTGAGTTAAAAGTGAGATCGGATCAGTAAGCAACTAAGACACAGCTTCACTAAACACTGGAGATCAACCCATGAAAGAACAACTGCAACACCGTCTACAATCCCTCAAAACCGAATATGCCGAAGGCCAAAAAGTCCTGGCCGATCTGGAAGCCAAACAAGCCTCGGTTCGAGATACGCTGTTGAGGATCAGTGGAGCGATCCAGGTGCTGGAAGAAGAACTTGCTCAGGACAACACTGAACCCAGCAACGGTAATGCAATTCATACAACCGCAACAACACCAGATCCGATCCCTGTGGCTGCATCGGTCTAAAAACCTTCCAACCTCAGTAGATCACAATTTCAAACCTAAACTGGGTTGCTGAGCCGTCCGCAGATGAATCGCGGACTATGGAAGTAACTGCACTAAAGTGCACTAGAAGAGGTTTTCTGGGTTTAGTCCGGTTTAGCGGACTTGCTCAATTAGCCTGCCGTTTACGCGCAGGTGAGACAACAGCGAAGTTATTCAAAGTCCCCCAACATGGGGGATTCAGGGAGCAAACCCCAGATTCATCATCCCCACCAACAAGCCCATCCCTACCCTTTTCTCCCCAGGTCTAGCCTTGATCCAAAACCTGCTCACCGCCATTTCCGCATTACTCCAGACCGAACTGGGAGGGCAACCCGGCTTCGGCCAGATCCTGATCAGGCCCAGCTCACATCTCCCCCTGACCGATCAGCCCACTCCTGCCGCTGCAACGATCGCTCTTTATCCCGGCAACTGGACGATCAACGAAACCGCCCGCGACATCAGATTGACCGAACCCCGTCCCCAGGAATTCCGTCAGCTCATTCACCTGACAGCCGAACAAGCCCCGATTTACCTCCTGAGCAAGCCGCCACTCAAAGGATCAGTGCAGGCTCGCCTGCTGCCTCTCAAGGAACCTCCCGATCCGCTTCCGGCTGAACAGGCGTTGCAGGCTGAATTGATCCTCGGCAGTTCTGCTCGCTGCTTAACCGAAGGCCAAGATTTCACGATCGACTATCACCACTCCACACTGACCTTGATCAAAGCTGTGGATCGATCTAAAGTTACCCACCTCAGCCTCACCTATTCCTTTCCCAGCCTCTTCACTGTTCAGGAATTTCAGCAAGATTTTTGGGTTGAAATATACGACTCAGACTTCGCCAAACTCGAACAATGGTCATCCTTGATCAGCGGCATTCTACTCAACAGCCATGATCAGTTGATCGAGCAATATAACGCCCCTCAAAATCCTGGAGCTAAAACCGAGTATCAAACGCCAAACTTCCTCACCACCCATACACTCAGTCAATTTCACCTCCTGGGAGGAACCTATCTCTCACCTGAAACCGGAATGGGACTACAACTCAAATTGACCGTTGTTGGCCAGATCAAAATGACGAAAGCCTTGGCTGAGGATGCAACGGTGATTCAGAAAATTCAAATACAAGGTATGGCTTCTGCATAAAATAGCTATACAATCTCAGCGAACCTGAGAAACAGTAGCTGCCAATACAGATTTTGTGATGGACAAGCTACCAGTGTAGACTTAGTATCTTTGATCGCAAACTCAAAACGGGTTAGGTTGTCGATCTGTCCGCAGGTGAATTGCAGATAGTTTAGAGGCAGATGACTGGAACATCGATCGTCAAATCAGTCCAGAAGCGATCTTCTCAGATATCGAATTCTGATGCAGAACTTAGCCAATAAACATAAAAGTTGATACCTTAAAACAAAACGATAAAGAGTTAGGGAAGCCTGATATTACAGGTGAAAAGCAAGAATTTTTAATAAATCCCTACTCACTTCTCAGATAGAATTCATTAAGACTAAGTTAAGGATGGTAGGTAAATCCAAGGCTCTTCATTACTTCAACTTACCTTCGAAACATTTCAAGCTCTCTTGAGATAAAGATGTCTTGAGATAAAGATGTCTTGAAAAATTATGAATATGTTGCTCTGAATTCTGAGTTTCATAGCCGGTATTTGAATATGGGTTGAATGAGAGCTGGAGAAAAATAATCAACATACGGAGGTCATGGCTATGGCAGTCCGGAATAAGCAGGAAAGTACGTTATTATCTTTAGCAATTCTTCAGAATCTTGGCAGGGGACAGTTCCCCAATCTTGATTTCTCGATCGTTGATGAGAAGGAGCAATCGCAGTCTTCCATTGTGAAAAACCTGCCCGTCGGCAAGACCTATGGGTTAGAACATCTAGGGATGAAAAACCTGGGGATTGTCTACCGCAACCTTTCAGTTCCAAAACTGGTAGAACATGCCCTGATTCGAGGTGAGGGAACCTTAGCAGCGAATGGGGCTCTGGTTGTTGAAACTGGAAAATATACAGGGCGATCGCCCAAAGATAAATTTATTGTCGATGAGCCTGGTTCACGCCATGAGGTACTTTGGAATTCACTGAATGTTCCAATCTCGGAAGAGAAATTTGACCACCTCTATCAGCGGATGTTGGATTATGTTCAGGGGCGTAACCTCTACATCTTCGATGGATATGTGGGAGCTGATCCTCAACATCAATTCGGTGTTCGAATTGTTAATGAATTTGCATGGCAAAATCTATTTGTTCACCAGCTTTTCCGTCGTCCTTTAGAGGAACAGTTAACCAATCATCAGGCTGACTTCCATGTGATTGCGGTCCCCGGTCTCCAGGGCGCACCCGATCTCGATGGTTTAAATAGCGAAACCTTTATTGTGGTTCACCTCAGCCGCAAATTGGTTCTGATCGGAGGCACCTGCTACGCCGGAGAAATGAAGAAGTCGATCTTCTCGCTGTTAAACTATGTGATGACGAAGCGAGAAGTGTTACCGCTGCACGGTGCCGCTAATATTGCAGCAGATGGTCATACGGCCCTGTTTTTTGGCCTATCAGGAACGGGAAAAACGACCCTTTCAGCAGACCCCGATCGCAGGTTGATTGGGGATGACGAACATGGTTGGTCAACAACAGGCATCTTCAACTTTGAGGGTGGGTGCTACGCTAAAACGATTCGCCTATCTCAGGAACATGAACCGCAAATTTGGGCGGCAATCCGGTTTGGCACCCTGCTGGAAAACGTGCGGATGGATCCGAAAACCCGATCGCTGGATTATGACGACGATCATTTGACTGAAAATACGCGCGCTGCCTACCCACTCAATTATATTTCCAACTGTTCTGAAACTGGTGTCGGCAATCATCCTAAAACTGTTATTTTCCTGACTGCCGATGCATTTGGAGTCTTGCCACCCATTTCCTACCTGACTCGTGAACAGGCGATGTACCATTTTCTGTCAGGCTATACCAGCAAACTGGCTGGTACGGAAAGAGGCATTACTGAACCTCAAAGTACGTTTTCAGCCTGTTTTGGCCAATGTTTCTTCCCGCTATCGCCCACTGTCTATGCCGAAATGTTGGGCGATCGGCTACAGCAGCACCCCGAAACCCATGTTTACCTGATTAACACGGGCTGGTCTGGCGGTCCGTATGGGATTGGACAGCGCATTCCAATTAAATATACGCGCGCTATGGTATCTGCGGCCCTCAATGATGATCTGAGCAAGGTATCCTATCATCAACATCCCATCTTCAAGCTGTGGATTCCTGATGCTGTGCCCAGTGTGCCGCAGGAAATTCTAGATCCCCAAAATACCTGGGAAAATCCGGATGCCTATGATGCCAAAGCGCGAGAGCTGGCCAGTCAGTTTGCAGCAAACTTCCGTCAATTTACCACAGCATCACCGGAAATTGTGGCTGCCGGTCCCGCTTGGGATTTGGCCTGCGAGTTATCCTGCGAGGTGCCTAGTTTGAACTAACCTGTTGCACCAACATCATCAATACAACTCACACGGTGTTATTAACCAGTTCCGCTCATGGAGTGAGGAGTAGGAGTGTATTAATTCCCATTTCCTCCTCCTTTTTGTTGTTGACACGAGTTTGGACATCAACCCAGCAATCCATTTAGCAGACTGTTTGTTCCGGTAACATGGATTTGCATTAACGATCGAGCTAACTCGGCGTTGCCTGCCTGAATCGCATCCAAAATTTGCTGATGTTGCTGTGTAGAATAACAGCAGGCAGTTGGACTATGGGGAATCACAGCCAGCAGATCAGAGAATTCAGCATGGATGCCCGCAACCACAGAGGTAAGCCGCTGCGATTGGGTCGATCGAGCAATCAAAATATGAAACTCAGTGTCCAGCCGACGATACTCGCTGAATCGATCGATCGCCCCTTCCATCTGATCAATCAAGGTCTGTAATTCTTGAATTTGCTGACTATTGGCCCGTTGGGCTGCCAGTTCGACTATGCCCATTTCCACCACCAACCGATAATCCAAAATTTCGCGGAGGCTCGCTCCGGACTGCAAGAGCTGATGCTTCAGTTCCAGCACATTGGGCAGCGTCAACGTCTCTGCCACGAAAGTTCCCCCCTGCCTGCCGCGTCGAACCAGCAAGAATCCTTGGGCCGCCAATACGCGAATGGCTTCCCGTAACGTGGTGCGACTAACACCCATCAATTCTGCCATCTCCCGTTCGGGCGGCAACTGTTCTCCTGGACGATACAATCCCATTTTGATCGCGGCACTGAGGCGTTCGACGGTCACTTCATAGGCATTGGCTGTGGACCTGGAATTGCGAATTAACGCTTCGGCAGCACTAAATCCAGACACTTGGGCATTCGGCTGATTCAGATCAGGATTGGTAGGCATTTACACAGCACGGGGGATCAAAACAGAAGAAAGTATAACGAAATCTCTAAGGTCTAACGTTAGACCTTAACAATTAAATTACACACCTCTCCTTTTTACAGTCCCAGCTTCCAGGAGTGGGCGGCTCAACAATGCTCATTTCTGCGATAGCCACCAACGGCTGTAATTTCATCGATCGCAAAAAATACCAGATGTTAGGGAGCGCACCTCATGAGCAACAATCAGGATCCGTATCGTCAAGGGATGGTACGGTATGAGCAGGTGGATGATAGTTATTTAGAGAAACGACGATTGCGTCGCAGTGCAGGCTGGATTTTGTTATGGGCACTGGGCGTTGGCGCGGTGATTTCCGGTGAGTTTTCCGGCTGGAACTTAGGATTGGCGGCAGGCGGCTTTTGGGGATTAGCTGTTGCGACCATTTTGATGGCAACCATGTATGTGTGCATGGTATATACGATCGCCGAATTGTCCTCAGCCTTACCCCATGCAGGCGGCTCCTATTCCTTTACGCGCAACGCATTTGGCGCATTTGGTGGTTTTGTTAACGGGATTACAGATGCCTGTGAGTTCGTTCTCACCCCCGCAGTGGTGGTGTATTTTATCGGCTCCTATCTCAATTCCTTAGGACCTCTCCAAGCTGTTCCTGTCCCGATCTGGTGGGTGTTATTTTATGTGGTCTTTGTCGGCATCAATATCATTGGGGTAGAGATTACGCTTAAATTCGGGCTGTTTATCACGTTGATGGCAGCCAGCGTACTAGTGATCTTCTATATCGGCGCTTTGGGGCATTTCGATCCCGCCCTGCTCACCAACATTCCACCCGATCCAGGCCAATCTGCCATCTTCCCAAAAGGAACGGCTGGGATTCTAGCTGCACTTCCCTATGCCATCTGGTTCTTTTTGGGCATTGAGCAACTGCCCTTAGCCGCTGAGGAAGCCCATGATTCAGGCCGAGATGTGCCTAAAGCCCTGACCTGGGGCATTTTTACCTTGCTAATTCTCGCCTTTTTAGTCCTGATTCTCAATTCGGGCGTTGCCCCTGGTGCAGAAGGGATTGGTAAATCGGGTGCTCCTTTAGCCGATGGATTTAAGACCGTATTCGGTGAAGGCGTGTTCACCAATGCGCTGATCATTATTTCAGTTAGCGGATTGATCGCCAGTTTTCACACGATCATCTATGGCTATGGTCGCGTTCTCTTCTCGCTGTCTCGTGCAGGCTATATTCCTCGCTGGCTTTCCCTTACCAGCAAATATCACACGCCGTCTTTAGCCCTAATTTTTGGTGGTGTCATTGGGTTAGCTTGCGCCGCAGCCATTCAATTTGCGGGGAAGGAAGTGGGTGCTGCCTTGTTGAATATGGCAGTGTTTGCTGCAGTTATTTCCTATTTCCTCAACATGATCAGCTACATTCAGCTCAAAATCAAACGACCTGATCTGCCTCGTCCCTATCAAAGTCCGTTGGGGATTCCTGGCGCAGTGATTGGAGCACTTCTGGCTGTCATCGCTTTATTCGCTTGCTTTGCCGATCCAGGCTATCGACCAGGTGTATGGGGAGTGGCCCTGTTTGTTGGCGCAATGGTAGTCTATTTCTTCCTCTATTCGCGACATCGCTTAGTGGCCAGAGCACCTGAAGAAGAAAATGCGCTATTGACGCAGGCTTTGCATGAGATTGAACCAACAGAAACCTTAGGTAAATAGGTCGGGTGTGATGGTGTTGACAGAAGAGTTGCTGATTAATGGCGATCGCACACCTGCCCAGTCGGGTGAATTCACCTCACTGATCGATCCGGCGACGGGAGAAGGCTGGGCCAAAATTGCGGCAGGCGATGCAGTTGATATCGATCGAGCAGTCCAGGCAGCTGATCGGATACGACAGCCTTGGCGTCAAGTGAATAGTCGCGATCGAACCCGCATGTTGTATCGGTTGGCGGAACTAATCCGGGAACATCTGGAGTCTTTGGCTGAACTGGAAAGCCGTAACGTTGGCAAACCGATCCGGGACGCTAGAGATGAGGTGAATTTGGCGGCAGATTGCTTTGAGTATTATGCTGGGGCGATCAATAAAGTGGGGGGTCAGACGATTCCGGTTGCCGCTGCTGGAACCAGCCTCACCTTCCGAGAACCGATCGGCGTATGTGGATTAATTGCCCCCTGGAATTTTCCAATCGCGATCACGGCCTGGAAGCTGGCTCCAGCTCTGGCAATGGGCAATACAATCGTCCTGAAACCCGCTTCTCAAACTCCGTTGACAGCCTTGAAATTAGGAGAGCTAGCCTTAGCCGCAGGCATTCCACCGGGCGTTCTGAATATCGTTACTGGATCGGGAAGTCGGGCGGGAGAGGCGTTGGTACGGCATCCGCTGGTGCGCAAAATCTCCTTTACTGGCTCAACCGAAATTGGCAGTCATGTCATGAAGCTAGCCGCAGATGACATTAAGCGTGTGACGCTGGAATTGGGTGGCAAGTCAGCCAACCTGATCTTTGCTGATGCAGATTTAGAGAAAGCTGTGCCGAAAGCGATGTGGAGTGTGTTGGGAAATGCTGGACAGGATTGCTGTGCCCGATCGCGTCTGCTAATTGAGCGATCGATCTATGACGCATTCTTGGAGCAACTCACGCAGCAATTCCAGACGTTGAAGCTGGGACATCCTCTCGATGAATCCACTGAAATTGGCAGCTTAATTTCCCAAAATCATCGCGATCGGGTGGCTGAATATATTCAAATTGGTCAGGTAGAAGGGGCAAAACTGCTGTGCGGCGGCTATATCCCTGAAGGGGAACATCTGCGATCGGGCGCTTATCTCCAGCCTGCAATTTTTGCTGATGTCACTCCCACAATGCGGATTGCTCAGGAAGAGATTTTCGGCCCAGTCGTTTGTGCGATCCCGTTCGACACAGAAGCAGAGGCGATCGCCATTGCCAATCAGAGCTTTTATGGTCTTTCTGGTTCCATCTGGACCAGAGATATCAGTCGGGCCTTACGGGTAGCGAAGGCGATCGAAACCGGAGTACTGTCCATTAATACCGGCCATAGTGTGCATCTGGAAGCGCCCTTTGGGGGTGTCAAGCGGAGTGGGTTAGGGCGTGAATTAGGTTTAAATGTGCTGGACCATTACAGCGAGATCAAAAGTGTGTTTATTGCAGAATAGGCGATCGGGCGCTGACTTGAACGATTATGGCAAACTCTAAGATACGAGGACTGCTCTCTGTTGAGACACTCAAACAAATGGTTGAAGCAGAGGAAATTGAAACGGTGCTGACGGTCTTTCCTGACATCTACGGTCGGCTGATCGGCAAGCGGATTATGGGTGAATACTTCGTGAATGACGTGCTGGCTCACGGGGTTCATGCCTGCGATTATCTATTGGCCTGCGATATGGAAATGGATCCGGTTCCAGGCTATCAATTTACGAGCTGGGCCAGTGGCTATGGCGATTTTCATATGGTGCCGGATTTAAGTACGCTCAGACTGGCCTCCTGGCTGGATAAAACGGCGATCGTTCTCTGCGATTTGCTGAACGAAGAAGAGGATGTCCCGGTTGAAATTGCCCCTCGCAGTATTTTGCAGCGTCAGGTAGAACTGGCAAAATCAATGGGCTATACAGCTATGGGGGCTTCTGAGCTGGAGCTGTATGTATTTGCTGATTCCTATGAAGAAGCACGCCGCAAGAACTATCACGATTTACAGCCGATCGGCCACTATATTGAGGACTATCACATCTTTCAGGGCACTAAAGAGGAATTTGTGATCGGCAACATTCGCAAACACCTCGATCGATCGGGCATTCCAGTCGAGTTTTCCAAGGGAGAATGGGGACCGGGACAGCAGGAGATTAACTTGCGCTATACGGACTTTTTGGAGATGTGCGATCGGCATATTCTCTACAAGCATTTAGCAAAGGAAATCGCTTGGCAAAATAATGTGGCAATCACGTTCATGTCTAAATGGGATGAGCGCTATGCAGGATCGAGTATGCATTTACATGCCAGCCTGTGGAATGAGGCAGGTCAGGCATTATTCCCGGGCGAGGAAGCGTTTGGTCCGGTGCAGAGTTCGCCGCTGTTTCGCTGGTTCTTAGGCGGCTGGATGGCTCATATTCGGGAAGTATTTGCTTTTTATGCGCCCTATCCCACATCTTATAAACGTTATGTTGCTGGGTCATTCGCGCCAACCGGCATCGCCTGGTCCTATGACAACCGTACGGCGGGATTTCGCGTATTGGGCCATGGTTCTTCCCTGCGGCTAGAATGTCGGGCTCCAGGGGCCGATGCCAATCCCTATCTTGCCTTTGCTGTCACTTTAGCTGCCGGACTGGATGGGATTCGTCACCAGATTGAACCACCATCTATGTTTGAAGGCGATGTTTATGCTGCACAGGATTTGCCGCAGGTTCCCTCTAGCCTGAATGAATCGATCCGAGAACTAGAAAAAAGCGATTGGGCCCGTCAAATTTTGGGCGATGCCGTGATCGATCACTATCTCCATTTTTTCCGCACAGAACAACGTAAGTTTGATGAAGTAGTAACAAGCTGGGAACGCGCCAGATATTTTGAAAGAGCATAATTCAGTTAAATCCCTTGAAGCGCAAGCATCTCGTTCGTGGATTAGAAGCACCGTTGAAAAAAGTAACTGTGACTATGCAATCGCCGATTATTGGCATCACCACCTACAGCCGTAGCGAAGCTGGAGAATTTACACTGCCCGGTGCCTATGTGGATGCCATTCAACTTGCAGGCGGCATTCCAATTTTGCTGCCGCCCAACCAGCCCAATCCGCAGCGCATTCTCGATATTGTGGACGGCATTGTCTTTACAGGCGGTGGCGACATTGATCCAGAGCGCTATGGTGGCTCGCATCACTCCACCATCTATTTAGTCGATGCCGAACGAGATGATTTTGAGCTCGCTTTGGCGCAGCTAATTCTCTCAACCGACATTCCGGCCCTGGGCATTTGTCGCGGCCTGCAGGTTTTGAGTGTAGCGAGCGGAGCCGAACTGGTGCCCCATGTGCCCGAAGTCTATGGAGAGACGATCGCCCATCGCCTGGATCATCCCCGTCGTCCCATTCCCCATCCTGTGCAAGCTCAGCCGGAGAGCCGTTTAGCTAAAATGCTGGAGGCGATCGAATTTGAAGTGGTGTCCTGGCATCATCAGGCTGTGAAAACAGTGCCTGTTGGCTGGTCTCCGGTTGCTTATGCCGCAGATGGTTTGATCGAAGCGTTGGAACATCAGCACCATCCCTGGTTAGTCGCTGTGCAGTGGCATCCAGAACTCTCGCCAGAATCCCCAGTGCATCAACGCTTATTTCAGGCGTTGATTACAGCGGCATCTCAACGGAAAACAATAGGAAGTTATTAGAGTATTCATTTAAGGAAATTGATCATGCGTTTACAAAACAAAGTGGCATTGATTACAGGTGCGGGTAGTGGCATTGGCCGTGAGTCTGCGCTGCTGTTTGCCAGAGAAGGAGCTCAAGTCGTTGTTTGTGATCTGAATGAAGCAGGAGGCAAAGAAACGCTTTCCCAGATTGAAGCGGCAGGCGGACAGGCAATTTTTGTCAAAGCCGATGTTTCTAAAGGTGCGGAGGTGAAAGCCGCGATCGCAGCAGCCGAGACTACCTACGGTAAATTGAACGTGCTGTTTAACAATGCTGGAATTTTCCATGGAGCTGATAATTCCGTCCTGGATACCGAAGAGGAAATTTGGGATTTAACAATTAATATCAACTTGAAAGGGGTATTTCTTGGCTGCAAATATGGGATTCCGGCCCTGCTGCGATCGGGGGGCGGTTCAATTATCAATACGGCTTCTTTTGTGGCGGTGATGGGTGCTGCAACTCCACAAATTGCCTATACGGCTAGCAAAGGCGGTGTGCTCTCCATGACCCGTGAAATTGCGATCGAATTTGCGCGTCAAAATATTCGGGCAAATGCGCTCTGTCCTGGTCCGGTGCAAACTCCTCTGTTAGACGAACTTCTGGCCGATCCGGCTCGACGGCAGCGACGCTTGGTCCATATTCCCCCAGGCCGCTTTGCTCAGGCTCCTGAAATTGCCAATGCTGCCCTATTTTTAGCCAGTGATGAATCTTCTTTTGTGAATGGTTCGACCTTCCTGGTGGATGGTGGCATTACCGCAGCCTATGTGACCGCAGAATAGAGGATTTTACGAGCGACGTGTTTAACTGATCAATCCCTTCTGAAGTGCCAACAATGCCGCCTGAGTTCGATCGCGCACTTCCAGCTTTTGTAAAATTGCGTGAATATGAACGCGAACGGTGCCAGGTGTAATATAAAAGGTATTCGCGATTTCTTGTGTCGTTTTTCCGGCAGTGATGAGCCGCAAAATTTCCTGTTCACGGGGTGTGAGCGGCGAAGCGGGTTCAGGGGGCGTCTTAGAATTGGCCAGCGCATGAATTTCAGCAGTTGCGGTTTGATCCCACCAGGAAGCCCCTGCCACGACAGACCGTAGCGCTAACACGAGCAGCTCAGCGCTTATTCCCTTGAGGCAATATCCCTGCACCCCAGCTTCCAGCAATTGATTAATCAATGCCTTGCCCGATCGAGAAGTCAGCACCAAAATTGGCAAGTGTGGCTGTTTTTGTTTGATCTGACGGCAGGCTTCAATCCCGCTAATCCGGGGCAGGCCAATATCGAGTAGAACGGCATCGAGCTGATGCTGATTCACCATTCGAACAGCAGTTTCGCCATCTGCTGCCTCCGCAACGATCGCCACATCGACTTCCTGCTGTAACTTAACCCGCAATCCCAGCCGAAATAGCTCGTCGTCTTCAACCAGTAAGATTTTGAGAGGCTCAGCATTCATAAGACATCACTGGAGAAATCAACGGGAGTGATTACTGTGTAAGGGCCGGAAGCCAGAACCCGAAACAGGCTCCCCGTGGAACATGATTCTCTGCCCAGATTTTGCCACCATGGGCTTCCACAATCTGTCGAGACAAGTATAACCCTAACCCCGAACCCTTCGCCTGTCGATCGCTATGTCCCTGATAGAACCGCTCAAATAACTGGGGTAATTCTTCAGGATGGATACCTGGTCCCTGATCGATCACCAAAATCCTTTGTTGACCCAAGGGATGCAGCGTTGCTAAATCAATTTCAATCACCCCATCAATCGGAGAATGGTGAATAGCGTTGATTAACAGATTGGATAAAACTCGCTGGAGTTGCAGCATGTCACCGTTGACCCACTGTTGATCCAACCGAGATTCATAACGCAGATGGATCGAAACCTGGTAGCTGGTTGCCATCTCATGCAGCATTTTCACGACCTGTTCAGCCATCTCAACCAAATTCATGGGCGATCGCTCTAGCCGCACACCTTCTGTATCGTTGCGATAAACATCCAGCACCATCTCAACTAACTGCAAACTCGCCTGATGGCTGCGCACCATGGTGGCAAGCACTTGCTGTTGCAACATGGTAACTTCCCCAAATCGGTCTTGCTGAAAGGCTTTTAATGTTTCGATCGCTCCTAACAAGGGCGTTTTTAGATCGTGAGATAACGTGGAGACGAAATCCTCTCGCAAGCTGGTCAATTTTTCTTGATATTGCAGTTTTGCCTGGTGTTGTGCGATCGTCTCTTCGTAATAACGATTGCGGTAACTCAACATTGCCGTTATAAGCATGGCAAGTACTGCAATAAAGCGATTGGCGATCGTCGGAACGGTAACAATATGGCTCCCCGGCAACCACAGATTCACCAGCGTCATCAATATGGCCAGCAGCGTGAGTTGAAAAGCCAGGTTGCGATCGAGCCGCAGGTTCGCCAGAAGGATCGGTCCAATATAGAGATAGCTGAAGACATAATCGGCTGGGGTCACCAGTTCTAAACCAATAATCGTGGCAAACAACCCAATGACGATCCAGAGTGTGCTGAAATTCCGGTTCCGTTCGAAAGCCATTGTGGTTGCAGACGACGGCAGAGTAGCCATAATGATTTCCCCTATTCCCTATCCAAAAGCATACAGGAGCCAGAAGGCAGGAACTAATTCCCACGCTCTGACTCCTGATTAGCTTGAATTGCAATGATTTTACAACGGTTCGCTGATTCGATATTGAGCTGATTCGATGCTGAGCTTATTCGACGCCAGCATGAACTGCACCCGTCGTCGCCATATCAGCGAGTCCGGCTTCACCGTAACCGATTTCAACATGCTCCGTCACATCTAAACCTTGAGTTTCCGTTTCTGGTGTGACGCGCAATCCCATAATTGCCTGCAGAATCTTCAGCAATACAAACGTGCCAACCCCTGCAACCACATAGGCAATCCCAACAGCAGCCAACTGCTTGAACAACTGAGCCGGGTTACCAAATAGCAGACCGTTTGCACCCGCAGCATTGACCTCTGTCGTCGCAAAGATCCCAGTTAAAATCGCACCCACAGTTCCACCCACACCATGCACGGGGAAGGTGTCGAGGGCATCATCGAGCTGGAATTTGTTTTTGATACGAATTGCGTAGAAACAGCAGAATGCGGTAATGCCGCCAACTAACAAAGCACCCATCGGCGTGACAAATCCGGCTGCTGGAGTAATTCCTACCAGACCTGCAACGAGCCCAGTTGCCAGACCCACCGCAGTTGGTTTACCCATCAGCACCCATTCCATCAAAATCCAAACTAGCCCAGCTGCCGCTGCACCTGCATTGGTTGCCACAAAAGCGGTGGTTGCCAAACCGCCCGCAGCAAGCGCACTCCCAGCGTTGAAGCCAAACCAACCAAACCACAGCAAACCTGCACCCAGCATAATAAACGGTACGTTGTGAGGTGCTGTCAGCCGATCGGGGTAGGCTTTGCGGTTGCCCAACACGATCGCTGCGACCAGCGCTGAAACCCCAGAACTAATATGCACCACCGTTCCACCTGCGAAGTCCAGTGCGCCAATGCCGCCATACAGCCCTAAGAAGCCACCTTTGCCCCAAACCATATGGGCAAGAGGAGCATAGATGATAGTTGACCAGAGCAAGATAAACCAGAAATAGGCTTTGAATTTCATGCGCTCGACGATCGCCCCCGAAATCAGAGCAGGAGTGATGACGGCGAACATAGCCTGATAAATCATGAAAGCCTGGTGAGGAATCGTCGGTGCATAGGAAACAACCGCTTCAGGCTGGGAACCAACCAAGTAATCAGTGGTTTCTAAGCCAACACCATTCATGAAGAGCCACTGTAAACCACCAATAAATGGAGTTCCAGGCGCAAACGCTAGACTGTAACCCCACAATAGCCAGGTGACACCGACAACCAGCATCAGCACAAAGCTCATCATCAGGGTGTTGAGGACATTGCGCGATCGAACAAACCCCCCATAGAAGAAAGCCAACCCAGGGGTCATGAGCAACACAAGCGCTGAACACAGGAGCATATAGCCCGTATCTGCTGAAACCTGTGCTGCTGCTGCTGCTTCAGCCGGACTGGGCGTTTGAGCCAAGGCTTCTCCCGCGAACAGTCCTACTGATAATAAACAACCAATGACCAGAACGGTCAAAATACGAGTAACCACGTCTTATCCCTCTCTAGTAGCTAAGACTTTTTTTATTTTGTAGTTCAGAGCACCATTCAACGAAGTTACCGATTGCAGCAGCTCGTAAATGTATTAAATGTATCGTTTTAGTCAGTTTATTTGAATTTATGCATTTGATATAGATCGAACTAAACGCCCGTTCAATGTACTTTTGGACTCGAATCTGCCATGTTTAATGGCAGTACTGGGAGTTCCTTGAGTAAGAACATGCTGATGCTCCGACTAGAGCAATTAGCGCCTGAGTACAACTTAGACATTGAGGATTCGGTTGCATTACTTAACCGAATCCTTTTAATATTTTGGCATTGCTGATCTTGAGGCGTAATTGATCCGCAAGCGAGATACTTTAAATACGTTTATACCGTACAGATATATTGCGCAGTGGTTGATTTTTGGCTAGAAAAGTGGATACTTTAGTTTAGTTTTTTAAATATATTCATGCATATATAATTGCTTTGTATCCAGTTTTTGAGAAATAAAGTTATAGGAACATCTGGGTGATTAAGCCTGATTCAGCGCTCTTAATGCTGCAAAATGGGAGTCTTACAAGTGCAATGTCTGAAAAGATCTGGTCGCTTCTGAGAAAGAATGTCAGGTTTGCCATTTCAGTATTTCAGTCCAATTTACTATGGCTCTGCTTCAATGCGACTTCAATGCGATAAGTTTCTTTGGCCGACAAAGTGCATAATGACCGATCGCTCTTGCAATCCTTAGGTACGGAAATCAAATCAACAAAATTTCTTATGGGGTGGATATCCTGTCTGTCTGGGCTGTTCAAGCAACCAATGCCACATTATGTGATCCACCATCCTTGGGAGCATGAATTCATTGGATTTGAAAACACCCTCTGGTTTGATCGATCGCCGCTGTAAATCTATCAGATGACTGATTCCGATGTTTCAACTCATGTGTTTATCAATAAATTCCCCAGTTGTGGCTGATGGAGAACAACTCGTCCCTCCCGTTTCCAGTCTTTAGGACAATGCTAGCTTTTGACGATCCTCCCAGCGTTGAACTCTTGCAATACCTTATTTCATAGTGGCTGTATGAAATATTGCAACAGAACTGACCGGGGGCAATTTGACTTTGGGCCTGACTCACCCTGCATTTCAACTGCGGTACATCCCGACTACAGATGGTCATAGAACCTTACCATTAAGAAAAAGGAAAGCAGTAGGTCAGGCGCTTTGTGCAACCAGCAGGGACAATGCTCTATCGTAGACTCAACGAGCGAGTGTAGCTATCATGGATGAGCGAAGGGCGGCAGCTCTTTTTAAGCAGCCCTGGCTTCACCAAGTTAGTCAAAAATAAACCGTGTCAGGACTCCTGTTGGCTCAATTTACGCAGTTCATTTTATGGATATTAGGCTGATCAACATCGGGTTTGGCAACATTGTGTCTGCCAACCGAGTTATTGCAATTGTTAGCCCGGAGTCCGCTCCGATTAAGCGCATCATTAGTGACGCTCGCGATCGAGGTCAGTTGATTGACGCTACCTATGGTCGGCGGACGCGCGCGGTGATTATCACTGATTCAGGCCATGTGGTGCTTTCGGCCATTCAGCCAGAAACAGTGGCCAATCGGTTTGTGGTTAGTAAAGAGGCACCAGGTGATGGATAAATAAGCCTATAGTGCTGGGAGTTGCAAATTCCGCATTTGATCCTGCAACTTTCAGCATCTCCATTGAGCTAAGCAAGTCTAATGTTTTAGGTAAGATAGACTACAATTCGAGAACGCTTGGACGGTGGAACTATGGCAAAAGGTAAGCTGATCGTACTAACAGGACCCAGTGGGGTTGGAAAGGGAACGTTGCTCCGTTCACTGTTGCGTCGTCATCCGGATCTCTATTTATCAACGTCTGTCACAACTCGATCGCCACGATCAGGCGAAAAACATGGCAGAGAATACTTCTTTGCGACCCGTCCTGAGTTTGAACGCATGGTAGCCAACAATCAGCTTTTAGAATGGGCTGAATTTGCTGGAAATTATTATGGAACGCCACGCCAACCCGTTGAGGAGCAGATTAATCAGGGCAAATGGGTCGTTTTAGAAATTGAATTGCAGGGAGCACGGCAGATTCACAAAACCTTCCCGGATGCCATGCGGATTTTCATTCTGCCGCCTTCCATGTCGGAATTGGAGCAACGGCTGCGCCATCGGGCTTCTGAATCAGAAGATGCCATTTTGCGGCGGCTAGAACGCGCCACACTAGAAGTCGGAGCTGCCAATGAATTTGATATTCGCGTAGTGAACGACGATCTCGATGAAGCGCTCGATCGCATTGAGTTGGCGCTGTTTGTTCCCAGAGAAACCGTCGCCGTTTAGGTAGGCTGCGTCAGGTCTAAGGTTTGCAAGTCGAGTGTTGAACTTGGGTCACTTACTCAAGATTCAACACTCTGCACTTCCATATACTGCACCCTGCCCTCCGAACTCTATACTCTGCGCCTACTTAAGCCCCTATTCAGATTGTTTAGGGCGAATCTGCCGCACCGTTTGGCCTGTCCGATCGGTATGAAATTCAAAGGTGACAGACAGGTTACTCAAAATAACTTGATAGCCCGGTGTGATGACTTGGGCACAGACTTCATCTGAGCGAGGTGCCTCTAGACAACGATCGCTCCATTGAACGGCTTTCGCATCTTGCACCAAAAAATCCGTGCTGGGAATTCCTGATTCAAGCATGGCCGCTGTCTTGAGATCTTCTACAATATCAGCCAGTGTTTTGGTAGATGAGGATTCAGTGTTTACCTCAGATTCAGAGGATCCAGCCTTTGCCTCAGATTCAGAGGATTCGGCCTTTGTCTCAGATTCAACCTCGACTTGAAGTTCAGATTCAGCAGCTTGCTTAGATTCAAAACTTTTAGGAGGCTCGGTCTGACTCTCAGGTTTAGCCTGTCTTCTAGATTCAGCCTGGTTCTTGGAATGGGCACTATGCTGAGATTTGGAATGGACTTTCGATTGATGCTCTGGTTCGGATGCGGTTGTTCTGGGTGCGTCCGACTCTACAGAAATGGGTTGAGCAGCAATATGACCCTCGATCGCTCCATGCTCTGATTTGGATGGGGTTGGTTCAGGAGGCGAACTGCTACAGCCAGTGATGCTGAACCATAACAGAAGACTCAATACCAACAATCGGGTAGTTTGCATGAAATTCATGATGTCATGACATCACAGTGAGGGACCAAGGGTGGAGGACCAAGATTCAGGCATGGACGATCGTCTAGTGTAGCTTTGGACGAGCTGACGCTCAAATCAGTGAACTCAGCTGCTTTGACTGTTTTTTTAATTCCTGCTCAATCAATTCTATAGAAAGTTGATTGCTGCAACTCCGATCGCTCAGGATAGCTCAAGATATAGGTATACCTGTAGATATGTCCCTGGATAGGGGAGGTAAAAGGGTTTCTAGCGGCTAGAATCGGGTATTTCCTAAATTGCAAGGCAGGACTGGAGTTATGCAGGGTTTAACAGCAGCTTCAACGATTCATCCAGAGCAGCGCGAGCAGTTTTACCAGCTTCAGTCTCAACTTCGCGATCGATGGCAGTCGATCGACCAGCAGGCTCAGGAAGATTGGGATATTGTTGTCATTCCTTCACTTAGCCTCGATCAGCAAGAACTGCAAAAAGTGACGGGCGTTCACTATTACGAAGAGCGGCTGCTGTTTTCCCTGATCCGGCTGCGGAACCCACGCACAAGACTAATTTACGTTACCTCCCAACCGATTCATCCCAGCGTCATCGACTATTATCTTCAGCTCTTGCCAGGAGTCCCCTTTTCCCATGCGCGGGAGCGTCTGCTGCTGCTTTGCACCTACGACACCTCACACAAGCCACTCACCCAAAAGATTCTAGAACGTCCTAGATTGTTGACTCGCCTGCGACAGGCAATTCGCAGCGATCGGGCTTATATGACCTGCTTCAACTCCACGGTTTTAGAGCGAGAGTTATCGATTCAATTGGGAATTCCGCTGTTAGCCGTTGATCCCGATTTACTCTATTGGGGCACCAAAAGCGGCAGCCGCCAAATTTTTGCCGAAACTCAATTGCCTTACCCAGATGGCAGTGAACTAGTGGAATCTGCGGATGATCTGGCGATCGCTGCCGCAGAATTGTGGGAACGGCAGCCCCAGCTAAAACGCATCGTGGTCAAACTAAATGAAGGATTTTCAGGGGGTGGCAATGCCCTGTTGGATTTGCGCCCGATCGCGGACATGGCTCCTGATCAGGCTTCGAGGAGTGCTCGTGCAGCTGCCATTCGGGAGCGATTTGCTGAGATGAGTTTTCAGTCCACCACTGAATCCTGGCTGAATTTCAGTCAGCGTATTCCTCAATTAGGGGCGATTGTTGAGGCATTTGTGGAAGGGGAAGAGAAGCGATCGCCCAGTGTGCAAGGCCGCATTACGCCAACTGGACAAGTGGAAATTCTCTCAACCCATGACCAAATTCTAGGTGGACCCGATGGACAGGTCTTTTTAGGTTGCAGCTTTCCTGCCGATGATGCCTATCGTTTAAAGCTTCAGGACTATGGCCTGCGGGTTGGCCAAAACCTGGCAGATAAAGGGGCCTTAGAACGGTTTGGGCTGGATTTTATTGCGGTGCGACAGCCAGACGGAGAGTGGGATTTACAGGCGATCGAAATCAATTTGCGCAAAGGGGGCACGACTCATCCCTTTATGACACTGAAATTGCTGACCTATGGTCAATACGACATGACGAGCGGCTTGTTCTATAACCAGCAAGGCTGTCCCAAATATTACATTGCCACTGATAATCTCCACAAACCGTCTTATACGGGCCTGATTCCCAGCGATTTGATGGACATCATTGCTCAGTACCATCTACATTTCAACAGCACCACTGAAACGGGCACCGTCTTCCATTTGATTGGCTGTCTATCAGAGTTTGGCAAACTGGGCCTCACAAGTGTAGGCAACTCTCCGGAAGAGGCAGAAGCAATTTATAACCATGTGATCGAAGCCTTGGATACGGAAACCCAGCCCGGTCGGGCAGGCATTCTATCGGTGCCAACCTTTCGCAACACCTGGAATGGCCACTAACTCAATCAGCCGGGAGTGAGAAATTCGCTAGGTCAAACCCCAACGAGAGAGTACGAATTGACCGATCGCAAACAAACCGCCCCCTAACACCATGGCAGCCGGGAGCGTCAAAATCCAGGCCAGTAGAATATTGCGGACCGTTGCCCCTTGCAGACCCGATCGATTGACTTTCATGGTGCCCGCCACCCCAGAAGACAGGACATGGGTAGTGCTGACAGGCAGGCCCAGGGAATCAGCCAGAATAATCGTTCCCATGGTCACCAGTTCAGCCGTCGCACCTTGGGCATAGGTGAGGTGTTCGCTGCCAATTTTTTCGCCGACCGTGACGACGATCCGTTTCCAACCAATCAAAGTGCCACCCCCTAACGCAATTGCAACCGCGACTTTGACCCAGATTGGAATGAATTGGATGAGGGCATTGCTGGCTTGCTGATAAGCTTCCAGGGTGGCTGGATCGATCGCAGAGGGGAGCTGATGTCGGCGATCGAGTTTAGTTAAGGTGGCTGAAGTTAAGTAGAGCTGGCTGCGGAGAGTTTGCCGTGTCGCAGGCGGAAGTTGGGTCAGACTAGTGACTTCTGTCAGTCCATCTGTCAGTTCAGCTGCTACAGACTGTTGAATTGCCGCAAGAGCTGGAATCGTGCTTTCGGTCAGGAGTGCATCTGTTTTGAGAAATTGTGATAATTCCTGCATGGCCGATTCTGACGAAGCTTCGAAAGGGGGACCGTAGGGTTGCAGAATTGGCGCGATTGCCCTGGTTTGAGTCATCAGTTGAGTAATGGTTTGGGACGAAACGTCCAGGTTCAGCGCATAAAGTCCTGGCAGAATTCCCACCAGAATTAGCATGATGAGTCCCATGCCTTTCTGACCATCGTTGGAACCATGGGCAAAACTAACGCCAGTACAGGTCAAGATGAGAATGGCTCGAATCCAGACAGGGGGCGGTTGATCTTCAGGGGGTGGAGCATAGAGTTCGGGCTGAGGTAACAGGTGTTTAGCTACCAGAAACAGCAAAGCTGCCACAATAAACCCGATCGCTGGGGAAATCAGGAGGGCAATTAAAACATTTTGGGCTTGGGTCCAATTAATGCCGGCACCAAATCCGCCCCCTTGATTGAATTGCGCGTTTACAAATCCCACGCCCAGAATGGAACCAATCAGTGTGTGGGAGCTGGAGGCAGGCAACCCGAAATACCAGGTGGCGACGTTCCAAACAATTGCCCCGACTAACAGCGAAAACACCATGGCCCAGCCTGTGCCGGAGCCGACATTCAGGATCAATTCAACGGGCAGCAACGCCACAATGCTGAAGGCCACAATGCCGGTTGAAGTCAGCACTCCAATTAAATTCCACAGTCCAGACCAAACGACTGCAACGATCGGCTTGAGGCTGTTGGTATAAATGACGGTAGCGACTGCGTTGGCCGTGTCATGAAAGCCATTCACAAATTCGAAACCTAACGCTAATCCGATCGCCGTTAACAAAAATAGCGCCTGGGTAAGCGTCGCTTCATCGCCGAATAAATCCAACAAGGGCTGCATCAGTCTCAGGCGGGCTTAAGCAAAGCTAGGACTTTTATAAAAGGGCCGCTTCACCACCGTGGCTGGGTAAGCCTTGCCCCGAATTTCGACCTCCAAGGACTGGCCCAGCTTTGAGAGGGAGGTTGGCACATAAGCTAGGGCGATCGGATAGCCCAGGGTTGGCGATAGCGTGCCGCTTGTCACTTTACCGACGGCTTCTCCCGCTGAGAGAACTGCATAGTCATGGCGAGCAATGTTGCGACCCGCCATTTGTAACCCAACCAATCGTCGAGCCACGCCGGTTTCTTTTTGCTGAACCAGCACCGATCGGCCAATAAATTCATTAACGCGATCGAGATGCACCAGCCAACCTAAGCCTGCCTCTAAAGGAGTTGTCGTATCGTCAATATCCTGGCCATAGAGCGCCATCGCAGCTTCCAATCGTAAGGTGTCGCGGGCACCCAATCCACAAGGCACAACGCCTGCCTCTAGCAACGTCTGCCACAGTTGAATACCTGCCTCAGGTGACAGCATGACCTCAAACCCATCCTCTCCGGTATAGCCAGTGCGAGCCAGAAAAGCAGGCTGTCCCAAAATTTTGCTTTCTAGATGACCAAACCGAGGAATGACCGACAGATCGGCCTCAACGAAGGATTGAAGGTGCGTCGTGGCACTGGGTCCCTGCACTGCCAGCAACACCCGATCGGCAGAGTCATCGGTCAACGTAATTTGTTGGGGATCCAGTTGGCTGAGGAACCAGGCTTTATCTTTGGCGCAGGTTGCTGCATTGACGATCGCCACAACTTGCTGATTGCCTGCCCCATCTTCCCCTTGGTAATAGAAGATCAGGTCATCAATAATCCCTGCTTCCGAATTGAGCAGCACAGTGTATTGGGCTTGATGGGGTTGCAGGCGGCTCAGATCGGAGGGCACCAACCGCTGCAACTGTTCCAGGGCATTTGGACCGCTAAAGCGAAACTTCCCCATGTGGGAAATGTCAAACAGACCTGCTTGCTGCCGCACAGCTTGATGTTCGCTGCCGATACCCTTATATTGCACAGGCATTTCCCATCCAGAAAAGGGAACCATGCGACTGTCTGAGGCGAGCTGAGTGGAGTAGAGGGGGGTGCGCAACAGTGGAGTTTCAGAGGAGGCCATGAAGATCAGCGGAGAAGATTTTGCTATCAGCATCTTACCTTACCCTTCTGTCATCCAGATTTGCAGCACCAGCTGCTGAATTCAACCTGGATGGATAGTTGAACAGCAAATTGGCCGCAGTTGGAATCAGAGCATTACTGACGAAACGTGGGTTTGATCGCCAATTGAGGTGCTTGCATAGGAGGCTGAGCTGGCTTGAGGGCCAACGCTACCACGCTTTTCCAGGTTCCCAAATTACTGGGAAAGATCAGGGCCGATCGCAATCCTGTCGTAATGGCAAGCCATTTTTGTCCTGCCTGGTGTTCACACCAAGCTCGCCACAGCAAAAAGTTCTGGATATGTTCAGCCGCAGTCAGGGGGCGGCAAGTCGTGTTTTTGGGTGGAATAGGCGGATGTCCCTGCTGTAAGTCATCCTGGCCTCGTGTCTGCCGCTGGAATTGAAATTCACGGGCGATCGCATCAAAAAATTCCCGTTCAGCAGACCCCTTGGTATGGGTAATCGAGCTTTTGTGCAATCGATAGTGATAATACACACCCGGTTGATACCAGACTCGGCAAACCTCCCCTAAGCGCAATTGGAGGTCAATATCTTCGCCGGTTGTGAAATAGGGGCGAAATCCGTTGAGCGATCGCAACACTTCAGTGCGAATGGCATAAGTACAGAGATGGGTGCGGGCAAATCCAGCGCAAAGTTCCTGCGTAATGTCTTCCCCAACGGGCGAACTGTTGAACTCTACGATGGGCATCCCTTTTGGATCGATTGCCGCATAGCCACCGCAGATTGCTCCAAATTCTGGATGCTGGCTGAGCCACCACACCTGCTGACGAATTCGATCGGCTGGGTATAGATCATCTGCATCACAACGCACCACAAACTGCCCTTGGGCCAATTCCAGACCCGTATTGAGCGCTGCTGCAATGCCTTGTCCCTGATTCTCGACCAGCCGTAACCGAGGATCTGAGAACTGCCGCACCTGATCAAGGGACCGATCGGTTGAACCATCATTCACCACGATGATTTCTAAGGAGACCGATCGTTCTTGCAGAATTGAGCCTAACGCAGTCGAGATAAAGCGCTCTGCATTATAGACTGGCACAACGACACTAACAAGCACCGATTGACTTTTGGTGTGCACCACAAACTTTTCCTCTTGCTACCGGCTAACGGGGCAACTGCAAACCATCAGAATCAATGTGAAACCGGGATTAATAGTAAAACACAGACTCTACAGTCGCGTTGTGACCTGGGGCACTCGCCCTTTCAAAAGCTGCCAGTAATTCAGTAATTTTACTGGACATCTTCGAACGAAAGATACATTTAAGAAAGACTACATCTTTAACAAAGCAAGCGCTGTTGCTGAGATGAAAGTCCAGATCAACCTAGCTTTCAACAGAGAATTATCTTATCTCTTCTAAGATTCCACCTTAAACCTCAGAAGTAACAACTACTCTAAGGGGAGGGAAACGGTTTTAGCAAAGCACACCCTAAAAGTTTCCACCCTTCTATTTGGAAAGGCAGAGTTTGAATCGCCTTCAGACTATAGATTAGAGCGGTTTGCCGCTGTTGGCTACCAAATGCCCACCAACCATACTTGATCAGGAACTGGGAGCGAGAGTTACGATCCTTCCCCGGTCGCCAAAGTTCGCCTGCTTCAAATTGTCCCGAAACGCCGCGTCGTTGCCAAGCTTGCTGACAGGCCTCCAGTGCTTTCTGTCGCTGTAACAGACAGTCCTGTTCACTTGCAGAGTTGGCATGCAGCCGATACTGCACCAGACAATTCGGTAAATTCGCCAATGCTCCAATCTCTCCTAACCGCAGCCAGAGGTCTAAATCTTCTGCTTGCGGCATGCTTTCGTTGTAGCCATTGACTTGCAGCATGGCCGATCGCCGCAGCATAGCGCAAGGTTGAAAAATGGCAGCATGACCCGCCAGAATTTTGGCCTGAATCTCATCGTTCTGGAGCGGCACCGACAACTTTGTCAGCAATCGGCCTTTTGCATCAATCAACTCAAAGGCGCTGCCCAAACACACCACTTCGGGATGCTGCTGCATAAACGCTATCTGTCGCGCGAGACGATCGGGCAAAGCAACATCATCTGCATCCATAATTGCGATAAACTCTGCGGACGACTCAGCCAGAAGCTGGTTCCGGGTTCGAGGAATGCCTTGATTCTCACGACTGATCACCCGCATGCGGTTATCCTGAGCTGCATAGAATTTCAGGATTTCCAGAGAGCGATCGGTCGAGCCATCATCCACCACGATCAGCTCAAAATCCGTCAAAGTTTGCTGCAAGATACTTTTAATGGCTTGAGCCAGGTAGCGATCGCCGTTGTAGACCGCCATCAGCACAGAGACGAGGGGCATTGGATCATCCAGAAAAAGGAAATTTAGATTTGATTATCGGTCTTTTCTGAGGAGGGTTGAGGCAGGGGTTTTAACAGAGAGCAGGCAAGCAGTTTCCAACCTTCGATCGCCCAGGGGAGGGTTTGAATCGCTTTCAAGCTATAGGCAAGGGCAGCAGAGCGTTGGCCTGCATTGAAGAACCACCAGCCATACATCGTGACAAACTGATGCCGCGAGGCACGATCGACTGGACGCCAGGGCGGTGCTTCGTGAAAAGTCCCGGTGATTCCGCGTCGTTGCCAAGCTTGCTGACAGGCCCGTCGTCGCTGTTCGGTTTGCTGATCCTGGAGGCGTTCGCTGACTGATTGATCATGTTGGCGATACTGCAAAACGGTAGCCTTCAGATTGGCGAGCTGACCGATTTCACCCAGCTTCAGCCACAAATCCAGATCTTCTGCAGGATGAAAGGATTCATCGTAGCCACCAACTTGCAGGAGGGCCGATCGCCGCATCATGGCAGAAGGGTGATTAATCGGCGTTTGACCCGTCAAAGCGAGCTGTTGGATATCTGCATTGGCCTCGGCTTCAGGATGGTGCAGCAAAAATCGGCCAGCCGCATCAATCCAGTCTTGTGCCCCACCCACACAAACGACCTCTGGATGCTGCTGCAAAAACGCCACCTGCTTGGCAAACCGATCGGGCAACGCCACATCATCGGCATCCATGCGGGCCACAAACTCTCCCTGGGCCAGCGCCAGCATTTGATTTAACGCCCTAACATAACCCGTATTGGGACGGCTGATTAAGCGAATTCGATCATCCTGAGCTGCATAGCGCTGCAAGATCTTCAGCGATCGGTCGGTCGAGCCATCATCCACAATTAGCAACTCGAAATCACCCAGCGTCTGGTGCAAAATGCTGTCCACCGCCTTCGCCACATAGCGCTGGGCATTATAGACCGGCATCAAAACAGAAATTAGCGGAGGTGTCGGCATGGAGAACTCAGGCCACTCAGGTTCAAACAGGTTTCTTATCTTTTGCAGATGGAATCGGTTTCAATAGGGCGCAGATCAATAGCTTCCAACTCTCGATCGTCCGGGGATTAGCCCGAATGGCCTGGATGCCGCAGTCAGCCGCAGTCAACCGCAGACCCGCACAAAAGGCCCACCAACCATAGCGATGAAAGAATGCCTGCCGCGAAGCCGGATCGGGGGTGGGACGATACCAGGGTTGGGGAGAGTCGTAGGTTCCTGCAATGCCGCGCCGCTTCCAGGCTCGTTGACAGGCCAATTGTGCCATTTGGGTTTGAAACAGAATGTTTTGAGCACTGACGGAATTTGGGTGAAAGCGATATTTCAAAACAACTTCAGGCAAATTTGCCAATTCACCAATTTCCCCTAACTTCAGCAGCATATCGAGATCTTCCACAGTGCGCATTTCTGGATCATATCCGCCGATTTGCAGCAGGGCCGATCGCCGGATCAGGGCACAGGGATGGTTAATGATGGTGCGTCCGATCAGCAACATTTGCTGGATTTCAGCATTGCTTTGCGGCATGGGAATCCACTGCACCGTGCGGCCTTGTGGATCGATCAGGTCGAATGCGCCACCGACACAGACGACTTCAGGATGCTGTTGCAGGAACTGAACTTGCTGCTGCAAACGATCGGGCAGCGAGAGATCATCCGCATCCATACGAGCCAGAAACTCTCCTTTAGCCTGTTGCAGCATCTCGTTTAAAGTGGAAATCAGCCCTCGGTTTTCCCGTACTAGCAACCGAATTCGCTGGTCCTGAGCCGCATAAGCTTGCAAAATTTGAGCAGAACCATCGGTCGAACCATCATCAATGATCAGCAACTCAAAATTTGTCAAAGTCTGGTTCAGGATGCTCTCGATCGCCTGAGCAATGTAGCGATCGGCATTATAGACGGGCAGCAGCACCGAAACGAGGGGAAGTGTTGTCACAGAAGAGTCTTTACCCTCAATCAAACTTAAAGTATCAAAAGTTTACCAAAAGTTACAGTTCTGAGGGGTATCGCCCACTATGCTAAGGCTAAGGGAATATCCTGATAAGGGTGCACGATTTTTGCTACAACGTTATGGAGTTCTAGGGGAAGAGTTCTAAGAGAAGAGTTCCAGGGAAAATGGTCATGGGCATTTATAAAAACGTGATGGAATTGCTGGTCGAAGAAGAGGTGGTCCGGCAGTTTAACACCCTTTCTGCTCGCGTAGCATCCTATATCAATCAGGTTGAATGGGTTGCTTATGCTTTAAACCAATTGCCGCCTCTCTATGCCACCAGCGAAAAAGGCTTGGATTACCAGCTTCAGCGGGGAAGAGCAAAATATAAACAAGAAATTCAGCAGGCTGTGCAACGAGCCTTGGCTGCCATTCGACGCGATCCGCTGCGATCCTCGATGCCATTGCAGTCTCCTCAGGAGCCTACCCGCGAAGTCCTGTTTCAACTACGCTTTCTCTTGCGTAACGATCAGTTGGAATGGGAATCGGTGCCTCAAGCGGTCGAATCGGCTTTGGGGAAGGTCAATCAGGATAAAGTTTGGCAGTCAGCAAAACCATTACGGACACCTACCGTATATTCACCAGTTCGCGGTTCCTCACCTTTTCCCAGCTACTCATCTACCGATCAAAAATCTGAGGCACCAAAGCAAAAGTCCGCTCCCTCTAATAAGCTGAATACACCTGCTCAACCACCATCAACAGCTAAACCGAAGGATGATGTGTTTGGTTGGGACGATCCGCTCTACAATCCTCGATAAGAAATCAATGCTAATTTTTATTGTTAGCTATTAATTGTTATTAAGGTCAGATTCTGTAGTGCGCAAAATCGGCTGAACAGGCGTTGCTGCCTGGGAAAAGATGGCTTCGATCGCCCCATTCAATGTTTCAGCGATCGCAATTCGATCTCCATAGGCCACAATCACCCGAACTAGCGTTGGCAACTGGTTTTGTTCAGCCACCAAATAAAGAGGTTCTACATACAGCAGAGATTGCTCAACAGGAATGACCAGCAAATTACCCTGAGCGACTCGTGACCCTTGCCGATTCCAAAGAGAAATGCGTTCTGAAATGACCGGATCTTGATTGATGCGGGCCTCAATCTGCTCTGGACCAAAGACCAGCTCCTGCTTTGGAAATACATAAAGCAGGCTTTTCCCATAGTGGTTACTATCTGAACGAGACGCTAACCAGGCGATCAGATTATTGCGTTGGGCAGGTGTGAAGGGACGCAGCAAAATGAACTCTTCGCCATCGCCGATCGGCAGTTTCATGATCAAGTAGTAAGGGTTCACAATCTGCTGTTCACTGCCATAAATTTCATTTGGAGCTCGCCACTGGTCTTCTCGGTTATAAAACACGATCGGATCCGTCATGTGGTAGGTCATGAGCTGGTTAGATTGAACCTGGAAAAAATCTTGGGGATAGCGAACATGCTGTTGGAGGGCGTCTGGCATGGTCGTAAGCGGTTGAAACATGTCCGGAAACACCTTGCTCCAGGCCTGAATGACTGGATCCGCTGGATCGGCAACATAAAAAGTGACGGCCCCATGATAGGCATCCACCACGACCTTAACCGAGTTGCGAATGTAGTTGAAATCGTTGCCGAGCGGATCAGAGTAAGGATAGCGATCGCTAATCGTATACGCATCCATAATCCAGTAAAGATAACTTTCATCCGGATTGTCGCTGGAACGAGCACGATAGCCGTGCTGCCATTGCTTATTGCCAATATTGGCTACGACCAAGTAGGGATCAGTGTCATAGCGGAGAAAAGGCGCGATCGCTTTCACCCGTTCTTGAATATTGCGACGAAACAGAAGATGAGATTCCGGGGTAAAGTTATTCGTCAGCAGCATGCGCCAATCGCGAAGATAATGGGCATAGAGCAAGCGCTGAAAAAAGTTACCAATTTTTACGCCGCCCCAGCCATCGTAGGTGTTATAGACATTATCGCTGCCGCTAGGATAGTCTAATTCCTGCACCTGGGTTTGCGTCATCACATAGGTGTTGGTGAGTTCCCCATAATAGATACGCGGTTTACCGATCGGAATACTGTCTTGTATACGTGGATCAATCGCTTCTGTATCAATACCCCGCACAAAATAATTGGGTAGTCCTCCTTCTCCTGCCGTATTGACTGGACTGACGGTAAAACCATAGCCGTGGGTATAAATGAGATGTTGGTTAACCCAGGTCTGAGCCGCAGTGGGAACAGCCTGATAGTCCAGTTCGCGGGCTGCAATTAATACCTGTTGTTGAATCGTGCGACCATCTCCCGTTGGCAACGTATAGCGATCGAAATCGGCATCAGGAAATTCGTAATACAGGCGGATTCGTTGAAGCTGGCGATTGGTTTCGAGCAGGGGTCGCTTATCCCATAGCCGAATATTTTCGATCGTGAGCTTGTTTTCGCGAATATCCGCTAACGTCAGTGCAGTGTTGGGATCAAAGGTTGCTACCTCAATGAAATTGAGATTGAATCCTTGCCGGGTTAATTCCAGCGTCCGTTTAATGTAAGGGGTTTCTAGCTGGAGTTCATCAGGCTGCACAACCAAATGCTGAATGACGATCGGCAAAACCAATCCGAGCAGCAAAGCCAATCCTAGATAAAGGAAGAGCCCAATCATTAACGCTGGTCGGAGGATGGGCACGGTTGGTTTAACGGTAGCTGGTTGAAGCCGCGTTGACAGTCCTAAAACAGGAGTAGCCCGATCGATCTCTTTCGCAGGCTCCGGTTGCTGGATGGGTTGCTGTCCGAGTTCGATCGCTTGCAGAGCCAGCCCAATTGCAAATAACAAAGCAGCTAGACTTAACCCGGTATAGACTGGCAACCTGACGCTGACGCTGGTATAGCTCGCCCCATAGGAGACACCTTCAGTTGCGTAAAGCAGCATGTAGCGATCGAGCCAATAGCCCAGACCAATCAGCAGCAGGGTCCAACTGCCCAAGCCGCATAGATGGCGCAATTGCAACCTGGAAAATCCTGGGAAATAGCCCTGCCCCAAACTATCTGCAGAAAGAAGATAGACCACGCTCACCGATAGGAACGTTAGGGTGGCCAATCCCATCAGCCAAAACTCTAACAGTTCCCAAAGCGGCAATGTGAACAGATAAAAGCCAATGTCTTGCTGAAAGAGCGGATCGGTCTGGTTGAAAGGCACTCGCTGAAAGGCCAGGAGAATTTTGTCCCAATACTCCGACAGGATTAAGAGGAACCCAATGCTGATCAGAACCGTGATCGATCGCAGCACAATGTGCGGATAGATCAGCAGCAAGATGGTTAAACCGACTGTTAGGAAGAGCTGCCAAGGCTGGGTTTGCCACGCTTGCAGCAAATTCCAAACGACTTGATAGTCAAACTTCAACGGAATCGGCAAACTGGCATTGTGCAAACTCAGCTGGGGTTGCCAATGGCTCACGGCAATCTGGCCATAGTAGATCCAGCTTGCGGCTAAAGTGAAACCAGCAAACAGCACCAGAGGCAACAGACGAAATAACCCCATACGCCCAAAACAGGCAGGCCGATCGCTATCTGAGGGAGGTTTGATCCAAGCCTGTCGTTGAGCAATGGTTAAGTTACTCCACAACACACCAAGACTGGTCGCAAAAGTCAGTAAGCCGATGCCGCTCCGGGTTAATACGCGCGTGCGAAAGACGGATCCATAAGCGAGCTGCTGGAACCAGGAACCCTCCGCCCATAAAAAGGTCAGCAAATTGAGGAGCAATATAGCCCCCAGTGATGCTCCAACCCAGTAGAGGAGTTTAGTTCCTTTATGACTGAATTGCTTGGCGATCGGCATAGCAGCGGTTCAAAGAGTTGAGATACAAACCACTCTAAAGGATTCTCGCAAAACTGGATTTTCTAACAGGGGAAGCTTTAAGTTAGACTGTCCCAACCGATCCGTATCGCCGGCGATCGCCTGCCCCAGAAAACTCGCCTGCCATGTTGCGGCCAACCGTATGAACCCCACCAAAAAACATGTTTTGCTGTGACCACAACTCGACTTCGCCATCAAAGGGGAATTGGCTGCGATCGATCGTCAACGCCTCAAATCCTGGTTCTACATTGAAGACAGCATCTTCCCAATGGATGCGGGGACTATTAACAGCTTGTTCAACCGACATTTGAAAATCCAGCAGATTGGAAATGACTTGCAGAATGGCCGTCCGAATGCGATTAGACCCTCCTGAACCCAGGACAATTTCAGGTTCACCTTCTCGTAAGATCATTGTCGGAGCCATCATGGAGGAAATGCGCACATTTGCTTGCCATTGATGGAATCCTTGGGGATGTAAGTCGGCTTCTCCCAGCATGTTGTTCACCATAATGCCAGTTCCTGGAATCACATAGGAGCTGCCTTCTCCGTTGGAAGTCGTCACACTTGCTCCATTCCCTTCACTATCGATCGCACTCAGATGAGTCGTGCTGCCCCATTTATTGATCGGCTGGATTGTGGCCTGGGTTTGCAAAAGTTGGGCCTGGTATTCTGCTACATGAGCTGGATCGAGCAGTTCTTCAGCTGCTGCCGTATAGAGCTGAGCATCAAATCCGTCTTTACGAGCGATATTGGTTAGCTGCATGACGCGGGCCAGCAGAGTTAAGTGAGCAGTACTGCCAAATGCCAGTTGAGAGAGGGGAATGCGATCGAGCAGTTGCAGGGCAAAGGCAATCAGGGCTCCGCCTGCGCTGGGAGGTGGATTGGTGAGAAAGGTGCGACCTCGGTAGGTAGTCATCAGGGGTTGTCGTTCAATCACTTGATAATTAGTCAAATCAGCCAGCGTTAAGTAGCCTCCCTTTTCCTGACAATCTTGCACAAGCTGATGGGCGATCGCGCCTTGATAGAAGCTCTGACCTCCTTCAATGACCAGTTCAGTTAAGGTACTGGCCAGATCTGGCATGGTGAATAAATCGCCGGCTTGAGGAAGTTGACCAGCAGGCGCAAAGAGTTGACGCGACTCGCTGTTCCCTAACAGAATAGGGTTGAGAATTTTGCAGCAGTAAGCCTGAAACGGACTAATTTCAATGCCTGCTTTGGCATAGTGAATCGCAGGTTCAGCAACGACGGATCGCGGTAGTTGTCCAAGCCGCTGATGCACATGCAGCAATCCGCCGATCGTTCCAGGCACTGCCATAGAGCCAAGGCCAATATGAAACTCCTGGATGACGCTGCCGAAATTGACCTGAACTGGATAAAAGTCGATCGATTCCAACGGACGCTTTTGCCGTGGAGTTTGGGTGAAAAAATCGAACAGAATATTTTCTCCTGCTTGAGTATGCGCCAGCAAAAATCCGCCGCCCGCAGGGGATGTCAGGGTTGGTTCTACTACAAATGAGGCCATGACTCCGGCAACAGCGGCATCAAATGCATTGCCACCCAATCGAAACATTTCCAGGCCAGCTTCAACGATCCTGGGGTTTCCTGCGGCGATCGAACCATGAATTTTAGGGCGCATAGATGAGATCAGACGAGAAGTCGAGATTGGAGGTCTTGTAAGGGCTGAACCTACCATGTTTTTCAGGGGAGTTCAATCCAATGCAATGCGAAGCAAAATTACAAAACTTGACGAATCTCGCGATTCCTTTGCTATGATAGTCAAGCTACTATTGCTGGATGCTCCAGTCGTGATAGCAAGTAACCTGCGGATGTGGCGGAATTGGTAGACGCGCTAGATTTAGGTTCTAGTTTCGCAAGAAGTGAAGGTTCAAGTCCTTTCATCCGCATCTTACCTGAAATTGCAAAAGAGAGGGCAGATGTGAATACTCTCCCCTCTCAAGCTCGGTTTTGCTGATGCCGCTAAAATTTGGAATTAAATGAGGCCAGTTCCTTTGCCTCGATCGTCACGCTTGGTTGTCACCTTACCGGTTTCATCTGTATCATTCACTTCAGCCATTTCTTCGGCTCGTTCTTGAGCAAGCTCTTCTTCCTTTTGGCGCAAGTCACCTGGCTCATTGATGTACATTTCTGGTTCAATCGCGAAATTGTCAATCAAACCTTCCTTATCCACAGTGTACCCAGCAGAAGTATCGAGGTCGTTATCTTCGGGCTGATGAGGAGTCTTTTTGAAGGCAGCTCCTTCTCTTTCCTTGCGTGCCGCCGTTTCTGCGGGGACGATATGATCATCATAAGTATCCACAGAAACATCTTTTGAATTGCTCATTTCTCATCATCCTCTATTCATAAGCTTGTGTAGTTATTGTCTCCTCTAATTTATTTACAATCTTCTACCGAGAGTTAGAGAAATCAAAGTAAAAAGACAGAGACGACAACATTAAACCCATAAAAAACTAGGTGACATTAAGCCACCTAGTCCACCAGGGTTAGCCTGAGTTACTTACTCCCTAAGTAACCGATGACCTAAATGGCGATCTGCCTAGTCTACTGCCTTTTTAACTTCATCTTTCACATCTTCAGCAGCGTGGCGGGTTTTGGCTTCAGCTTGCTTAGCTTTTCCTTCGCTCTGATCTTTAGGATCGCCCGTCACTTTACCGATCGCTTCCTGTGCTTTACCTTCTAAATTTTTTCCAGTTGCCTTAGCTCTATCTTCTGTGCTCATCATCATCTCCTACTTCTTAAACTGTTTGATTACTTACACTGTAATGACAAGCTTTAAGCTTTCCCCTCTCTCATCAGTTAGATTCAATTTTCGTAAAAAATACCTATAAATGTCGATTGCAATAATAAATCCCACATCAATCAAGACGTGGGATCTGGGCAATGTTATATCAGGAATCGCGTTAATTCTCAGGAGAGCGATCGCTTAACCAATCAAGCCAGAACGCAAAGCCAACACAGCTGCCTGAGTCCGGTCATCCGCACAGAGCTTATTGAGAATGTTACGGACATGCGTTTTAACCGTCCCTACCGTGATGTACAGTTTCTCAGCGATCGTCGCATTGCTACAGCCCGCTACAATCAGTTCCAGGACTTCCAGTTCCCTTTCTGTTAAAGGATAATTTTCCAGCAATTGCTCATATTCGGGTTCCACTGCACCGATCGAGACTTTCTTTGCGGCCTCTTCATTAATCGAGCTGGGCGATTGCCGCATTTGACGCAACACAATACTAGCAATTGCCGGATCAATCCAGCAGTTACCGCCATAGGTTGACTTCAGTGCTTCGACCAGTCGATCGGTACTAATATCCTTCATGCAATAAGAATCTGCCCCAGCCGCAAAAGCAGCCAGTACCGAATCTTCGCTGTCGTGCATGGTCAAAATCAAAATTTTAGTGCGCTCCTCGATCGGTTCGGAATGCGCTTGTTTGAATCGACGGGTTAATTCAATGCCGTCCATGTCTGGCAAACCAATGTCAACGATGGCAACATCCGGTTTCGAGGATTCCAGCAGTTTCAGACCCTGCCCAGCATTAGCCGCTTCTCCAACTACAGAAATTCCTTCCTGACGTTGTAAAGCAGCCTTTAACCCTACTCTAGTGAGATCGTGATCTTCAATCAAAGCGACGGAAATTTCACCCATTGCGCTTACCAATAACTAATGTTTCTTACGGCGGACGAGATTGATCAGAATTATGGAAGATGTTTGGTACCTTTGCTTCCCCCAATAGGCAGAAGAATTGACTGTCTTTATGGCCGAACCTCTAACTGAAGGTAGACCTCAATGCAATTTCACACTTTAGAAGCGTTCATTGTAACCTGATTAAGTCCGATTGAAGTAGCTGTCTATTTTCCGGGAGGTGAAAGTTGTGGAGAAGTATGCTAAATTTCAGGGCAATTGCCCTTAAGTTACTCGGTCAAACCTGCGATGTCTGATGAGTCCAGTCCGATTTTAGCGAGACTAATTGAGGAGATTAATTGCCTGACAAAGCGGGTGGAAGAGCTAGAGCAGCGAAATCAAGAACTGGAAGCACGAAATCAAGAACTGGAAGCAGAGAACAAACATCTGAAGGACTTGTTACATCGTCAAGGTGCATCCAAGGATGCCAAAGCGCCCCAGTTCAAAGAGAACTATAGCGTTGACAAACAAAAAGGCAAGGGGAAACGAGGGCGACAATCAACGGGACGACGGGCACAAGATGCAAAGCTTGACTGGGTGAGCTACGACGTTGATATCTATCCGGTGGGTGTGGCGAAATCGGAATGTATTGAACAACGACAACAATACGCATGGCGGTTCATATCGGGTCGAGCCGAGTATGTGTGCTACCACATCTATGGTTTGCCATTGGCAACTCAACTGCCAGCGATT
>LUGL01000006.1 GCA_002796835.1 Elainella saxicola E1 | reverse complement strand
GCGCTGGTGTCAGCTCGGCGGCCTCTGGACCTTTGTTGCCCTGCATGGCGCATTTGGTCTGATCGGCTTCATGCTGCGGCAGTTCGAAGTTGCTCGTCTGGTTGGCATTCGGCCTTACAACGCCTTGGCCTTCTCAGGTCCGATTGCGGTATTTGTCAGCGTTTTCCTGATGTACCCGTTGGGACAGTCGGGCTGGTTCTTTGCCCCCAGCTTTGGTGTGGCAGCCATTTTCCGATTCATTCTGTTCATTCAAGGGTTCCATAACTTCACGCTGAACCCCTTCCACATGATGGGGGTTGCGGGGATTCTGGGTGGAGCCTTGCTGTGTGCGATCCATGGTGCGACGGTAGAGAACACGCTGTATGAAGATGGCGATAAGGCCAACACGTTCAGAGCGTTCAACCCGACGCAGGCAGAAGAGACGTACTCGATGGTGACGGCGAACCGCTTCTGGTCACAGATATTTGGGATTGCGTTCAGCAACAAGCGGTGGTTACACTTCTTCATGCTGTTTGTGCCAGTGACTGGGTTGTGGATGGCGAGCATTGGGATTGTGGGCTTAGCGTTGAACCTGCGGGCGTATGACTTTGTGTCGCAGGAGATTCGAGCGTCTGAGGACCCGGAGTTTGAGACGTTCTATACGAAGAACATTTTGCTGAACGAGGGCATCCGTGCTTGGATGGCACCTGCCGATCAGCCTCATGAAAACCTTGTATTCCCCGAAGAGGTATTGCCACGTGGTAACGCTCTCTAATTCAATGATGAGCGGTCGCGACCAAGATTCCACCGGATTTGCCTGGTGGTCTGGTAACGCCCGTCTAATTAACCTATCTGGTAAACTGCTGGGCGCTCATGTGGCCCATGCCGGTCTAATTGTCTTCTGGGCTGGTGCGATGACCTTGTTTGAGGTGGCGCACTTCATCCCTGAGAAGCCTATGTATGAGCAAGGTTTCATCTTGCTGCCTCACCTTGCAGCCCTGGGTTGGGGTGTAGGTCCAGGTGGTGAAGTTATTAACACCTTCCCCTACTTTGTGGTTGGTGTGCTTCACCTGATCTCTTCTGCTGTTCTCGGTTTGGGCGGCATCTATCACGCGATCCGTGGCCCTGAAGTATTGGAAGAGTACTCTTCCTTCTTTGGCTATGACTGGCGTGACAAGAACAAGATGACCACCATTATCGGGATCCACCTGATCCTGTTGGGATGTGGTGCATTCTTGCTGGTGCTGAAAGCCATGTTCTTTGGTGGTATTTATGACACCTGGGCACCAGGCGGTGGTGATGTTCGCGTTATCACGAACCCAACTTTGAACCCGGCTGTGATCTTTGGCTATCTGCTGAAGTCTCCGTTTGGTGGCGAAGGCTGGATCGTCAGTGTCAACAACCTGGAAGATGTGATCGGTGGTCATATCTGGATTGGTTTCATCTGTATTGCAGGCGGTATCTGGCACATCCTGACTAAGCCATTTGGTTGGGCTCGCCGTGCCCTCATTTGGTCAGGTGAAGCTTATCTGTCCTACAGCTTGGGCGCATTGTCCATGATGGGCTTCATTGCTTCCACCATGGTTTGGTATAACAACACCGTTTACCCCAGCGAATTTTTCGGTCCGACTGGTCCGGAAGCATCTCAAGCACAAGCGCTCACCTTCTTGGTGCGTGACCAACGCCTGGGTGCAAACGTAGGTACTGCTCAAGGTCCGACTGGCTTGGGTAAATACCTGATGCGCTCTCCTACGGGTGAAATCATCTTTGGTGGTGAAACCATGCGCTTCTGGGATTTCCAAGGTCCCTGGTTGGAGCCCCTGCGTGGACCCAACGGCTTGGATCTAGACAAGATCAAAAATGACATTCAGCCCTGGCAGGCACGCCGTGCTGCTGAGTACATGACCCATGCGCCTCTCGGTTCTTTGAACTCGGTAGGTGGTGTGGCAACTGAAATCAACTCAGTTAACTTTGTGTCTCCTCGTGCATGGCTGGCAACCTCCCACTTTGTACTCGCCTTCTTCTTCTTGGTGGGTCACCTGTGGCATGCTGGTCGGGCTCGTGCGGCTGCGGCTGGTTTCGAGAAAGGGATTGACCGTGAGTCAGAACCCGTACTCTCGATGCCTGACATCGACTAAATTCAGCTCAATTTTTCTTAGTCTGAAAAGCGAAGAGGCTCCCCAATTAGGCGGGAGCCTTTTTTTGCATACATTAACGGTTTGAAAACGATGCTTAGCAATTGGGCATTAATATCGGCCATCAACAATAGATAGCGACCAAATTCTAAGTTTCCGGGTTGCTTGTTCCTGCAGTCATAGCAGTCATAACAGCCTGCTGACTCACTTGACTATAAATCCCTTGCAAATACTCGTTCAGTTGGGCGATCGCCCCAGCCTGATTGCCTGCTCCTTCTGCCTTAATGGGAATGGGACCTAAAACATCTAGGACTGTCTCACTACTGGGAGGCGGGGTAATGACTACTAGCGAAGGCTCCAGCTGCTGATCATATTGCCAAAATTTCTGTAAATCGATCGCTGTTGTAGATTGGGAAGGTTCTGGAATTTCAACGGTCGTTGCAGCCTGGGTGCTGCGCATCTGACGAAGGGCATTGATGATCTGCTCTTTGGTGCGGCCTCGCAGCTGAAATAACACGAATGGATCTTCACTAAAGCGATCGCCTAACAGATAATACACTGCACCGATATGCTTACAGGGATTTGCTGGATCGGGACAAGAGCACTTACTGTGAATATCAAATTTGGTCAGTGGAAACAGACTCAGTCCATTCGCGGTAAACACTTCTTCAATATTTTGCGGCATCTCCCCTGCCAACAGCTTTGCTGAGAAAATGGCTCGTTCTGACAGAGATTCCATCACATACTGCCACTGCTCATCATCAAACGGATCGAGAGACAGCGAGACTTTATAGGGTTCTGGTGCAGTTCCTTGGACTAACGCCTGCACTTTTGCCCCCTGAAATTCAATTTTCAACACATTTCCTTCCCGGGCATAGTTGCGAGCTCGGGCTAAACGACGCACCCAACCAAACGACTCCAGCACATCGACCCAACGCTGGGCCCACCATTCACGATTGGTCTGAGTGTCATAGGTCATGGCGATCGAACTCCTTGAAATCTCCTTGAAATAACTGAAGCAACATGACAAAAATTTATCGATTTTAAACGCGGCTCATCCGTCTGGGGGAAGTGGGTCTTTCAATCTTTGCGTCACCCTAAACATAAGGTTATCGCTTAAAGCCCGATCTGGCTGTCTATGCCTTGGGCTAACTTTAGCGCAGCTGTCTACCGATCAACTGCCATTGCAGCATCACTTATCTTCTTTTGCTGAAGTGCGGGAGGCAAAATGATTTCATCTTTCCAATTGCACACCCAGCAAATGCAGCCCTTTGCCACTCAGACAGTGGAAAGACATCCCCAAATTGAGGAACTTTAATCAACGACGGGACAAAACTGTCTCAATCATCCTAGTAAGGGAAGTGGGTTAGCAGCACACCATGATCAAACGGTACGGCCTTTCCATTGGCATCACAGCCTTGCTCTATTTTTTGGTAGCAAAGCTTGTCTTTTCCAGCTTGCAACTCGGCATTGAGCCTGCTCCCCTTTGGCCGCCAGCTGGGATTGCCCTCTTTGTATTGTTGCATCAGGGCCGACAAGTTTGGATTGGCGTGACGATTGGCATTTTATTGATTGGTCATTGGTTAGGCGTGGCGTGGCCCTTGGCAATTGGTTCAGCCCTAGGAGGCACAGCCGAAGCTGTGGTTGGGGTTACCTTACTCCAGCGATCGAGCTTTCACAAGACGATGGATCGATTATCGGATGTGCTCAATTTCATTGGCTTAGCAGGTCTGGCGGCCCCGTTAGTCAACGCCACGATCAGCACTGGCACCGGGCTCCTCTTTCAGAAAATTAGCTGGATGCAGGTCGAGTCCATTTGGTGGACCTTCTGGTTGGGAGACAGCATGGGCATCCTTGTCTTCACCCCCCTGCTGCTGGTCTGCGCCCAACTTTGGCAATCACAACCTTCCCTAAATCTTTTCCCCTGGTTAAATCACCGCCAACGTTCAGAATGGTTGCTCTGCTTCAGTTTGCTGATTGGGGTAAGCTGGCTGGTGTTTCATTCTCGCCCCAGTGAAATGATCACACATTACCCAATCGAATATCTGCCTTTTCCGTTTGTGATTTGGGCAGCCTTGCGGCTGGGGCAAGCCATGGGGATTTTAGCCAGCTTTCTGCTTTGCATGATTGCGGTAACAGGCACGATCGCTAATCAAGGTCCCTTTTTTATTGCCACAACCCACGCCCCTCAGCAGCTCATGCTGTTACAGCAGGCTTTCATTGGGGTAATTACGATGACGGCATTAGTAGTGGGGGCAATGACCCGTGAGCGACGACATATGGAAACCTTGCTGCGCCAAAGTCAGGCCAGCTTAGCCCGAGCCCAACAGCTTGCTCGTTTGGGCAGTTGGGAATTTGATTTTGCGCAACAGCAGTGGAGTTGGTCGGATGAACTCTATCGTCTCTTGGGGTTGCCCGTCCAGGAAATTGCGCCCAGTCCAAAGGCTTTCTTACAGGCAGTTCATGTAGACGATCGATCGCGGGTGCAGAAATCGATTCATCAGGCCATTGCGGAACATTTATCCTATCGCATGGATTACCGCCTCAGCCTGCCGGATGGAACTGAGCGAATTGTGGAAGAACAGGTTGTTGTTGGCGAAGCGAATATTACAGGAACGATTTTAGATATTACAGAGTACAAACAAACAGAGGAGAAGCTGCGGCTGAATGCGGAACGGAACCGCTTATTAAATGAGATTGCCCTACGAATTCGACGATCGCTCGACTTGGATGAAATTCTCAATACTACAGCGAAAGAAGTACGGCAGCTTTTGCAAGCCGATCGAGTGCTGATTTGTCGATTTGATGCCACGGGTCATGGGGAAGTCGTTGCAGAGTCTGTTTTGCCCGGTTGGACTTCCGCATTAGGTTGGACTTCCGATCCGGTGGTTTATGCTGAGATCCAGGCCATGTTTGCCAACTCGCATATTTGTGTGGTGAATGACACCTCCCAAAACGAATACACTCCCTTTATTCGCCACTATCACGATCGCTATCAAATTAAGGCAGGAATTGGCGTTGCCATTATTTTGAATCCCAATTCTCGTGAAACAGGTTTACCTGATAGTTCAGGCTCATCGCATGAACCAGCACAATTATTTGGCCTGATTGTTGCTCATCAATGCGCTCGACCTCGCCAATGGCAACCGCTTGAAATTGAATTATTTGAACAATTAGCGACCCAGGTGACGATCGCTATTCAGCAGGGCCAGCTCTATCAGCGTGTGCAGCATCTCAACAGCAACCTAGAGGAACAGGTGATTGATCGCACCGTCCAGCTCCAGGTTAACCTAGCCAAGCTAGAAGAAATGAATCAATTGCAAGATGTCTTTCTGCATGCGATCGCCCATGACTTGCGCACCACAATTATGGGGACGCTGATGATATTAAATAACTTGCAGCAGCAATCCGGTGAAGATATTGTTATCTCTCGGCAATTGCTACACCGCATGGTGCAGTCAGGCGAAATCCAACTCTGTAAATTGAATTCGCTGCTCGAAGTTTATGTCAATAAAACGGAAGGCGTGAAGCTAAAACCAGTTCCCCTACAAATCAATCAATTGCTGCAAACAGTGGTCAATAATCTGGATTGTTTATTCCAACAGAACCAGGCTAAGGTTGACTATTCCCATCTCAACGATCTGCCTTTTGTGATGGCTGATTCGGCGCAACTAGAGCGAGTTCTGCGACATCTGCTTGTTAATGCAATTAAACACAATCCCCCAGGAGTACATATCAACATACATGCTGAGATTCATCCTGAGGGGATTTGCTGCATTATCGAGGACGATGGCAAAGGTATTCCAAAGGACCAAACCGAACAGCTTTTTGAACTCAAAATTCGAGGAGGAGCTGAGCGTCAACGCACTGGAATCAGCGTTGGTTTATGCCTCTGTCATCAGATTGTGGTGGCCCATGGAGGCAGCATTGGGGTAGAGAGTAGTCCTGGCCAAGGTTCTCGCTTCTGGTTCACGTTGCCTTCGCAATCTACTCATTTAGAATAATTGTGGATATTACTTTAGAACGATGATAGGTAAAGCATAACTGCTTACGCTATTGGCAAATGGAGATTCAGTGATTGAATTGAGGTATAAACCAATGGCGCTCATGACAATTGATCAGTTTGATTCCAGTAGTAATTATCAGACCAACAGCTATCGAGCCAAAGGATTTGAAGTCCATTCTGATTTGATTGCGGGAATGTTAACCAACAAGACAGAAGAAAAAATTGGTTCCGTTGCCGATGTTTTAGTGGATGACGCGGGCCAGATTCAGTATATTGTTGTTGATTTAGGAGCTAGTGGTTCTGGAAAAACGGTGTTGCTTCCCGCAGATCGCGTTCGGATCGATCAAGATAAACAACGGGTGTATGCAGGTGGAATGACCAGAGAGCAAGCCGAATTTTTGCCAACCTTCGACCCACAAACCATCGGTCATCGGTAGGTTTAGCAAGACAATGCGATAGGCACTAAAAGCGATCGCCCAACGTTGCATAACCCCATTTCCAAGAAACACCCCCCACTTGTTCTGCCCCCAAGCAGTAATGACTTGCTGGGGGTTTGCTATAGGCATCTATACTCTCCACCTCTGCGATCGTCCAGTCAGTAGAAGCTCGATCGACAACCCTATTTCCCTAAGATAAGATCCCTGGTATGGATTTCTGGAAATTTCTGGAGTGGGAAAAGCGGCTTGTGTATCTATTTGACAGTCTATACATCCAGCCTAACTTTCTCAATGTGTTAAGACCACGCTACAACTTCAAAGCACAGAAAACAGAGATCAAAGAAGGTTGGCACCGCTCCTGAGGAGGAGCAAAGTCCCCATGTTACAAGCTGAACAAATTCTGCACGATCGCTACAAACTGATTCGTAAATTAGGTCAAAATAATGGTCATCAAACCTGGTTCGCTCAGGATCTCGCGCAACACCCTCCTGAGTCAGTTATTCTCAAACTGCTGGCATTTGGCGATCAGGTGCAATGGGATAATCTGAAACTGTTTGAACGCGAAGCTCAAATCCTGCGGCAGCTCCAGCATCCCCAAATTCCCAGGTATCGTGATTCTTTCACTATTGACGATCGCATCCTCTGGTTTGGCCTGGTACAGGAATATGTGCCCGGTATGCTGCTTAAAGATCAATTGGCTCAGCAAGGCCGTTTATCGGAAGCAACCGCGAAAAAGTTGGCAATTGAAATCCTGAAAATCCTCTGCTACCTGCATGAACTGAGTCCGCCGGTGCTGCACCGCGACATCAAGCCCAGCAACCTGATTTTAGGGAGTGATCATCGAGTTCACTTGATCGATTTTGGCGCTGTGCAAGATCGGGCAGCCAAAGAAGGAGCGACTTTTACGGTGGTAGGAACCTATGGCTACACCCCGATGGAGCAATTTGGCGGACGGGCCGTTGCAGCCTCTGATCTCTATGCCTTGGGAGCAACGCTGATTCATACAGTCACAGGGGTTGCCCCTGCTGATTTGCCTCAAGAAAAACTGCGACTCCAATTTCGCGATCGGGCAACTCTGCACCCCGAATTTGCGGATTGGCTGCAAATCATGACGGAACCTGACCCAGCCAAACGTTTCCAGACAGCCCGTCAGGCTTTAGCAGTGTTACAGGACTTGCAGCGATCGTCTAAGCCTCAACCTCAAACAGCCCACCTCCTTGAGCCTGCTGTACCGAGCAGACCGTTGGCTGAGTCAAGGCTGGACAAACCCAGGTCAATAGAACTGCTTGATCCTTATAGCGGGCTAGTGCAGCTCCACAAAACGCCAGCAACTCTGGTCATTACTTATCCAGGGGATTTTCACGATTCTATCAGCGACAAGATTCAAAAAAACTTGGGTAGAATCTATGCGGCTCTTTGTTGCTTGGCAATAGCAGATGGAATCGCAATAGGAATATCCGTATCGTCCTTTACACCGATATTGCTGATCGCTTTTCCGCTGCTCTGGCTGTCAATGGCTATATCCCCTATTGTTGGAGAGTGGTTCTCGAATACACCCACTACAGTACATTTTGATCGCAATCGGTACTGGTTACAGCTTCAGAAAGGTGGTATTCCCCTGACTGGAACCAGTCTTGCAGAGATCAAAAGTATTACTGGAAGCAGTTTTATCTCCCATCCCCGCCGAGGCATTGCGGTTGAACAACAGCAGGTGGTTCTTCAAACAAAACAACGTCGTGAGATTGGCATCGGTCGCGGACTGAGTGCTCAAGAGTGTAAGTGGCTTGCAACAGAAATACGGTCGTGGTTATCAGAGGTTGAATCATGACGCTAGAAACTGGAATCATTTTGCACGATCGCTATCAGTTACAGCAGAAATTGGGCCAAAGTGCCGGACGGCAAACCTGGCTGGCGAACGATCTAACAACACAGCCGAGCGAACCGGTAATCGTCAAACTGCTGGCGACGATCGAGCAATGGGAGGCCCTGAAACTGTTTGAACGGGAAGCGGCAGTATTGCAACAGCTCCATCATCCCCACATTCCGCGCTATCGGGACTTTTTTTCGATCGAGGATCGGTTGGCCTGGTTTGGGCTGGTGCAGGACTATATTCCAGGCATCTCTCTGCAAGCTGCTCTCGATGAAGGGCGACACTTTTCTCTGGCTCAAGTGCAGCAGTGGACAATGGATATTTTAGAGATTTTGATTAATCTCCATAGCCGAAATCCGCCCATTCTGCACCGGGATATTAAACCCAGCAATTTGATTTTGAGCGATCGCCAACTCTATCTCGTTGATTTTGGCGCTGTGCAAGATCAGGCAGGACCAGCAGGCTGCAGCTTCACGGTAGTCGGCACTTATGGTTATGCGCCGCTCGAACAATATGGCGGCAGAGCTGTGCCCGCGTCTGATCTATATGCGTTGGGGGCGACTTTAATTCATCTGCTGACGGGGGTGGCTCCAGCGGAACTGCCGCAACAAGATTTACGGATTCAATTTCGCGGTCGTGTCAGTTTACCTCTGCCATTCGTTAGCTGGATCGAAAAAATGACCGATCCAGACCTAACCACCCGATTTGTATCGGCCAAAGAGGCCAGACGAGTCCTGGAGTGGCAAATTCGGAATTTATCGATCGAAGCAGGAGGCCAGCCAGCTCCTGTACCAGAAAAATTGCTGAATCGGATTAGCGAGCCGATCCCTCTCAAAGCTGTCTTAGATGGATCGAACGACAGGACCAAGGTGGCAATCTCCCCATCGAAGCGATTGAACGATCATCTCCCTGAGTCCAATTCCTATCGCATCTTTGACACGACCTACCGCTGGATTGTGCTAGACCTGGATCAGCCGCAGACTTTCAAACCTTCGATCCGGGATGTCTATTGTTGGGTTGCTATCACAGCTGCAAAGCTGGAGCTCTATCGCTCTACCTCGCCCTTTGGTCAACCTCGCACCTGGCTGATGATCGATCGTGATCAATTCAAGATCTATGCTGATGACTCAGGCGAAATCATCGCGACTGGCAAAACTGCCGAAATTCACAATGTTTTTCTCGATCAAACTAATAATCAATCGGCCATTATCCTGCAGACGAACGATCGGCAGTATTCCTTTGGGGGTGCACTTAAACCGGGCGAAATGCGCTGGGTGATTCGAGAAATCCGGGATTGGTTAACTCGAGTGCGGCTGGGACAGCAAGTTGGCTAGAAAAATCTCAGCAGGTCGATCGATCAACTTAGGCAGATGTAGTGCGGAGTTCTTGCCCTTGTTGGCGCAGCCGCTCCGGTCGAGGAAACAAGACATTCGCACTATCATCTACCCATCATGAATGGCACAATTTAGCTGAACTGTTCGTTCGAGGCCGCTTCTAAATTGAATAAGGTGCGTAACGTCTGCATCGCGTGGCGTCTGGCCTCAATGTCCTGCTGAGCGCGCAACTGCACCATTGGATCATGCAGAATTTTGTTGACGATACCGCGCGTTAACGCCTCGATAATTTCCTGATGTTTTTCGCCGAACTCAGAACCTAAGCGAGACAGGGCTTTTTCTAATTCCTGTTCCCGAATTGCCTCAACTTTGTCACGCAGATCGCTAATGGTAGAAACGGTTTCCAGCGATCGCCACCAGCTTTCAAATGCCTCAACTTCTTGATCGAGAATTACTTCTGCTTCCATCGCCATCTTGCGGCGACTTTCCTGGTTCTGGGCCACGACCGCTTTCAGGTCATCCACGTTAAACGCCTGCACGTTTGTCAACTCATTGACATCGGCATGAACATTACGCGGAACAGCAATGTCAAATAGTTGAAGGAATTGATGCGGTTCTAAAATAGCCTCCAGCTTGGCCCGATCGAGCAGTGGTTCTGTGGCAGCCGTCGCCGTGAAAACCAGATCGCAATTGCTGATCATCTGCATCATGTCAGGCATGGTATGCAGCTTCAGCTCCACATCTTTGAATTGTTTGGCCAATTCTCTGGCTCCTTCGATCGATCGATTCACGATGCAAATCTGGGTTGCCCCTTTTGAGAGTAGGTGTTGCACCACCAAACGCGCCATCTTGCCTGCCCCCAAGAGCACAATCCGACAAGACGCTAAATTCTCAGCTTTAATTTGGGCCAGCTCCACCGCAGCCGAACTGATGGAAACGGCTCCTGTGCCAATGCTGGTTTCTGTACGGACCCGCTTGCCTGCCGTAATAGCCTGCTTGAACAGGTGATTGAGGATGCGCTTAATGCCGTTATATTGCTGCCCCACCTTATGGGTATGCTTCACCTGCGACAAGATTTGACCTTCACCCAGCACCAGACTGTCTAACCCGGCAGAAACACGCATCAAATGCATAACGGCATCCTGGTGCAGCAGGATAAACAAATAGGGCCGCAGTTGCTGCATCGACAGCTTGCCGTAATCTGCTAAGAACTGGGTTACTTCCCGCACCCCTTGATCGGTTTCGCTGACCACCACATAGACTTCCAGGCGGTTACAGGTGCTGAGAATGGTTGCTTCTTCCACATGGGGATAGCTACAGAGGTGGGCGATCGCTGCCTCCATTTGTGGCGTTGGAATACTCAACTTTTCCCGAATCTCCACGGGAGCAGTTTTATGGCTTAAACCCACAACAACAATATTCATCCGACCTCCCAAAGAACTTGTTTAATCCGATTAATGCCCACCATTGATGAGGCTAAAAATCAATAAGGTTTTCACAATTGTTTGCACAACTTGCATCAATGCATGAGCGAATACATCACCCATTTATCAATTTAAAGAAAAGTCTACCAATTCCGTGTGGCCCTCTGGAAAAGCTGAACAGCCCTGAACCCCTTTTATCTCGTAAATTTTTGTGAAACACCCAGTCCCCGCTAGGTTGCAAAAAATAAAGAGGCGCTGAATCTCAACGCCCCTTGAAATGAAAATTGCAAAAAGAATTAATGTAGCTGCACGTACTTCGGATTACCCGGCATGTGGATCGTGTCTACAAAGCGAGCGGTTTTTGACTGGCTAGAAATCACCAGCGTTTGGGTTCTCGCGCCACCTTTGAAGAAACGCACCCCTTGCATAACGTTGCCGGTGGTAATGCCAGTTCCGGCAAACAGCACATTCTCGCCAGAGGCCAGTTCATTTGCATCATAGACCTTATCAGGATCGGTAATGCCAGCTTCCTTCAGGCGTTCCAGGTTTTCTTCTTTGGTTTTGTTAGCCCATTCCTTGGTGCGGACGATCGCCGGATCGTAAATCAGCTGACCCTGGAAATGCGCACCCAGACAACGCAAAGCGGCTGCCGAGATCACCCCTTCTGGAGCCGCCCCAATGCCCATTAGTGCATGGATGTTGGTTCCAGTGAAGCCACAGTTAATCGCTGCACCCACGTCGCCATCGCTAATCAACTGCACCCGAGCGCCTGCTTCCCGAATTTCTTTAATCAGATCGTCATGCCGTTCCCGTTTCATCACGACCACAACCAGCTCATCGATCGAGCGATCGAGGCATTCCGACAGAATCTTCAGGTTTTCTGTCGCGGACTTGTTAATATCAACCTTGTCTTTGGCGGCAGGAGGAGCAGCCAGCTTCTTCATGTAGAAGTCAGGCGCTGCAAACAAACCACCCTTTTCAGACACCGCCAGCACTGCCATGGAGCCAGGTTGACCATAGGCACAGAGGTTCGTCCCTTCGCAAGGATCAACCGCAATGTCAATTTCAACCAGTTCTTCAGGGTTGCAGTACTCCTTAGCATCTTCACGGGTGCAAATCCCGACTTCTTCGCCAATGTAGAGCATCGGAGCTTCGTCCCGCTCACCTTCCCCGATGACAATGCGACCCCGCATGTGGATTTTGTTCATCCGTTCGCGCATTGCTTCAACCGCCACGCGATCGGCTTCGTTCTTATCGCCTTTTCCCATCAAACGAGCAGAAGCAATTGCTGCCTGCTCAACCACTTCAATGATTTCTAAACCGAGTGTCGCTTCCACCGGAAATTCCCTCCCGACTGCTGATTTTGCGTCTACAGGCAGTATTTATGCCTAATCAAAAGTCTATCAGGAGTGGGGATCAGTGGGGAAGTGGTCTGGAAGATAGTGCAGAGGATGGGGGTGCAGAGTGGGGAGGAGGGGAGTGGGGGAAGTGGGGGAAATGGGGAATGAGGAGGGAGTAGGTTAGGACTGATGTACTAAAGTGCCCGATCGCGCTAGGATAAACAACTGATAGTTCAACAGGGTCGTTTAAGCAATTCACCCAGATTCCACCCTTCTGCCCCATGATTGCCGCAGAGAGTAACGTTACAATCGTTAAGGTCTGTTCTTTCTGGTCTATTTTCCCTTGCCCCCTATGTCCCAGCGCATGGATGAAAATCTTGAGCTTGATGAATCCTCCTCTGTTGTGGCATCAGTGGTGTCATCTTCAAATGGCAAATCAACCAATGGCAAATCAACCAAATCCAGCAAGTCGAATGGAGTGAAGGCGACCAAAGCAAAAGCTTCATCCAGCAGTGGGCTGCCAAAAGCAGCGCAAAATGTGATTCGGATTCGAGGAGCAAGACAGCACAATCTCAAAAATATCGATCTGGAATTGCCGCGCGATCGCCTCATTGTCTTCACTGGGGTTTCTGGTTCCGGTAAGTCTTCGCTGGCATTTGACACGATCTTTGCAGAAGGGCAGCGCCGCTATGTTGAGTCGTTAAGCGCTTACGCCCGCCAGTTTTTAGGCCAGGTGGATAAGCCGGATGTGGACGCAATCGAAGGTTTGAGTCCAGCCATTTCGATCGATCAAAAATCCACATCCCATAACCCTCGCTCTACCGTCGGCACCGTTACCGAAATTTACGACTATTTGCGGCTGCTCTATGGTCGGGCGGGTGAACCGCATTGTCCCATTTGCGATCGCTGCATCGAACCCCAGACCGTGGATCAGATGGTCGATCAGGTGATGAAACTGGAAGACCGGACCCGCTTCCAAATTCTGGCCCCCGTGGTGCGCGGCAAGAAGGGAACCCATAAGAAGCTACTATCCAGCTTAGCCTCGGAAGGATTTGTGCGGGTACGCGTGGATGGCGAGGTGCGGGAGCTGTCTGACTCGATCGAGCTCGACAAGAATCAGTTCCACAATATCGAGATCGTGGTCGATCGCCTCGTCAAAAAAGAGGGAATCGAAGAGCGTCTGGTGGATTCGCTTTCGACCTGTTTGAAGCGATCGGAAGGGATTGCCATCATTGAGGTAATGCCCACCGAAAATAAAGTGGTGCCGCTGAATCCGGATTTGCAGTTGGCGGTTTTGCCTGCAATGGCCGCTGAACCTGCCGGACGCTATGGCAAGTCGGATGAGGACGAGCAGGCCAAACCGATCGATCTGGTGTTTTCAGAAAATTTTGCCTGTCCAGAGCATGGGGCGGTGATGGAAGAATTGTCGCCGCGACTGTTCTCGTTTAACTCACCCTACGGAGCCTGCCCCAACTGTCACGGGTTAGGTAGCCTGCGCACTTTCTCGCCGGAACTGGTGGTGCCCGATCCGAAACTGCCGGTCTATGCGGCGATCGCACCCTGGTCGGATAAGGACAACACCTATTATTTTTCGTTGCTTTACAGCCTAGGGCAAGCCTTTGGTTTCGAGATCCAAACGCCCTGGAATAAGCTGACGCCCGATCAGCAGCAGGTGATTTTGCATGGCTCAGATGAAAAAATCTACATCGAATCGGATTCCCGCTATGGAGACGGCAAGGGCTATCACCGCCGCTATGAAGGAGCAATTCCAATTCTGGAGCGGCAATATCGCGAGTCTACGTCCGATCTCTACAAACAGAAGCTGGAACAATATCTAATCGATCAGCCTTGCGAAGTTTGCGGGGGCGATCGACTTAAACCAGAAGCCTTGGCTGTGCGAATTGGGCAGCATCGCATTAAGGAATTAACCAGCGCCTCGATTCGGGATTGTTTGCAGCGAGTGCAGGATTTGCAGCTGACTCCTCGTCAGGCTCAAATTGGTGAACTGGTGCTGAAGGAAATTAGGGCAAGGCTACAGTTTTTGCTGGATGTGGGGCTGGATTACCTGACGCTCGATCGAACTGCCATGACACTATCCGGGGGAGAGGCGCAGCGGATTCGGTTGGCCACACAGATTGGTGCTGGCCTAACGGGTGTATTGTACGTGCTGGACGAACCCAGTATTGGACTGCATCAACGCGATAACGATCGCCTATTGAATACTCTGGTAAAGCTGCGGGATTTGGGCAATACGCTCGTCGTCGTTGAACATGATGAAGACACGATTCGCGCTGCCGATTATTTGGTCGATATTGGTCCCGGTGCAGGCATACATGGCGGCCATGTGGTCGCTCAGGGTCAGCTAGAGCAAATTTTGAAGGCTAAGGATTCGCTGACGGGAGCCTATTTATCCGGTCGGCGCGTGATTCATACTCCGGCAGAGCGGCGGGAAGGGAATGGTCGCAGTCTATTTCTGAAGAAGGCTCATCGGAATAATCTACAGAATGTTAGCGTTGAAATTCCTTTAGGTCGTTTGGTTTGTGTGACAGGGGTTTCTGGCTCCGGTAAATCGACCCTGGTGAATGAGCTGCTGTATCCCGCTCTGCAACACCATTTTGGCCACAAAATTCCCATGCCAAAAGAGATGGGGAAACTGGATGGCCTGAATGCCTTAGACAAGGTAATTGTGATCGATCAATCGCCGATCGGTCGCACCCCTCGGTCGAATCCCGCCACCTATACGGGCGTGTTTGATGTGATTCGCGATCTGTTCTCTGAGACGATCGAAGCAAAAGCACGCGGATATAAGCCGGGACAGTTCTCATTCAATGTGAAGGGCGGACGTTGTGAAGCCTGCGGTGGTCAGGGCGTCAATGTGATCGAGATGAACTTCTTGCCCGATGTCTATGTGCAATGCGAAGTCTGTAAAGGCGCAAGATATAATCGCGAAACGCTACAGGTGAAATATAAGGGGAAATCGATCGCCGATGTCCTAAACATGACGGCAGAAGAAGCGCTGGAATTTTTTACCAATATTCCTAAAGCGGCTGCCAAACTGCAAACCATGGTGGATGTGGGGCTGGGCTATGTGCGATTAGGCCAAACGGCTCCCACGCTTTCAGGAGGTGAAGCGCAGCGCTTAAAATTAGCGACTGAGCTTTCTCGCCGCGCCACAGGTAAGACTCTGTATCTGATCGACGAACCGACCACCGGATTGTCCTTCTACGATGTGCACAAGTTGCTGGATGTGCTGCAACGACTGGCGGATATGGGTAACTCGATTTTAGTGATCGAACATAATTTGGACGTGATCCGCTGCTCGGATTGGATTATCGACTTGGGACCAGAAGGGGGCGATCGCGGTGGCGAAATCGTGGCTCAAGGCACGCCAGAAGAAGTGGCAAAGAACGATCGATCCTACACGGGGCAGTATCTCAAGAAGGTGTTGGCCCAGCATCCGCCCCAAAAGCGCTAACGGGTCGAGTAGAACCTGATAACGCTTTATGCATTTGGCTCAAAGCCAATAGTAAATTCAATACTGCCTGAGTTGTCATCGCCTGCTCCGGTCGAAGCTAAGGGTTGTCCTGCACCGCCAGTTAGATCGCCAGTGATTTGACCTGTGATAAAGTCATAGACCAGGTTGAGGTCTCGATCATCCGTTTGTGAGTCAATATCAATCCAGTCATTACTGAAGGTTAAAAAACCATCGTCATCATAGACTCGAATTGTGATGGGAACTTGAGTTTCAGTTACTGACTCAGTTAGCTTCCAGTTAGGAGTAATATCATTGCCACTTTGGGTTGGACTCTTTAACCAGTCTGCTTCGTCATCTGGTGGATTTTCAGAAAATGAAACCAGCGTATAGAAATCAGAATCATTGAAAATGGGGTCGAAATCACCGATGAGTCGGTTGATCGAAATAGTTATTCTCTCACTTTGAAGCCGTGCTGAATTGATAATGTTGTTCTTCTCGTCTGTCTCTTTGACCATGTTTGAGCCATCTACGATCATGCCAATGTAAGCACTGCCACTTTTGAAGTTGGTCCAGATCGGATCGTTTGCAGAGGGTAGACTGAAAGACTCTACAATCTTGAGCACGTTACTGCCACTGATGATTTTGGGACTGGATTTGCCTAAGAGGTAGTCACCCTGAGTAATATTGCTGTCGTTAGATAAGTAAAAATCGGCTTCAAAGGGTGACGAAGCTGCTGATCCAGCATTGGCTACCTGAGTGGTTATATCAATAAAACTATCGGGGCTGAATGTTGTCTGGTCTACCGTAAAATTAATCGGCTTTAAATCAACCGAACTCTCATCTGGTGGTGTATCCGGCGGCGTGTCAGGCGGCTCATCAGGTGGATTGAGTGCCAGAATCGCATTGCCGAGCGCTAGCATATTTGCACGGCGGAACTGAAGCCCTGTGTTCTCCACATTATCGTCTTCATCATCCCCATCAATGATGCTATCTCCACTGCTAACCAGAAGTTGCTTGAATTCAGCAGGGGTAAGGCGTCGATTCAGGACCTGCTGCGCTAATTGCTGGGCCAAAACGGCCATTCCCGCAACATGAGGAGTCGCCTGACTGGTACCGCTCTTCGTGCTGGTAAAACCCGGACCAAAATTGCTATTCAATCCTGCACCAGTAATCAGCGCCCCTGGTGCAAAAACAGTCGTCAGTGTCGCATCTCGTTGAGAGAAGCTGGCAATCCGATCGGCGTCTGTCGTCTTGTCAATTGATCCTGATTTTGACTTAATATTCTCACCATCATTACTATCCCAAACCGCACCAATCGAGAGTGAATTGACATCAGCAGAAGGATAAGCAACGCCCTGGTCACTATCCTCTTCGTAGAAGCTATTTCCTGACGCAGAGACAGTAATCACATTTCGGGCCGCCAATTCGGCCAGTTCATCCCCGATGCCGAACTCATTCTCAGTTTGCAGCGCATCATAGTTTCCCTCACCCAAGGAAATATTGATACTGGCAATATTGTAACGCTCTACATTATCGACAACCCATTGCAGAGCTTGTTCAATCGCGCCAAATTCAGACTTGTCGTCATCCCGGAGCACCTTCAGCGCGATAATATCTGCACCTGGTGCTACACCACCCGAATAGCTAAGGGCAATTTCGCTACCAGCAGCGATACTGGCAACATTCGTGCCGTGTCCATTTTTGTCAGTTGCGTCGTCGTCATTGTCCGCGTAATCGTGGTCAAAGACAATTCGCGATTTGTTATTCGAGTCGGTAAAGAAAGGGTGAGTCAGATTAATGCCAGTGTCCAGGATGACTGTAGAAAAGCCTTTGCCGTCAACGCCAGCAAACTGAGGTTTACTGCCCTCTTCAGGCTTGCCACTACGAAACTGATCGACTTTGATCAGTGGTAGAGATTCATCTGTGAATAACTCAGCAGTTGCATCAGACCCAGTTGTGGTAATGCCTTTAATCAAAGGCTTGCTGGACACACTCAAATTGAAAGGAGTTCCTGCGCCAGTCGAAGTCACCCGAATGCGATAAGCACCCGCTTCCAGGGTTGTGTTGATTGCTTCTGCGGTTGTTCCCAAATTTGCCGAACTCTGGATGACTTTTCCATCCAGTCCCAGTAATTCGACGTTTGCATCCGCTGTTAAACCATCCAACGACAGATTGAAGTCATTTCTGGTACCCAGGCTAAAGGAATAGAAATCGTCTGGATCAGTGCTACCAACCCAGCCGCGATAGTTTTTTCCGTTGGTGGCAAGATTGATGCTCCGGGAGGCATTCAGGCTGTTACCAGCGGGATCGGTGGGATCAAAAGCGAATTGCGTAATTTGCTGGCCCTGAAGTGAGTTGCGCCAATCCTGGGCCGGATCAATCACCTGATCGATCGATTTGAGTTGTGCGGTTGCGCCTTTGATCTGGAAAACCAGGTCATCGTAATCGCGATCGGAACCCTGATCGAGCTGAGTATCTTCAATAGCAATCACACTGCTTTCGATCTGGTCAGACTGTTCTGTCTGCACTTGCAGCACCTGAGCAAATTGGGTGGATTGAAAGAGATTGGCAGCCGGAATCGAGAACAGTGGACGCTGGGCGGCGTTCAAATCAGCAGCGAACAAAATATCCGGAACAGTACCATTGGCAACCAGCATCATGCCAAATTGACTGTTGGGAGTCATCGCAAATGTCTTTGCTCCCAAATGCTGACCTGCATTAAAGTTTGGTTCCCCAGGACTACCGTCAAATCTGGCTCCTTCCGTTGCGTCGGCAATCACGACATGGCCTGAATCAGCCGAGTTTTGCATGGCCCGAAATGCGGCCTCCTGGATCCAGCGATCGGAACCCACACCAAATTTCTCCATGCCGTTCAGGTTGAAGATAGCCAGCTCACCCTGGAGGTTGCTGCTGTCCAGCAAATAGTCAAGGCTGACCTGTCCTGACTGACCTACGCTAAAAATTCCGGTGTTTCGCTCTGGTTCAGCAAGAGATCGGCTGAGGTCAGTCGCTGAGGCAGTTAATTGATAAGGAGTTTCACACTTTTGCCCAAACACCTTGACATAATAGGTGCCTGCTTCCAGAACATTACTGATAGCCTCGCTTTTTCTACCCGATTGTCGCGAGGTTTGAAGCATTTTGCCGGATTGATCCAGCAACGCTACGTTAGCATTATCCTTCAAGCCTTGCAGTTGCAGATCAACTTTGTCGTTGGCCGTTAGATCAAAGCGATACCAGTCTGCCCGATCTGTAACACTCAAATCGTTTTTGACGGTTTCAGGATTGGCAGTTAAACTTAACGGCTGAGCGGTTCGGGGACGGACTCCTGGGTCTTTAGACAGGCTCAGTTGATAATTGGTATTGTTTTGCTTGCCTGTCACTTGGATATAGTAAGTGCCTGCATCCAGAACTGTCTTGATCACTTGAGGTCTACCCTGACAGTCACAAGATGATTCATCAGCAACCTGACCAAGGCTATCGAGAAGAACTACATCTGTCTTGTTTTTGGAGCTTTTCAGCTTTAAGTCGAAACTGCGATCCGCTTTTAGATCAAACCGATATAGATCAGTCGTATTGCCTTCTAGAGATCCTTGCCAAACTTTAGAATGGTTCGTCAACTGAATTCGTTTTGCATCGCTGCGACGCTGATTAAAGAGCAGCGCTTGAGTGCGAGATCGGTCATGACTAATCAAATCATCTGAATTTGTTTGAGCATCAGAAGTCAAAACTCCAGCACCGGATGCGAAGCCAGATGCTTGAGAGGTTGGTTTAATTACTGACTGAGTGGTTGCAAATTCAGGAATCAATTGAGAACTTGGGAGATCGTGATGAGAGTATTCCAAAGTTCTGCTGTCAATACTGGATAATTCCGTTGAAGAGATCGTTGAAGAAATTGAAGCGGTGTCAGTATCTCGGTTTAAAGATCGAATGGAGTCAAGACCAGATGAATTTAGGTTTGATGGGTTGCCGTTAATCGGCTGTAGACTATTTTCATCAAAGCTTTTCAATGATGATAGATTATTCAGCATAATACTTCTTCAAATCCTGGGATTAGAACATGTATATATAAAAGGGACTTCAAAATAATCACTCCAAACTCCCCACCCTTCACCAAACTATTCCTTATAGCTCAGCTTAACTTTATCCACGATCGCAGTTCTTACTCCTAAAGGATGAAGTTTTTGATGATTGCGGCTTCTGTCTACTTTAAATTTCAATAACTCGGCCACCGTTAATCCACTAATTCATCTAAAATGGATCCCTTCAGTATTTTGCAATTAGTTACTTGTTTTATTTTTACAAGCATCCTTAACAGGTCAAGTAAAACCTGATAACGCAAGGCTGCATTTCCGAGTTTTAGATTCGAATCAGGTAGCCGTTGGGATTGTAGGTATAGTTGTATCCAAAGTAATCACAAAGAGCAGTGTCTATCTTGTAGCGATCCGACTTGATGCGCAAAAATTCTGCGACGGCTCGATTGGGACCTGATTGATAGAGAGCATAGTGGGGATCGGGGAAATCATCCACAATTCCATCTTCTACCACCATGTAATCGCCCACATGCAAATAGGAATCAAAGAAAGGTTCGGATCGCGTGATCAAAATTTGGATCGGCTTCGCCATTCTGATGGGGCATTGCAAGATTATTGAGTAGCTCGCTGGAGAGCAATTTGGACTGATTGAGCGATCGAAGGAAGAGTTTGAGGGGCAATTTGTCCCAAATATAAGGGAGTGACCTGAGGGGCTTGGAAAGGACGGCCTCTAATTTTCAGATACTCATCGTGAAATTCCTGCCATCTGGGTTGCAGCGCATTGGTGGCGATTCCGCCATGAACCTGGTGAAATGTTCCTTCGCCCAGCAGCAAAATCAGTTGACTATCGGGGAGGGTACAGGCACGATCGTACATATCTAGATTGGCCAGACCTCCGCCAGGTGTAACAAATTGCTCGTCATAGCCCCCTAATTCTTGCCACAGTTTGCGAGGGAGAAAGAGGGCATTACTTTCCGCGATCGGCGCAAACCATCCGCCTGCGCTAGAACCAGCGAACACTGAAATATCAAACAGGCGGTATCCATCTTCAGTCCAGTTTGCCGCTTCTAGCAAACGGTCTTCTTCGACCTGATCATAACCTTTAGCAACGCTAATCATCTGAACTTCCGATCCAAGATGAAAACCCAATGTTGAAATTACAGGTCGATGGTGCAAGCGAGCAGCTTGAATGACTCTCGCGAGCAGTCCCGGCGAAGCAATTCTAGCTCCATCAATCATCACACCGCAGAGTTCACCCCTGGCTAACTCAAGTCCCCAATTGATCGCTGGAACGGGAGACGTAGTTGGATTGGATATTTCAAAATAACGTAAGGGTGCATTCCATTCCTGCCAGGATTGGCGATCGATCGCATGGCTTGAGCCATTGTCAATTAGAATAATCTCATAATCACCAACCTGAACTCCGTGCTGCATCAGCGGTGATAGGCTGCGAATTGTCCGAGGAATTTCTCGGTGCATATTGTAACTGATGACAATCAGAGAGACGATCGGCTTTCCTGAATTGTCACCCGGTTTTTCCTGGCGAGGGATTGCTGACTGAGCGTTTGGACTAAAAATTTGGCTGAGGATATCTTTCACTGTTTCAGGCTGTTTATCCGATTCAGCCAACCGTTGTGCCACTTCCCAGATTGCAGATGTATTGGCAGAAATCGCTGCTTGCCGCTCTAGCGCAGTGATGGGAGGCTCAGCATATTCAGCAGCAGAAAAGTCACGAATAATGGAATTATATTGATCCCAAAGCACACGATTGTTAGGATCTAGTCCTGCCACGATTAACAGACCTGCGGGGGCTGCATCGATCGGAATTAGCTTGAGATCGGGCCTGTATTTTTGCAGACAAGCATACAGCTTCCAGACATCCCCCGTCCAAACTTGGGTTTGCCGTTCTCGACTGGTTTGCAAGGGATGGTTGGGAAAGATATCATCAATCACGATGAGGGCTGCCGGATGGGCATAGCGTTCAACGTTCATGAAGTCCCGCAAGGCGAATTCAAACCAGTGCATGCCATCAATGAATGCCAGATCAATTTTTTGCGTCAGCGCCGTTCCCCCATGGCTTTCAAAGAAGCGATCGCTGGTCATCTGGAAAAGCTGAAATCGGGACGGCAATTCATCTGAAATCTCAAAATTTGGATCAATGCCGATCGCTTTTGCCTGAGCTAATCGGAAACTGATGCCTCGTCGGACCCCAATTTCTAAGTAAAGCGCTGGTTTGAGCACCTGGTGAAGGCATTCCAAAATTTTGAGGTAGGATTGCTCGCCTTTTGTGACTTCAACCTCTGGAGCACCAGGTGTAATATTGGTAGGTACAGGTTTTATCAGGGATTGGATAACAGAATTTTCTGCTGCTGCTGTTTCTGTTGCTGCTTTGATCGGAAAATATTTGCGAAAAACGCCAACCAAATCCTTCCAGGGACCTCTCTCGTCCTGCCACACAGCCTCTAAATAGCAATTCGTATATTTTGCTAGAGCTTGGTAAGCATCTGGGTAGAATCGATAGCAGTCAACCGGGTAACGATGAATCGGACCCGCAGAGGGGGCAATCAGAAAGATAAACCCATCCGGATGAAGGACTCGAACCATCTCCTGGAAACTCAGCCAGAAAAATTCAACATGCTCGAAGGCTTGACCAGAAATGACGATGTCGATCGAGTGATCTGCTAAAGGGAGGCGGTAAGCATCGTTGAGGAAAATGTTGACACTCTCGCTTGAGGAAAGATCAGCCGTGATGTACTGAAATTTAGGATGGGAAAATATCTGGCGATAGGAGCCATTGATGTCATTTCCACCCACATCTAGAACGGTGATCACCTGCTTCGCCGCTATAAAACTGCCTGCAAGATAGCGCTCGTAGCACTTCTGCATATTTTCTAGAGACGAAGCATGCATCTGATGACCAGGACATCTAGGAAAGGATGACAGGTTAAATACTAATCCTCTTCCCGATGAGATGCAACCAGAATTTTCTAAAAGCGTTTCCCTCAGCCATTGCAATTAGACACAGTGTTCTAAGTCGACCTGTTCAAAAATGTATTTGGATTAGAATTGCAGCTAAATCTCAAGAAATCCCGATCAAGGTTGCGTGAGTCATTTGTTGCAGAGCTTGCGGAGAGAGCTCAATTTCAACACCTGCCTTGCCAGCGCCAATCAACACGGTTGGAAAACTCATCAATTGAGCAACCATCAGCACTGGAATGGAACCTGCTCCGATCGGAGAAACGCCCTGAGGTGGATAATCCAGCATTTGCAGCAGCACTTGCGGATCGGCAATTTGCAAGCGTTTACAGCTCACCTGCTCAGCAATATCCTTCAAGTTCAAACGCTGGTTAATGGGGGCAACCACCAGGCAGAGGTTTTCCTGATCTTTAGCTTGCAGCAATAGAGTCTTTGTGATTCGACTGATATCGTACCCCAAAGCCTGGGCAAAATCGTGAGGAGTGTGAATCGGAATGGGTAATTTCTCGTGAATATGCACTTGATAATCGACACCGGATTTCTCTAAAATCATTCGAATTCGATCGTGCATTATCACTACTCTGGTTGAAAAGCGTTAGCCGATAGCATAACCGAAAACTCGCGCCAACCGAGCAAAAGGACATTTACTGACCTTTGGTGTAACGGTATAGGCTTGGGAAACTGGCTTCTTGGAAAGCTGACCTTCAGCCAGTTGGGACTGTGCTAGGGCCAGGGCTTGACGAGCTTTGCTGAGTTTCTGCTCATCCTTAATGATCGGCTCCATGCGATCGAGATAGGCTTGCAAATATCTGACACGAATCTGGGGTTCATCCGTCAACCGTTCTAGAAAAGGCAGGTCTGTTTCTGCCATAAATCGAATTGCCAACATCGGAATTGGGCTACGCAGCGGACGGAAGTTAGGATTGTGCAGCCCCGGAGAATTGTTGCGCTGATGAAATTCACCAATCATTAAACCCTGCTCTACAAAAAAGGGTTTCAACTTCCGTTGGATTCCATCAATCAGCTCTGGCGCTTGCTCTTCTGAAACATCCGGAAAAACCAGCATAATTGCCTTATAAAAGGCTTTCTCACCACTGTTGGGTTCTAGCTCTAAAAATCGATCGCGATAGCGGTAAACAATCTGTTCAATTTGAGACTGACTCATTCCGGCAGTCCGAATTTCTGCCAACCAAACGGTGTTCAATTTCAGAGCGCGAGGTGCAAATGGGCAAACCGCTCCGGAACGGCCTAAATTAGGGTGGGGTTTGGCCAAAAAGTTCTTAACCCACTCTGCTGTTTTGCTTAAGCATCCCAAATCCGTTTGAATTTGGTTGAGTTCAATCAGTGTGTAAGATTCCATTTTCTTAAAATTCAGGGAAGATTGACGGCAAGTGCTTTACTAAGCCAAAGCACCGCTAAGGGATCAAGTCGTAAATGCTCGTCTCGGAAAATGACCTTGCTACAGATCGAGAATCAGCTATCCCCGTAACAAGCCATTCCATCTACACCCATCAAGAATTGCTTAGCTTCTCTATCGAGAATTGTTAATCTCCCTATAGTTTTAGGAGCTACTTCCGTAAAATCCCAGAGGTGAGCACTCCTGGTCGGCGAAACTTTACTAAGTTTTGAAAAAGAATAAAGTTTGGACAAACTTCCCAGACAAACGGATGACAGATAACACCTAGGAATGAAAATGAGATGAAATCGATCGCTGGCTAATGTGAAGATGGAATTAAGGAACAAAATGCAGTGTGAAGAGTTGGTATTTTCCAGTGAGAACCTTGCCATCACTGAGTACCCTATGCTACGCACAGCCGAAAAAAAATCCGTAAATGGCGATCGGGCGATCGGTATTCATCTTCTCTTTGAAGCTCAGGTTAAGAAAACCCCAGAGGCGATTGCTGTTATTTTTGACGACCAAACCCTGACTTATCAGGAATTAAACCAGCGCGCCAATCAACTCGCCCATCATTTGATTCAGCAGGGAGTTGGTCCTGAAGTCTTAGTCGGCATTTGTGTAGAACGTTCGCTGGACATGATTGTGGGATTGCTAGGCATCCTCAAAGCGGGTGGCGCTTATGTTCCCCTGGATCCAGATTATCCAGCCGATCGGTTGGCTTTCATTTTGGCGGACACGCAAGTCCCCGTCATTTTGACTCAGGCTCGCTTCATCGAACATTTACCAGCCCATTCTGCGCGAATCCTTTGCCTGGATGCAGACTGGAGCAAGATCAGCCGCAACCGGTCCGATGATCCGATCGGACGATCAACCGCCGATCACTTGATGTATGTGATTTACACCTCAGGTTCAACCGGCAAACCCAAAGGAGTGATGATTCCCCATGCCGGGATTTGGAACCAGCTCTACTGGCGGCAAACCACGTTTCCTTTAACGCAGACCGATCGGGTTTTACAATCGATTTCTTTCAGCTTTGATCCGTCGGTTTGGCAAATCTTCTGGCCTTTGTCTTTCGGAGCACAGTTGGTTCTACCAGTTCCCAACGAGCAAAAAGATATTCCCGCTTTAGTTCGTCTAATGGCTCAGCAGCAAGTCACGATTATGGCGTTAGTGCCTTCCATGCTGCGAGTGTTGTTAGAGCAACCAGAGCTTGATCAATGTACTCATCTGAAACATGTTTTTTGTGGTGGGGAAGCGTTGCCGACTGAGTTAATTGAGCAATTCTTCCAACGCTTCAGTGCACGAACTTTTCTACACAATGTCTACGGACCAACAGAAGCTTCGATCGACGCAACTTTCTGGACCTGTCAGCCTGATACGCCTCACCGGATTGCACCGATCGGTCAAGCCATCACGAATGCGCAAATTCATATCCTGGATGAAAACTTGAACCCTGTAGCAATGGGTGAAGCAGGGGAGCTGCATATTAGCGGAGCCGGATTGGCGCGAGGTTACCTGAATCGTCCGGAATTGACGGCTGAAAAGTTTATTCTCAATCCCGATCGCCATGCCTCCCATCCTCGCCTCTACAAAACTGGGGATTTGGGCCGCTGTCTGCCGGATGGCAACATTGAGTTTCTGGGTCGAATCGATCATCAGGTGAAAATTCGGGGCTTTCGGATTGAATTGGGCGAAATTGAAGCGGTGTTAAACCAGCATCCTTTATTAGCAGAGACGGTTGTGATTGCTCGTGAAGATTCGCCAGGAAATCATCGCTTAGTCGCCTATGTTGTGCCTGATGCCGGGAAACAGCCGATCGTCCTTGAATTACGCAATTTCTTGCTTGCAAGGCTGCCCGAATATATGGTGCCTGCTGCCTTTATTGTGTTGGAATCTTTCCCACTCAATGCTAACGGCAAGCTCGATCGCCATGCTTTGCCTATGCCGCAAGCAGAACATTTTAATCTGGAGCGCAGGTTCGAAGCCCCAAGAGATGCTTTAGAGCGGGAGTTAGCCCAGATCTGGGAGCAAATCCTCAACATTTGCCCGATCGGTATAAAAGACAACTTTTTTGAACTGGGGGGGGATTCTCTCCTGGCTGTCCGTCTGCTGTCTCAGGTTGAAATAGCGCGTGGACAAAAACTGCCGCTGACCATTTTCCAAGAAGCCGCCACGATCGAAAAATTAGCGGAATGTATTCGGCAGCAGAACTGGGCTCCAGTTCAAGAATCACTGGTTGAAATTCAGCCGCATGGCACAAAGCGTCCCCTCTTCTGCATCCACTCCAGAACTCGCAACGTCTTGAACTATTTCCCGCTTGCTCGCTATTTGCCAGCCGATCAACCAATTTATGGGCTACAGCCACGCACAGCAGATGTTGACCTGCTCTCTCGCCTCTCGATTGAAGAAATGGCTGCCGACTATATCGCGGAGATCAAGACTATTCAACCGATCGGCCCTTATTCTTTGTTGGGTTATTCTTTTGGTGGGTTGATTGCCTATGAGATGGCCAGACAACTCCTTGAGCAAGGGGAGCATGTGGCGCTTCTGGCACTGGCAGATACTTACAATTCCCAACAGCCATGGTTTAAACCTGTGCCTGCCTATCTACATTTTTTCAGAAGGCTAGGGGTTCATCGCAATGAGCTCAGTCAGCGCAATTGGCAGGAAAAACTGCGTTATATCTGGAAAGTTCTGAATCGAAGCACGGATGCTACGTCGAATGAGCCAGCATCCCTTCAAAGGCAACCGTCTAATCCCGACACTGGTGCGCTCGAAGCTGCTTTTCTACAGATCATGCAGAAATATACCCCACGCAGTTATCCGGGAAGAATCATTCTCTTTCGAGCCACGCGTCCGCCTGAGGAATATTTTGGTTTAATTTCCGTCAAGATCGATCCGTTACTGGGCTGGTCAGCACTAGCTAATCGCATTGAGGTCTATGCTCTACCTTGCGATCATTTCAATATTATTTTTGAACCTTCTATCCGGTATCTAGCAGAAGGGTTACAAAAATACCTCGATCTAACCCAGGCCAATTCAAAACTTTGAGAACTGCGATCGACTGAGTTCCGGTAGAGTAATAGCATTGCTCCTCGATCGATCGTCCTCATGAACCGCAAAAATATCCGGATTGGCACCTTCAACCTTTGCAATCTGGCCCTACCCAACGCAGTCTATTACAACCGAGAGCGCTATAGCCCGGAAGAATATGCCAAGAAACTGCGCTGGATTGGTGGACAACTCGATCAGATGCGGGCCGATGTGGTGGGCTTCCAGGAGGTGTTTCATCAAGAAGCCTTGCAGGAAGCGCTGGAAGAAAGCCAGTATTGCCAGGGATTTCACCTCGTTGCAGGCAATTTGATCGGCGATACTCCTGCTGTCGCGCTTGCGTCCAGGTTTCCCATTCTTGAGCATCGGTTTATTCGCCATTTTCCAGAGGCAGCCCAACTCGACATTCAAGGCGCGGAGATTCCCCTCACCCATTTTTCTCGTCCTGTTCTGGCGGCCAAGCTGCAATTCAGTGAATCTGTAGAATGCATGGTGTTTGTGGTGCATCTCAAATCCAAACGCCCGATCATTCCCGATAACGTCGATCGCTATGATCCGATCGAAAAAGCCAGGGGACAGGCCCGATCGTTGATTTTGAGAGCGGCAGAATCGCTGGCTTTGCGGGTGCTGTTAATGGAGGTACTGCAAGATCGCAACTATCCAGTCATTGTGTTGGGAGACATGAACGATGGCGGCGCAGCGGTGACTTCCCGATTGATTTCCGGAGAAATTCCGCACCGCAATTTAGAAGCAGAGCATAAGCGAAAAATCTGGGACGTTTTGCTATATCACGTCAAAGATATCCAGGCCCGCCAAAGCTACAACGATTTTTATTACACCCACATCCACAATGGCCACTATGAAAGCCTCGATCACATCATGGTGAGCCAGGAGTTCGTGGCCCAAAATCCCGATCGCGTCGGTCGGGTGGTTTATGTCTCTGTTTTTAACGATCACTTGATTGACGAGACCCTGAGCCCGGAATCGATTCCTGTCTGGCAGTCCGATCATGGTCAGGTGGTTACGGCGATCGAACTAGGGCGAGAAATGCGGTTGCGTCGAACTCAAGTTGCCGTCCAATCCCGTCGAGAGGTCCGGCCCGATCGCTACTCGGAAGAATCGGTCATGCGCATCGAGGAAAGCTCTCACTAAAAAATTGACCGATCAGACTTGCAAAATGAAGTCATAACGACTATGATTTAAGAGTGGCAAGGAAAAGATCAGTCATTGCAAGGCTCAGGTTAATTGAATTGGCCAATCGGCGATTCACGCTACGTTGCCCCAATTCGATAGATGGAATTAAATTGTGTTCTGTCCAACTCTTGCATCGACAGAACAAGTTGTACAAGTTGATAATGATGAAGTAAATCGAGGAGTAATTCCTATGACAGCGACTTTAACGGCTCAACAAACCGTTGTAGAAACCCTGAATCGGCAACAAGCCAACGCTCTCGTTGCCTACCTCAATTACAAGAAATATCACTGGCTCACCTTCGGTCCGCTTTTCCGCGATTTACACCTGCTGTTTGAAGAACAGGGTGCTGAAGTATTTGCCATGATTGATGAACTGGCAGAGCGTAGTTTGATGTTGGATGGGGCTCCGGTCGCGGATCCTGCCCAATATTTGCCGACAGCAACCGTAACACCTTCGAGCGGCAAACTGGCAGTACAAGCCATGATCCAGGAAGCGATCGCCACCCATGAGCTGATCATCCAGGAAATGCATGAGGATGCTGAAGTGGCTACGCAAGCAGGTGATATTGGCACTGCAGACCTTTACACTCGACTGGTGCAGGTGCATCAAAAGCATCGCTGGTTCCTGAAAGAAATCTCGAAAAAAGGCGACGGTCTGGTTTCGTAGGATTAAGGAACAGGCATTAAACAAGGTTGGACATTGTTAGGCTGCACATTGTTAGGCTGCACATTGTTAGGCTGCACATTGTTAGGCTGCACATTGTTAGGCTGCACATTGTTAGACATTGTTAGACATTCGGTAAAGGTGGGTTTTGCCCAGTCCCCTTCGGATAAGGTAAATTCATCGGCTAAACCCGCCCGTACAAGTAGCAGGTTGAAGTTACCGATCTGATCTAATTCACGTTCCTAAGCGAGGTTCATTGCATCGATCGCAGGGAGTAAGGGGCAAAGTAGATTCGCTGTAGATTTGTTTGAATTTCGATCGATGCTCAAAAAAATGGGTGGGTCATGCCCACCCTAAGTTTTGCTTATACTTTCAAGGCAACTATTCTAAGCTGTTGCTGAGACATTCACGAAGGTATCCGCCGTGAGATCAGCAGCATTGACACCGTTCACTCTTGCCAGAATATCTTTGCCAAATTCAATAACGGCATTGGCACCGCGTTGGCTGACTGAAATCTGGTTGAAAGTTAAAGCACCCACCAGACCAATCAAGTCTTCTCCGATCGAGAAGTCAAGAATGGTGTCAATGCCTTCCCCATAGGCTAATGCAAAGGTATCAGCATCTTTGCCGCCCGTGAGGATGTCGGCCCCTTTGCCGCCCCGCAGCAAGTCATCGCCATCATCGCCAAAGATCGTATCTTGTCCAGCATCGCCGTAGAGAATGTCATCTCCACCCTTGCCGCCAATCCGATCGTTCCCGGCTCCACCATAGATCTGGTCGTCATCGCCGATCGCTGCATCTGCGTTGCCAACTTGATTTTGATCACCCCGCAACAGATCGTTACCACCTGAGCCGAGCAGCAAATCTTCGCCCAAACCACCTGCGAGATTATCATCGCCGCTCAGACCATCGATCGCATCGCTGTCATCCCCACCGACGATCGTATCGGCTTCTCCCGTACCTTTCTGAATTTCTGCCGCCTCCGGTGCAGCCAGCACATCGAGGAATACCGCAGTGGGCACCCCATAGGAACCGTCGGCACTTTGACTTTCAATAAAAATCGTGTGACGACCCGCGTCAAGTTGGCTGATATTAATCCGAGCCGTTACCTGCTCAACAGCGCTATCAAAAGTACCATCTGCGGCATCCATGGCGTAGGTTTGGGTCCCTTCAATCCAGGAAGGCGCATCAATACTGTAGCGGGCTGCTTGAATCGTGGTAGCAGCGGGCAGTTCCAATCCTTCTGTAANTGCCCTCAGAACTGAGATTGTCATCATCATAGCGGGTTGAATCCGCCGTTGCGGACAACGTAATCGCCTTTGTTAATCCAGCAATCACACTCCCCTTGGCTTTTGCATCGATCGTGTCTGCACCAGCCGCAACTTGGTAGGGCTGATAGGCCGATTTCGCGCCATAGTACAGAGCAGGCGTCAGTTCCGGGACGATCGTATTTTCAAAGTAGTCCGGATCTTCAAAGAAGTTATTGCCAATTTCGATCGTATAGGCAGCTGAGCCAAAGGTGTCATAAACCCAGTCATCAGTTGTGCCAGAGGTGGGATATAGGCCGATCGCCTGCTGCACATCGTAGGATGCGCCATCTAGTCCAGTAAAGTAGCCAAACTTGAGGCCCAGATTCCGCAGTCCCTCATAGTTGGGGGATGGTTCCTCGGTCCAACCAAATGGATAAAGCACCAGGTTGCCGAAGCTGTGAATGTCGAGGTAAACGCCCGTGGCATCGTCAGGCGCTGGCTCAGAATCACTGGGGCCTTTCTGATCGGGGAAAGTTTGCAGCAGGTAGTCGCGCAAGGCCTGACTTTCGGGTTCAGAGAAAGGAGTCGGTCCCTGATAAGTGTCTGAGCTGGGATCGGTACTCGCCCCTCCTTCGACTTCGCCCCAATGGGAAGCATAGTTGCGGTTCAGGTCAACACCATAGAAGGGAAAATCCGCTGGATCGCTGCTATTGTCTGGATTCGGATTGGTGTTCTTTCGCCATAAATAGCCCTGCTCGGCAAACTTACGCCCATCTGGATTGACGATCGGCACAACTCGAATATCGATATAGTCCAATAACCAGGACTTGTCAGCATCCACACCATAAGCCGCAGTCAACTGTTCTGCAAAGCGAGACACCACTTCTGCTGTGGCATATTCCCGTGCATGGATCGAAGCCTGAACGAAGAAGACTGGCTTTTCGCCCGGTACAGTCTTCGTTTTATTGCCGAGTTCCAAGGAATAAATGTCGTATCCAGGAGCACCGCCAGGAGTAACCTTATCGTAACTGTCCCCGATATCAACCCAGCTTGCCAGCGACGGATTGTCTGTTGCTAACTGGGACAAATCCCGGAAGGTGGATTCAACCGTGCGATAGCTGGTATATCCTGGAATCGTGCTGTCAGTAATGGTGGCAGTGGCCTGCTTGACTTTGAAATCGTCATAAGTTGGATCGGTACTGCTGACACTAATCTGAATTTTGCTCTTCTGATTTTCACCTTCCGCAATCCCATCTGCCACCGCATCCACTCTGGCAGTCTGAGCAATGTTCCAGTTATCTGGGGTAAAGGTTAAAGGCGCGATCGGCTGAAGTTGGCTGGAATCCACCGAAAAACTGATCGTCACATCTGCAGTGGGTTTGCTATTCAGCTGAAACTGAAAATTGCGCGTGTCGGGCACATTATCTTCGCTAACCTGGGGATCCCCTGTAATGGAAATGCCCGGTGTCAGCTCGTTAACAATTTCAACATTATCGAGTGCCCAATAATAGGACCAGTTACCCTGCCAATGAAATCGCACCTGGGCATCTGCGACACCAGCTGCATATTCAGAAATATCCAAGCGCGTGGTGCCGATCGCATCATTGATCTGAGTTGAAACAGTTTGCCACTCGCTGCCATCATAAACTTCGATTAGACCGATACTGCCATAGTCTGGATCGATCAAACCCAAATATTCTTGATCAAATTTCAGAAACACCGAGGAGGATGTAGAGGCATCAAAAACAGGGGTCTCCAACGTGACATCTTCCGGTAGATCGTTATTGGAAATGGCATCGCTATCAAATACTGCGATCGGATCAGTCAGGAAATCAGGAAATGTGCGATCGCCGGGGTTATCAAAATGCCATTGATCCACGGCTGGATCACCCTCTAGCACTTCAACAGACCATCCCTCTGGGGGCGTACTGCCGCTCGCATCTGAAAAATCTTCGCTTACAAAAGTTGTAATTGCCGGAGTCAACGGGGTTATATCACTCACGATGTTTTTCGAAGGTAGATGGACAGATAGACGAATGAATCGAACTGAATTGCGAATGACCTCACAGCAAGTTCTGCCTTACAAAGGAAAGGTTGCTGTTGTGATCGCTGCACCCCTTGCTATACCCAAAAGCGGAAATTCGTTCTGGGTAAATTTGTTCTGAGAATAATAAAACGCTCGCCAATATTAATAGAAGGTTAAATTTGGAGAACGAACTATGGAGATAAAGCGTCATCCATTTGTATTAATTGGACGATCAGAACAAATAATCAAAAGCATTGAAAAAAATTTATCAGTCTTTTAGTCGAAGCGATTCATTCTTTCGGATGAGTTAAGAAAGCGTTTAGCAATGGTAAACACATGGATGCCTGTGCTCCAGGCTGTCGAACTTGGTTCTGATGATTTCTTGGCTATTTTTCCTGGCCATTTTTGCTGGCCATTACGGATAGAGGGGGGAGATCCGCCATTTCATTTGTTCGATAAAGTTCGTTACACCTGAAATAGACAGAAACGCGATCGATCGCAATTGATCGCAATTGATTGATCAAAGGACGATCGGCTCAATTCAACGAACAAGGCGGTAGAGTGAAGAGATGTGAAAAGCATGAGCATTGACTCAGACAACTAGTAACCATCAATTCGATAAAGAACAATTAGAGGGAGAACAGATGACAGGCTGGCGCGATCGCTTGCAGCGCATGAGTGGCAAAACTCGATTTGCCGTTTGCCGGATTTTCGTTCACCTGGCCGGAGATGAGGCGGCTCCTCTCCTGGGTGTGCTGAATCGGGCTGCAAGAGAGGCTGTTGAGGCAGAAGGCGACTTGCAGATGCTTGGAGAAGGGTTAGTCGAGATCTGTCAGGGGTTGCTGCAATATGACCTGTATTGGCAGTCTGCCGCAAATGAAGGGGATGTGTTCTGGGATGAGGGGGAGGCTGGTGACTATGTCAGCGAACTGTTCACCGATTCAGCCCAACGTTATGGTGTGGCCATTCCTGCTACCGACGCTGCCGATGATCTGCTGACCATTCCGGTTACGCCCAATCTGGTTGCGATTTTGACGGTGGCCTATGAAGGAGAAGTTGCGGCGATCGAAACCGATCTGGCCGATATCACCGCCCTGAAAGCAGGTTTGAATGCCATTATCAACTTGCACTATGACCAGAAGCTGAGAGCGATTCAAGTTCACTTCTCTCCTGCCCAATTAGGAGACGTGCTAACTTCAGAACAGTTGCTGCTGAACTTCCCAGAATTGATTCCGCTTTAGTGAATTTGAATAAATCCGGCGACTCACCCATGATTCATGATCATTCGTCAGGGATAGATTCAGCCATCAATTTCGCTGTACTTTTACCGATCGTGCAGCCGATCGCCAATTAATCGCATTCTGTCAGATGCTGTGCCCTATGCTTAAAACCATGATTCGCAACTTTGTGATCTTTACTATGGCAATTGGTCTCTCTGTGACCACCTTTGCCTGTGCGGGAGAACCTTCTAACTACGCTTCTAATCAGACTCCCGTCACCCAACAATCTGCATCCCCAGTCTCAACAACCATTAGTGACGGTAGCTATCCAGTGCAGCAAGCCACCTATGATGACGGCACTGGCGAGTACACTTTAATGCTGCTGAATGCAGCTCCGGGTCAATCTCCCTACCGGGTCGCTAATTTGCAGATGGCTCGCCTGAGTGATGCAGAAATTTCGAATGGGCAAAAGACCTATCTGAAAGTCGAAAATGGCCAGCCCATCATGTATTTGACCGAAGACTTCCGCATTGAATATGTCCATAATGTGACTGAAAACCAGACGAATCCGCAAACCGGCCAACAAGAAACGGTTGTCGTGCGGCGCGAATCCAATTTCTGGACACCCTTTGCAGGCGCATTGGCAGGTCAGGCACTAGGCAGTTTACTGTTCACCCCCCACTATTACATTCCGCCCGTTTATCAACCTGGTGTAGCGCTGACAGGTTATGGTGGCTATGGCAGAAGCTATAACGATGCGGTGAGTTCTTACCGAACCAAATATAATGCGGCTCCGGCTGAGGTGAAAAATCGCCAAACCTTCCGGACTACGGGTCAGTTGCGTCGATCGCCCAGTGTGACCAGCTCTCCCAGCCAATCTCCCAGAGTCAATTCTGGTAATCGCAGCACTGGCTCAGGCTATGGTTCCACCGATCTGAATCGATCGAATACGTCCAAACCCAGCAAGGTGCGCACTCCGTCATTTGGCAGTGGTGGAGCCCGTCGTCGAGTTGGTGGACGCAGAAGATAGCGATGAATTAACCACACTCACGACCACCCAGGTTAAAGGTGCCACCGGTCGCGCCTAGAGAAATCCAGCCCGCATAGGGAGCGGTGATGTAGGCCCAGTAGCGTTCCGAGTCACCCGATCTTGTGGTGACGTGATTGTTGGTGAACTGAAATTGATAGTTGCCTTTGGGCAAGGTATATAGCGCAGTCCCTTCACTCACTGAGGGTTGGCTGCGCACCACCAGTCCCTCGCTGGGCAACACTTCACACATGACCGTGACACTCTTGGTTACCGCAGGCTGAGGTGTCGTTTGGGGGGGNTAAAGGGGCAGGATTTGCAGAGACGATCGGCATGCCAACCCCAGAACTAAGGCCGGTGCAGGCTGAGACAGGTGTGAGGTATTTGGCTTCAACCCAACCAATCACTGGGGATGTAATTCGAGCCCAACCCGCACCTGTGGCCACCAGCTCTAGCTGAACCGTCTGGCCGCTATTTAATAGCCCTCGCGAGCTGCTATCCAAACTAGGCTGGCTATAAATCCCGGTTGTTGCATTAGTTTGGCGACAGCCGGTTTCTGCATTAGCCGCCGTGGAAGTGGTAGGAACTGCCGTGTATTGGGCGATCAATTGCACCGTTGCCGATCGCTCATTGGCCCAGCTTCTAGAATGGGAGGCTGCCATGCCTACCAGTACCGTAATAACTGACATGAAAACAGCCCTGCCGAACTTTTTTGGATTCATGCCTTTTTATTTCACCTGATCTCAGCAAATTTTTGATGCGCCATGATAACACAGCTTAGGGAAAAGTTTTGGGTTTTGGATTTTAAGGGTTAAATTACATTGGGCTACTTTTGGGTGAGGAAATCAGCAGCAGTCAAGTTGCCATTTGCCGACTTCGATCCGTCTAATGTGGCAAACCAGCCGCCAGTCCCGAAACCTGCTGCTGCTCCATTTTGGTTGTAGTAGAGTCGGCCTGTGGAGCGAATGTAGGTAATCAAAGCTGTACTGGTCTGCGCATTGCTAAGTTGCTGCACGGACTGGAATTGCACCTTGTTCGTCAGCGCTGTGAATGTACTGCGATCGAGCACAATTTTGTCAGCTCCTTTTTCAAAATCAGTGATGCGATCTTGACCATCTGACAGACTGAAAGGCTTACCATAATCGAAAATAAACCGATCGGCTCCTGCATCCCCCGTTAGCTGATCGTTTGCAATGCCGCCAGTGAGTTTGTCTTTGCCATCCCCTCCTTCTAATCGGTCTTTACCATCCCCGCCCAGCAGCGTATCGTTACCATTCAATCCCAGGATTTGATCCTGTCCCGCATTGCCGTTCAGCAAATTTACTTGGTTGCTGCCGGTAATTTTGTCTTTGACCTGGGTTCCCAACACGTCATCAAAGCCATTGACAGCCACCTGCACCTTGTTGGGACTATCCACGACCAACGTGCCAAGATCGAGGTTGACGGTCATTGAGGACGATTTCTCCTGAGAGCCATCCACTTCTCCGGAGCTTTTGGACGATCGCAGCACCACAAAACTGGTTTTGTTCAGCAGCACCGAAGCGTTGTTGCTACCCCCACTCGCGGTAATCAAGTCAGGTTTGCCATCCCGGTTGAAATCTGCCGTGGCAATTCCAGAAGGAACATTATTAACGACGGGCGTGCCGCTCCGAGAAAAATTGCCTTCGCCATCGCCAAACAAGATTGTCAGATTCGGACTGTTGTACAGCGTTCCGGCTAAATCGAGGTGGCCATCGCCGTTAAAATCACCGCTCACTAACGAACTGACGCCTCCCCCTGCTGCGATCGCTGCACCCTCTGGAAAGTCACCTTTGCCATCGCCAAATAAAACTGAAATATTGCGGCCACCCGTGCCCAAATTGCCAGTTACGATATCGAGCTTATTATCTTCATCGAAATCGCCGGTCACGACAGTAACAGGGGTTGCTCCTCCCACAAAAAATTGCTTGGCCGTCTTGAATTCGCCATTGCCTTTGCCAAACAGCACCGAAAGAGAGGCCGAAAGCGAATCGGCACTGACGACATCCAGATTGCCATCGCGATCGAAATCGCCCGTTGCTACGCTAAAAGGTTGAGTACCTGCCACATTCAGGGCCTTAGCACTCTCAAATCCCCCCTGGCCGTTCCCCAGCAGCACGGACAGCGTATTGGTGTTTTCTCCTGCATTGGCAGTCACCAAATCGAGCCGACCATCCTGGTTAAAATCGCCGGTTGCCAACGCGTTGGGTTGACTGCCGACTCTGAAGGTTTGGGCCGATCGAAAATTGCCATTGCCTTCTCCCAGCAGCAGCGACACCGTATCAGAACCAAAATTGGTAGTCGCAATATCTGAATTGCCATCCTGATTAAAGTCGCCCGTCACCACCGAAACCGCAGTTTGACCGTTGCTCGTGAACTGTTGCGCCGAACCAAAACTGCCATTACCGCTGCCCAAGAAAACAACCAGATTATTCTGCACTGCCGCACTCGACAGGGTGATCGCCAGATCGGGAATGCCGTCTCCATTGAAGTCAGCACTGGCGGTTGCCGAGGAGTTAGCCCCTACTGGCAGATTGGCAGAAGTGCCGCTGAACAGGGCTGTATTCACAACCGTTTCTTTTGAAGAGCTGCGCTTTTGGGCAGTTGATTTGGTTGGCTGAGCAGTAGACGAAACCACAGTCATAATTCTGAACGGTGAAATACTACAGGTAGCGTAGATGACGCCTAAAGCATTCAAAAAGTTCCACCTGTAGAGTGACCGATACAGTGTAGCTCAACTTCTGTGATTGGCAACGGCAGCTAGGACAGTTGCGTGGGCGGCAAGACAATACAGTGTTTTGCAGGCCAGCTTAAGGTTACGGGTCCGTTGGGTTCTGTGCCGCTGATTTGGGTTACCATCATGGCACCGATCGCCGTTTCGACTTGAATTTGCAGCAACTGCCCAATATAAGTTGTGGTGTTGACTTTGCCGCTAATCCGGTTCTCGCAGGTTTCTGGTCCTAAGTTGGCTTCTTGGAGCATCAGGGATACCTGCTCTGGGCGAATCATCAGCGTTACCGTTTCTCCGATCGAAGGTTGGTGATCAGGGGCGATCGCTCGGATGAATTGACCGGCCACCTCGACCTCAAACATTGAGTCTTGCTGACTTTGTACCTTGCCTTTGAGGAAATTGGCCTTGCCGATAAATTGAGCCACAAATAAGGAAGCTGGGCGATCGTAGATGTCTTTGGGGCTGCCCACCTGCTCCACCTGCCCGTTATGCATCACGGCAATTCGATCGCTGAGAGCCAGGGCCTCTTCCTGATCGTGGGTGACATAAATAAAAGTGAGGTTAGTTTGCCGCTGCAAGTCCCGGAGCTCTTGCCGCACCTCTTCCCGAATTTTGGCATCCAGCGCCGACAGGGGTTCATCGAGCAGCAGCACCTTAGGACGGCTAATTAAAGCTCTGGCTAAAGCAACCCGCTGTTGTTGTCCTCCTGAAAGTTGGGCCGGACGCCGATCGCCCAATTCTTCAATCCGGAACATACGCAGCGCTTCTGCCACTCTTGGACCGATTTCTGCTTTGGCGACTTTGGCGATCGTCAAGGGATAGGCGATATTTTGAGCGACGGTCAAATGAGGAAACAGCGCATAGCTTTGGAACACGGTATGCACATTACGCTGGTAGGGCGGCAGGGTGGTGACATTTTCGCCGCCGATCCAAACCTGACCATATTCAGGAATTTCAAAGCCACCAATCAGCCGCAACGTCGTCGTTTTGCCAGAGCCGCTTGATCCCAGTAACGAGTAAAACTCGCCGGGCTGCACATCGAGCGTCACGTTTTGCACAGCGTGAAAGGTTCCCTTGGCAGTGGCATAAATTTTGCTCACATTCTCTAGATACACAATGCTGCTGTCTTTCATGAGTGCTGCTGATTGGATAGGCGGCTGATTGGATAGGGCGACTATTGGGACTAATCTTGAAAATCTAATGGGATCGCCGAGTTAATTTAACGATCGCTTGCATCTTGAGTCGTCAACCACTGACTGAGTAGCACGATCGCGCCACTGGCTGCTGATATCAGCGTAGCGACTGCGGCAATTTCTGGAGTAATGTTGGTGCGTAATCTGCCCCAAATTTCGATCGGCAGGGTGTTATCACGTCCGGTTAAAAAAATCGTGACGACAACCTCGTCAAAAGATAAGGTAAAGGCCAGCAGTGCTCCTGCAATCATGGCGCTGCGGATGAACGGAAACAGCACATCGCGAAACACCTGGGCTGGTTTGGCTCCCAGATCATAGGCGGCTTCTTCGAGGCTGCGCGGAAACTGGTTGAGCCGAGTCAGGATCGGTCCAAAGGCAACGGGAATGCCAAACACGGCATGACCAATAATCACGGTGAATAGGGAAAGATCCCAGCCGAGATCCGAAAAATAGGCCAGCATTGCCACGCCTGTAACGATCCCCGGCAATAAAATCGGCAGGTTGAGCGCAATCCGAAAGGCATTTTTACCCCAGAATTGGTAGCGATAAATGGCAAAGGCGGCCAAAAGTCCCAAGAGAGTTGCCAGAATCGTCGCTGCTGCGGCTACTTTGAGTGAGTTGATCAAAGCTGTTTTGAGGGCAGTATCCTGAAAGGTTTGGACATACCAATGCAGCGTGATCCCCTTGAATGGCAGCGATAGAATGGGCGAATCATTCAAACTAATGATGATTAATACTGCGATCGGCAAATAGAGAAATACATAGACGATCAGGGTCCAAAGGCCGAGCAACCAGGGTTTAGCAGGCTGGCGTGGCAGAACGGATTGAACGGGAGCAGGGTCTAACACAATGTTTCTGAGAAAAATAGATCGACTAGGCAATAGATCAATGGAATGGGAATCCAGCCAAGGATAGGCTGACCGATCTTTTGAAACCAATGGCCGCTTAAATTGGCAATCCAACTTGAGCCGTGAAAATGCTGATATGCCTGACAAATCATCGATCGGCGATCGTCCAGCAGTTCCTGAAAATTACGTAGTTATTTTTGAATCCTGTTAATAAATCACTCTCCTCTACATGGATTTAAGTGAAACTACGATTACAGACCATGCTATCTGACGATAGATTTTGACTAGCTTTACGCAGCTAAGATGTATAGGACACCTGTTATTTTGTCACCCAAATCATGATGAAAAAGCTATTCACCTTATCCATGGGCATTGCTGGTGCTGGTATTCTGCTAGCTCCATTTGCTGCTTTTGCCCCGGCAGCTCAAGCCATTTACTATGAGCGCACCCCTGGCACCTATGCTTGCAGAAACAGCTTGGATCCTCAGTGCGAGAATGCTCCTCGCGCAATCGAGGCAGAGAGCTGGCGCTGTAAGAACAATCCTGGTCCTGACTGCACCGAGCCCCCTCGGATCGATCAATCATTAGAAGCAGGCGCTTGGGTTTGCAGAAATAACCAAAACGTGGTTTCCTGCGGCAATCCAGTCCGGTATACCGTGCCCGATTCCGATCTGGAAAACTGGCCAACCTACTTCCCGGCTGCTCAATAATCCAGAGCCTTCTCTTGGAAAATGAGCTGCAATTCCGTTGGTTCAAGTTTCGTTATTGTTTGTTCAACTTGATTTAGATCAAAGAGCATTGCTCTAGGAGTGAATTTTTGTGGTGTGGGAGTGGTTGCGATAACGCTCCCTTTTTTCATGCCTTTTTCTGCCACGATCAGCTATCAAGCGCACCCTGCCGCAAGCCGATCGCCAAACCCAGAAACACGATCAGCATCACCACCAGCGCAAACGTTGCCCCTAACGGCCAGTTATAGGCCACGCCAAACTGTGACGAAATGACGTTGCCTAGCATAATGCCGGTTGGACTGCCAACCAGGCTGGGGGTAATAAAATCACCCATGGTGAGAGAAAACACGTTAATGGAGCCTGCCAAAACTCCTGGCATCACCAGCGGCAAAATGATCCGGCGAAACGTCGTCCAGGGGTTTGCATTTAGATCAGCCGAGGCTTCCAGCAGCTCTGGCGGCAACCGCTCGAAGGCCGTAATCACGGGCAAAATCATAAACGGTAACCAGACATGCACAAAGGTGAGCATGGTAGAAAACTGGTTATAGAGAAAGATCTGGCTGGGTTGTTTGAACAGACCGATCGCCATCAGTGCACTATTCAAAACGCCGTTGTAGCCCAAAATAATCTTCCAGGCAAACACCCGCACCAGATAGCTCGACCACAGCGGCAAGATGATCAGCAGCGTCAGCAAGGTACGATAACGACCGCCATAGCGGCCAATAAAATAGCCGATCGGCAGCGTAATCAAAATATCGATCGCCGTTACGCCCAAAGCTGTCAGGACCGTTCGTCCGATCACCGTGCGATAGGCCACATTGGTCAAAATTGTTTTGAAGTTGACCAGACTGAACTCCTTAACAATATCAAAGGCTTCCAGCCTCCAGACGCTATAGGAGATCAACAGCGCGATCGGCACAAAATACAACAGCGTCATCCACAGCAACGGCGGCAATAGAGAACTGTAGAGACCGATCGGTAAGGGTTGGCGAGGTTGAGGTTGAGAGAAGGTACTGGCCATAGCAAGCTTGGTTAAAAACTAAATTGCAGGGCAGACCCAAAATCCACCCTGCCACAACGATCATTCTCCAAATAGCGAGAAATCCTCTAGGTCCGAATCTCGTTCCAGAGCTGCACCCACTGATCGTAATTCTTAACGCTCTGCCACATTTTGATTTGAGAATGCAGCGATAGATCGTCCATAAACAGCTCGTGAGCCCGTTCCTGACCAATCGCCTCTGCGCCTAACGTCGTCGCTCCAGAATAGCCCGTGACATCCATGACCCCTTTCTGACCGGCACCACTGAGAATAAAGTCGATCCAGGCATAGGCCGCTTCTGGGTGCGGCGATTTCTTCGAGATCATCCAGGAATCGGTCCAGCCGGTTAACTTGCCTTGGGGGCTAGCAGAACCGATCGGAAAACCTGCTTCGCTGAGTTGGGTATAGGTAAGCGGCCAAGCATGCGCCATCACCACTTCACCGGACTGAAACAAATTGGCCAATTCTCCGGCGGTTGTCCAAAACTTACGAATGTTAGGCCGCAGTTCCAGCAGCTTTTGCTTTACTTCTGCCAAGTCAGCCTCCGACAAGTCATAGGGTTCAGGCTTGCCCAGCCATAAAGCCACATCGGCGATCGTCATCGGGTTATCGGGCAGAGAGATCTTACCGGCATAGGCGGGATCAGATAGCACATCCCAGGAGGTTGGCGCAGTCTTGATCACTTTGGTGTCATAAACTAAGACGTTCGGTCCCCAGGCAAAGGTAACGCCATAGGGTTTGCCATCAAAGGTGTTCCACTTGCCGCCTTGAAAAGACTCGAACACGCTGCTGTAATTTTTGAGCTGATCCGTATCGATCGCTCTCACCAATCCTGCCTTGTAGAGCCGTTCTGTAATATCTCCTGAAGCCGAGATCACGTCATAGGTACGACCTCCGCCTGCCCGGAATTTGGCAAACATTTCGTCGCTCGATCCGGCATAAGTTGCTTTGACTGCACAGCCTGTCTGTGCTTCGAATTCTTTAGTAAAGGAAGGATCGGTATAGCCTTCCCAGACGATCGCTGTCAAAGTACAGTTGGCGGCCTGCGCTGGGGCGATGGGTAGAAAAATCGCGCTGAAGCCAAGCCAACCAATGCACCAGGCAATAAGTAAACGACGCCACATGGTAAAAGTCTCCTTTGGGAGAAAAATCCTACACTTGATGAGTACCATTCGGCACCCCACTTTGTTGCCTACTAGTCTATCTTTGGGCTCAACTTTCTGACTGACCGTTGGTCTAGCCTGTAGCTGACATGGGCTGCTGATCAACGCCCTGCCCGATTCCACCCCCTGCTCAACCGTTTTTCAAGTCAAGGGGGCTGAGTTTTTAAGAAAAGCCAACGACACCCCCCTGCCCGTTCTGACTGAACTTAGATAGAGTGTCGATCGTACATCAGTAAAGTGACCCAAACCTTCCCAAATCTGGCTTCAGCAGACTTTACTACCTACTAAACCGACAGTCTACGGATTACCTGTAAGGCATCTGCTTATACTATTGAGCTAGATCAGTTTGAACTAGATAAATAGCAACAAAATTACAAGCGCATTTTTTCGGAGAATTCTTGATTCAGCCTTGCAAAAATTTATTTCTACCGGAAACGGCTATAGAAAATCAGAAAAATAATGCATATGAGCCAATCATTTCTGGCTAAAAGCCAAAAATAGACTATCCAAAAACAGAAAGGGGTGTAAAACCCTGTATTAAAGTAGAGGATGAAGTATAAAAGGCAAGTTTTTTATCGTAACAATACTGATAGCAAACTAATATGGCAACAAAATAACTACGGCAACAAAATAACAGGCTATGCCTCATGGATCCTGGTTGACTTCCTTGCCCCTAAGTTAAACCTAAGTCTGCGCTAGAACGTACTATTTTTGGAACGATCTACTCCTAGAACCGCTCAGTCGTTGTGCATCTCCAGTAAACATCTATCTTGCGCGTTAGTTGGGGCAATGCCCTGAATTGCAATTTTGCAATCTGAATTGGCTACTTTGATTTAAGGAGCCTTGACTGACGCCATTGAAGTCATTCCTCAAAGGATCAGATTGTGACTGGCTTTTCGATTACATCCCTTAAAACATGAGTCGCTCAATGCCCCGAATTCCCTCAGATACACCTCTGGGTGGACGTTACAAAATTATTAGTCAGCTTGGAGTTGGTGGCTTCGGTCGAACTTTCCTGGCGGAAGACTGGCACTTACCTGGCCACCCACGCTGTGTGATTAAACACCTGAAGCCCCAAAGTAAGGGTGACGAAACGCTACAAATGGCAAGGCGCTTCTTCAATATCGAGGCGCAGGTGCTTTATCAGTTGGGCATTCATGATCAAATTCCGCGACTCCTGGCGCACTTTGAAGATGACCAGGAATTTTATCTCGCTCAAGAGTTTATTGAAGGGGAACCCCTCACCCGTGAGCTAATAGAAGGACAACCCTGGCCTCAGGGCCGTGTCGTGCTGATTCTACAAGACATTTTGCATGTTTTGGCTTTTGTCCATCAGCAGCAGGTGATTCATCGGGATCTCAAGCCATCCAATTTGATTCGTCGCCGTCACGATCGCCGCATTGTTTTGATTGACTTTGGGGCAGTGAAGCAGGTGAGCAACCCCAGTTTTGATCCCGAAAGTGGTTTGACGAATCTGACGATTTCGATCGGCACTCAGGGCTACATGTCCAATGAGCAGCTAGCAGGCAAGCCCCGGTATTGCAGCGACATCTATTCGGTCGGCGTTCTGGCAATTCAAATGCTGACTGGCATCCATCCCCGCCACTTTAGAGAAGATAGCCACGGCGAAATTGACTGGCATGATCAGGTGACTCCGATTGATCCTGACCTTCTGGCGATTCTCGATCGCATGGTGCGCTATGACTTTCGCGAGCGATATCTAAATGCCTCCGAAGTGTTGCAGGCGCTCGAAACCTTGCCCGCTTCGATCCTAGAGGGTCAGGCTGAAACCGAATTACTGGAATTTAGCGGTACTCCCAATAGCACTGGGGGGTTTACCTCAGGCACAGGATCGCACAGTATCTCTAGAAATACCCGTGGTTCTGGAATCGGGACAAACAGCCAGTCGAAGCAGCTAAACCTGGAATATAGCCAGGGTAGAGACATGGTTAACCCGCAAGAGGAACCTATCTCTACAGCCATCTGGGTGTCTTCTGGAACCGCCAACTCTGCTCATCACACTGGCGGAACTGGATTCACTCAGGTCATCGGCCATCCCCACTTTTCTGGAACGCATTCTTCTACAGCAAGCCAACCCACTAAAGCAGACTGGGTTCATCGTCTGATCCAGCCCTGGCCGATCGTTGGCCTTCTGTCAGCAGGCTTGGCGTTAACGCTGGGTCATCTGGCCTTTCCGCAATTCGCCAGTCAGTTATTTAGAAATGTAGCAACCACAAATGCCACCACGGGTTCAAATCCATCTAATGCCTCTGACGATCCCACTCAACAGGCTATAGCTCTGGTCACCGAAGCAAATCAGCTCCAGCAAAACAAGGAGTACGATCAGGCGCTGAAAGTTTACGATCAGGCGATCACCCTCAAAAACGATTTTGCAGAAGCCTACGCCGGACGCTGTGAAACGCTCAATCAATTGAAGCGTCCCGAAGATGCCGTCGTCTCTTGTAACGATGCGCTGGCCTATCAGCCTAACTATCCCGAAGCCCTGTGGAGCCAGGGAAATGCTCGTTTGCTGCAAAAACGACCTTATGAAGCACTCAAGCTCTATGAAACCGTTACCGAGAAGAAGCCAGAATTTGCGCCGGGATGGGTCAAACGCGGGGTTGCCTTGCAGCAGCTGGGTCGATCGGCAGAAGCGTTGTCAGCCTTAGATCAGGGCATCAAACTACAGCGCAACTCAGCAGAAGCTTGGTTAACGCAAGGTCAGGCTTTGCTCAATCTTCAGCGCTATGACGATGCTTTGATTGCTGTCAGTAAGGCTCTGCAACTGGAGCCCGATAACCCACAGGCTTTAGACTTGAGAAAGCGCGCTAAGGAAAAAGATAAATAACGTGTATGGGTTGACAGTACTGGGTTCCCTACTGGATACCGACACAGCTACAGCAGCAGTGAATGCAGGAACGATCGGCGATTGGCGAACTCGTGTGGCGATTTTGCACGACATTCTAGTCGTCACCTGGGGCATCAATGCTTTGAATTGGGTGCTGTTAGGGCGAGCGATGTACTGGTTGGGCATTCGGCCTCGAACTCAAATCGGCTTACTTGGCATTCTGTTTAGCCCCTTGCTGCATGGCGATCTCACCCATTTGTTTGGCAATTCCTTGAGCTTTGTCGTATTCGGCTGGCTCGTTTTGTTGCGGGGCGAGCCAATTTTTGAAGTCGTGTCTATCATTGCTGCTTTGGCTAGCGGATTTGGCGTCTGGTCATTTGGCAGAAGTCGAGCTTATCGGTTAGTAGAGACCCAACTTTACCCAGTCGATCTGGTGCATATGGGAGCCAGTGGCATTATTTTTGGCTATCTGGGGTTTCTGCTGTTTGCCAGCCTGTTCGATCGCAATCCTATTTCGCTGATCTTGTCGCTAACCGTCGGAGTATTCTATTGGAATCTACTGCCCGGAATCTTTCCCAAACAGTTGGGGATCTCCTGGGAAGCCCATTTATTTGGCTTTTTGGGTGGCATTCTGGCTGCCCGACTGGTGCCTGCGATCGAGCCTTTGCTGTCTTAAACAACAAGAAGTCAGAGTGAATCCGATACACTAGAAGAGGCAATCAGGAGAGAAGTTGGATGACTGAACAATTGGAAGCACGCGCTATGATGCAGGCGGCTTACGAAAACCGCTATACCTGGGATCACAACTTTCCAGGATATGTTGCTGATGTGCAGCTCAAAGTTGGCGATCAGGTCTATACCGGCAAAGCAACGGTTAATCCTGATCTGAGTGCGGAAGTGACTGAAGTCAGCGATGAGTCAGCCAAGAAAGCAATTGTGGGGCAATTACAGGAAATTGCGATTCACCGCATTCGTCGAACGTTTGAAGCTAGCCACGGGCAAAACACGTTTTCTTTTGGAGATACTGATGCTACTGGAGCCGTCGAAATTCTGGTAGGTGGCAAGGCAGCAGGCGATCGCTATAAAGTTCGCGACAACGAAGTCTGTATGGTGCACCGCCATATTCACGGCATTGTGGTAACGATCGATACGCAAAGTAGCCATCCGACTGGTGCTGGGTATCTTTCCCATCGCTATCACTCGGTTTATCGGGATCCCAAAACCGGCGAGGTCAAAGGGGAACAAGACTTCGAGGATAATTACGAAAAGGTTGGCGACTATCACATCTTGTCAGAGCGCAAGATTCAGGCGATCGAGAATGGTCAGCCCGTCACCTCTGAGTTCAGCTTCTCAAATATCAAGTTACTGCAACCAGCCTTGGTCTAATGCTCCTGTTTAGCTCAAATTTGTTTAGATCAAATTGAGGTTTCTCGATGCTTGTGGCTGTTAGAAGCCAATGCTGAAACCTCAATCAAGCATCCCCTCATCTTCTAGAATAAAATTACGCAACTTGCGGCAAGGTGAACTATGGAACTGATGGAACTGACGTCCGATAACGTTGAAAAGGTGTTGGATGATCTGCGCCCCTATCTCATGTCGGATGGTGGCAACGTTGAACTGGTCGAAATTGATGGACCGATTGTCAAGCTGCGTCTGCAAGGTGCCTGTGGTAGCTGCCCCAGTTCGGCCATGACGCTGAAAATGGGTATTGAGCGGCGGCTGCGCGAATTTATCCCGGAAATTGTGGAAGTCGAGCAAGTCGCTTAAAAAATGCTACATCCTTAGCTTTTCAAAGGCATCTCTGCCAGTTTTTTTGACAGGGGTGCCTTTTAGCATGGCATCTTGTTTGGCCGATTTTTCTCCTCTTCTTTCCTGACAGCCCTGAAATCACGCACCCTGAGCGTTGTAGATTAATCTAGTCGATCGCGATCCCGCAGCAACAACTGTTTCAACTCTGCAATTTCAGTCCGTAGAACTTCCAGTTCAGAGGTTTGGGGCTCTTCTTGGGGAGAGAGCAGCCAGGTGGCAACTAGGCCCGTAAAGCTGCCAAATAAGCCAACCCCAGCCACCATCAAGCCAGCAGCAATAATGCGGCCTTCAAAGGAAATGGGAAATTTATCCCCATATCCAACGGTTGTAATCGTTGCAAAAGCCCACCATAATGCATCTTCAGCGGTCTTAATATTGGCATTTTCATCGACTTCGACTTGTAGAATCCCCAGACTGGCAAAAATAACCAGGAGGACACAGATGGTAGCTGTTGCGTAAAAACTGGCTTCTGCTCGATGCCGGAGAATGTAGAAAAGTAAACGTTTGGTAGAGTGCGCCCCCCGGAGCACATGCAAAATTCGAAAAACCCGAAATGCTCGTCCAATTCGAAACGTATCAAAGGTGGGCAAGCTGGAAATCAGATCAATCCAGCCCCATTTCAGATACTCTAGCTTGCGTTTTGCTTGATATAAGTTCCGGACGAAGTCGCCAATGAAAATTAAACAGACGCCTGTATCGAGATATTCAAGGATCGCAAGGGTCGTGTCATCTATGGGTAGGAAGGTTTCGATCGCCAATTCAATCAGAACATAAGTGCAAAGTACCAGGATAAAAATATCGTAGGGGGTCGTTTGCTGTTTCTCTATCATTTAACCAAGCCTCACAGGGATACTGAGTGCTTTTTGCAAACCGAGAACCGAGCAATGATTCTCGGCCATCAGCTTAGCTCTCATCCCCCTGGAAGTCAGTAGTTTCCGGGCTAAACGGCATCCCTGCTCGAAGAAGCTTGATGAAATCCAACGGGTTGATAAAGCTCAGATGAATCTTTGATAAAGAACTCTGGTCATGCATTGAGCTGTGGTCCATCAATAACCCAACCCAAACAGTTTGTTTCCAGTTCCCCTATCACCCTCCAATTGCTATGGCTCATCCGCTTTATGTGGCTTTGATTTGGCATCAGCATCAGCCCCTCTATAAAAATCGTCGTGCGGGTCAATATCAGTTGCCCTGGGTGCGGCTCCATGCCACAAAAGACTATCTGGACCTAGTGTTGCTGCTGGAACGCTATCCCAAACTGCATCAAACGGTGAATTTGGTGCCATCGCTGATTCTGCAGCTCGAAGACTATGCGGCAGGAACGGCTTTTGATCCCTATCTCTGCGTGGCCTTAACTTCAGAAACCGAACTGGATGCGGAGCAACGCCAATTTGTGATCGATCGATTTTTCGATGCGCATCACCGCACCTTGATCGATCCCCATCCTCGCTATGCCGAACTCTATCTGCAAAAACAGGAGCAGGGGCAAGAATGGTGTCTGGAACATTGGACCCCGCAAGACTATGGGGATCTGATGGCGTGGCATAACTTAGCCTGGTTTGATCCCCTATTTTGGGAGGATCCTGAAATTGCGTTCTGGCTGGAACAGGGCAAAGGATTTTCGTTGAGCGATCGCCAGCGCATTTATGCCAAGCAGCAGGACATCATTCGCCGCATCATTCCTCAACATCGCCACATGCAGGAACGCGGCCAACTCGAAATTACCACCACTCCTTATACCCATCCCATTCTGCCGTTGCTGGCCGATACCCAGGAAGGACAGTTGGCCGTACCGAAAATGCAGCTCCCCGAATTGCGGTTTCAATGGCCCGAAGATATTCCGCGTCATCTGCAAAAAGCAAAGGACCTGTATCGCGATCGGTTTGGCCGTGAACCTAGAGGACTCTGGCCATCTGAACAGTCTGTCAGCCCTGCTATCTTGCCCTATATTGCGGCACAGGGGTTTGAGTGGCTCTGCTCCGACGAAGCCGTTTTGGGCTGGACGATCGATCACTTCTTCCATCGTGACTCCACCGGAACGGTCCAGAATCCAGAATTGCTCTATCGTCCCTATCGCTTAGAAACAGCCTATGGTGATTTAGCAATCGTGTTTCGCGATCACCGGCTGTCGGATCTGATCGGCTTTAGCTACAGCGGCATGGAGCCTCGTCGGGCAGCAACGGATCTCGTGAGCCAGCTAGAAGCGATCGCCCGCACGCTCAAATCTCATCAAGTGGACCAGGGAGGCAGCGCCCTAGAACAGCCCTGGTTAGTGACGATCGCTCTGGATGGTGAGAACTGCTGGGAATTTTATGAGCAGGATGGCAAGCCATTTCTAGAGAACCTGTATCAAATTCTGAGCGAACATCCCATGCTTCAATTAGTCACTGTCTCAGAATTTTTGGACCAATTTCCACCCACGGTGACGCTACCTGCTGCAAAATTGCATAGTGGCTCCTGGGTCGATGGCAGCTTTACCACCTGGATTGGCGATCCGGCCAAAAATCGCGCCTGGGATTTGTTGACGCAAGCTCGACAGGTGTTGGCTCGTCATCCAGAAGCCACGGAGGAAAACAATCCAGAAGCCTGGGAAGCATTATATGCCGCAGAAGGTTCAGACTGGTTTTGGTGGTTTGGTGAGGGACATACCTCGAATCAAGATGAAGTGTTCGATCGCCTGTTTCGGGAACATTTGGCTACTCTGTATCGAGCCCTGAATGAGCCAATTCCGCCAGAATTACGACAGTCTGTGGAAGACCATCACGATCGGGGCGATCATCCACCCCTCAGCTTCATTCATCCGGTGATTGATGGCCATGGTGATGAACAGGATTGGAATCGAGCCGGACGCATTGAAATTGGCGGCGCACGCGGTACGATGCATCAAAGCAGTTCCATGCAGCGGCTCTGGTATGGTGTCGATCATCTCAACTTTTATCTGCGGCTAGATTTTAAAACGGGGGCAAAACCGGGCATTGATTTTCCTGCTGAACTGCACTTGCTCTGGTTTTATATCGATCGGCCTATGCTCGTTAGTCCGGCCCCACTGGCCGAATTACCGGACGAGCCGCCGCTGAACTATCTGTTCCACCATCACCTTGGGGTTAATTTGCTGACTCAATCCCAGTGGTTTCAAGAAGCAGGAGACTTTTACCAGTGGCATGCCCGATTAAGCCGTGCTCAGGTTGCCATGAATTCCTGCCTGGAAATTGCGGTGCCCTGGGCCGATTTGCAGCTCGTCGAACCGGATTGGTCACTGCGGCTTTTAGTAGTTCTGGCGGATGAGGGTCGCTATGTCACTTATCTACCCGAAAAAGCGCTGATTTCCGTCGATGTGCCTTGACAAACTTCTGCATCCGAACTGGAAAAAGTGTGGCTTCTTGATCGGACTTCAAAGAAGCTGAAAATCGACTCATGACAATGCTGTCAGGCTGCCAAGGTGGGCACCAGTAAAGGTCTTGACAGACGATCGGCGGTTGAATAGAGGTATCAGCATTGTCGAAATTATCAAAATGCACGACCCCGATATTACTCTCACCCACCACTTCCGGCCCTTCTTGCACCCAACGGTTGCGCCATAGCCAACTCAGCCAATTGCCTAACCGTTGCCAACCCGTTTGCTGCCGCTGACTACATTTCAACCCATATTTCAACCAGGGCAATTTTTTGCCCCACAGGACCGATCGAGCGGCCCGACGCTTGATCCATTCAATTCGATAATGCCAATCAGGCAATGAGTTGAGATCTCCGGCGGCGATCGTCCATGCTTTCAAACAGCCTCTCCAGCCTGATCGACGCTGAAGAATCAGCGGCAACCGATCGGCAGATGGTAATTTTGCCCAGCGCATTTTACCTAACCGAGACTGGATCTGCCAAAGCTCTGGAACTTGATGCCACCCAACCCACTCCTGTGGTGGTTCTGGCACGATCGATTTCAGTTTAGTCTGAATCAGCTGAGTTCTCAGATCTGCATTTTTGAAAGCACTCGAAGTGAGCTGCACCAAAACCTGAGCCTTATCTTGGTGCTGAGACTGGTGAGTCCAATAGTTTAATTTGGCGGCACAGCCATAGTGAATGTCACCGGATAAAACAATAATACGATCGCGAAATTGAAATACTGAGGCTAAAAATTTTGACAGGGCTTCTTTGTTTAAATTCCAGGCATCACCCACATCATTCGCAAAGACTTGACCGCGCTGCAAACTCCAAGATTGAATCCAATCAATCAATCTTAGATGAATTAAGTTTGTGGGGGCAATGATGATTGTTTCTAGATTGCAGGATTGACGTAACTCAGTCCGAATTTGCCGATCAAACGCAGCAGGACTTATCAGCCTTGGCGGTGCCATCGCGTCAGCATTCATAGGATATCCCCGCCATGTTCGCGTATCCAGAACGATGACTTCATGGCAGCCACTACGGACTGTGTAATGCCACCGCAGCGCATGCGGATCGCGATCTAATACCCAAGTCGACTCATCCTGACAGAACTGTGGCATTCCCACTGCATCACAAATAGGTAATCCCAATAAACGATCGATCGTCTGTTCCGCCTGAATATCCCTGCCTTGAGTTGCAGACCAAACTTGAGTAGCTTGCAGGAGACGATCCCCCACAGTCCCCGGTTCAAACTGATCTGGCGTATTGCCCCAAGCCTGACAGAGCGCATAGGCTAGCAGGCCATTCCGGACAACACGCCGCCCCAATGGCTGACCCAGGACTCGCTCACACCAGGCCCGATTCAGATACCAATCGTCACTAATGTCGTGATCGTCAAAGATCATGTAAGTGGGAATATTGGCCAATGCTCGGCGCACTTTCCACAGCGAATGAAAGAAGATTTTTAGCGTTGTTGCCTCGTGATTCCAGACATGGTCCTGTTGACGATCGCGATCATGGGGATGTCCATCGGGAAAGTGACGCGGCCAGAGCACGGGCGACCAGGTAAACAGATAGGCTGTGCAATATTCCGCAAAGCTCAGCAAGTGACTATTCACAGAATCCGGTTTCTCAGGTAATCCAGCCGTGAAGCCAGCCAGCTTTTCAGCCACATTCGTGCGCTGTCCCGGCGGCAGGTGTTGAGCATAGAGCGGTGGAATCGCAGGAGAGGGATAGTGATCGATCGGTAATGCTTCTTGCCAACCCATGAGCGTGTCCCCTGCGTCTGTAAGGGAAAAGAGCCAGGGATCGGCCACATCATCGCCATAAATTTGGTCCCCTGTGAAGAAAAGCTGGTGCAGCCGCTGGTCTGGAAATTGAGCAGATTGCTCTAATAAANTCATCCAGAATCGGCAATGCATCAATGCCGCCCCCGTGAGTTTTGCGACAAGAGCCGTGAATTAGCTTCAAATCATTGATGTTTTCAGGGGGCAGCAGAAACGTGGGCAGTCCATGATCAAAATAGCTGATCGAGACGAGTGGTACATGAGGCGTATTCAACGCTTCCGACAAGGAAATTGGTGCAGATGGAATTTCAGAGGAACTTTGAGGTGAACAATTCGTTGACCGAAATTGCAAATCATACGCGTAAATTTGATTAGGCTGGAGCGCTGCGATCGCCTCTGCTTTGGCTGTAACTGCGACCACATGAAGATGCTGTCCGATCGCCACAGTATGACGTTTCCCTGCAAATTGGCAACGATCGATCGCCTGTCCATTACCATATTGGGTGGAATAAACCTGAATCGTCACTTCACAAGGTTGTCGCAAAACGAGCCAGACTGTGACTGCGGTAGGTTCTGTCCGGCGCAAAATCGGACCTGCCAAAACTAAGGGCAATTGATTGAGGCGATCGCGCAATGGCGTCCAAGGCATAGAACAGTGGGTTCGTGGTTAGTTAGCTTGTCAGGAGTGAAATGTTCATTGTCCAATAAAACTCCATCTATCATAGCGGCTGATTCCATCAACCTCCAGCAGCATAGCGCTTTGAACAATAAACTCACAACTCATACCAATTTAATTTGAAGCTGCATAGAATAGTGCTTCTAGAATAAAATTGTACGATGATACCGAGATGACTTGTTCCTCTGTGACTTGGTCAAACAACGCTTGAACCCGTTGACGTAATGCTTGTAACGATGGGAATATCTTATTCTTCAGTGGTTGTTTGAGCAGTTGCCAGAATCGTTCAATCGGGTTCAACTCAGGACAATGCGCTGGTTGCACTAAAGGAATGATGTTCTCCGGCCAGCGAATCGTCGATGCCATAGGGGCTGGAGCTTGATCCAACTGTAAAATCGCCCACTCTTCCCCTAATTCCTCG
>LUGL01000059.1 GCA_002796835.1 Elainella saxicola E1 | reverse complement strand
CTCCATCCCAAAATCCACAGACTATCTGCCCAGACAGGCCAAGTTTGAATCAAAGGGCGCTGTTTCCCTGGTAAAGCTGCATTTACAAGTTGACTAATCATATGAGCCTGAACAACGACTCCTGGTTCCAATTGTGAAGGATCGGATAGATAGGGAATCTGCCAGTAATCCTGTCCTGTTGTTCTAACGCTACCAATTAGCACAATCTTGTCTTTAGTAAGGTCAGGATTGTTCTGGTTGTTCAAAAAATCAGTCAGAGAAATTGGAGTTGTAATGCCTTCTTTAGTCTGACGATAGTTCAGCATAATTTGGCTACCTCCTCCGCCAAACGGCAGTTTTTGATAGCCGCCACTGGGTGAGTGTAAGACATGATAAATCCGATCGCCTAACTTCAAATTCCGATATTCTCCTTGCTGCACAAATTCAGCAGTGACTCCCTGCTGCTTTAAGTATTTAAATGCAACCTGAACACTAAAAGAATTAAAAGAATTTCCAGAACCGATCGAAGTACATTTTGTCTGTGCAGACCATTGCCTTGGATCCATCCTGAGTAAATGACGGCGGAGCAGCTTCTGGGCATCCGTAGGCAAGTCATCATCAGATTGAAAATCACTAAACCCGATTCGCTCATGCGGTATTTCGGGGGGTGGATCGATCGCCTGGATTTCTAAATTTTGCATATCTTCTGCCTTGCAAATTCCAATCACTGGCAGTTGTTGCAAAAGCTCTACTAATCTGGGATGGTTTTCCGCAACTTGAAAGTCGCGATAGATATCTAAACCAATTACACTTGGCCTATATTCTATTTTTGCTAACTCCTCTAAAATATGTTCCAGCGATCGATCGGATAATGAAACTTCAGTTGATTGACCCCTCATACTCGCAGTCGTATGAATCCGCTCCATTTTTTCCCCATTTTTCTGCTGCATCTCAATATCAGCATCGGTAATTTCGATGATTGTTATATTGCGATCGATTCCCTCGTCTGGTCGGAGCCGCATCATTTGATCAAAGGCTTGCAGCTCGATCGGTTGCAAAACTCCTGACAAGCGAAGTCCGATCACCAGGAGCGTAGTAATCAGGGAGATCAAAGCGATCGCCTGTCCATTACGACTACGATATGACTGGCTCAAACGCAACAGACTTCGATTCAATTCACTCCAGCGCAATCTAGATAGACGACGATTTCTAGGCTGGCTCCGTCGATCCCATAAAGACTGCCAGGTTGGTGGCAGTATCATCGGATCAGGGTGTTGGCACAGTATCGGTAACCAACTCGCACAGGGGAACTTGCCTTCCCATCCTTGCAGACGTTCACGCGCTTGTCGTACTGAAAGAGCGAGGGAAAGGCCACCTGCATAGGCAGTGAGGAATTGTTTGAGGAACGCTTGGGCAACCTGATCGGGAACAGGTTCTCGCATCACAATGAGCTGAGGGATTTGCAGTTGTTCCAACTCATAGGCTAAGCCCAACCCATCACAAGAGTTAAAAATTGCTAGCTGTAACCCTTGAGCGATCGCTTGACGTAACCCATAGCGCAACTCATCTAACGACAGGCTTTCAGTGGCATTGATATCAATTCGGCCCGTTTTACCTTCCGTGGCACTATGGCCAGCAAAAAATAAAATATCCCAGGATTGACTCCAGAGTTGATCGTTCAATTCATCACGTGGAGGATTATCCAAAAAAGTAATCGCGGCTCCCGGCAAGTTTTGAATAAACTGACGATCCGGATTTAAATTGAGTCCTGTGCTGTTACCCAGAATTGCCAAAATTTTGACTTGACCAGAAGGAGCTACTTTGCGAATCACAAATTCGGAGGTTGGTGCACTCAATGCAAATTCTGCCTTTGGATAACGCTCAATTACATCCCATAGATGCCAGGGTAACCGCCGAATATGATCGTCAGAACTGCGTACCAGAATACGAATTTCTTCCTCTCGGTGCAGTTCTTCCCGCAATCGTCTGTCAATTTCCTGGAACGATCGATCTTCCAACCACACTGTAAATTTCCGATGGAGTTGATCTCGTAATTTGCGGCAGGTAGCAACTTGATGGGTAGATCCTCCATAAATCCCTTTTGGTTTAATGCGATGAGTTGGATCTTTGAGTTGACGATAACTTTGCCGCCATGCTTGAAGGCAGTTCAGCAAATCTGGATTCGCAGGCAAATATCCCGGTGGAGGTTCTGCAATACGTTGACTTCCTTCCCACCAAATTTCTAACGTCACTTCGAATCCTCGACGCTCTAAATCTCCTTCTAATCTGAGAATGGCTAACTTTCTGACGGTAGACACCGCAGGCTCCTTAGAAATCTAGGTAAAATGCAATCTAGATGAAGATATCTTCTGTCACGCTCCAATCTCCATAGACAATTCTAATACTGAAGCGTTCTCCAATCATCACGCTAAACTTAAAATTGAGTGGTTCAGTTTGCCACCACTGAGACTGCATCACTGGCAGACCCGATTCATCTAAAATAGAGATTTCCAACTCTGGCAAGGGAAGCGATTGATCAGGGGCAGGACACAGCTTCACGGTAATATCTAGCTCTTGATTGTCGATCGGCACAACATCAACCAGTAACAGCATTTGGATTTCCTGATGTAACCCGATCGCTAATGGTTTGCCCCGGCTGATTGCCGCTTCTGCTCCTGGTTCAGGCTCTACGGGAGATGCTTCAGAGGGTTGCGGAGTTTCAGAACTTCTAAAAGCAATCTGAGGTGTTACCATCCACTGATCGCGCAATATCTCTAACGTTTGCCAACCTTGTGCCCATCGTTCCTGGAGCGCCTGATTCAGATCAGCCAGGGTTCTGGCCCAAGAAGTCGTTTGCGCTACCTTCAGCCGATCGAGATAAACCAGCAAATCTTCTAAAGATTGCAACTGATTTAAGGGAATGGTTGAAGCGGGAGATTGGACAAATCCTAAAATTTCAGCTTGCCGCAGCGATTGTTCGAATTGCACAGCAACATAACCGATGCGCTCCTCCCAAACTTCGGCAGGAATTTCACAAACAGTCTGTCCCGGCAAAACAGGGCGACATTCCAAACGACCCAGGTTGGGAATCAATAAATCAGCGCTATCGATAAATTGCTGAACCAGAGGATTAGCGCTATCGCTGCTAGAACGATCGGTTGTCCAGCCCAAACAGTTTAGATAATAATCAACGGCGTAGACAGCTAAACTGTTCAAGTAGGCTTGTTTAGCACGTTCAGACTGTTGTTGTCGCTGAAATTGCTGCTCAGCGATCTGATGTGCTTCATAGGAAAGAGGAACCATAAAAGTCAAGTCTGTTTCTGGTGGTTTCATCATGGATAGATTGATTAGCTTCTAACTACTCGCTGAGATACTTTTGAAAATATGCTTCTAATTGACGCAATCTGCGGTTGAAGAAACTAGAAAGCGTTTGTTTGCTTAAAGGGGGTGGACCTAAGTGATCAGCAATTTCCTCCCAAGATTGGCCTTCTAACCTTGCCAACAGCAGAAAGCGAAAGGTAGCAATGGGTCGACCTCGAATCGAATCAGCAAATTTTTGCTCCGGATCATCAAGGATGAATTGGTGTAAAAGCTCAAAATTGGTAGAGTGGTTAGCTTGATCAGATTCCAGGTCATCTAATGTGCGGATGCCTGAGACATTTTGTAGCTGATCTAGCGATAAAACCTTACCAATCTCTGGACTATCAGTTTGTCGAGGGACACCCGTGATCCCTCCCGTATAGTAATCTCGTACGACATCTTTAAAGCGATAGCTCAGTATTTTATTGACCCATGCCAGGATGGCATAGTTGGGATCATAGTCAGCAATGCGTCGGGCAATTTCCAACATTGTTTGAGAAAGGGCTTGATTCCATAGATCCTCATAGAGTAAAGGCTCCCATTGTCCCTGCTGGGGATGGGCTAACCGTTTGGATCGCATAATGTGGGTGAGCAGCCGATTCAACACTCGCTGTCTTTCCAAATTTCGAGAGGGATCTTGTCGAGCCGCCTCAGTCAGCTGTTGGGCTTCTCGTGCAAGTTGATTCAGTAACTCATCCTCCATGGTGGGCTTCTCACAGGTTTCTAGGGGGTCTCGCTACAACCCATTCTGCAAGTTAATGCGATCAGTCCGCAATCTTTACAAAACTTTATTTGCAGACCTGTCGTTCTATTCTCTCGAACAGAAAGCAAGCAGCCACAACCCAACCGCCGAAATTTGATAATCGCGATCGGTGCTGTAGCTGTTGACATCACAGCATTCAAGGAGATGTTTATGAAACTGAGCCACTCCCATCGGACTAAGGTCACAGCTCTCAGTGCCACTGCTTTAGTCACCGGTTTAGTTATGCTCTCGCCTGAAGTCGCACAAGCAAGTAATCAATTTGTTGATCAAATTGCGCGCCAGTTGGCCAGAGCTGTAGTAATTCTGAATGGTAATTACCGCATGACGCATGAACCCCAAATTGGCACCTTGAGCGATCGTGGAAAGCACATGATTACACTGAATTTGCGATCGGGCATTAATTACGGGTTGATTGGCGTTTGCGATAGTGATTGTGCTGATGTTGATCTAAAACTTTATGACGAGAACTATGGATTGATCGACACAGATACTCGTTCTAACGACACTCCAGTCGTCACAGTGACTCCCTACTGGACGGGCCGCTTTTACCTGGAAGTAGACATGGAAAGCTGCCAAGCAAATTATTGCTACTACGGTGTAGGGATTTTTGGGCGGTAATGAAATTTTTTTAGCAACACTTCAGTCTGCTTCGTCCAATATGTATCACCAGATTTATCACCAGGGAAATAACAATGTATACCTCTCTATCATCTTTGTCCAATTCTTTAGTCGCTCAAAATATTTCGAATTTGCTCAAGCTGATCAATGTTGAACCTTTAATCACTTCGTTGATCGATACCGAGCATTGGAGTGCAATGCAAGCGAAACAAGCTTGTCAGAGATATCTAAATTTCCTATATTTAACGTGGCTTTATCCCGATCGCCCGTTAGTTCCCACTCAAGAGATCGATCGAGTTTGGCATACTCATATTCTGCATACTCGCCAATATCGACAGGACTGTCAAACGTTATTTGGTTGCTATCTCGATCATGAGCCTTGTTTAGATCCAGAACAACGGTTTAATCCCCTGCATTTATCTCTGTTTGAACAAACAAAAATCCTGTTTGAACGGCACTTTGGCGCTGGTAGTTTTGAAGATTGCCAAGATGATCCTGCGGCTTGTGGTCGTCCCCGCATTTGAGCTATCTGGCAATTTTCTCTAACTGACTCTGCAACTCCTGAACCTCTGTATCCATCCCTAAGTCTATAAAAGATTCGATCGCCGCTTTAAGCCATCGCTGAGCTGCCCGTTTATTTCCCCTTAAATGTTCCAAATGGGCCTGGGATCGTGCGTGAAACGCAATGGAACGCTTATCTTGCTGTTGTTGAACAACGGGCAAACTTTGATTGAGCAGCGCTTCAGCCCGATCTAGATCAGTTTGAGCTAATGCAATTTCTGCCAGCCAATTCAAGGTGTAAATTTCGACTTGCTGCCAGCCGATCTGATTGGCCATTGCCAATACCTGATGAAAAAGCTGTTTTGCCTGCTCAAAATCACCTTGTCTGCACCAAACTTCTGCTTCATAGTACGCAATGCGGATTTCATAACGTAGTCGATCGGCAGCTTCAAGTTGTGCCTGGGGCAAGCTATGTTTGGACTGCTGCAACCAATTTTGAGCGGCTGCAAATTGGGCCTGATGGATACAGAGGATTGCCTGTTCGAGGCTCAGCTCAAACTGAAATCGCAGATTGGTTGGGTCTCGTTTTTCCCAAGCCCGGTGTAAGAGTTGCTCAGCTTCGGTTAAATAATTGGCTTTTCCCATCAAGGTTAATGTCCAGGCGTGATCGCGCAATGCTTGAGCCAACGTAGCCTGATCCGATCGCGCTTCAGCCGTTTGAATCCACCAGGGCATCCAACTGAGGCGATCGTTTTGATATCCATACAAGTGGGTATAGCCTTTGACGTACTGCCAGAATTTACCAAAATCCTCATATCGGTTCTGGTCAATACACCATTCGATGACAGCTTGAATATTTTCCCATTCACTATCCAATGCTGTATAGTCATGCCACTCTTTCCAATTTCGATGACCATGTTGCTGACAAAATTCCAAATACCAATGAAGCCAGCGTTCTCTGATCTCTTGCTCAAATTCAGGATTTTGCTGCAATTCTGCGAGTGCATAATTTCGGGTTAGCGGCAGCATGGTGTAATGACCTGTCTGTAGCGTTACCAGCGATAGTTGATGCAGTTGGGCCAACCCTTCAATGGGATCTGCTTCAGGGGAGAGCATTTGTACAATGGTTTTTCTGGCAACAGGTTTCGCAAATAGGGCGAGACTCAACAACAACAGGTGGGCTGGATGGCCAATCAAGGGCTGGATGGATCGCTCAAAATAAAAGCGGCAATAGTCCCCTTGAGTAAGTGNTGAGTCGCGGCAGGGCATCGGGCAGCAAATAACCTTGGGCAACTTGACCGATCGCATAGACGATCGCCGCAGGAATCCCGCCTGTAGCCTCATACAGGGAATGGGCCTCTGCCAGGGATAGATCAACCGCCTTGCTTTGCGCCTGAGATTGGATGAATCGCAGCCCTTCTGCCTCAGGTAATGCTTCTAAATGAATGGCAGTATCCAGAACAGCCCGCTTGCAGCTTGTGACAACCACTTTGACCGTTGCAGGTAATCCATACAGGAAAGCCAGAACAGCCTGTTCCTCTTCGATCGTTTCTAAATTATCAACAATCAATAAAACGGAGCGATGGGCAAAATTGGCTTGTATTCGGTTGATTTGCTCATTTAGATCTCTATCAAGCCAGCTTAACTCACCAATGGTTTGCAAAATTGTTCGACAAATCTGGCTGAGCGTGCGTTCTTGCCGAGGTTGAGGCAAAATCCAGCGGGTGCTCAGCTGCTGTGATTTGGCTGAGGTAAAGATAATGGCATTAAAACGGGGAATCTCAAGAGTGAGATCTGACCAGGCGATGGCGCGATCGGGATTCAGGCAGCAGTAAGCAATCTCTAGAATGAAGCTTGTCTTTCCCACACCGCCAATTCCAGTCACCTCAATGCGGGTTGCTGTGTGATCAGAATGTAGCAGCTTCAAAAGCTGAAGGGCTTGAGCCACTCGACCCACAAAATCGGTGTAACTGCGAGCCGGTAAGTTATGCACCGGTAGATCATGCAACAGAGATTCAGAAGCAGGCAGATTCCCTTCTAAGGCAACAGGAATGAACAGTTCTGATTGTTCTAGTCTTGCAGACGACACAGGCGGAGGCAAAGAATGAGAGACGCGCCCTGGTTTAGGCGTTATACATCGCTGCCAATGATTTTCTAATTCTTCTAGATTTTTAGCCGTTGATGAATGCCAGAGTTTAAGCGTAAAGTGCCAGGTCTGTGATCCCTGCGTTCTCGTACGATTATCTTCTAGAATACACAGGACATCTTTCAGGACACGCAAATCTTGACGAATTTGGTCCTTGATGTGGGGGATAGTTGGATCCACTGCGATGAGATCGGCTAAATCTTTGAGGCGAGTTTGCACCAGCAGCTTGGGCTGCCGACTCTGTCGATCTAACCAGCGAACCGTGATTTGGATTGGCGTCTGCTCAGTTTCTATCTCATGATTTGCATAGGCTAGCAATCGACTCACCAAGTGAGTGATCCGATCTTTGACGCGATCGCTAGTACTCAGGCGTGGCATGATTCAGGCAGATTCACCATCCGGCTTATTAGAGAACAAGAGAACTTCAACAGGTTGTCCCGAAGTTGAGACTTGTCCCGAAGTGAGTTGTCGCTGATCTTACATAAGGTTTGGGGAAATGCACAAGTTTTTAGTCTCAGTCGATCAAAAACTGAGCAGCCTAAAATGCCGATCGTCGATTAGTCGGCGATCGACTTACAGAAGAGGATTACCAAAGGGCCAAGACCTCAGGGACTGCTAAGCAGCCTGCTCAAACTGATTTCGGCTGAGCCAGGGCTTCTTGCAAAATATTACGAGCCATATCCATAAATCGAACGGCATCAGGATGTTGGCCCCAAATGGGATCGTTTTCTGGGAAAACAACCTCCGAGAACATGTCCTGAAAAGCCTTGAGATAAGGTGCAAAAATCAAAAAGCTCTCCGGCAGCAAGCGTGTCTGGATTTCCTGACTGAGCCCTTGAACAAGCTGCCGCACCAGCGACCAATCGACGTTCAGCGGCGGATAGAGCATGACACAGAGCGGAAACAGTTCCTGTTGCACAGAAGCGATACTGCCTTCCAAAACGCAGAGACACAAATAAATTTGAAACATCTCAATATCGCGAATGGTTGAGACTCTCACGAGCGGATGGTGTAAGGGACCGGTATAGCAGAGGTGCTGAGCATTGCGTTTGGCCACATCCGTTGCGATCGATTCTGCAATGGTAGTTGAAATCGGCAGCAATTGTTGGACCGCAATTAAAACGGGCGCGCGAAAATCCTGTTGCGCTGCTGCTTCATAGGAGCGTTGCAGAGGCATATAGAGGTGATCGTCCATTACTTTAAAGTAGTCGGCGATCCCTGCTCGCTCACTTTCGTCCAGTTCTTCAAGCAAGAATTGGCCCGTGTAATGGAACTGCATACTTAAGAAGCCTAAGACGCGTGGATCAACTGCCGTATGCGCCTGTCGGACTCGACCACACTGCTTCGAAATGCTTACCGAGAAGCGTTCGGGCGTAATATTTTCTTGGTAGCTCTCAACTGCCCTTTCAAACAGCGATCGCGAATCTTCGGCAATTTTCCATGGATCGATCAGCGAGGCATTGATGCGGTGCTTCTGCAAGTTCTTAAATAGCAGCTCTTCTGTTTTTGCCCAAGCCCGAGAACTGCAAAACCTCAGCGTGCTCACTAGCTTGATAGCTGTTTGTGCTCGATCTGAACCTGGTGGGGCTTCTGTAGAAGCGGTCTTCTTGTTCCCCGCCAAACTCCGAACATATTTCTTTGCCCACAAACCTGCTAAAGATCGATCGGTAGACTCGCCTGATTGCATACCCTAGCCCAACACTCTATATTTGCGTGGATTTGCATCCCCCGCTACGCCTGCAACACCAGTAAATTCGGCGCTTTAGACGATTTCAGGTAGATCATTTGATTTTATAGTAGTTCTCAGTAAAAATACAGATCAATTAATAAAATTAATATAAATATAAAAATGACGGTGGGATACCGATCGCAGCAGGAATTTTCTCTGGGGCGAGAGCACCGGGGTTCGTTCGTTTCTTGAATGAGATAAGGACGCAGATTTATTAAGGTGTAATTCCCTGCGTTGGGGCGTGGCATATCTCCCACGGAGAGTCAGCAACCGTACAAAGGCTTTGTGACTGCCTTGGAGTCACCTGCCAAATGCCGCACCTCTACAGGTAAAAGGCTGAAGTTGCTGATCTGATTGAATTCACATCCCTAAGCATCACAGATGGTCCGTTTAGATTAAGTGTCACAGGAAACAGTTTCTGAGCTCAAGGCTGAGAAGGCAGAGAATTAGGGTTCTGTGTTGCCGATCCCATATCCAGCAACGGTAACTGAACGGTAAAGGTAGCTCCCCATCTTTCTCCTAAACTGTGAGTCGTAATGCTCCCCTGATCGGCCTCAACCCGGTAATGCATATGAGCGATCGTTCCTGTTGCAGGGCAACCCGCTTTTAATCCTTCGATCGCTGCCTCTCCAGCATGAGCAGAAAGCAGGATGATCGGTCTTTTTCTTCAAACTTGAATGTATTCTATGAAAATACAAGCTAAATATCTATATATATTTTCATTGTTGTAAGCAACAACTTTAAATCTTAGACTCTGGTATAGGCGCTTAGGAACACGGATTTATAGAGGTGTAATTCCCTAGGCATGGCATGGCATATCTCCTACGGAGAGCAAGCAACGGTAAAAAGGCTTTGCGATTGCCCTAAAGTTATCTGGTGAATGCCGCACCCATATAATCAGCTCATGCACCAAGCCCGATCCTAGCTCCTTGTTGGATTCGGGCTGCTGCCCCTCAAACTTGATAGGATCGCTCAAGCAAGTAGGGCAGGGGTTCGGAAGCAATGTCAGTGCCAGTGTCGCAGAGCTTGAGAATGATAAATGTTGAGGTTTGAGGTTTGAGCTTGAAGCTGCGGGCTTGATGATTGGAGATTCAGGCTTGATGATCGAAGGTTCAGGCTCGATACTCCAAGGTTCAAGCTCGTTGATTAGAGGTTCAGACTCGATGATCGAAGGTTTGCGCTTGATACTCCAAGGTTCAAGCTCGATGATCGAGGGTTCGCGCTTGGTGATTAGAGGTTCAGGCTTGATACTCAGAGATTCAGGCTTGATGATTAGAGGTTCAGGCTTGATACTCAGAGATTCGGGCTTGATGATGTAAAGGTTCAAGCTTGATGATCGAAGGTTGCTGAGCCGTCCTCAAGATTCACTCGCCTCAAGATTCACTCGCCTCAAGATTCAATCGGTTAGTCGTTCTCAAGGGTAGCCGCACGGTAAACGTAGCTCCCTGACCAACTCCTTCGCTAGCTGCCTCGATCGTGCCATGATGCAACTCGACTAAATAACGGGTAATCGCTAACCCAATCCCGACGCCACCGGGGGCATGCCGACTGGGAACTTCAGCTTGCGTGAAGCGATCGAAGACCGTAGGCAAAAATTCGGGGCTGATGCCAATTCCATTATCCTTCACAACAATTTGAATTTCAGAGTCAGATTGTCCCAGATGAATGTCAACCTGGCCTCCTTCAGGTGTAAATTTGATTGCGTTGTCTAATAAGTTCATAATCACCTGTCGGAGGCGATCGCCATCAGCCAAAATCGTCTGTTCAGCAATATTGGCTATTGCCAGCTCTAAGTCAATAGCCTTTGCCTCTGCTGCTCCATATTTGCTGATTATCGCATCTTGCACTAAAGCATTCAGTTCCACAAGTTGCGGCTTCAATCGCAGGTTACCAGAGAGAATGCTAGAAACATCTAGTAAATCTTTGACCAACTTAGCCTGAAACTCAGCATTACGTTCGATCGATGATAAGGCGCGAGCCCGTGTGGCTGCATCAAATGTTTTAGTTTGCAATAAACGCGCCCAACCCACAACAGTTACCAGGGGTGCTTGCAGCTCATGCGTAATGGTTTTGAGAAACTCATCTTTGAATCGATTGGTGGCCTGCTCTTGCCGCAGCCGGGACATTTGCAGTTGCGTCCTTACCCGTGCGATCAGTTCACGCGCCGAGAAAGGTTTGATCAGATAATCATCGGCTCCGGCTGCCAACCCTTCAATCGTCGATTCTTCTCCAGCTCTGGCCGACAGCAAAATAATGGGAATGCTGCTGGTTTGAGGATCCGATCGCAATGCTTTCAGCAATTGAAATCCGTCCAAAACGGGCATCATGACATCGCTCAGCACCAGGTCAGGCGGCTGTTGTTGAATTAAGTCAAGGGCGATCGCCCCATCTGCTGCCGTTTCAACCTGCCAATATTGACTCAATAACCGCTTCAGGTAATCCCGCATGTCGGCATTGTCGTCAACCAGGAGAACTTTGGCGGAAGTAGATCGATCGAGGGGAGCGGGAACCGGAAGGGCAGTATAGGCCGTATGGGATGCGGGGTGCGGCGGTGCAGTGGGTGATTCAGGCTGTGGCTCTAAAGATGCAGGGCTTTCTGGGGGCAGCCAGCGTAAGGCTTCTTCTAAGTAGGAAACGGCTGCGGTGGCAGTTGAAGTGAGGGGACGTGCTGCTCCAATTTGCGCTGGCGGAAGATGACCCGCTCCTGCTGGGATCAACACCTGAAAACAGCTCCCCTGACCCTCGACACTATTAACCTGAATCGTGCCACCATGAAGCCTCACCAGTTCTTGCACAAGCGATAAACCGATGCCTGACCCTTCAAAGGTACGGCCCTTTGTCTCTTTAACGCGATGAAATCGTTGAAACAAGTGGGGAAGCTCTGCGGCTGGAATGCCAATGCCCGTATCTTCTACGCTGAACTCAACCTGTTCACCTTTGGGCCGCAACCGGACAGTTACCTCACCGGAAAAGGTGAATTTGAAGGCGTTCGACAGCAAATTCAGCACAATTTTTTCCCACATTTCCCGATCGACATAAATTAGTTGCGGTAACGGTGGACAATCGACCACAAAGCGTAAATTTGCCTGCGTCATGGCAGAACGAAACACGCTCGCCAGCTCAGTTGTAAAAGCTGCCAGATCGATCGGTTCGTAGACGGCCTGCACCCGATCGCTTTCCAGGCGAGAGAAATCCAGCAATGTGTTGACCAGCTTCAGCAGCCGCAGTCCATTACGATGAACCAATTCCAGCCGTTCTCGTTGGATCGGCGGCAGAGGATCGTCTACATCTGCTAATCCATCCTCAGCAGGACTCAAGATTAAAGTGAGCGGCGTACGCAGTTCGTGAGAGATGTTGTTGAAGAAAACCGTTTTGACCTGATCGAGTTCTGTTAAGGTTTCGGAGCGTTGACGTTCTTCTTCATGAGTTTGGGCATTGCTAATGGCCGCAGTGATTTGTACCGCTACTAAATCAAAAAAGCCTTGATAAGCCTCGTCGAGTTTCCGATGCGGACTGACCCCTAGCAGCAGAAATCCAAAGGCTTTTTGTCCCACGCGGCTCAGTGGCAAGATCACAGCCTGATCAGGGGGTTGTAACCAGGCTCCTTTTGGAAAAGCACCAAATTGCTCGATCAGATTTGGAATGATCACTTGCTTGTCCAGGATGAGATCCTGACGCAATAACCATTGATGCAGGTGTTGAGGGGCGATCGTTGCCAGAAAATTTTCTACTGTTGAGGCTACAGGTGTAGCAATCTTTACACTCGTTAGATCAGTCGTGCTGATCAACTGAAGTGATTGGTTACGATCCCATCGGTAAATCAGCGCAAAGGGAATATCGTAAGGATTGTCGCCCAAAACCTGAGTGCAAATTCTACAAGTTTCTTCGATCGTTCTGGCTTCTGCTGTCTCTGTGGTTAATTGCCGCAGCGTTTGAATGCGACGATCGCTCAAAACCCGTTCTGTTTCCTCTGTAACCGTACAAAAGACCCCGCTGATGGCTCCATTATCCTCGCTGATTGGACTGTAGGAGAAGGTAAAGTAAGTTTCTTCAACATACCCATTACGCTCCATCATCATCAGCAATTCTTTATTCCAGGAGGAATTGCCTTCCTGCAAAACAGGCTCGGCTTGCAGCCCGATCACTTCCCACAGATCTGCCCAAATTTCCCTCGCTGACTGTCCTAAAGCATAGGGATGACGTTGCCCCAAAATCGGAATATAGGCATCGTTATACAGATTGATAAACTCAGATCCCCACCAAACAAACATGGGGTAGCGGGAGCTGAGGATGATTCGAATGGTCGTTCTTAAGCTAGGCGACCAGGTTTCAACGGGACCCAGCGGAGTTTGTGACCAATCGTGCGATCGCATCAAAGCAGCCATCTTGCTTTCCCCTGCAAAGATAGTTGCGACCAATGCGTTTTGAGGCTCCGAGGGCATCGTCATACCTGGCTTTCCTCAACATCACTTACTTGCGTTTGTTTGACAGTTTTTCCAGCAGTGTGGTCTTTCTTTTTATAACGTGCGATCGCTAAACTTGCTCAAAGAATCTATTCAGCATTCAGGCCTCTTGCCTGCGGCTCGCCAATTGAGCCACCATTTCAATCCATTCGATCGGTTGAGCCAGCTTATGTAAATGGGCCTCATAGCCAGCAGTCAGCGTTTTGACCCGATCCTCCTCCAAATAAGCCGTCATGGCACCTGCTGGAAGATGTCCGCCTCGTTCAGCTTCTAATGCCCTGATTTGTCGAATCAGGCTATAGCCATCCTCTCCCGGCATGCGAATGTCACTGACTAAAACATCTGGATGGAATTGCTCGATCGCCTGCAAGGCCGCTGCCGCATCTGCAACAACTTGTACAAAAATCCCATGGGATTGCAAAACAGCCGCGACAAATTCTCTGGTATCCGGTTCGTCATCCACCACCAATACCCGCAATCCATCCAGAGACTGAGGTAATTGTGTCATCAACATTGCTCCTTCCGCTTGGCTTGTTTCCGGAATTTGCGGCTGACCTATCTGCACAATCTGCTGTTGAGATCGACTGACATCGTATACTCCGACACGTAATCCCTTAATCAAACCAGAATCTTCTCTCACAACGTCAAGATGTAACTCTGCCGTAAAAGGACTTCCAGCCTGGGGGCATAGGGTAATTTGCCAAATCTGGATTCCTCTGCTTTGAGCTAACTGACCGAGGTTGGCCAGAAATGCAGATCGATCGGCCTCAGCGACATAGACCGCCAGTGGTTCACCTAACAGATATTGTTGGGACACATTAAGCCGTTGGGCGATGGCTTGATTCGCCTCTAAAATAATGCCTAAGGGATTTGTGACCAAACAGGCGATCGGAAAAGAGTGAAAGAGATTGTGATAATGATAATAGTTGGCCGCTATTTGCTGATTCTGCTGGAATAGCCTTTGCCGAAGTGCATCTGCGGCCTTTAATTGAAGCTGCATTTCTGTATATATGGCCTGCAAATCTTCAAGGGTTGCCTCAATCTCCTGCAATTTTTCGCCATCTTCGTTTTGTAACCCTGCAATCTGTCGCCGCATCGCTTGAAAATAAAGTTCTGCTTGCTCGTCATCCATAAACCATGCTTATCGCCAGGATTTAGTATTAATGCTTCATCTTAGGGCTTAACCAGTGCCCTATCTCACATTCCCGCTGACAATTTCTCTGATCAAAGGCTGATCAAAGGCAATCAAAAAGTTTTATTTAGAGCGAGCTTTGGCATTGCTGAATCATCGATTGCCGTACACAGGATGATTGACAGCTTCCTGACGTGAGCCTCTCTGCTCAGACTTCTATTAGGCCAGCAATCTTAGAACAGTGCATTCGCGCAGCGTGGGCTTCACCCAGACATCTTGCTGGTGGACTTATTCATGCCTAATATCAGCAACGTCCAAACTTTTTCGGTCTAACCATTTCAGTTTAATCAATTGAGTCGTCAATCAACTTAAAAAGAGAGAAATACCATTGGAATTCCTTGAAAGCTTTTAGTATCTATTGTCTAGAAAGTAAGCTCAGCTTGCATTTCACTACTTTAATATTTTCTAAATTCTCCAGCAATCTGTTTACACAACTCAACGATCGATCATTTGGAATCGTGGATTTAACCCATCCGCAAATTGTACGGGCGCGGCATTCGGCAGATAATTCGGGGGCGATCGCAAAGCCTTTTTACCGTTGCTTGCTCTCCACAGGAGATATGCCACGCCCCTACCGAATATTGAACTTAATTAAATTCCCATTCTTTAGAGGGATGCGCAAATAGAATTGCAGCAATAGTACAATGCTAAAGGCTTTTCAGCAGATGTTCTCTTGATTAGGAACCAGGCAATCTTAGTAAACTTGTATTATCAAAGACATGTATTACTCAAGACAATCACAAAAATAATGCGTCTGTCTATTGAGTCGATCGGTGTCGTGCTAAAGACCGATATGCAGAAGATCTCCAGTCATTACCTTCTAGATAGCGGACTGGGAAGCAAGATGACATAAAAAAGTAGATGTCATTCCCAACCCGATCCTCGATTGCATGGCACCGCCAAAATGCCGCAAACTGGTCAGGCCAAAACCACAGGGGAACCGAATTTGATCAATCGAGCCGTTGAAGTGGTCGATCGGATTACACCAGGAAACTCAAAGTAACCAAAAATCAGCGATTCGATTATCCTAGTTGATGTGAATTGAAATCTCTCTCTCTTCCTCTCTTGAGGTGGAGAGCTTTTTATTGAATGATTCGAATTTTAATTTCTCTTGAAAAACAATGAAAAAAATCATTGTTGCGATCGTTCTTGCACTGGCAGCGTTCATGGCAGCATTAACCTTTTCCACTTCCAGAGTTGTACCGATCGATCAGCTTGTGGTCTTCGGTGACAGCCTTTCAGATACAGGCATGGTATTCCGATCAACTAACGGATTATATCCACCGGATCCACCTTATTTTCAGGGTCGCTATTCCAATGGCCGAGTTTGGGTGGAATATCTGGCCGATCAGCTTGGGCTCTCTGCTACTCAAATTAACAATTTTGCCTATGGGGGTGCAACCAGCAGCGATCGGTCCGATGGTTTGGTACCGGGATTACTCAGTCAGGTTCAATCCTTTACCCAGACCCATTCCTGGCTCGATTCCTCTAGCTTGTATGTTTTGTGGGCTGGCGCAAACGATTATCTGCAAGGCACTAATAATCCAACCACATCTGTCAAAAATATAATAGACGCGATCGATACGCTGTCCAGTGCAGGCGCAAAGCGATTGTTGGTCGCCAATTTACCCAATTTGGGTCAACTTCCCGCCACGCGAAACAGCGCTAATTCTGCAAATCTAACGGCCTTAACCCAGACGCATAATCAGGACTTACGCCGATCGCTCAAGGTCTTGGGGCAACAGCAGTCAGATCTGAAGCTGATCACGCTGGATGCGAATACGCTCTATCAAACGGCCATTGCCCAACCTGCAAAATTTAACTTTACGAATGTCACGAGTGCTTGCGTTTCTGGCACTCGAAGCTGCGATCATCCCGATCAGTTTTTGTTCTGGGATGGCATTCATCCAACCACGGCAGCTCATCAGATTTTAGGCAAACAAGCCTTTAGCGCGATCCAGGAACAGTTACCGTTGAATGCTGGCGTGTAAGTTCCAGTCAGTCTTTTTGATTCATTTTGCCGAACCTGTTGCAACAACGCCTTTATTGTTGAAGTTCGATCCTCCACCAGACACTTTCCAAAGACAGATTTCCAAAGACAGATTTCCAAAGATAGGTTTCTAAAGATAGCGCTTGCCCTTAAATTGCTGAATAACACTCGATCACAAGTTAGCTTAATTAGATCTCATTCTTCTGGTTATTCCAGATTACTCCTGAGATGGAAATTGGAATGAAAAGCGATCGTTAAGCTATGAAACATGAATTCGTGTCATTGATTACCTTGGGTCATCGCAGGTGAACTTTAATCCTTTTTCAAAAGCCAGGAGCACCGTTTAAGAAACAGGAGCAGAGGAAAAAATGAGCGTACGACCAGTCATCGTTGTCCATGGTGGTGCAAAAACGATCTCAGAGGACAAAATAGCGGCCAATCATGCCGGATGTCGAGCTGCAGCAGAAGCAGGTTGGCAAGTCCTGTGTCAGGGCGGCAGTGCAGCAGAAGCGGTTGAAGCAGCGATTCGGGTATTTGAGTCAGACCAAACGTTCAATGCAGGGTTTGGTTCTACCATGAACAGCGAGGGAGAAGTTGAAGTAGATGCGGCAATCATGGATGGGGCTACTTTAGGCTGGGGGGCTGTTGCAGCCGTACAGAGAGTCCGCCATCCCATCTCTGCTGCCCGCAGAATTATGGAAGAGAAACCCCGGCTGCTGGTTGCTCGCAGTGGAGAACGATTTGCCCTCGAACATGGGCTAGAAATGTGTGCCAAAGCTGATCTGATCAGTGAAGAACAATATCAGGAATGGAAAGAGGAAGCCGAAGTTGCGGATCGTCCCAACACAGTAGGTTGTGTCGCTCTGGATGTTAACGGTAATCTAGTCGCGGGCAGCTCTACAGGTGGTGTTACAGGTCAACCCCAAGGTCGCGTTGGAGATACGGCAATTGTAGGCTGTGGCTTGTATGCTGACAACCGATTGGGAGCTTGCTCAACCACTGGCGATGGGGAGTCGATTATTCCCGTAGTGTTGGCAAAAACGGCGATCGATGCCTTAGTCGGAGGGAACCATCCTGATCAAGCGGCGCAATATGCCATTGATACATTGATCGATCGGGTTGAAGGAGAAGCAGGCTGTATTTTGATCGATCACCAAGGACGAATCGGCTGGGCCTACAATTCGCAAGATATGGCGATTGCTTATATGAATGAAGACTTATCAGAACCTGCTGTATTCACGGGTAAGGAACAACCATTGGCGATCGCCTAGACTCCTGTTATGACTCCTCAACCGCTTTCTCAACCGACCTTGCCGTTCTTTCAAGGCAATTCTCTTTCTGATCTGTTTGCCCAGGATTTGTTAACCCCGGATCAGGTCACGAGGGACGCTAAACGCTATGCGTTGATTCTGAATTATCCAGCAACCGCAAGCTGGGCTGCTTACCCAAATACCCAGAAATACTTTTTGCAAGACGGCAGCAGTGAATCTAGCAAAACACCGTTTGATAAGATTTGCCAGAAAGAACCCTGGAAAAATCTGGCGGTTTTGGGGAATACGCTTCCGGGTATCGTCATTAGCCCACCGCAAAAACTGCTGATGCAATATTGGCAGGAACACTTTGACTTTGGCGATCGGCAACTCGATCGACAGTTAGAGCAGATGGACTGCAAAACCTATCTGGATGATTTGAACCAGAGCGATCGCATTGACCAGCTCATTACTTTGTTTCCGTTTGACCATTTGCAGCCTGAAAAACATGCGGTCCATCCAGACACACATTATCGTTTGCTCAGCAAAGCGACGCTAGCCGAGTTGGGGGTGCCCTGTCCCGCCTATCAAACCTATTCTCTCCAGCAAATCAGTCTTAATCAAATTCAGCTACCCGATCAGTTCCCCTATTTAATCAAAACATCGCATGGTCTGTCTGGTGAAGGAACTTATATCATCCGCAGTTTTAGCGATCTGCACTATTGTCTGGAAGAGCTGGAAAAATACCAAAGGATCGAACTGCTAGAAACTATCATTGTCTCTGAGTTTGTCCAGCATGAAGTCAACAACTATTGCATTCAGTTTTATGTCAATCGATCTGGAGAAATTACGCTGATTGGTGTTACCCAGCAACTGGTGAGCGATGAGGGCGAATATCTGGGAGGATTAATTGACTATACTCGTGATCTAAACAGGTTCACTCACCTGATCGCAGCAGTCGGACAATATGCCTATCAGCAGGGATATTTTGGCGTGATTGGATTGGATGTGTTAGAAGATAAAGACGGACAACTCTATGCGATCGATGCAAATTTCCGCATCAATGGTTCTACTCCCCTCTGTCTCCAACGCCATCAATTGCTGAAGCTAGATAAAGCGATCGCAAAATATTCCAGCGATTACCGTATAGAAGGAACGTTGGATTCAATTCTAACCACCTTAAAACCCCAGCTAGAACGCAAAGATTTCATGATTCTCTCTGCATTGGAGAAAGTGAGATACGGCAAAATTTATACCGAGCTTTACGGTATTGTGGCTGGAGAAACGTTAGAAGATTTGCAGCACATTGAACGCACTTTACGTCAGCAAGGACTACAGTAATTGAAATTTTTCACTTAGCTCAGAAGAATTTAAAGATGGCCGATCGATCCACATCCAATCAGGTCAGTGGACTCCAAAATAAGGCTAATCCCGAGGGGCTAATTCTGGATGGGAAACCCATACCATTTGCCGCAGCTTGGGTAACTGGCGGGCAAACAGGATCGCAATCAATGCACAGGCAACCCCACTTACTGCAACCGTGTTGGGCGCACCGATCAGACTGACAAGAGCACCCTGAAACAAATTGCTAAATGAGATCAAGCCGAGGAACGACATAATATAAATACTCATGACTCGTCCCCGCATCACATCGGGAACAAGCGTCTGAATAATCGTGTTACTGGAAGCGGATTGTAAGAGGGAACCAAAGCCAATAATCGCCAACAACAGGGCCGAAAGTCCGATCGATCGAGACAGAGAAAAAGCAATCATCCCCACACCGTAGATGATCGGAGCGATCGCTATCAATCGTCCCAGACCCCGCACCTCTCGGCGCAAACTGAGCTGCACTGCCGCAATCAGTGACCCCACTCCAGAGGCTGCCATTAACAGTCCCAAAGTATTTACATCGCCATGCAGAATCTCATGGGCAAAAATCGGTAAAATCACGACAAAATTGATACCGAGAAAGCTGACGACGCCTACCATAATCAGAATCGGTCGAATTGGCGCATATCCAAATGCATAGACAAATCCCTCTTTCAAATGTTCCAAAATAGTGGGCAACGTCAAGGATGATTGAGCGGCAGTTAAGGTTCTGGGTTTGAGCCGCATCGCCATCAGCGCCAGTAAAACCGCAATGTAGCTAATCCCATCAATCAGAAAGCAATAGCCTGCCCCAACAGGATGCCACCAATGGCAGGACCGATTAATCTTGCACCATTAAACAGGGAAGAGTTGAGGGCGATCGCATTAATCAGATTCTCTTTGCGTTCTATGATCTCTGGCACAAAGGCTTGACGAGTTGGAGCATCAATTGCATTCACAATCCCTTGAAATAGACTCAGGACAATGATGTGCCAAATATGAACCGTTCCCGTCAAAGTGAGAATTGCTAGAGCAAAGGACTGAAGCATCGAGAGCGCCTGGGTGACAATCAAGGTATGCTGATGATTCCAGCGATCGCTCAACACGCCTCCAAAGGGAACCAGAACCAGATTGGGCACTTGGCTGACAAAACCAACAATTCCCAAAAGAATTGGCGATTGGGTCAGGTGGTAGACTAACCAAATCATTGCCACCATGGTGATCCAGGTGCCGACCAGGGAGAGTCCCTGACCCAGAAAAAATAGCCGATAATTTCTCGACTGAAACGCTGGAAGTGAGAGGGCTTGCTGGATAGATTTCAAGAATTGATCTTCCTTCTGATGAATGATCTAGGACTGATCAGAGAATAGAAATTGGTAATTTGTTGAACTGCAACCATCATATTCTCCTTGTTATGCTTCAAAGCTTTACATTACTGGACCAGAGATGAGGGCTGGTTCCAACTTCCAGAAAACACAAACGTATTTAAGGGTTTACGCGTGCGAGCTGAAAATTCTCGTTGCTTTAACCGTTCAGACAAGCTCTCTGGATCGCCTAAATAGCCCAGCGCGATCGCAGCCACTGGCTCGTATCCTTCCGGAATGCTGTAAGCTTCTCGGGCTTTAGCTGCATCAAACCCGGCCATCTGGTGAATCAATAATCCTAATTCCGCCGCTTGAATAGCCAAACTTGCTGCCGCTGCACCCACATCATGGAAGGCATGCCGGTTCTCGGTGCCATTCCGCTCAAACTGGAGCTTCGCCACAGATAACATTAAGACGGGTGCGTTCTTGGCCCATTCCTGGTTACCTTCAGCCAGACAACTCAACAGGCGATCGAACTCCGTCGGGTTGTCTTTAGTGGCCACAATAAAGCTCCAGGGTTGCTCATTATAGGAGGATGCTGCCCAGCGAGCTGCCTCTAGGATCTGGCGCAGTTTTTCCGACTCCACAGGCCGATCCGAAAATGCAAGCGGACTCCAACGCTGCCGCAGCGCTTCTATGATGGAATGTTGATTATCAGATAATTTTTCCGTTGCTAAGTTGTATCCTACTGAATTGTGCACCATTGTTCTGCCTCCGTAAAAAAATTGAGTTGAGCAGGCGATCTGTCTCAGCCTTTTCAACAGAAATTAGCGAGTCATCATGGGCTGAACACCCACCAAACCCATATGAAACAGCGCATCCTGAATCATCAGCTCCGGCAAAATGTCGGTAAACATCTGCACCGTCTGCTGGATCTGCTCGAACTCTGCTGGATGCTCTAAGAGATCGCGAATTTCTGCCTCACCAATTACAACTTCTGGATGAAGCTGATTGGCTGCATCTTCGGCTCTCTGCACGATCGCTTGCTTGAGCAACTGATATTCTGGCCGATTGCGCCAGCGTTTGACATCCTCCCAGGCGGTGATGAAAAAGGCCGACCAGCGAGCAAGCGCCTGGTAATCCGAATTGACGACTGCAGATCGTAACTGCGTCCCCGCCACCACCGATCGAGCAGCAAGAAAGCTGGCAGCAAACCGATTGCAACAGCGACGAGCATCAATAGGCTGTAGTAGTTAATTTGCATCACTATCTGCATCACTCAAAAACTCCTTAAAATTCAGTTTCTGTCTATCTCTCTGCTGGTGCCAGTGAGCTGCGGATCTTCAACCAGGGTGTCATCCTGAGCTCTACGCTCTGTGGCATGTTTCAGAACAGGTCGGAATACTTGATTTTGAACATATTCGATATAGGTAAAGATCACAGGAACGACAACAACCGTGAGTAAGGTAGAAGTCGTTAATCCCCCAATAACCGCAATCGCCATCGGACTCCGCACTTCTGAGCCAGCCCCCAACCCTAGCGCGATCGGCAACATGCCGGTAATCATTGCGATCGTGGTCATCAGAATTGGGCGCAAGCGGGCAATCCCAGAATCAAATACCGCCTGACGCACCGATTTCCCTTCCCGCTGATTCATCACGGCATAGTCCACTAACAGAATTGAGTTTTTCGTTACCAATCCCATCAGCAAGACAATGCCAATCAGGGCAAACAGTCCCAATTCCTTTTGAGCAAACAGTAACCCTAAAATTGCGCCGCCGATCGAAAAGGGTAGCGCCACCAGAATGGTGATCGGATGGAGAAAATCACTAAACAGCAGCACCAGCACGGCATAGATTAACAGAACTGCTGCCCCCAGCGCTGCCCCATTGGGTAATGCGGCCTGACGAACCGGAGCCCGCGACAGTAAAGCCATTCCACCTGCTGTCAGGACAACCCCCAGACCTAACCCAATTAACAGTCCCCGCCGCCCAGATAGCCTTTCTACCGGGTGGGTCGCTCGCGAAACCTCCATTGCCTCCCCTCGCTGTCAAAACTAGCCCTAAAATTCCTGCGCCTCAATCGATTCAATCATCCTTGTCTGATCGCGATTGCTGTTCAAACTCCACTGTAGAAAACGTTGGAGCTTAATTTCTCTTTCAATGGGAGGAGACAAGCGGGAAGCGATCGGTGAGTTTATCGAAAGGGGGCCAGGGAAGAATTTGCTTAGCCTTGCGCTAGAAAAATTCCAACCATAACTAGAATTATTGACTTGAGTTTTGACTTGAGCTTCGTTGAACATTACCTCATTCGGCAACCCGTGAAGGATGTTATGATCTACAGAAGCTATGTAAATCGAGACTGTATTCAATCTATCTCTGAGTTTGATTAGATTTATTAAAAACTATGTTATCAAACATTTATTTGCTGAGTTATTATCGATTTATTGATAGAACTATCTTTAATGAAAGTATGCCACTATTAAAACAGTGAATAAGAGTTAGCCTAAATATGTAGATTGAAGATAGAACAGATCTATTCTGTTGATCGATCGACTTTGGGGCTAATGCTCCTGATGACCTGCAAGAGATTTATATAAAGATAACTTTATCTCTACCGGAAAAGCTGTACTTGGGGCAGGATTATCTGTAAAGTCAAACCGTAATATTCAAATAAATTTCATTCAGCAGGGAAGGATTGGAGATCGACAAGCAGGATGTTGATACGCTCTGCAACATCTGCTCTCCCTTCTGATGGAGCATCGCGAAGAAAGACATCTATGATAAACCAGCGACACAGGACCGGATCAATGGGCACAAGCTGCAAAATCACCTGATTCAAAACTTCAGTCAGCAGGGTATCGGGTAGACGGCGCAATTCATCACGAATCACGATCGCCTGCTCCAGGTCTTGGGTTTGACCAACCTTCACGATCGCTCTGACAACAGCCTCAATCAGATGACTGAAATCTTCAGCGCTGAGGTTTAGGTTAGACGGCTGATTCTGCAAGAAATCATTCCTTAAGTAATGGGGATTAAAGTAAGCTCGATATTTGGTCGGGGCAGGTTTTGCTGCCAAATCCATTGCAGGATGCAGATTAGTTTGCTAAACCTGCCCGTACAATTTGATGGCAAGATGAACGCAGAACGTGATTGCCAGAAGCGATAGTCTGGGCTATTACAAAGATTAGCGGATGGGTGATGACTGTCTTCTATCTCAAGATAGACGATCGGTAAAATTATGCCTATTGGTAGAGGCGATTGGTAGCGATCGAGAACGGATAATGAATTGAGGTATATCTTTGGGATTGGAATGAGCCCAAGCGTACCTAATTTGATCTCAAGGCAGGTTGCACCCGTCATGACTACTGCATCTCGTACTTCTGACGCCGATAGTCTGGATCTTCAGCAGCTTCTCAAAACGCTGGTTGAAGTCAAAAAAGGGAATTTCTCAGCTCGTATGCCGATCGACCAAACGGGCATCGCAGGCAAGATTGCTGACACGCTGAATGACATTATCGAGATGAACCAGCAGATGGCGAATGAGCTGGAACACATCAGTACGGCGGTGGGCAAAGAAGGCAAGATCAGTGAACGGGCCTCGATCGAAAATGCCAGGGGTGCTTGGAAGGCATCGATCGGATCGGTGAATGCATTGATTACCGACCTGGTGCAGCCGATGACCGAAACGACAAGGGTGATTCGAGCTGTGGCAACCGGAAATTTGACGCAGACGATCGCCACCGAAATTGACGGTAAACCCCTGCAGGGTGAGTTCCTGCAAACTGCGCAGATTGTCAACACCATGGTGGAGCAACTCAACTCCTTTGCCTCAGAGGTGACTCGCGTAGCGCGGGAAGTGGGCACTGAAGGAATGTTGGGGGTGCAGGCGGCTGTGCCTGGAGTTGCGGGGACCTGGAAAGATTTGACCGATAGCGTCAACTCAATGGCTGGCAATCTGACGGCCCAGGTGCGAAACATTGCCGAAGTGACGACGGCAGTCGCCAATGGCGATCTATCCAAGAAAATCACCGTGGATGTCAAAGGCGAAATTCTGGAGCTAAAAAACACGATCAACACGATGGTGGATCAGCTCAACTCCTTTGCTTCTGAAGTCACGCGGGTGGCGCGAGAAGTGGGCACCGAAGGAAAATTGGGCGTACAGGCGGATGTACGAGGCGTTGCAGGCACCTGGAAGGATCTGACTGATAGCGTCAACTCGATGGCTGGCAATCTGACGGCTCAGGTGCGAAACATTGCCGAAGTAACGACGGCGGTAGCGAATGGCGATCTATCCAAGAAAATAACGGTAGATGTCAAAGGGGAAATACTGGAACTGAAGAACACCGTCAACACGATGGTCGATCAGCTCAACTCTTTTGCCTCGGAAGTAACGCGGGTGGCGCGGGAAGTGGGCGCAGAAGGAAAGCTGGGAGGACAGGCCCAGGTTAAGGGCGTTGCTGGAACCTGGAAAGATTTGACTGATAGCGTCAACTTTATGGCAGGCAGTTTAACGGCCCAGGTGCGGAACATCGCGGAAGTAACGACTGCGGTGGCCAATGGTGATCTATCCAAGAAAATAACGGTAGATGTGAAAGGCGAAATCCTGGAGCTGAAAAACACAATCAACATCATGGTCGATCAGCTCAACTCCTTCGCATCAGAGGTGACTCGCGTAGCGCGGGAAGTGGGCACCGAAGGTAAGTTAGGCGTACAGGCGCAGGTGCGGGGTGTGGCTGGAACCTGGAAAGACCTGACCGATTCGGTGAACTTCATGGCCGGTAATTTGACGGCGCAGGTACGGAACATTGCCGAAGTAACGACGGCGGTAGCCAATGGCGATCTGTCTAAGAAAATTACCGTAGATGTCAGAGGGGAAATCTTAGAGTTAAAAAATACGATCAACACGATGGTCGATCAGCTCAGTTCGTTTGCTTCCGAAGTGACAAGGGTGGCGCGAGAAGTGGGATCTGAAGGAAAGCTGGGTGTACAGGCGGATGTACGCGGCGTCGCAGGCACCTGGAAGGATCTGACCGATAGTGTGAACTTTATGGCAGGCAGCTTAACGGCCCAGGTGCGAAATATTGCAGCAGTCACAACGGCAGTAGCGAATGGCGATCTATCCAAGAAAATCACGGTGGATGTCAAAGGCGAAATTCTGGAGCTGAAAAATACGGTGAATACCATGGTCGATCAGCTCAATTCCTTTGCTTCGGAAGTGACAAGGGTGGCGCGAGAAGTCGGATCTGAAGGCAAATTAGGGGTGCAAGCGGAAGTCAAGNGGCGTTGCCGGAACCTGGAAAGATTTGACCGATAGCGTCAACTTTATGGCAGGCAGTTTGACAGCCCAGGTGCGAAACATTGCCGAAGTAACAACTGCGGTAGCGAATGGCGACTTGTCTAAGAAAATTACAGTCGATGTCAAAGGGGAAATTCTAGAGCTGAAAAACACGATCAACACCATGGTCGATCAGCTCAACTCCTTTGCTTCGGAAGTAACGCGGGTAGCGCGAGAAGTGGGCACCGAAGGCAAGTTAGGAGTGCAAGCCTATGTTCGAGGGGTTGGCGGTACCTGGAAGGATTTGACCGATAATGTCAACTTAATGGCAGGTAATCTGACGGCTCAGGTGCGAGGTATTGCGGAAGTGGCAACCGCGATCGCCAATGGCAATCTATCTAAGAAAATTACCGTCGATGTCAAAGGTGAAATCCTCGATCTGAAAAATACGATCAACACGATGGTCGATCAGTTGAGTTCCTTTGCGTCTGAAGTGACGCGGGTGGCGCGAGAAGTGGGCACCGAAGGCAAGTTGGGCGGTCAGGCGCAAGTCGTGGGGGTGGCAGGCACCTGGAAGGATCTGACGGATAATGTGAACTCAATGGCCAGCAACCTCACGGCCCAGGTGCGAGGCATTGCCAGGGTGGTGACAGCAGTGGCAAATGGCAATTTGAAGCTGAAGTTGATGCTGGATGCCAAAGGAGAAATCGAAACGTTAGCCGACACGATCAACGAAATGATCGATACCTTAGCAACCTTTGCTGAACAGGTCACAACCGTGGCGCGAGAGGTCGGCATTGAAGGCAAGCTGGGGGGCCAAGCGAAAGTCCCAGGGGCATCCGGAACCTGGCGCGATCTAACCGATAACGTGAATGAACTGGCCGCCAATCTGACGACCCAGGTGAGAGCGATCGCTGAAGTGGCCACAGCAGTCACGAAAGGCGATTTGACGCGATCGATTTCAGTGGAGGCAAAAGGAGAAGTTGCCGTTCTTAAAGACAACATCAACCAGATGATCGCCAATCTGCGCGAAACAACGCAGAAGAATACAGAGCAAGACTGGCTAAAGACCAACCTGGCGAAATTTACGCGGATGTTGCAGGGACAGCGCGACCTGGAAACCGTGTCCAAGCTAATTCTGTCGGAACTGGCTCCGTTGGTGTCGGCCCAGCATGGCGTCTTCTATCTGATGGAAGCCAGCGAAAACCATGCCTCCTATCTCAAATTGCTCAGCACCTACGCCTATCGGGAACGCAAGCATTTAGGCAACCGCTTCCAGTTGGGAGAAGGGCTGATCGGACAATGTGCTTTAGAAAAAGAGCGGATTTTGCTGACCGAAGTGCCGTCCGACTATATCAAAATTAGCTCTGGCTTAGGTGAAGCCACTCCCTTAAATGCTGTAGCGCTGCCGGTGTTGTTTGAAGGCCAGGTGACTGCCGTGATCGAACTGGCTTCGTTCTCTCGCTTCAGCGATATTCATCTGACATTCTTCGATCAGCTGACTGAGAGTATCGCGATCGTGCTCAACACCATTGCGGCAAGTATGCGAACGGAAGAGTTACTCAAACAGTCGCAGTCATTGGCGGAAGAACTGCAAAGTCAGCAAAAAGAACTGACGGGAACCAACCAAAGACTGGAACAGCAAGCTCAATCGCTGAAGGCTTCGGAGGAATTACTCAAGAATCAGCAGGAGCAGTTGCAACAAACCAATGAAGAACTCCAGGAGAAAGCGGAGCTGTTAGCGGTTCAGAACCAGGAAGTAGAGCGCAAGAATCAGGAGATTGAACAGGCACGGCGATCGCTGGAAGAAAAAGCCGAACAGTTGGCGTTGAGTTCGAAATACAAGTCGGAATTCCTGGCGAATATGTCGCATGAGTTGCGCACGCCGCTGAATAGTTTGCTGATTCTGGCTCGCCTGTTTGCCGACAATAGCGATGGCAACCTGAGTGAGAAGCAAATTGAATATGCCCACACGATCTACTCTTCTGGCAATGATTTGCTTGGCCTGATTAACGACATCCTGGATCTGGCCAAAATCGAGTCGGGCACAATGTCGATCGATCCAGAACCCATGTCATTCAACGATTTGCGAAATCATCTCGATCGCACCTTCCGCCAGATCGCCCAGGACCGCAATCTTGAGTTTCAGATGCAGTTTGATCCGCAGTTGCCCCGCAATTTGTATACGGACGGCAAGCGGCTGCAGCAAGTGTTGAAGAACCTGCTCTCGAATGCATTTAAGTTTACGGAGCAGGGCCAAGTCAGCCTCAGCGTCAGTGTCGTCACCGAGGGCTGGCGGTTTGATCAGGAGATGCTGAATCATGCCGATCGGGTAATTGCCTTTGCGGTTTCTGACACGGGTATTGGCATTGCCCCGGACAAACAGCAGGTTATTTTTGAAGCCTTCCAGCAGGCAGACGGCACCACATCCCGCAAGTATGGCGGCACCGGCTTAGGGTTGTCGATCAGTCGAGAAATTGCCCGTCTATTGGGCGGTGAAATTCGCTTGCGGAGTGAACTGGGTCGAGGCAGCACCTTTACGCTTTATCTACCTCAAATGGATGGGGACCGCTGGAGATCATTCCAGTCTGAACCGGCGACCTCCTCTGATCAACCGGCGCAGTCTTCCTCTTCTGCAACAACCGCTCGACTGTTTGCAGGCCCAAATGCAGGTGCAGATCTAACAGGTGCAGATCTGGCAGGCTCAGACCTAGCAGGCGTTACCGATCAGCCCGAAGCATTAACCATGCTGCTCGATCGCACCATTGAGGACGATCGAGATGAGCTGCAACCCGACGATCTCACCCTGTTGATTATCGAAGATGATGTGAATTTTGCCCGCATTATGCTGGATTTGGCGCGTCAACAAGGCTTCAAAGGACTGGTCGCCACACGCGGCAATGTGGGTCTGGAAATGGCACAATACTTCAAACCCACAGCCATTATGCTGGATATTCGCTTACCCGTGCTCGATGGTTGGATGGTGTTGGATCGGCTGAAGCATCATCCCAGCACTCGCCATATTCCAGTTCACATTATGTCGGTGGAGGAAGGGCTGCAACGCAGTTTGCGTCAGGGAGCGATCGCTTATTTGCAAAAGCCTGTGAGCAGTGAGTCTCTACTGAATGCGCTGGCGAGTATCAAAGAGTTTGTCGAACGTCCGATGAAGAATTTGCTGATCGTCGAAGATGATGACATTCAGCGCCGGAGCATTGTCGAGTTGATTGGGAACACGGATGTGGCCAGTACTGCCGTCAGCACGGGAACCGAGGCGCTTGAAGCTCTGCGATCGGGAAGATTTGATTGCCTGGTGCTCGATCTGGGCTTACCGGACATGGATGGATTTGCTTTCCTTGAGCAGGTGAAGCAAGACCCTAACCTGAGCCACCTGCCGATTATCATCTACACCGGCAAAGAGCTGACCCCTCAAGAAGAACGGGAACTTCGCCGCATTTCTGACACGATTATCATCAAAGATGTGCGATCGCCAGAACGGCTGCTGGATGAAACGGCCTTATTTTTGCATCGAGTCCAGGCCAATTTGCCAGCCTTGCAGCGACAAATGCTGGAACGATCGCAGCAGCAAGATTCGACCCTGGCCGGTAAGAAGATTCTGATTGTCGATGATGATGTGCGGAATATCTTTGCCCTCACCAGCGTGTTGGAACGCTATCAGGTCGAGATTCTCTATGCCGAAAACGGTTGTGAAGGAATTACCACATTGCAAAACAATCCAGATATTGATCTGGTGTTGATGGATGTGATGATGCCTGAAATGGATGGCTATGAAACCACCCGATCGATTCGACAGGTCAGTCAGTTTGCCAATTTGCCGATTATTGCCCTGACGGCAAAAGCAATGCGCGGCGATCGAGAAAAATGTATTGAAGCGGGTGCATCGGACTACATTACTAAACCGGTTGAAACCGATCAACTGCTTTCGATGCTTCGAGTTTGGCTTCAGCGATAGTTCTATGCTTTAAGTGAAAATTTCTATGCCCGCACTCATGCAGTTTGCCGAACTCGAAGATCTGGAAATTCAGCTTTTGTTAGAGGGAGTCCATCGTTATTATGGTTTCGACTTTCGCAATTATGCGATCGCTTCTATTAAACGCCGCATCTGGAACCTGATGCAGACCGATCAGTTACCCAGCATTTCTCGCTTGCAGGAAAAGATTCTGCATGACCCTGCCTATATGGAGCGGTTTTTGTGGAGCCTATCGGTCAGTGTCACCGGGATGTTTCGCGATCCCAATTTTTACCTGGCTTTCAAAACTCAGGTGATTCCATTACTGCGGACCTATCCTTCGATTCGTATCTGGCACGCGGGTTGCTCGACTGGAGAAGAAGTTTATTCAATGGCGATTCTGCTCTGGGAAGCAGGCATTTATCACCGTTGCCGCATTTATGCCACCGATATTAACGAGACGGCACTCCATCAAGCCCAAGCCGGGATTATTGCACTGGAAGCCATCCAGGATTATGCCCTCCTCTATCAGCAGGCAGGCGGCACTCAGCAGTTATCTGAGTATTACAGCATTAAGTATGGTAGTGCGATCGTTCATCCTTTTTTGAAGAAAAACGTAGTTTTTGCCGTTCACAATCTAGCTACGGATGCCTCCTTTAATGAGTTCAACGTGATTCTCTGCCGCAATGTTCTGATCTATTTCAATACGGAATTACAGACGCGGGCTCATCAGCTATTTCACGACAGTTTGGGACGGTTTGGCATTTTAGGCTTGGGACAGCAGGAAAGCCTGAAGTTTTCCGCCTATCAGCACTGCTACAAACCATTGGAGTCTGAAGCACGAATTTATCGCAAGACGGCTTGATCGTCTAGTATTAGTCGATCGAAAATTCTGCTGAGATCCCCCTAAATCCCCCTTAAAAAGGGGGACTTGAAGCACTTCTTGGCCCGGTTCCCCCTTTTTTAAGGGGGCTAGGGGGGATCGATCATAGGAATTGACATCAGAACGAATTTAATTTTAGATCCTTAATGTATCTTTAACGCACCAAGACGGACATGTATTTGCCTTCAAAGGGGGCTGGGATAATTGGCGTGAACTTGACCCGATCAATTGCAGTCCATCAATTTTGCTCTTACGTCTTTAGGATCTCTCTAGAAATTTTGGTATTGTTATCTGCTCTATCAAATATTTCTCTTATCTTCAGTATCCACTCGAAGCTTATTGTACAATATAAAGCATTTGTCTCGCAAGATATGTTTCTGATTTAATTTCAGCTCCTTAACGGTATGGATTTCGAGTGGGATGAGCGAAAGAACGAGTCTAATATTGCCAAGCATGGTTTCGATTTTGCTGATGCTTATCGCATCTTTAGCTTGCCTATGGTGGTTGACTTTGACGATCGAGAAGATTATGGTGAAGATCGATGGGTTGGCATCGGTTTACTGGATGGGCGAGTTGTAGTGGTGGTGTATACCGAGTCTGGTGGAGAAACAATTCGTATTATTTCATTGAGAAAAGCACTATCTCATGAACGGAGACGCTATGAGCAATACCTCAAGAACTGATTGGTCTAAGATCGATGCGATGGATGATGATGACATTGATACTTCTGACGTCCCGCCTTTGACGGAAGAATTTTTTGCTAAAGCGCAGTTGAGAATGCCTCAGTCGTCTATTGCAGTTACTGTTCACGTCGATCCAGAAACGTTTGCCTGGTTTAAAGCTCAAGGGGAAATCTCGGAACAGCAAATGGCAGCAGCACTCCGGATCTATGCCGAAGCACACAAAGCCTATCCAACGTCAGAGGCTCAGTCGGCCTAGTTTGCTGCTTGATAGCATTTTTTGGGTCTCCCTCAATTGGGTTTAAATCAGTCGCAATTCAACGTTTTCGGTAAGGGCAAATCGCGATCCGCCCCTACCGATCGCTCACAATCGTTTCAAATCACATCAATGTATCTTCAACGCACCAAGACAGACATGTATTTGCCTTCAAAGGGTGCTGGGATAATTGGCGTGAACTTGACCCGATCGTTCGCAATGCGCTTGACGTAGAACTCGTTGATCGTATGCAATACCTGCTCTCGCGTGCCAATAATCCAGATCTGGGATTTGTCGGTGGGCGGCTGATCGCCAAGCGGACCTTGCAGCAGTTCGTTGAACTCTGTAGACATGATATTTTCCCTCGTTGAGGTTAGGTTTGTGGGGAAGAAAAGCTCAAGGTATAGTTGCCCAGACATCGCTAAATTGCTGAAGATCGATTAAGATCGCAGCAATCTGGCTCTCTGCGTGAACAGAGATCTAGACGAGCTGGTTATGAGTGTTGGTATCACTTATAGCCAGCGCCATACCTTAAGCAGATCTACTGGTTGTAAAATCGGTCAAAAAACCAGTGTTGTTCAGCATAGAACAAAGTTCGATCGAACACAAGCGTAAGTAAGAATTTGGCAACATTTATGATGCCCCTGAGAAACCTGAATTAAATCAGATCGGCAACTTGTACGGGCGGGTTTAGCAAACCAATCTGCACCTTGCAATAGATCTGACAGCAAAACCTGCTCCTGCCAACTTGTACGGGCGGGTTTAGCAGATCAATCTGCACCTTGCAATAGATCTGACAGCAAAACCTGCTCCTGCCAACTTGTACGGGCGGGTTTAGCAGACCAATCTGCCCCTTGCAATGGATTTGACAGCAAAACCTGCTCCTGCCAACTTGTACGGGCGGGTTTAGCAGACCAATCTGCATCTTGCAATAGATCTGACAGCAAAACCTGCTCCTGCCAACTTGTACGGGCGGGTTTAGCAGATCAATCTGCCCCTTGCAATAGATCTGACAGCAAAACCCGCCCCTACCAAATATTGAACCTATTTAATTTCCATTCCTGACCATGCTGATTTTCACCTTCCCTACGATCGGGCTTTGATTTTTACTGTCCGAGCCTGAAGCTGGTAATTGAACTGGATGGCGAGCATCATTTTACGGAGGAGGGTCGAAAATACGATCGGGAAAGGACTCAGCGGTTGGAAGGTTACGGTTTAAGGGTGATTCGGTTTACGAATGAGCAGGTGTTGCGAGAGTTTGAGGGGTTTGTGGAGCGATCGAGGGTTTGATCCCCCCTTGGTCCCCCCCTTAATAAGGGGGGCGTGTTCAGTAATATTTTTAATGAGGCGATCGATCGTGTTTACGAGAGTGCCTATATGTTTCTCTGCATCATGTCACAACGGTGATCTCTAAAGTCTTCTTTCGATAATCCTTCATGATTCAAGAAGTTTTCTTAATCGCCCCCCTTGTTAAGGGGGGATCAAGGGGGGATCGCCACCCCCATTTTCATCAAGATAAATTCAAATTCGATCGATCCAATCACTCAACCATTACATCACTGTACTGGTCGATCCATTCGAAGAACCAGAGCCATTTTGCGATCCATTCACCGATGGCACCGACACAAATTCCATCGCGGTAGAGCCTGTTGTGAGACTCGCTGCCCCAGAACCGATCGCCTTACCTCTTTTCGACTTGGACCGTTTGCCACCTGCCATTTCATATTCGATGCTATTCCGACCATATTTGGTCAGCACTCCCGCCAGCATTCGTGTGTTCAGATCGGCGAGCTGCTGTTCAGCCACCATCATCTCATCGTAGAGCTGCGCCACATTAGACAGCATCGTATTGTATTCCGCCACCTTCTGGCGAACGATCTCAATGCTGGTTATATACCCCGGCAACGTTAAACCATTGCCCAAATCCAGGTTAAGATCGATCGATCCGATGCTGGCAGCTCGGCGTTCTGACTTTTCCAGGACCGGAGAACTGCGTTTGCGATATGGCATAGATTACGCACCCTTTTGGTGTAAATGTACAGAACGTAATTTTCCCAATAGAGCGGAAGCACGATCGGTAATGTTCCTGAAAAATTCAGGTGACGCTATTAGTTTTCTCGATTAATCTGCGTGTTTTTACCAAAATTGCAACCAGTATAGAAAAGGGAAGAACGATTATTGAAAATAGAAGAAGGTTATTAATAGATCCCATAAGCGGATTGATAGATCAAATTCCGATCATCGAAAAGGTCACGGGAATTATAGAAAAGGTTCCAATGATTTTAAAAAATGGAATTCCGTTTTCTATAGTTGGAAGAAGCGGATCAATGGATCAAATTCCGATCATCGAAAAGGTTCTTGTGATTTCTGTTTTGATAAGAACAATTGCTGTTTTTGGAAGAACAATTGCTGTTTTGGCTCCAATCAGCTCGATCGGCCCTGCAATCGTTTCAATCAACAGACCAACCTGCACGATAAATGGAACAATCTGTATGATAATCGCACTGATCGAAATTGTTGCCATGGGTTCATGGTGGATGATCACTCCTCCCGATCCTGAAAAGCTTCCTCTGCAACCGACGATCGGACTGTTTCAACAGCTCAATCCTTATAATTGAATCAATCTGCCTCTTAGTCCACAGACTCAAATGACGATCGACATTCCCGATGACCTTGCCCAACAGTTACAGCAGTTTCAGGCCCAACAACCGCAGGTAATAGAGCTGGGTTTACAAGCATTGCAAGCTCAGCAGTACCCATCCACTTTTCTGGAGGAACAAGACATCATCTCGTTTCTGGCCAGCCAACCGACCCCAGAACAAATTTTGGCAATTCGCCCTTCGCCAAAGTTTCAAGATCGAGTCAGTCATTTGTTAACCCAGAGCAAAGCTGGAACCCTTTCTGCTAAAGGAAACACTGAACTGGAACGCTACCTTACCGTAGAGCATCTAGTGCGCTTAGCTAGAGCTCATGCTTTAAGAAGTATGACTTAATTAGACACCCCCTGATTCCTATACAAGGCTTAAAGAAAAAGCCTTCAGCAAATAGACGGCTAAAATTCAATCGTTATTCTCTGATCAAAGATTTGAAGAAACTAAGCAGGATTATCAGACAATTGCTTGTCATTCATACACGCCGAATTTTGATTCTTAATTGGTCCAAAAAGTTGGGGAACAGTTAAAATGTACTAGTATTTTACAGCTTGTCTACTGCTGCACTCATGCAAAATCGAGATTTAGGAGAGTTAGGAGAAACTGAATTCAGAAGGCTTTGCAATGCTATTGGATTGACAGTTCACAAATCTGAAATGGACAGGACAGGATGGGATTTTCTTGTAGAGTTTCCCTGTAAACACGAAAGTCATCTGCCACAGGATCTTGCTTCTCCTCCATTAGAGTGCAAAATTCAAGTTAAATCAACTGACAAGCGAAGCAAAAGGGAAAGTATTAAATTATCTAATCTCAACAGACTAGTAAAAGCACAGATGCCAGCTTTCTTCTGCTTCATTGAGTTTGATGGAGAAGATAGAGCGAAAGCCGGTTATTTAGTTCATGTTGGGCAAGAAATTATTGAAAGAACACTAAAGAGAATTAGAGAGCTTGAGAATCAAGGGAAAGGAAATTACCTCAACAAATCTAAAATTTCGATTGCATACAAAAATGCTGTCAAACTGGAACCTTTAACTGGTAAAAGTTTGAAGGATGCGATTGAAAGAAATGTGCCGAATGGCATGGAAGAATATATCAAAAGCAAAAACGAAATACTGAAAACAGTTGGTTTTGAAGATGGAAAGCTTCAAATTACGTTTACGGTGGCGAGCGATGATCCTATTGGAGATCTTTTAGATGTATCTCTAGGTCTTCGCCAAGAAATTAATATCCAGCAATCTAGTATCTATCATAAAAGATTTGGAATTCTGTCAAATAATCCTAATACGGTTGAAGGGGGAGTAATTTCTATCTCTTGTAAGCCAGTAGAAGCAAAATTGAAATTCAGAGAACACAAATTTTCACCGGAGATCTCCTTCGCTGCAAAATTGCATATTCCTCCTTTAAATCGATTTATTCCGAGGGAACGTATAAAGTTTAGGGTGGAATCTAGATTCTTTGAATTGATTCTTGAATCAGATCAAATTAATTATTCAATTCGTCCTTATCCTAATGAAAAGGTACCCCTCAAAGAATTCATAAATTTTCTTGAGCTTCTATCGATACTAGAGAAAGCATCCAAAGCTATTACAATAGAGCTGGAATCTAAAGAAATAAGTTCCTCTTCGATTTTCGAATTCAGTCTAGAAGAGCTTCCTCCATCCTTATTTGAAATAATTGCTTCTGATGGCCAAACTTTCACCTGGAGCTATGTAGCTGATATAGCCAGAAAACTTGTTGAGTTATGTAGAAAAATCGATATCTCAGAGCAAAATCTGCTTCTTCAAATTGATGATCTACTTAACCTTCATCATTATGCAGACTTTGAGCTATTATATCAAGCACTGTGTGGAAGTGTAGACTCCATAATTTTTCTGTTTCCCGATGGAGTAGATAGATATGAAAAAGATGCTAAAGCAGCTTTTGTTTGCTTCGCTCAGGCCTGCGTTGACAATCATGCAATTGGATATTGTTTAGGAGTGGTCGGTTCTTTTTCTTCATCTTGTTCTCAGCAAGCATTAGTTGGTGAAAAGATTCTTATAGGTCAATCATTTATCAAAACAGATGGTTCTAGGACAACTAAAGAGGAAATTGAGCCAGCTATAACTGAATTAGTAAATGAACTGGAAAATGAAGGATTACCTTGTATAGTGGAATGTCTGTAAGATTTAGTCATCACAAAATGCTTTAGTAAGTATTATGGTAGTAAATAGTCAAACTATTTATGGTTGACGGATAGAATTTATACTGAATTTGCCGCAGTTATATAATGGTTTGAAGCATCTACACAGACTTGATCTAATTATCAAAGCACTGCCGTATGTGGATTACAAAATAAAACTGCCCGATCGATCCATCGATGAATTTAGTCGCTGGATCTATCGATTCATGCACCATGCTCAAATCCTTGCACCACCCAACTTAGTCGAAAAACATCGAGTCGCTGCCGATCGATTACATCAGCTTTATCAATAGTGCAAACTAGAAGAATCGGGGGAATTCGCCGCGCCTGATCTTCTTATAAATTTACATTCCTTTATTTTTATTTTACTATCACAAAAGTCTAAGATACTCTCCTGCTTCTGTCCAATGACAGACGTAGAAATGATCACTTTAATTTATGCTACCTAAGTTGAAATGTTATTCAAATTACAGGCGAAATTTATGATCAGCCAAGTGTTTCATTCGCTTCAAACCCTCATCAAACGACTCACCATCCTGGCCCTTAGTGTTGTCATGTTCCTTAGCTTTATGCAAACTGCAACAGTGGCAGCACCTCGGCATGATGCAGAACCAGGAATTGCTCCAGGCATCAATCAACCCGTTGCTGGCAAAGACATCGACGAACTGAGAAGGCAGCGTAACGAGTGGCAAAGCCAAGCTTCCGCACTGCACGATCGCAACAATAATGACGAAGACAAATCCCTCGGCGAGGTCGTGAAAGATAAATTGAACCTCGATGAGATTACCGAAGGTTATGATCCCGAAAGAGAAACCGAAAAAGCTTATCAGCGCGATCCCTTGGGCTCTCGTTAACACTCCGAATTGAGGGATAAACGTGGGCAAGACGCTCCCACTTTTCCTAAAAGGCACGCTGGGCACGGATTTTCGATCGGCCTACCGTGCCGCATTTTTTGCTAGAGCAACCTGGCTAGCGCTAATCATCCTTTCGGCGCAGCAATTGCCGCAATAGGGCCGTTTTCAGGTCCAGCGTCTTGTAGCCCACCTGATCAAACAAAATCACAATCTTCTCCGCCTCATACCGCATCACGGTTCCTTCTCCCCAGGACTTGTGCACCACCTGACTATCCAAGGCATAAGGCTGATGTTTAGGCTCCGCTTCTGGCTCTACGGGTGCCGTTCCAGCCTGACAGTTATCGCAATATCCGCAGGGGCCGGAATAATTTTCACCAAAATAGTTCAACAGATACTCACGCCGACAACTCCTGATTTCCGCATAATTTCGCATCATCTCTAAGCGCGATCGTTCCACCTGCTTATATCGCTCCTGGACTTGGGCAACCGCTGCACCAATATCCTCTAAATGATCCGTTTCTTTCAAGCTCACATCCCCCGTCGGAGATACTTCGATCGCCCCAACTTCTGCCAAATGATTCAAGGCGCTTCTCAATTTTGATTTAGAAAGATCAACTTGGGCCTGCAGCTCTTTTGGAGCGATCGCCTGCGGCTGATGTTGTAGCACTTCCACAACCTGCTCCACCTGAGCCTCATCCACCTGTCCACCTGCCGAGAAAAACCGCCGTAAGTTGAGATCTTCCGGGTGATAGAACAATAACGCCTGAGCCGCTTCCCCATCTCGTCCGGCCCGCCCAATTTCCTGGTAATAGGAATCCAGCGAATCGCTAATGTCGGCATGAAACACAAAGCGAACGTTCGGTTTATCAATCCCCATGCCAAATGCCGTCGTCGCTACCAGAACCTCAATCTCATCCGCCATAAACGCGGCTTCCGTCTGCTGGCGATCGCTAGCTTTCATCCCCGCATGATAGAAATGGGCCTGAATATCCCGCTCCTGAAGCTGATTTGCCAGTTCCTCAGTGCCTTTTCGCGTCGCAACATAGACAATGCCGGGTTTTTCAGCCTGCATCACCCGATGCAGCAGATGCTCTGCTTTCTGGTCATCGTCAAAGCGTTCAACCGCCAATCGAATATTAGGGCGATCGAACCCCTCCACAATCACCGAAGCCCGCTGCATTCCCAATCGTTCCACCATCTCTTGCCGCACCGGAGGAGCCGCCGTCGCCGTTAACGCCAGGATGCGCGGATGGCCTAGCGCTTCAATCACCTGCCCCAACCGCAGATAATCCGGACGAAAATCATGGCCCCAGGCACTGATACAATGAGCCTCATCGATTACAAACAGCGACAATTCAGCCGCCTGTAGCCGATCGAGCGTTTCCGGAGAATTGAATTGCTCTGGAGCCAGAAATAGAAATTCCAGACTGCCCTCTTCCAGATTTTCCAGCGTTTCTCTGCGCTCTGCTGGGCTTAGCGTCGAGTTGACCACAGCAGCATCGCCAATATCTTGTTCCGCAATCGACTGAACCTGATCCCGCTGTAAAGCAATCAAGGGTGAAACAACCACTGTCGATCCGGGCAGCAAATAGGCCGCAATTTGATAGATCGCCGATTTTCCAGACCCTGTTGGCATAATCACCAACGTATCCCGCCCATCCAAAATCGATTGAACCGCAGCATACTGTCCTGGATGTAGTTCCGAATAGCCGAAGCGTTCCTGAGCAATTTGATTCAGATCAGATCGATCAGGATGAGGCGGAGTGAAGCGTTTAGCCATTGAGTTAAACCGAATCGAGCCAGTTGTTAGTTATCTTCGGTAGATCGCAAGTCGATCGCAAATTGGTGTTAGTCACTTCGCTTTTGTCTCGTCTGCGCGTAAACGGTGGGCTAATAGAAAAAGTCCGCTAAACCGGAATAAACCTGGAAAACATTCTCCAGTGCACTTTATACCAAGTATGTTTGTTAATGATACAAGTCCTGGCCCCCTAAATCACCCAAGCTTGGGGGACTTTGAGCGGTTCGGCTCCCCAGAATTAGGGGGTGGGGGGCGGTTCGGTATCTGTATCATTCACTGAAGTATTTGGTATTAGCTGATCCTATAGCCCGCGATTTATCTGCGAGCGGAATCTGCGGGCGAAATCAGTAACCCACCCAATCTTGAGTTTGCGATCTACCAGATCTATAAGAACAAATTAGAAATAGAATCCCTTATGCCTCAAGAATGATTTGTAATATCGCTCTGTCGCAGGGCAGACGTAAGCACCTGCTTTTTCTTTCTAAAGTCATACTGTCCCAACTCTCATTTGAATCTAGACAGAAGATGAATTAGAGCAGTCAAACCTAGTTGAACTCTATGGCAAACCGCTCAGGACACAAAACGATTTTTGCTGCAATTGGAGCAAATTTAGCGATCGCCATTACCAAGTTTATTGCGGCCTCCATCACCGGCAGTTCTGCCATGTTGTCTGAGGGGATGCACTCCGTTGTGGATACAGGTAATGAATTTGTTTTACTCTAAGCAGAGGAGAAAAACTCATGGTTAACACATTAGATGATACAAAACGAATGATGATTGCTGAAAGATTAGCCGATCTGCGTCGTTTTCAGGAATTCATCCTCTCGAATGATCAAAAACTGATTGATACTTGCTCTGGCCAGGATATACGCAATCGCTTGCAAAATATGCTGGAGGACGATCGAAAAAATCTCGGCATTATTGATACGGTGGTTGTCCAATATGGCATTCAATCTGAACCCAGTGCCGCAACCCGGACATTTACGCAGCAATTTGAGCAGATGATGGGGGGCGATGACTTTACGTTCTATCAAAAGCTAATGCACCATGAACTTCTCAAGCATGGTCAGGTGATGAGCGGCCTCCTCATCCATAAAGCCGCTCAAAAAGTAGGCGCGGATATTGCAGTGGCGATCGGACCTCTCAATACCGTCAATTTTGAAGGTCGGGCGCATCAGGAACAGCTCAAAGGCATGTTGGAGCAGGTTGGCGTGCGCGAAATGACGGGTCAGGATGCGGATCAAGGACTGTGGGCCAGAGTCCAGGATGCGGTTGCAGCATTATCGGGGATTGCGGGCAGCGTCGTCACCCAAAATACCGATAAAAAGGATATGAATATCCAGACGCTGATTCGGTTAGATCACAACAAAGTGAATACCATCTTTACTGAAATTGGTGCGACCAAGGAGCCGCAAAAGCTGCAAGAGTATTTTGGTCAGCTTTACAAAGATCTGCTGACCCACGCTCAGGCCGAAGAAGAAGTGGTCTATCCCAGAGTGCGATCATTCTATGGTGATGAGAATACCCAGGAACTGTACGACGAACAGGCTGAAATGAAGCGGATGCTGGATGAAATCAAGGCGATCGATCCCAGTTCTGCGGATATGTTCCGCTCCAAGATCAAAGACCTGATGGATGTTGTGGGGGATCACGTTCGGCAAGAGGAAAGCACCCTGTTTGCAGCGATCGATAGAAATTGCAGCACTGAACAAAAGGAACAAATGGCAACCGAATTTAAGGCTGCTAAGAGCAAAATTCAGCAGGGCATGGCAACCTCTATGTAATTCGTTAAGCCGCGATTGATGAATCAGCCGTGAATAATGGGGTAGCGTGGTCCAGGAAGCTGCGCTGCCTCAAACCTGCATTTGTAGCATCAGCCGATCGTAAATCCTGTTGAGATCCCCCCTAGCCCCCCTTACGAAAGGGGGGAACCGAGCTAAAAGTGTCTTCAAGTCCCCCTTGTTAAGGGGGATTTAGGGGGATCGATGGCAAGAATTGATACAGCATGAATTCATTTTCGATCGACTGAGCATTGCTGATCCGAAAGATGAATTTAATCCAATAAATATACCAATGAATGGAGCACTGAATATGGCATTATCAGGCGTGATTTTAGATGTAGATGGTACCCTGGTGTTGAGCAATGATGTTCACGCGCAGGGCTGGGTTGAAGCATTTGCAGCCTATGGATATGACATTCCGTTTGAGCAGGTTCGGCCTATGATCGGCATGGGAGGCGATCAGATCATGCCCAAACTAGTCCCAGAACTGAATAGCGAGGCGGGCACCGGCAAACAGATTTCGGACCACCGTAAAGAATTGATTCTGAATAAATTCAGTTCCCGACTCGCCCCGACGCAAGGGGCCAGAGATCTGGTGCAAAAACTGCGCAATAAAGGGCTGCATTTGATCGTGGCGAGCTCTGCCAGCGAACAAGAAATGGAGATGCTGCTCAAAGTAGCTCAGGTCGAGGATTTGTTGCAGGAGTTCACCACCTCCAACGATGCCGAAAGATCCAAACCCGCGCCCGATATTGTTGCCGTAGCGCTGAATAAAGCTCATCTCGATCCGGCTGAAACCGTGATGTTAGGAGATGCTCCCTACGATATCGAATCAGCGGGTAAAGCAGGCGTTCGGGTGATTGCCTTTCGGACGGGTGGCTTTAGCGACGAGCAATTATCAGGAGCGATCGCAATTTATGATGATCCGGCTGATTTATTAGCGCATTATGATCAGTCTCCTTTGGCGGCTTAACGCACGATCGAAATTAAAGATAGATCTCTCCTTTGGCAGGGGTAGCCGTATCCCCGCAGGAGAGGGTAAGTCAATGCAGAATGACTAAGGTGATAGAAGGAGTCATTCTTAGTAGATCGAAAATGAATTTCCTTATATAACAATTTTCGTGTTAGATCCCCCTAAATCCCCCTTATTAAGGGGGACTTAAAGGCAATTTTGGCTCGGTTCCCCCCTTGATAAGGGGGGCTAGGGGGATCTTAACAGGGGATTTGTGATCTACTGATGTCGTACGCTCAAAATTGATCCTGGTGCGATCGCGCTTCATTCTCGCAGTAATCAACAGAGGGGAAATGATATGCTCCAGCATTTTGTCACTGCGCTGGTAACAGCTCACAGTCAACTGGGAAGGATTCACTCCACCCTTGATCTGCTATTTGCTCAGGTGATTGTTAACGCTGACCCATTCGATCCATTCACATTGGCATTTCTTTCGGGTCCACAATTTTTTATTGCTTTGATTGCCGGTGTCGCAATGGCATTCGCCTTTCAATTTCTGCTGAGCAACCTTTCGATCGCAACTGGCATCTCTGCGGGCATTAACCCTACTGATACAGATGCGGATGGATGGGGCAAAAAACTGCGGCGAATTGAAGCCAAGGTGGGCACAGCGACATTGTTCATTGTCAACACAGCCGTGTTCGGAGCCTGCTTTTTAGCGGTGAAGCTGACCTTAATCGATCAAGAAAATCTGGGTGCGATCGTTGCGATTGTCATCTGGTCGGTTTATTTCTTGCTGCTGGTCTGGGTAAGCGCTCAGGCGATCGGCTCTCTGGCCGGTGCAGTCGGCAGTACAGCCAGTTCAGGCATGCAGGGCGTCATGGCAACTGTGGGCACGGCATTGAGTGGTCGAGCTGCCAGTAGCCAGATTACAAGCGCAGTAGAAACCTCGATCGGCAGCGTCAGCAAGGAATTGCAATCGGTCTTGTCTTCCGATCGATTGCGAGAAAATTTGGAAAATTATCTGTCTCAGCTCCCGTTACCCCAATCTGGCGGTTCCCAATCTGACGGGCCTCAATCTGGCGCGAAAGAAATCCCTAATCAGGTGCTTAATCTGCTCAGCAATTCTGATCTACTACCTGCCAACAGCTCAGAGTTAGTCGATTTGCTGAAATCAGCCACTTCAGAAGATCTGGCATCCGGAAAGCTGCGGGAACGGTTGACCCAGCTTTTGGGAATGAAACAGGACGGCAATGGCAATGGCCATAGTAATAGTGAAGGCAATGGTGAAGGACAGGCAAAACAGAGCGTCGGACTGCGAGAACGAACCTTGCAGATGGGCATAGATGCGTTGGTGGCAACGCTTGTGAAACGCGGCAGCTTAGCAGACTTAAATCTAGAAGCGCTGACGAAACCCTTGAGTTCGATCGGTCAACAGGTCGGTGAACAGGCGAACAAAGTTGTTCAACAGGTCAGCAATGCCGCTCCAACGCTGGTGATCCGATCGGACATTGAAAATTATTTACTCCACTCTCCTGGATGGTACTTGCGTGCTGAAAATCTCGATCGGGGATTTCGCGAAATCTTGTTCGATCCAGATGCCGATCCAACCCTGGTTCAACAGCAATTAGAACCGCTCAACCGCGCCTATTTTGTTGAAGTCCTCAATCGCCGTGAAGGCGTAGATCCGAATCAAATTAATGACATTGCCGATGAATTGGAAGTGATTCGGCGTGAAGTGTTAGACCAGGTGCGTGAGGCCGCAGAACAGGCTCGATCGCAAGCATTGCGCCAACAAGTTGAAACCTACCTCCGTTCAGCACCCAAAGACAACTTAAATTCTGATCAAATTCAGCAAGACTTTACTGCCCTCCTGGCCGATCCAGAGGCAACCTATGAAATGCTGGGCAATCGGCTGCTTCAGTTCGATCGCAATACCCTGTCCCAGATGCTGCTGGCCGGACGACAAGATCTGAGCCCCGAAGAAATGGAGCAGATTCTGAACAATCTGGAAGGGGCACGCGATCGGTTCTTGAATCAATCGCAGGAAAGCTGGAACCAACTGCAACAGCAAGCTGGGGAATTCCGGCAGCGGGTTGAATCCTATTTGCGGGAAACCAATCCAGCCGAACTGACGATCGATTCGATTCAGCAAACTCTACAGGGATTCCTGAATACATCAGAAGCAGGATTACTCGCCACCCGGATTGGTTTGGGACAGCTCGATCGCGACACTTTGCAACAGATGTTGGCCGATCGGCAAGACTTAAATCCCGATCAGGTGAATCAGTTCATTGAGCAGGTTGAATCCATTCACGATCGAACGCTGCATGTGCCGCAGGAGTTAGCTGGAGAGGCCAAAGAACAGGTCGATCAGCTTACTAATCGAATAGCGGATTATCTGCGCAACACTCAACTCGAAGAGCTGAATCCTGAAGGCATCCAACGCGATTTGCGGCAGCTTCTAGAAGATCCGCAGGCTGGAATTTCCGCTCTGGGAAGCCGTTTGTCTCAGATCGACCGAGAGACGCTGGTGGGATTACTCAGCCAACGAGAAGACCTGAGTGAAGACCAGGTGAATCAGGCTGTTGATCAGGTTCAGAATGCTCTGCAAACGATCATTCGCACGCCTCGTCAAGTGGCAGCTCGCACCCGTGACCAAATCCGCGATTTCTCAACGGACTTAGCGGATTACCTGCGCAATACCAAGCGGGAAGAACTGAGTCCAGAGGGCATCCAGCGTGATTTGCAGCGGTTGATCCAGCAGCCCAAGCTAGGGGCAGAACAATTGGCCGATCGCTTATCTCAGATCGATCGAGAAACAATCGTCGCGCTGCTCTCCCAACGAGAAGATATTTCTGAGGAAGATGCGAATCGGATTGTGGATCAGGTGGTGAATCAGGTGACCTCCATCCGCGATCAGGTGGTGAATCAGGCTCAGAACATTAAGGATCAGGTGCAAGCAACAGCCAGCAAAGCAAATGAGAATGTGCGGGGCTACCTCAACGCATTAGATCGGCCAGAGCTCAACTACGAAGGGATTCAACGCGACATTCGCAAACTGTTCGATGACCCCGAAGCGGGCTTGGATGCTTTGCGCGATCGCCTGGGTCAGTTTGATCGAGAAACATTAGTAGCCCTGCTGAGTTCGCGATCGGATATTTCGGAAGAGCAGGCCAATAAAATCGTTGACCAGATCGAATCGGCTAGAAATAGCGTGCTCGATCGGGCAGAGCGACTGCAAGCCAAAGCGGAAGAACGCGTTCAAGCCCTGAAACACCAGGCCAAAGCACAAGCAGAAGAGGTGCAAAAGACAGCGGCCTCAGCAGCCTGGTGGGTATTTGGTACTGCCATTACTTCAGTCGCCACTGCTGCGATCGCTGGAGTGTTGGCCAGTCGCTGGTGAAATCAGCCATTTGGATTGTCGTGAAGGATTTGTGGATTTATGAGTTTATTGTCGATTGAAGACCTGAAAGAACTAGTAGAGCAGCCTCAGGGAATCTGTGTCTCAATCTATATGCCGACCTATCCAGCCGGTCCAGAGACCAGGCAGAACCCGATCCGGTTTAAGAATCTGCTGCGGGAAGCAGAGGCAAAGTTAGACGAACTTGGCATTTCAGATCCCTCGCGTCTATTGCAACCTGCTGCCGACATCACCGAGGAAGATTGGCAACATCAGGATCAGGGGCTAGCGATCTTCCTGGCAGATGGCTTCTTTCGTTCCTACCGATTGCCGATTCCATGCGATGAATTGGTGGTCGTCAGCGAGCAGTTTCACCTGAAGCCCTTGATGCCGCTATTGACGCGAGACAGCGAGTTTTATGTCCTGGCGCTGAGTCAACAAGAAATCCGATTTTTTGAAGCAACGCGCTATGGCATCCATGCAGTGGAAATAGAGGGAATGCCGAAAAGCATGGATGATGCCTTGCAGTATGACGAAACGGCCAAAGCGGGTCAATTTCGGATCAGCACCTCTAAGGGAGGCACCGCCAACTCTGCCCAGCAGGCCGGATCGTTTCATGGTCAGGGCAGCCCCGATCGCGACGATATCAAGCAAGATATTCTGCAATATTTCCATATCGTGGATCATGCCCTGCATGAGTTCTTGCGGGATAAACGGGCTCCGCTAGTTCTGGTGGGTGTTGAATACCTGCTGCCGATCTATCGGGAAGCGAATAACTATGGCCATTTATTAGAGGAAGGGGTAACTGAAAATCCTGAAATCTTGAAGCCAGCAGCCCTACATGCCCAGGTTTTGCCGATCGTCGAACCTTACTTTTCTCAGGCTGAGCAAGCTGCGATCGAGCATTATCAGGAAATGACGACGACTGGGAAAACCTCTGCCGATCCCAAAGAAGCGATTCCGGCTGCCTATTATGGTCGGGTGGAACAACTCTTTGTGGCGGTGGGCGTTCAGCAATGGGGCAATTTCGATCCGCAGGCCATGGAATTACAGATGCATGCCGATGCGGAACCGGGAGACGAAGATCTGCTCAACGCAGCGGCGGTTCAAACCCTACTGAATGGAGGCAAGGTCTATGCAGTAGAGCCAGAAAAAGTGCCAGATGCGGCACCCTTAGCGGCAGTATTCCGGTATTGAGTTGAGATCCCCCCTGGCCCCCCTTCATCAATTACGGGATTACGGCATGGCTGGCAACAACCGGCGGCGAAAACCGGGCGCGGGAAAATCCGCTGGTGCCGATCGCCATGGGAGCCAAAATTCTGATTGATGCACTGGCGGCGGCTGAACTGGCCCGGGAAGAATGGAGTGAAAATAAAGCGTTTTGCGAATATTGCCAGGTGGCGACGCTTTGCTCGTTTGCTTCACTGGCGCTAGCTGCCCCTGAAGTGATGAGCGCATTCCAGACACTAATGGGTCAATCGGATCAAGCTTCAGGTTAAGCAACTCGTTCTATTACCTGCTGCAATGCCTGATCGAGATCAGCGATCGCGTCAAGATTCAGCCCAAAAGCATTCTCCAGGGTTGCCCGCAATTCTGCAACTGTTGCCAGGGTGCGGCGTTCGGTGCGTCCCTCTAGATAATGCACCGTAAACTGGTTGTTGCGCAGAGCATAACGACGATCGACATCAGGTTTTGCAGCAATTAAGCCATTCACAAAAATGGAGTTGGGATGGGTTGAAACATACCAATTGCTCACCTCGTAGTCAGGAAGCTGCTGCTCCTGGAGATCAAAGCGATAAAGCGATATCCACTCCTGATGAATGAAGGCTTGCATCATGTAGGCCCGATCGGTTTCGATGAATCGGAATGGTTCGAGCGATGTCTCTTGCTCAAGATTGGGGATTAACACAAGCGGTGTGGTCAGCGTCAATCCGCCAAATCCCACATCTGTAATATAGGGCTGTCCCTCAAGATGAACCTGGAGCAACATGTGGCNTNGCGAGGTGTGATGGTTCCTTCTGGCACATTCCAGCGAACCCGTGCGGCCAGACTGGTGACTGAAAAACCCAGAGCCAGCAAGACCGATCGAAATAATAAGTTTTGCTCAAAGCAATAGCCGCCCCGTTTTTGGTGAACCAACTTTTGCTGCAAAGAGGCCAGATCCAGCAGCACAGGCTGTTTAACGAGCGGATTCAGGTTTTCAAAGGCGATCGTTTGGGCATGTCGCTGATGAATGGCCTGTAAGGTTTGGAGGGTGGGTGAGCGATCGCCCTGGTAGCCAATTCGGTGAAAGTAGGCATCCAGATCAAGCTCGACTGAGGATTGATGCATTTGGAGTTCTGACTCAGGGGTTTCACCAAAATTGTAGCGAGTAAGTAGGCGTAATTTTCTAGTTCCCAGAGTCTTTCTAGTTCCCAGAGTCTCTCTGGGAATTCTGGTATTGTGGCTCTGCCACATCATTTTGGGAGGCAGAGCCTCGAAGTTGCATTTCAAGCTGGAATCTTGAAACGAGAATAAGCTAACTCAGATCTTGCATCTGTTCTAATTGTTGACCTAATGCCCCGTCCGTAAGTAAACTGCGGACTAATAGCAAAACTCTGCTAAAGCAGACTAAGCAAGCCTTTCAGCCCACTTTAGTGGGGTTAATCCATTAGCTCGCGATTTATCTGCGCGCGGGTTATTGCAAGAGGTGCAAGATCTGAGCTAACCCTCCTTGAGGATTCACTCACGTCTCAAGGTAAAATGCTGAGGCAACCATGCTGGGATGGCTGAGGAGAAACGATTACGCATGTCACGGACCACCAAGGGATACCTGATCGCAATTCTTGGAATTACTATTTGGTCCATTACAGGTGTTCTGATTGGCTATTTAATCACGAATTGTGGCATGCCCGCTTTGTTGTTGGCCTTGTGGCGCAACATATTAGTTTGTGTAGCATTAGCACCGATCTTATTCTTCATTCGCCGTTCTCTGCTGTATATCGATGCTGCCCAAATTGGATTTTACGCCTTTTATGGGTTAATCCTGGCCGTTTTTAATTCCATCTGGACGCTCTCAGTCGAAGCGAATGGAGCTGCTGTCGCAACAGTTTTGGCCTATAGCTCAACCGGATTTACAGCAGTTCTTGCGCTATGGCTGTTCAAGGAGAAACTTGGGCTTCTGAAAATTCTGGCGATCGGTTTAAGCCTGATCGGATGTGTGATGGTTTCCAATGCCTACAGCGCAGAAATGTGGCAATTGAATCCATTAGGAATATTCACAGGTTTATTTTCAGGACTATTATTTGCTGCATACAACCTGATTACGAAAGAAGCAGCAAGGCAAAAGATGAATGCATGGACCTCCATTTTCTATTCGTTTGCCTTTAGCTCAATTCTCATCATGATATTTAACTTATTTCCAGTGGTGCCAGGAGCCGCAGGATCTTATCAAGCACTTTTACCCGTCTTGTCTTTAAATGGCTGGCTGGTTCTGATCATTCTCTCTTTTGTGCCAACCATCCTCGGTTTTGGCCTCTACAATACCTCAATGAACTACTTGCCTGCCAGCATTGTTAGCCTGTTGGCAACGTTAGAACCCGCCATGACCGCAGTAGAAGCTTATATTGTCTTAGATGAACGTCTGACGTTGATTCAAATCATCGGCGGTTTGACGATTCTTTCGGCAGTAGGGATCGTTAAACTTGAAAAAGAGTGATCGAAGTCTTTAATTTCCTAGTTCCCAGAGTCTCTCTGGGGATTCTGGTATTGTGGCTCTGCCACACCATTTCAGGAGACAGCACCTCGAAGTTGCATTTCAAGCTGGAATCTTGAAACGAGGATCGGCTAACTGGCTATCCCGATCGGCTCAGAGACTATGTTAGGCTGCACCTTCATCCTCCTCATCTTCATCAAATAATCCATTTTGCAAGGGTTTTATCAAAGATTTTGATGCTCCGGATGAATCAACCTCGATAATTGGATCTAATAACTCGCCAAGTGCTTTGTGTCTTCTTTTTCTATTTCCCAGATCAGATGAAGCACGAATTGACTTACCATAGTCGTTGACCTGCTTCACATAAACGGTCTGTTCTGAACCAGAACTAAGGTAGTTATTAATAGATGAAGCAAAATTATCTAATATATTTCTAATCTCTGAGCGCTTCTCAATAGATAAAGGGAGATAGTTTCTTCGCGAAGCAAAATAAACAAATAAGGAATAGAAGTCAGTTTTCTTTTTCCAGCGAGTATTTTTAATATCGGGAAATAACTGTTCTAACTCATAAATAACAGCTTGGAATATTGAGATTAAGTCATCTCTGGATTCAAATTCTTCTTCATATTCTTGATAAAAACTGTCAATAGTTTCTTTCTTATTCTGATGTCCATGTAATATCGCAATAGAAAGCTCAGAAATAAACTCAATATCCATCATCCTACGGACATTCAGTGGTGTAAATATCCCTGTAGTAGACCAATATACATAGTTTGCTATCTCCTGCATCGTTTGAATAAATGGTCCCCAGTAAGTCGCTTGACGAAGTTCTTGAGCATTCAGCGCCACTACATTTTTGTTAAGTCTTTGGAATATGCCTCGAATATCGTCATCAGACATTTCGGGAAGTATTCTTACAATAAACGTATATCCAAATATTTTCTTCTTGTCGTCAGGAGAAAGGTCATCAAATTTCATTCCTCCCCATGTTGGAGACTCATCTGGTTTAATAGCATATTTGCCTTCAATATAATCCAAACATGCTCTTGTTCGCTGCTGACCGTCAATGATTATATGCCGCTCGTTACCAAGTTCGTCAACAAACTCTTGCATGTAAATTTCAGGTATTGGATAACCATTTAGGATACTGTCAATGAGATAGCTTTTTTGAGGATGGGTCCAGACGGGGTTTCTTTGAAATGGCGGCTTCATCTGAAGATCCCCAGAATCATTTGCCTTTTTAAACCACACAATCGTCCGGTTTGTTGTAGTAAGAAATTTCGACATTTTATATTCCTTTCTCTAATTCTTGTGTTCTTAAATTCTTAAGGTTATTAATTTGGTATGCCCTTAGACTATCAAAATCTTTATATATTCTTGCTTTGATTTCACGATTTTTTGTTGGTTCTACTTTTGACATTTCACTTAGTGCCGAAAGCCATTTCCTACCGAATGGTAAGTAAGGTAATAGCTTATCGGTAGCTATTGTGCCCCAATAAATATACTTTCCAACATGATCTTTAACAGATTGCTTTGCAGGTGGCGGTAAAGTATGTATTTTAGTACCAATATTTCTTAAATATTTCCATGAAGTATTGAAAAAGAACTCTGAAACTATGGCCACATCAATATCTGAGCTTTCATCATAAAATTTATAGTTCTTGTTGGGATTCAAACTAATTCCAAATGCACCACTTCCTGTAATAACAATCTCAGAAGAATCAACCTCTAACAAAGACGAAAGCTTGTGCCTCCACTCAGCATAAAGCATCCTGTCATCTTGAAAAGGATATGGGATTCTATCCAAAATCCAAAGAGAAGCAACGAGCTCAGGAGGTTTACTCAAAAGTTCTGCTAGGAATTCATCTCTAATTTTTTCCATTTCTTGCTTTTTATAGATAATTCTTGTAGTGATTAAGAAAAAGCCAAGTACCTAACTTGTTTGTAGACTGAAATCTGCCCTCTTCTTCTTTATAAGATCCCATTTTAGGGGTGTTATGAAGATCCAAGTCAATGCGAATTGCCCTGTAAGGGGCTTTATGAAGAAATTGATTCTGCATAACACATTCCATAGCCCAATTTGCGCAGACTTTCTTCTTGATATTAGTCTCCATAAGTAGGGTTATGGAGCTATCTTTATCTACTCTTTATACTATCATGGAGAAAGATCCAAGCATCCTTTGAAACACTTGCACCAATATTTATCGCTACTCCCAATCCGACTAAACTCTCTAGATTTAGACCAGAGGGATTGAAACCATCACAAAATATTGACAAACACTTGAATACGCTTGTGTGTCGCTGAACTTTGTTCTATGCTAAGCAACACTGGTTTTTTGACCGATTTTACAACCAGTAGATCTGTTCAAGGTATGGCGCTGACTATAAGTGATTGGCCCCACTCATAGCCAGCTGTCTAACGCTCTGTTATCAGCAGAGGCTAGCCTGCTGAGATCTTAATCGATCTTCAGGGCTTCGCAACGGCTAGACAGCCATACCTTGGGCTTTTCTTCCCACAAACCTAACCTCAGCGAGGGAAATAGTATGTCTACAGAGTTCAACGAACTGCTGCCCATTTCGCCTACCGATAAATCGCAAATCTGGATTATTGGCACGCGAGAACAAGTCCTGCACACGATCAACGAATTTTACGTGAAGCGAATTGCCACCGATCGCGTCAAGTTCACCCCGATCATTCCAGCCCCGTTTGAAGGCAAATACATGTCAGTCCTAGTGCGTTAACGAATCGGAATTCAATCAGTTCGATTCGATATTTGGCGGGGGCGGGTTTTGCTGTTAAATCCATTGCAGGAGGTAGATTGATCTGCTAAACCCGCCCGTACAGTTTGCTGTGTCTGTACGAGTTCATGGAAGTGCGATCGGTCAGAAAGATTGGTCGATCGCTCAGCCTTGGTTTCAATGTTGCGATCGCAACAAAAAGCTCACCCGTTGGTTTTTCAGCAGGTGAGCCTCCAGTCATCCAATTTATCGATCGACTATTTCACGGTTGCTCCATTCACAACACCATTGGTCGAACCATTGACACCTTCGCTTCCCGCCTGAAACACTGGAGTCGCTGATTCTTCTGTCTTTGCACCACTGCTAGACCTGGATTTACGACGGCTGGGTCGTTGGCTACCGCCTGCCATCACATACTCATCGCTATAGCGGCCATACTTAAACGCCACGCCTGTCAACATTCGCTCTGTCATTTCAGACAGCAATCGCTCACCCCCATCAATTGCTAAAGCCATTTGATCGAGCGTAGAAAGCATCGTGTTGTAATCATCCAGCTTGGCCTGAATTTCCTGAATCGAGGCTAAAAAAGTCTGAATCGTCAAACCATTGCCTAAATCCAGGTTGGGATCGATCGCTTTCACGGCAGCGGCCCGTCGCTGGGCTTTTTCTACAGTGGGCGAACTGCGTTTCGGTCTGGGCATGATATTCCACCTCTGATGGTAAAGTACACTCCTGATGCCTGAAAGCTGGTCTCCGATCGATTACTGTCGGCCAAACAGCAAAAATCCCCTGAACTCTGAAATTCAAGGGGCTTCAAAACGATTTGCAAAACGATTTGCAAAATGAGAGGTCAGAAATAGACGTTAGGCCGGGATGACTGGAAGTGGATGGCTGCGATCGGGAGATGCCATCCCAGACATCAGGAGATAAGGACAGTTCTAACCTACCCTGCTGTTCTCGTCTAATCACTCAGTAGTTGTGCGATCGTTTTCGGGAATTATCCGTTGTCTCAGCTCAAACCTCAGCAATTTTCCGGACAGGTTTGATACAAATTGCAATCAAACTTGCTAAGATGCGAATCAAACTTGCTAAGACGCGAATCAAAGCTGCTAAGACGCGAATCAAACCTACTATGATTACAATAGTTGTTGTAACAGTTGCAATGGTTGTTGTAATTGTTCCGATCAAAGCTGCTCTGATGCCGATCTTTGCAGGATCGGTTTATATCAAAGCAGCTTTGGTTTAAGTAAAACTTATACTCGCCGCGATCATAGTTACTTTGATTCGTTTATTTGCTGCTTTGACGAAGACGATCGCTGCTTTGATTAATGTCATTGCTGCTCTGATGCTTTTGCTAGCTACAAATCCTTTGACTGGATTAGAGCTGAACAAAGGGATTGGGCGCTCGGCTTTCCTATTTAGGGCATGGAACGGACCTGGATTGACCGATCGATTTAAAAGAAGTAACTACTTGGTTCGCATTTTAATTATCACAATAACAGTACTGCTGACATTTTTACCGCTTAATGACGCACAAGCCAGCACTATTGTTGATGATCGAGTTAAGTTAGGACCAAGCACATACGCACTGGGAAATCTGAATGGGCAAAGCCCAATGGTTCCTGAATTTATAGGAGCTTGGTATGAGCTAGGAGGCATGGGAAACTCTGGCTCCGATCTTCAGACTATTAGTGGTGGCCTTAGCCCCTTAAGGGTCAACGGAAACAATCTGATTGTTCTCAATATTTCTGTCGATCGTAGACCAGGTAAGGCAGACACATTGAAAATCTGGTTGAATCCTTCCAGTTACTCCGATCTTCAAGCTGGAATCAATTCTAATCAGGTAACAAAGGGGGACGTTTTAGAGGGAGAGGATCAATTGATGGCAATGAGTTTTGATTGGGGAAGGTCTTCTACTGAGGGGGATGAATTATGTATAGGAACAAATCTGAGCGATGTTCTCACCCCTGCGTCTTAATCTGCTAAGCTCAAATCCCCTCTTCTAGAGCAGAAGAGAGGCTTTGATAAGAGCGTTTGGACTTGTTGATCAATCAATGAAAGTAATCCTAATCCATGCCCATGTATTCACCAATAGTACCAAATAGTTCTTTCCCAGACACTTTAGCACCTGTTAGATCAGCTTCTTGTAAGTAGGCACCGGATAAATGGGCATCTGTCAAATTAGCACCCTTTAAATTAGCCCTAAATAGGCTAACATTTTCTAGATCAGCATTGCTTAGATTAGCATTGCTTAGATTAGCCTCTCTTAGATAGGCCTTTACTAGACGAGCTCCACTTAAATTAGTCCCACTTAAATTAGCCCTATCTAGATGAGCGTTTTCTAAATTTGCATCGCTTAAATCAAGATCACTGAGATCTCCTTGAGATAGATTGCACCTGTAACATTGCTTGGAAATAAAGCCGGACTTGGCACTAAATTCCAGTCGGGATAAAAACTGGCCTACATCGGTTTTCGAGTCTATTTCTTGCTGCTGTCTGCATTCAAGAAAAAAGTCATCATCAGGGCACGCTCTCCTAGCAGCAGCAGGGGAAACGGCAATTGTTAGGATCGAGCAGAATAGGACAACGACGATCATCAAACGACTAAGAAACACACGAAAACTCATAGAACGCTCCATAGATGAAATACACTAAATCCTATAGAGTTGCTCTATAGATGGAATGAAGATTTACTAAGACTTAAAATAACCTATAGTAAAAAAAAGAGTCAACTATAAATCTTGAAATGATAATGTCTCCGTTGCCGAATTAGAGCTATTTGCTTTATATGAAATTGACTTCACTTAGAAGGCGCTATTAATGCTGAAGTTTAACTCAGATGGAGGAAATTATCAGCGAAATTCGCAGAATTGCATATAGTAATCTGATACTTGCTATCAACTGAGTATCTGACATCCTCCTAAAATATACTTACCCATAAATTTAGTACTCTCTTTTTATTCGATTTTAGAGAAAAATTCAGCTTGTAGAGCGCTGTATTGCCCAGCCAATAAGGCCATAGGCTGTTAAACATCAGACTCATAGCAATCAATTTATGGCGCACAGGATTTAATTATCCAATTGTCTATCGATAAATTTGATGGCATCTATCAGTTGCTTCCGACTCTGAAACAAATTACCTACCTTTCATTCTCAATCGACTTTTCCTGCTTCATCTCAAATGAATAGCCATTATGATCAATTTAAAAAGCACTTTGCAAGGATTTCGAGATGGGATTGCAATTGTATCTACAGTCTGGTTCAATACTTCACTTAGGGCACTGTCGAATATTAATAGTTGAGTATTGATAACTACAGAACTGCCGAAAATTCTTAGGTTCCTGAAAGTTGTATCGTGCATCACTGATTTCACATTAAAGTATTCTCCTTCCTGGAATCTGAACGGGGTGCAGGGATAAAAACCATCCATGGGGGCGCAACCCTACCTCCCTGCTCACAACCAATTTGTGAACGCTTTACTAGGTCTGTCATTGAATATAAAGGTGGCAGGTTCTGGTCTACCTGTGGGGGAGCATGAATACTCCGGCTAACACAGCTATTCAGTGAATCCAATCGATTTGAATGAAAGTATCATCCTCTTGAGGTCAGTAAACATGAAACAAGTAAACCCGATCAAGTTCCATTGGGCTCGGTTAGTCCGATTGACCCGAAACGCAGTCGTTATCGGTCTCCTAAGTGTAATTGCTATCGGTTTCCTAACAACCAGTTCCCTAGCCGCTGGCTTCGACACCACGACCATCGGCCCGAAATCGAATTTGCAGGGGGCCATTCTGGATGGAGTTAACTTGAGTCAAAAGGACGTGAACACTTCCTACCTGGGCGGAGCGAGTCTCGTTGGTGCCAATCTCAGCGGTGCCAACCTGAGTGGCTCCATCTTTCAAAGGGCTAATCTCAGTAAGGCTAACCTCAGTGGAGCAGATTTGCGCGGGACTATATGGAGTTCATTTGACCAAGGTGATGCTACTTCATTGATGTTTTATGAAACCCTGGCACGATTGGGAATCAAGCCTGATAGCAAAGTCATGCCTGACGGATTCGCTCTCTTGATGCTAGGAGCGTATGCAGAAACTTATGTGCCAAAGATTGAGTATTACTCGGAAATGGAGAGTTATACCTGCGGTTATCCTGACGTACAATGCTTGCGTATGGCTCAGCGTTCTAGGGAAGTGTCATTTCCAGACACTGCTGTTGCCACGTTGACGGATGCAGATTTCAGCAATGCGGATTTGCGAGGGGCTTGTCTTCAGCACGCCGATTTAAACGGTGTCAAATTGTTGGGGACGATTTACGATGCTAAAACCCTATGGCCGAAAGATTTCGATCCCAGTAAGGTCGGGGCAATTTTGAAATAGGACTGGGACGAAAGCGGAGTGTTGTCTAACGATGTCTGCGCCAAGAGTCGTTACGAAATACCTACCGCTTAAAATGAGGCTTGGCTCGCGGCTGTGTTACAGAGATCGGCTACCGTGAGCCAAGCAGGTCTGGATCCCCTTTTCTGTCACTCCTGTTTCATCATGAGATTTACTCTGGCGAGTTGAGCTGCATACTCACAGGGACACCTTTTTTAGTGCATCATTGAAAAAATAAAATACGGGTCTTGGGTCAGCTCCGTATTCCCAATGAGAAATAATTATCGCTCCTGAAGTATCTCCTGAAGATCCCATAAAGAAATTGAGTTCGTCGAAACGGCCCAATATAGCTTTGATAAAAAGATCCATACCTTCTTGAAAGGGAGTATATCTACTGTAATTTCCAGTTTTTTCTAAGTGATCCTTAATACGATATTTGAACGCCCTTATCTCATTTAAAAATTCTACCTTCGTAAAGCTAGTTGGGATGAAAGCATATTGATATTCGATACCATCGCTTACTCGCTCTAACTCACCCTCTCCCTCAAACCCTGTTTCTTGCGACTCTTCGATTTGAAGCGCTTGTTCTGAAGCATAACTAGGTTTCACTTCCATGACAACATCGTTATATTTCAATGTGTATGGATGTTTATCTGACATCACAATGTCACCAGTAAAAGTATCTTGAAAACCAATCATAATAAAAACCTCATGAGACATTAGTTGTAAAGCAGTCAGTTCGGTATTTATAGCTTCCTAAAAAGTAAGCTTTGTAGATCAATATATGATGATCAGGTGCATCAACCCTCCAACGAAAAATGAAAAGAGATATGACTATAGAACAGGATATGGGTGCGATGACTATCCTTATGTCATTTAGATTTGGATCAACGTAACAAGTGAAAACCGACAGGAACAACAAAAGATAGAAGAGAGTGAAAACCTGGCAACTGTAAGGCAAGCAGCCTCATTTCCCCTCACAATTGATGTTAGGACTTTGGAGTTGGTGATATATCACAACCTATCTTACCCTACTCTAGATCACAATCCTTTACTCTGGATTTTCGATCGCTCCAATACAAATTGCCAAAATGCAGAAAAGACTGATAATTGCAGCCGAAAGCCAAATCATAACCTTCCTCCAACGATCGAGTAATTACGTTTCAGAAGCAACGATTTTTACCAGAGTTATTTCAAGAAGAATTCTCGAGAAAATTCACATGTGCGGGCAAGATGCCCGCACTACAGTTGAAAACCTATTCAAATTCTTTTTATAAGCTGCCTTAGTTGACCATAGCCTTAGTTGACCATACTAAACTGCTGTTTATATTTCTCAGGCGAGGTTTCCAACTCCACGGTCAGGAAGTCAATGCCTTCTCGTTCTAATAGTTCCAACAGGGCCAGATTCAAGTTGCGCTCTGCGTCGAAGTAAAGCTTATCGTCATTCACAAATGCCACAATCTTGATCACGCGAGCATTATTCTCAATTTGGCTGAAGCGGACAATAAATTCTTCAGATAAACCCGCAATTGAGGGTAAAGTTTCACGGATTGCATTACAAATCCGATTTGTTTGGACTGCTGAAATATTGTCAATCTTGAGCGTTGAATTTAGGCCCCACTTCAATTCCTCACCCGGATTTTGCGACCAGTTTTCGACAATGCCAGTGATCATCTTGGAATTTGGCATTTTAATGATGGAGCCCCACTGGTAGATATGCAACGTCGTGGTTCTAAAGCCGATCTTCATCACCTGCACAAATCCATCCAGTCCTGCAACCGCGATCCAATCCCCTTCTCGATAGAGACCATCAGAATAGATCACTAANTGTACAGAACCAATCGTAGACAATGTCTTTTAATAATAAACCCAGGGTAATACCGGCACCACCCAGCAACCCTACCAGTGCCGCCGCAGACTGACCTAGAAAGATCTCGCTGGCTTTGATACATAGAAAAATAATAGCGGTTGCCTGAAACACCTTAGGCAACAAGGGGCGCAACAGTTCATCAAGTTCAGTGTCGGTCCGTAGAACGACATTCGCGATGATTTGTCCAAAAACTGAAGCGCAACGATAAACAAAATAGGCAACGGTAAACGTCACAATATAGCCTAGCAAGGTGTCAATTCCCTGGCTGAACTGGGGTCCCAGTTCTTGCAGCCAAAGTCCCTTCACAACCCAGATGCCAGCAATTAAAATCAGCCAGCTTAAGGTGGGCTTCAATACTGCGATCAATTCATCATCGAGTGTTGTCTCGGTTTTGCGCGTCAAGCGCTCAATGCTTCTGGCAATTCCAGACACTAGAAAACGTCTGAGAGCTTGAGTAACGCTAAGGATGATGATGGTAACAAGAATTTTTCCGATCGGAATACCGGAGTAATTCAGGTCGAAATTTCTCAAGAACTCTAGCACTGTATTCATCGGTTCATCAGGGGATTAGCTAAATGGACTTGGATAGAAGCCAAACTTGGAGATTATTTTAGACACTCTGTCTATGTTGAGAAAGCCCCCAGACAGAAGGGAAGTAGAACCAATTTAATTTGTGAACTTAGGGTGGGCATCTTACCCGCTGATCGACAAAGCGGTAAAGTTTGACAACGCTATCGACGGCAGAGAATCATCCCAAACCATTGCTTGGGATCGGTCCAGACTTGAAGGGGAGAGAGTCCCTGTGCCTGAAGGTACTGCTGCATTTGTTCCAGGTTAAATTTACGAGAAATCTCAGTGCGAATGCTTTCCCCTTGAGCCATATCAATACTGAGATCTAGTTTCTTCAGCTGCACGGACTGAGGTTGCTGACAATGCAGATACATTTCAATCTGGCGATCCACAGAATTATAGATGGCTTGATGGTGGAAAGCATTCAGGTTGAAGTTGCCGATAAAACGATGATTCAAGTGAGCCAGCATATTCAAATTGAAGGCTGCCGTGACTCCTTGGCGATCGTTATAGGCGGCTTCCAGAACATCCGAGTCTTTTTCTAAATCGACGCCGAGCAAAAAGTAATCCCCTGGATTCAGGACTGTGGTGATCTGAGCAAAGAATCGATCGCACTCCTGCGGCATGAAATTGCCTAAGCTGTTGCCCAGAAAGAAAATCAGACGCTGGGATAAATCAGACGGGGGTAAGTTGGACAATGCTTGTTCATAAGTTCCCGCAAGAGCCTGCACGTTTAAGGTGGGATAGTCGGCGAGCAATTGTCTAGCGCTTTCCACTAAAATGCCAGCGCTGATATCGATCGGCTGATAATGCAAAGGATACCCCTGGGCTTGATAGGCATCGAATAGCAACCGCGTTTTTGTGGAACTGCCGCTACCCAGCTCGATCAATTCACAGGCTCCGGTGCATTCAGCAATCTCAGCGGCATAGTGCCTTAAAATCCAGGCTTCCGTGCGAGTGGGATAGTATTCGGGCAGCTCACAAATTTGCTCAAAGAGTTGAGAGCCTCGATCGTCATAAAAATATTGAGCAGGTAGGGTTTTGGGAGATGCAGTCAGTCCCTGTACGATATCTTGTCCTTCAAAAAGGGCGGCAATCTCAGATGCATTGAAATAGCGAACTTGGAGCCGCAGGTTGAACGGAGCTGGTGTTTTGAAAAGGGTCGTTTGTTGGTTGATCATTGGATTGATTAGTACAGTTTATTCAAGTGAGCAAACTCTATCGATCGACAGCATCATCTTAAGCAATGCGAAATCCGACATGTGATAGAAATAAGGGCGGAACTAGTTACGATAATCGGGAGAGGCATAACTACCAATACTGGCCCAAGATCCACCCACTATTAGGTGATGCTGATTGTCAAAAAAAACAGCCGAATTGGCTGCCTTTAGACTAAAGATGCCAATGTTCAATCGGGAAGCAACCGATCGGATGTTTCATCTATCATTCATAAATAGCTTTTGAGAAGAATAGTTTTTGAGAAGGGGAGTGGGGCATGGCCCCCACGCAGGGTTGAAACTTTGGCACCCCGTTCAGATCTTGAACAGGATTGCTATACCTAGCATTGATTTGAAAAACGCGTCACCTAAGTATGAAATCAGACAAAAGTGAAAATTCGGTAAAATGTCTACCATGAACTTTTCGATATCAATCGTAGAGGGATTTCGATTAAATCCATAACCAGCGTTATGATCAATATTTATCTTTGAAATGTTTTCCGAATTTGATTCCCTGAAACAGTTCTTGCGCAGGACATTGCTTTTGAACAGTGAGCCGACCCCAGAGCTGTTCGTAATTCTTTGCGTTTATTTTGTTCAGGGAATTACAGACTCTTCTCGACTGGCACTCAGCTTCTTTTTCAAAGATGATCTGAGTCTGAATCCGGCTGAGGTAGAGGCATTGTTGGGGCTAATCTACGTGCCTTGGATGGTTAAGCCTCTGTATGGCTTCATCTCTGATACATTTCCACTGGGAGGCTATCACCGTCGTTCTTATTTGCTGATCGTCTCTCTGCTGAGTGGTGTCTCCTGGTTCGCCCTCTCTCAATTCATTCCTTCAGTTTGGGCTGCCATTTTGGTGTTGCTGGTGGCTGCGGCTGCGGCTGCCTTTAGCGATGTCATTGTCGATGCCTTGCTGGTAGAACGCATGCGTCAAGCAACGGTGAATCAGGGCTCTGCCCTACAATCCCTGGCTTGGGGTACCCAGGCGATCGGTTATTTACTCACGGCCTACCTGGTGGGATGGTTATTGCAACAGTTCGGCACTCATGCCGTTTTTGCGCTACAGGCGATCGGTCCTTTTCTGATTGCAATGATGGTTGGAGCCATTTCTGAAACAAAGGTGAATCAGCCTGCCGCTGAAGATGGAGTCAAACGGCCAGGAACCACGTTTGGCAGCCAGTTGCAATCGTCTTGGCAGGTGCTGACCCAAAAACAGGTTCTCCTGCCGATGTTGTTTATCTTTTTTTGGCGCTCCCTTCCCAGTGCCGAAACCGGGCTGTTTTACTTCACGACCAACGAGTTACACCTCAGCGCCGAGTTTCTGGGCCGGGTTGCTTTCGTTATCGGCCTTGCCTCTCTATTAGGGATCTGGGTCTATCAGCGGTTTCTCCTCTCTGTATCGCTGCGGTGGATCTTTATCTGGGGCACTGCCTTATCGGTGCTGGTGGGATTGGCCCTCCTCTTGCTAGTGACCCATACGAATCGGGCGATCGGAATTGATGACCAGTGGTTTTTGATTGGCGATCGGCTCGTTTACACGGCGGTAGGCAGGATTACTTGGATTCCCGTCCTGGTGTTTTCTGCAAGACTTTGTCCAGTGGGCGTCGAAGCAACCATATTTGCGCTATTGACATCCTTCTGGAATCTCTCTGGGACCCTTTCTAAGGAATTAGGGGCAATTCTCACCCAGGGATTGGGCATTACTGCCACCAATTTTGAGCAACTTCCCCTTTTGATTGTGATGACAAGCTTATCGGGGTTGATCACGCTGCCCTTTTTAACGGCTTTGCCCCCAGACCCTATGGAAACTTCCCCGCCAGGTGCGTCAAACCCAGGTGCATCAAACTTCGTCCCATCAGAGGAAGCCTGAGGTGATTAACTTGATCCAAAAAGTGGTATGAGATCAATAACTTCAGCAACTTAGGCGGATGACTCGTAAGATTCTTTATCATCTTCGCGCAGAAGACTATCAGCATCCTGCTGATCGCAAAGCCCTGGCGACGTTAGAGAAAACGCCTGGGTTGCCTCTGCTCTTGAAGAAAATCAATGAATATGGCATCGATCGGCTTCTCCGCCTCCAAGTCTTGGGTAACGAATTTCGAGTCACTCCCAATAATTTCCCCAAATTGCATGATTCCATGACTGAGGCTTGCGAGATTCTGAATGTGTCACCCATGCCAGAACTCTATCTCTATCGTGGGACAGGCCATATTTCGAACCATGCGATCGGTGTAGAAAAGCCGCTAATTGGGGTCAACTTGGAAGCCATGGAATGGTTATCCTATGAAGAACTGTTGTTCTTGTTGGGGTATGAACTTTCGCGCATCAAGGGAGGATATTTATCCTACCAACAGTTAGTTCCTGTCATGCCCCTGCTGAAAAGTTTGATTAGCAGTACGACGCTGGGCTTGGGAGGATTGGCGGCCAATGGCCTCGAAGTTGCGTTATATAACTGGATCCTGATGACGAAATTCACTGCCGATCGAATGGGGTTATTAGCCTGCCAGGATAAAAATGTGGCGATTACGGCGCTAATGAAGATAGGCGGGTTACCGGGTGAATATTTAAAGCCAGAGGTGATTCGAGATTTTATTGATCAAGCTCGCAACTTCAAGCTTCAGGATCTGGATGGTCTGGATCAAGTGACTAAATTTTTCAGTTTCATGGAACATTATTCTCCCTGGATCGTGATGCGGGCCTCTGAGTTGCTGAAATGGGTGGATACCGGCATGTATGACCAATGTATTGACTTCAATCAACCCAAACCGGAGGAAATCCCGGAACAGGTGGGAGAAACGCAAACAGCAGGCGATCCGGAAGATTGGGATTTCTTAAGCGCTTTGTAGCTACATCCTCATAAACTTAAAGCGAAAATTAACTGGATTGGGTAGGTCTATAAAAAACAGACGCTTGAATTCCAACATGTTTCACGACTAAAAAACTCAGCCAGATATTCCACACCATCACGGTTAGGCTAGTCGTGACTGCTGCACCCGTTCGACCAAAAAGCGGAATGGCGATCGCATTACCAACGATATTCATGACAGCGCTCCAGGCAAAAACCTTCGTCGATTGATTCTGATGACCCGTCATCGCCATCAAATATCCCACAGAACCACAGAAACAGTTGACCACTTGGCCCAGAATGAGAATCCTCAGATCCCAGCTTGCGGTCATAAATTCTGTGCCAAATATTCCTAGAATCGGTCGCGCAAACACAAATAGTAATAACGCAACAGTCAGCGAGGACCAAAAAATCCAGATCGCTACCGTGGAGACGATGTCTTGCAGTCCTTTGATGTCTTTCTGAGCATAAAGCGCGGCAAAGGAAGGAGCAGCGACCATATTAAAAGTCTGTAAGATAAAAGTCACCCAAAGGGCTGTTCTGACGGCAGCGCTATAGATTCCAGCTTCTTCAGGCCCCAGCCAAGCAGAAATCATCAGAATATCGGTTCGATCTAAAAGCTCCACAATTCCCACCTGTAATAACAGAGACAGGGAAACTTCGAGCCATCCTCGCCAAGAATAAACCGGATCGGCAGGTTCGATCTCGCGGTTAACTTTTTCTTGTAATAACCAAAACTGAAATAGCAGGGCCGCTAACAACATGAAACTAGATGCCCCAATCATCAGACTGCTGCTCAGTGAGTGATGGGTTTCCAGCAGCACAAAGCCCGCCAGAAGGACTAAACCGGGCCAGAGCAATCGGGAGGGGATGTAGGCTAAAACAATGTCATCGATCGCTCGAGCGACATCTAGCTGCAATTTAACGAAAGCCTGGAGCGGAATCATGCCAATTCCAATCAGGAAAGGCAGGGTCGAATAGGTCAGCCAGCCCAAATGGGCCAGTAAAAAGATACCTCCCGTAGAGCCGCAGCACACTAAAAAACTTGCCAGCAATGTGAGTTGCAAGCTTCCCCACACAACGCCCCGCAGAGACCCCCAGTTTTCTTGAACTTTGTATTCGGATATTAGCCGCAAAGTGGCTTGGGGTAACCCCAGTCCTGCTGGAATTGCTAATAATAACGACCAGGAAATCACAGAAACATAAATGCCATATTCAGTTTTACCCATCCACTGCGCGAGGAGGACCTCAACGAAATACTTTAAAACCACGCCAACGACTTGTATCGTCAATGCAACTGTGGCATCTCTGGCTAGATCCTTTAAGTTAAAGCTCTCTGAGGTTTTAGGGGCTGAAGCTTGAGTCATGTAAACAGGGATTTGGAATATCAAAAAGGATCAATTATTTGTCATCTGCGAAAGTCAATCTGAATAGAAATCGAGAATATAACGTGATTCCAACCTAAAACAATAGGACCTGCAAATGTGGATTAACGATCTTTAATGATCTGAATCTCGCTATTGTCGATTGAGTTACGAGTAATTCAACCTGACAAGCTCATATCTTTCAGGAAACGATAAAATTTTACCAACCCACAACTTGATTTTAATCCGTTGTTACGCTTACCANTAATTCAGAACAAAGCTGGAGAAACCAGAAATACTATCAGCCAATTGATGGAATATCTGAAAATACAGCTTAAAAGCTCTTGACAAAATTCGACCAGATAAACAAAATTTGAATTTTAATTGCCTACACTCAGCATTAACGGGCTCAGTTTATGCTGATGAATTTCGCAAAGGGATAAAGCAATTGTCATCACGATGTAATTTTCATAGCTACCCTTTTTCAAGGTCAATGTAAAAGATGTTAATTGCTATACGGAACCAATCAAACAGCAGTGCTAGATCTGAAGTCCATTATTAAACCCAACTTTTTTGTCCTGGGAGCAGCCAAGTCAGGAACGACTTTTTTGTACCATACGCTCAAGCAGCATCCCGATATTTTTCTCAGTTCTATTAAAGAGCCTGGCTTCTGGTGCAAGCATGTTGAGTATTTTGATAATCCTGCTGATTATTTTGCGCTCTTTGATGGAGTGACTCAAGAGAGGATTGTCGGTGAATGTTCCCATATTTATATGTCCGATCCCCAGGCAGCTCCGATTCTTCAAGGCTTGTTTCCTGATGCTAAGTTTGTGGTAACCCTGAGAAATCCTGCCGATCGGGCCTATTCAATGTATTTGAATATGAGACATAATGGGTTTGAATTTAGCCCTAGCTTTGAACAGGCTTTAAGCGTTGAAGATCAACGATTTCAATCCGAAAAATTCAAAAGAAAGAACAGCAAGTTTTTCTATAACTATCTGTACTATCGTTCTGGACTGTATGGCGAACAGCTACGGCGCTATTTCACCCTGTTTGACAAAGCGCAGTTTCACATTGTGACGCTCGATCGACTACAAAACGACTTTGAAGCCACCATATCAGGAATTCTTGACTTTTTGAACGTTGATCCAGTGTTCAAATTTAACGTTGTATCCGAATATAAAAATACAGGATATGGAATTCGCTATTTTTACATTCAAAGATTGCGGCGGATCTTGCCCAGAGAATATCGACAATATCTCAAACCTTTACTTAATTTCAATAAGACTGATGCAGAGCCAATCAATCAAGAAACTCGAGAAAAACTAATGGAAAAATATGAATCTGATTTGGAGTTGCTATGTGAATTGACAGGAATCGATTTAATTGATTCTTGACGGTAATAAAGTCGTAAATTATGATTAGCGTCTGATTAAATTATCGGTAAAACATTGTCATCGGCATCTACAGACATGCTTGAAACCAACAGAAAAACAATTACGTCGGCACGGAATGCAATACTTTACAATGAAGATGGCTCAACCCATATTGATCTCTTAGGGGCGAATGGAACTCTCCTGTTAGGACATTGCCACCCAGCCGTGGTTCAAGCATTAACCAAGCAGAACGAGCAAGTTTGGATTACAGGTCGGCTTGAAACGACAGCCAGACAATTGGCAACAAAGTCAGTGGAACAAATCATCCCGTCAGATTACTATGTAGCGGGTTTTTATTCTACTGGCATGGAGGCCGCAGAATTCGCAATTAGAGCCGCTCGCGTTCTCACAGAACGTAAAAATCTAGTAGGGTTCGATCGGGCGATGCATGGTAAGTCGGTCGCAACCGCTTATTTAGCTTGGCCCAATGCCTATGGATATCCCCAACCCGGATTTGTCCGACTGCCTTTTCCCAGCGGCAATCAGGCCAATGAGGTTCTGAGAGACCTGGAAGCGACGCTTTCTCGCCAAGANCACCGCAGCAGTCTTTTTGGAAGCGATTCAGGGCAGTGCGGGTGGCTCTGTAGCAGACGCAAATTTTTGCCGCGCTTTGACCGATCTATGCAAACGGTATAAAACCCTTTTAATTGCTGATGAAATTTTGACAGGGTTTTATCGGACTGGACTGTTATTTTTTCATTCTCGCCTTCCTCTCGATCCTGATATCATCCTGGTTGGAAAATGTATCGGCAATGGCTTCCCTGTATCAGCCGTGTTAATGCGTCGTGGTTTGAAAATCAATGCCAAAATGCTGCCCTTTAGCACTTATGCTGATAATTCTCTGGCTGCTGCTGCCACGATCGGGACATTGGGCGCAATGAGAAAATTGCCGATCGAAGCAATGGCAATAAGTATCGAAAGTACGATCGCTCTGTACTTAGACAGTATTGTACCTGAGGCGTTCAAGCTAACGGTCTATGGGGCATTGTGCATTATGGACACCGGAGATGCGGTGCTTGCCAAATCCATTGCTGATGACTGCTATCGAGAAGGAGTAATTATCAGTCAGGCCGGATCGGTCATCCGATTATTTCCCCCGCTGACGATCGAACAAGCAACGCTTGAAAAGGCGCTCGGTATTTTTGCGAATTCAATCATTAAAAATTCAACGATTAACAATTATTCTGATCGACTGGTTTTAGATCGATCCTATTCAGCTTCAAAAACCGCCCATGAGGATTGCCTTCATATTAGATAAATTTCCTCGCCTTTCGGAAACCTACTTCATGGATCAAATGATTGGTTTACTTCAGGCAGGCCATGAAATTGACATTATTGCTACCAACGTGGGGGGGCAACCGAAGATTCATCCAGATATTGAGCGATTCCGATTGATCGATCGAACCAGATACATGGGAATTCCTGATAATTTATATCTAAAACTGTTGAAGGTAGTTTGGTTGATCATCATCAACTTTCATAAAGCACCGCACGGAATTTTTCGCAGTTTGCAATTTTGGTCGTATGGCTGTTGGGCACTCGATCCCTATTTAAGAGTTATTTATGGAACGATATTATTTTTAACGCAAGGGGAAAATAGGTACGACGTCATTCATTGCCACTATGGCCCTTCTGGCGTGATGGGGGTTTATCTGCGGCAAATTGGGGTTGTCAAGGGAAAAATTATAACCAGTTTTCATGGTTCAGATGCCTATGTTTACCCGAAACAGTGGCAACGTAATGTCTATGAAAATCTTTTTAAGCTTTTAGACATCTGCACAGTCGGCACTCATTATCTAGGACAAACTGTACAAGCTTTGGGAGCAAAAGCAGAAACGATCCACAAACTGCCGGTAGGACTAGATTTGACCAAATTCCGCTATAGGCAATGTGAGTTGGGCAGTGATGGGATTGTTCGTATTGCCACAACAGCTCGCTTAGTAGAAAAAAAAGGATTGGAATACTCAATTCGTGCGGTTGCTAAAGTATTCCATTCCCTGAAGATACCATTGAAATACAAGATTGGCGGTGAAGGTCCACTGCGTCCCATGTTGCAGGACTTGATTTGCGAGTTAGGGATGGATGACCAGATCGAGTTGCTGGGCTGGATCGACCAGAAAGAATGCGTTGAATTATTAGAAGAATCTCATATCTTTATTTTACCTAGCGTTACCGCTAAAGACGGAAATAAAGAGGGCCAAGCCTTAGTCAATCAAGAGGCACAGGCGATTGGGCTGCCGGTGATTTCGACCGATCATAACGGCATTCCCGAGGGAATTTTAGACGGAAAATCAGGATTTATCGTGCCGGAGCGAGATGTAGATGCACTAGCCGAAAAAATTGAATTTCTTGTAACGCATCCTGAATGTTGGGTGACTATGGGTGCTGCGGGTCGTGAATTTGTGGAAAAGAATTACGAAATCAATCAATTGAATGGTCAGTTATTGAAAATTTATGAGGATTTATTGAGCAAGCCTGACGAATACTCAACCCATTAGAAAGCAGCAAAAAAGATTAAATTAGAGATGAAGAATTATCCAACTATTGTCTATTGTGCCACTCGACAACCCTATATTGATGAAGCGGAAATTTCAGCTCGATCGATCCGCAAATGGTACGACGATAAAATCGAGATTGTCTTATATGTTTCCGATCTAGCCTACACTAACAATCTATTTGACGAAATTTATCAAATTACGCATCCTCGACTGGGTTATGCCGATAAAGTATTGGCAAAGGTAAAAACCGATCGAGAAAAAATTCTCTTTCTGGACAGCGACACTTATGTGATCGAACCGATCGACGAACTCTTTGATTTACTTCCTCGCTTTGAAATGGCGTTAGCACATGCCCCCAATCGCTGGCGGGTCGATCTGAAAGAAGTGCCTCGGGCCTTTCCGGAATTGAATTGCGGCGTGATTTTGTTGCAGAAAACGGATAGGGTGAAGCGCTTGCTCCAGGAGTGGTATGACCTGTATTTATCAATCATCGAGAGTGGTTGTGAAGCGGATAGTGGCGATCAGGTTCCATTGAGGAAATTGCTGTACGAGTCAGATATTCGGCTTGCCACTCTGACGCCTGAATATAACTGTCGATTCAACTATGGATCGATGGTCAGTCATACGGTCAAGATATTACATGGTCGTTCTAAAAATCTTGAACTTGTTGCCCAAAAGATTAATGACTATCCATTAAATTCGATTGGAGAACGCGGAGTGCGATGGATCAAATATGGAGAAGATGAATAGCACAAGTCCTAAAAACCAGGTAACGATCGAAGATCAGAGCTTCTACCTATTGCCGCATGATTTGCGTCGATCGCTATATGCGGAATGGTATCCCGAAAAATTTAGCTGGTTTCAGGAAAGACGGACACTCGATAAGCCGAATAGTCGTTGCTATCTGCCGTTCGATCGGTATCGATGTATCTTCGTTCATATTCCCAAAACGGGTGGGATTTCGATCGCCAAAAGCTTGTTCGGAAATCTGGCAGGTTGTCACACAAAAATCTCAGACTACCAGATTATTTTTAACCAAGCTGAATTTGATTCTTATTTTAAATTTACATTCGTTCGGAATCCTTGGGAGCGAGTCTTCTCTGCATATCACTATCTGAAACAAGGTGGAATGCATGAAGAAGATCGTGCTTGGGCAGAAGCGAACCTGGCTTCTTCCTCAAACTTTGATGATTTTATCAAGTATCAACTTCGTTCAGAATCTATATTGCAACAAGTACATTTTATTCCTCAATATCATTTTTTGTGCCTTCCAGGAATTGATCAGATCTGGGTAGACTTTCTGGGTTTTTATGAAAACCTTCAGGAAGATTTTTTATACGTCAGAAGTCGCATTTCGCCTCAAAGTAAATCCAAACTACTGCACGAAAATCAAACTCGACTGGGCAAAAAACTGGCTTATAGGGATTTTTATACGAAGACAACGCGAGACATCGTTGCTGAAGTTTACGAACGGGATATTGCTCTGTTCGAATATGATTTTGATAATTCATCCCTGGAATTACAAATCAAAAAGCGTAATTCTGATTTTGTCTCCCAAACATGAAAGATATTGCTGACGAGTTGATCGCAATGACTTACTGTCCTGCTTGTGGGCAGGATACTTTTACATCGCATACTGAAAAATCGTATCACTGCCAATCTTGTGGATTCATTTTATATCTAAATCCCAGCATTGCTGCAGCAGCCATTATTGAATATCAGGGTAAGATTCTCTTCATTCAACGGGCTAATGAACCGGAAAAAGGAAAGTGGGATGTGCCTGGTGGTTTTGTCGATCGCCACGAGACTGCCGAACAAGCCTTGCAACGGGAAATTCAAGAAGAAACGGGCCTTGAACTGCGATCGTTCCAGTATTTATGTTCTTTCCCCAACATTTTCCCTTACCGGGGAATCCAGTATCACGTGGTCGATTTATTCTATAGCGTTACTGTAGACGACCTATCTAAATTGATCTTGGGAGATGAAGCCTTGAATTATTTATGGGTTCCTCTTAATGAAATCAATTTTGAAAACATCGCCTTTGACTCAACTCGACGTGCTATTGTTGCTTATCAGGACTTTCGCGAGAATTGAATCTGTTGAGCCTGGATAGAAACTTCTTTTAAGTTGGTTCCTCTGATTCGCTTTGTAGCATCTCGCGATTGACCTGGCTGGAAATGGCCAGATATAGCCCTAAAAGAACGACTGAAAACGCGATCCAGCTCCAGGTTTCAAGCTGCTCTGAAAAAAGGATCCAAGCTAACAGTCCGGCAAAAATTGGCTCAAGTAAATGGACCAATGCCACCACAACGGATGATAGACGATCGAGACTAAACGTCAGCAATCCATGCCCTAAAAACTGACAGCTGAATGCTAAAGCCAGAATTGCCAACCAGGTCGTGAGCGATCCAGGTAGGAATTGTTCATGCGTCAATAAAAGAATCGGAAAACCGACCAAAGCGCCCACTACGCAGATCCAAAGCTGGATGGTGACTGAAGATAGCTGAATCCGCAAATGCTCAATAATCAGTAAGTAGGATGCTAGAAATACTGCCGACAGAATTGCAGCGAGGTCTCCGTTCAGCCGCATGCTGGAAATTTGCATTTCTTCCCAACCAATTGCGCTGACTCCAATCAGGGTAATGATCATCCCAACCCCAAATTTGAAATTGAAGGTTTGTCCAAAAAACCACCATGCCCCTAGACTGGTGAAAATTGGAGCAAGATTGTGGAGTAGACAGGCGATCGCAATATTGGTTTGAGTTTGGGCCCAAAAGAAAGAAGTGAGAGCAGCAAACCAGGAGACGCCTGCGCCGAGCAAGAGCCATTGAGCTTTAGCAGATATTTTGATGCTGCCGGAATCTGGCTGAATGATTTCCGCCTGAGGCTTGTGGAGAATCGTCAAGATGCTCTGCCAAACGCTGAATATGATTGCTGCGAACAGCAGTCGATTTGAAACGATCGCATAAGAACTGAGTTCGATACTGCTGAGTCTGACAAAAACAGCACTGGATGAGAGTGCTAATACACCGACTAGGGCAGCAACGAGCGCCGTCACAACATGTTTTCTGAATCCAGTTAATTCCACGACAAAGGTCTGATCAAATGGACAAATGGGTTTCGATCTGCTGGCGCATGTTCCCTATGCATTCAATGACTTAGTTGTAACCATCAACTCAGTTGAGCCAATGGTTGCCTAATTGATTTTTAGAGCATAGCGTCTGCTAAAAACAGCATACTTCAAAGTTCCCATGCATTGCGGTTAGATCGCAGATTGGTCAGCAGATTGGTCAAAAGGGTTTGTAGGCATACCCTGATGAAACACCATTTGCCAACCTGATGCATTTAACCGCCCAATTGACGATCGATTCGTGGGACGGAACAACTCTCCTGGAAGTTCACATTACTCCATGGCCTCAAGTGAAGGATTAATCCTTTTGTAGATTATAAATTTATACCTATCTTTCAGGTCAGCACTGATCATCGCATTTTCCAACGGTCCATATTCTTGTAACCCTAGCTTTTGCAAAATTCGACGGGAACCTTGATTATTCATCTCTGCAAAGGCTACTAACTCATGAACTTTCTGATTCGCGATGAACCAAGGGAGGCAAGCAGCAAGGGCCTCAGACATCAGTTCTTTTCCCCAGTAGTGCTTGGATAGTCCATAACTAAGCATGACCGATTCATAGGGAGTCTGACTAATTATGGGAGTGATCAAGCCAGGTTGTGAGATTTGATAAAAGCCAATAAAGCCAATGGGCTCTTTGCTTTGGCACATCCTCACGACAAAGTAATACCTGTACCAAGGAAACTCAAGGTTATTGCTCTGATAATCAGTATGAATGTTCACCAGTGGAGAATAACGCTCGCCTCTCATCTTCCAGACTTCCGGGTCTTTGATGAAATTAATGATTGCCGGTTCATCAGATGGTAACAATAAGCCTATCTCCAGCCTTTGAGTTCTCAGCAAAGGCTCGCTGCTAATTGGATATGCCAATATATCGGCGATAGTCAATGAATACTCTTCAGAAAATTGCTCTTTCGAGTTACTAAAAGATATTTTTACCCGAAAGTCATGCGGGGCTTGAAAGCTAATCTGTAGTTCTTCAATATTTGATTTGAGTCCGGCTTGCTCAAAACAGCGAGACCGAAGCATCCCCATAAATTTGTCTGCGAACAACGGAAGGTGAAATGGCTCAAGAAACTGCTTGAAGTCACAGATTAGTAGACGATGGGAATCAAGGTGCTGCTTCCAGTCTGATCGATCGATCCGTCTTGAAAATGACCGCTTACTTACAACAGTATCCTCTGCCATAGCTTTCTGTTTTTTCGCTCCTTACGAGTTCTTCAGCTCTTATTGTCCAATACCTAAGTCTAGTCCCATCTCTACAAGATAGGATTCCCACTGCTTACCACATAGGGAGCACTTCCTTGTGAAAAACCTAGCGACTAAGATAAGCGATGACAGACAATTTTTATAACGTCTCTAGAATCTTTCAACTGTCTGCTTCATCGGCTTGTTAGGCTGCGATTGCCCTCAATCACTTCACTCAACTGCAACTCAAATAATTTCAATTGAATCAATTGCGAAATCAGCAAAAGTATCAAAGATAAACAATATATGCTTCACCGGTTGATCCTGAGGATTCATTCCAACAATAAGGGCTGTATATCTGTAACCCCCAACCATGCTTTTCCCAGTCTGATAGTTGAAATCACCGCCATTCTTAAGCGTTACATCATATATTCCACTACTAAAATCATCAATAATCATTGGCATAGTGTTAGTCACTTCGTTCTTGAAGCCCAAAAAACATACGATAGCTTTAGTCTAAATTATTGAATTGTTTTGTAGAGTACCCTTAAGGGTGCTTTTACGTTAGAAATAGGATAAATACAACTGAGCATCCCACAGACACTCACACAACTGAATCCTAGCTAAAAACTTGCAGCTACTTGTGATTCAAAATCATTGATTTAACTCGATGCACTCTATGAACAATCTGTCAACCTTGACTCAACTGAGAACGTACGCTTGCTGAAACACGGCAACTCATAGATATTTTCTCGCTGCGCCCTAACAGGTAACTTGGCGATCTAACAACCAAGTTCAGCGGCGTCTAGTGACTGATGATTCCTGAGAATAAGCCTTACTACACCACTGCAAAAACTTATCAGGCTGCTGCCCCCGATCGCTGGCTTCGCGGTGACAGTGATCTAAAAACTATAGAAGAATTCTTATACAGACCCAAACTATTTTCTTGCTCACTCAATAAGTAATCCTACCCAGAGTAGCGTACAGTTAAAAACATTCAAATGATTTAACCATAACGTAAGCGCTCGAAGTTTGAAGTTGCTTAGCAATTAATTTCGGCAAGCTTTTGTATTTATTGCAATACTCCTCGTCAGAGGGGAAGGAGGTATTCGTGGATTTTTTGTCCCTTTTTTTAATGGACTTCGTTAAGCAGTTGCAATCCCCAACACTCGCTTTTTTGATTGGCGGGATGATCATCGCTGCTCTCGGGAGTGAATTGGTAATTCCCGATGCGATTTGTACAATCATCGTCTTCATGTTGCTCACCAAAATTGGTCTGACCGGTGGCATTGCTATCCGTAATTCCAACCTCGCGGAAATGGTGGTGCCTATGATCTGTGCTGTCGTAATGGGGATTTTGATCGTCTTCATTGCTCGCTATACATTAGCCAAGCTGCCAAAGGTCAAAGTCGTTGATGCGATCGCGACTGGGGGATTGTTTGGAGCCGTGAGTGGCTCCACGATGGCTGCTGGACTGACGGTCCTGGAAGAACAAAACATGTCATTTGAGGCATGGGCTGGCGCACTCTATCCCTTCATGGATATCCCCGCCCTTGTGACTGCGATCGTGGTAGCCAACATTTATCTCAACAAGAAGAAGCGTAAAGAAGCAGCCTATTCTAAAGAAGCAGCCTACTCTACTGAGAAGCTTGTTGCGGCTGGCGATTATTCAGGTCAAGAAGATTATCCCAGCAGTCGGCAGGAGTATCTCAGCCAGCAGAAGGGGGACGAAGATAATCGAGTTAAGATCTGGCCGATCATTGAGGAAAGCCTTCGGGGTCCTGCCTTGTCGGCAATGTTGTTAGGTCTTGCGCTTGGCATCTTCACCCAGCCGGAAAGTGTCTATAAGGGCTTCTTCGATCCCGCCTTTCGTGGCTTACTTTCGATCTTGATGCTGGTCATGGGCATGGAAGCATGGTCAAGACTGGGCGAACTGCGCAAGGTGGCCCAGTGGTATGTCGTGTATAGCGTAGTGGCACCGTTTGTGCATGGGCTGCTCGCTTTCGGTCTTGGTATGATTGCCCACCAACTCGTGGGATTCAGCATGGGCGGCGTTGTGATTCTGGCTGTTATTGCTGCCTCCAGCTCAGACATCTCAGGTCCGCCTACGTTGCGAGCCGGTATCCCGTCGGCCAATCCTTCCGCCTATATTGGTGCCTCCACAGCCATCGGTACACCTGTTGCGATCGGCTTGTGTATTCCGTTTTTCCTCGGTCTTGCCCAAGCGCTTGGCGGCTAATTCCAAACGGGTCGCGGTCTGTTGGTGCTCCTTTTGCTCGGCAGACCCAGTAGATTAATGTACAGATGTCAAGGAGGTAACCAAACATGGCTAAGCCAGCCAAAAAACTTGTGATCGTCACGGAAAAGGTTTTACTGAAAAAGGTCGCCACAATTATCGAAGAAGCTGGGGCAAGTGGTTATACGGTGGTAGAAACTGGAGGTAAGGGCAGTCGCAATGTGCGCTCGACGGGACATATTAGTGTTTCTGACACTACGGCAAATATCAAGTTCGAGGTGCTTACCCCCGATCGAATTATGGCTCAAACGATTGCGAGTCAGGTCGCAGAGAAGTTTTTCAACGATTTTGCGGGCATGATCTATCTCTGTGATGCAGAGGTCCTGTACGGGCAAAGTTTCTGTGGCCCAGAGGGCTGTGGAATCTAGACGACGCAGACCTGCCGGGGCATGACCCCGGTGCTCTAGGCAACTGCATCCAAAGCATGATCGTCTTTGCTCGGTTGCCTTTTTCACGACCCTCGTAGTTTTATGACTCCCCCAAACCCTTCACCTTCATCGCTTTAAACCCATGATTTTGCCCAACATTCTGCCTCTTTTCAGTGGGGAGATAGCCGCTGCCCTGGCTCCGCTACCATTTTTGGCGACCGTTGTTGCTGAGGATTCACCCATTATTCTGTCTGGTGTATTGCTGACGCTAGTGGTGATTTATCTGGCCAGCAAGTTCGGCGCAGAGGTTGCTAGGCGCTTGGATTTCCCGCCCGTCTTGGGGGAACTGGTTGCTGGTGTGGTTGTCGGCGTTTCGGCGTTGCACCTGGTGATCTTTCCCGAAGGGGGGCTGTCTGCCTCTGACTCGGTAATTATGACGGCACTGCAAGGATTGAATCAATTAACACCAGATGCGCTGACCCGGATCTTTGAGTCGCAAAGTGAGGTGATTTCGGTTCTGGCGGAAATCGGCGTGATAATTCTGCTGTTTGAAATTGGCCTAGAATCCGATCTGCGGCAACTGAAGGAAGTGGGAATTCAAGCCACAGTTGTTGCTTGCGTTGGAGTCGCGGCACCTTTTGCAGCGGGTACAGTAGGGTTAATGATGCTCTTTCATGTTGCAGCAATTCCAGCGATTTTTGCGGGAGCCGCGTTAACGGCAACGAGTATTGGCATTACCTCTAAAGTGTTATCAGAGTTAGGCCAACTCAAATCCAAAGAAGGACAAATCATTGTTGGCGCAGCGGTAATTGATGATGTCCTTGGCATCATTGTTCTGGCTGTAGTTGCCAGCTTGGCTAAAACTGGTGAAATTGATGTTGTCAACGTTATTTACTTAATTGTCAGCGCAACAGCATTTTTGATCGGATCCATTTTGTTAGGGGGTGTCTTCAACAAAAGTTTTGTGGCGATCGTAGAGCAGCTCAAAACCCGTGGAAACATTGTTATTCCGGCATTTATCTTCGCTTTTTTTATGGCATTTTTAGGGAATGCTATTCATCTCGAAGCGATTTTGGGAGCCTTTGCGGCAGGTCTGGTGCTTGATGAAACTGATGCCCGCAACGAGTTAGATGAATTAATCAAACCGATCGCTGATTTGCTGGTCCCCATCTTCTTCGTGACGGTGGGAGCGCGTGCCGACCTCGGTGTTTTGAACCCAACAGTACCAGAGAATCGGGCAGGTCTCTTCATTGCAACATTTTTGATTGTAGTAGCGATTGTTGGCAAGCTAATCACAGGTTGGGCAGTGTTTGGACAACCCGGCATCAATCGAGTAGCGATCGGGGTTGGGATGATCCCTAGAGGTGAGGTGGGTCTAGTGTTTGCTGGCATCGGCTCAGCTAGCGGCATTTTGGATAAGCCGCTGGAGGTGTCAATTATCATTATGGTAATTCTGACAACTTTTCTGGCTCCGCCTTTTCTACGGGTTGCCTTTGGATCATCCATAAATCCAATCCCGGAATCTACAACGGCTGTAGAAACAGCAAGTGAGTAAGAGGTCTATCAGATTACGGCTGTTTACTTAATGGATGATTGTGGCACGAGGTTGGGCGAACGATCAAGAAATTGAAGAGATTTCTAGCACCAAGTTACACCAATCAAGGGTAGCTGGGTAAGTGCCGATAACCTCGTGCTCATTGAATATATGGATATAAATAAGTGTATTTTTTAGCTACACCCTATTTGCCAGCTCAGGTATCCTAACTTACTTATAGACTAATATCTATCTTCCTCATTATCCATAAAACTCTATTTTATGAGTTTATAAAGATCAAGGCTAATGCGAATTGCCCTGTAAGAGGTTTTATGGAGAAAATGATTCTGCATAACACTCCTAAAACGGATATTAGACCGGCTTTTGTCTGCATAACTTCCCCTACAAGGATTATTTGAGTGGCTATATTACCACTTTTGAGTTCAAGCGGAACCTTACACGCATTCAGCCAGCTTTTATTGCCTCACTAGTCGGTTTGCACACTTCTTACACATGAGCCTTTGTTGTTTTCATAGTGTTTCCCTGTTGATGAATAGTTTGTTTAAAGAAACGTCGCCATACATTCCTGTAAGGTCTTGAAAAGAAAATGTGGAGTCACTCTTCTTTTGAGTTAGAAATTGATTAAATGGTAAGGCGACAATTGGAAGGTTCATTGCCTCTGCAAAATAGATGCTGAAGGGGCAAACAAGTGTTGGCTCAAAACGAATATCGTGTTGCCAGGGATTTGGCATAAAGTCATCTCCTGCAATCAGACCATTTTCCTTCATCTTTGGGAATAACTTAATGAGATCAATCACTATACCTCTCAAAGTATGGTCACCATCAATGTATGCAAAATCTAGGGAATGATCCGGAATTTGTTGAATAACATCTTTAGTCCTACCCCTAAGCACGACACATTTTTCAGATGCGAATGCCGTTTTATTCATTGCTTCTGCATAGACATCATCAAAAGTTTTTGAATCCACATTAAAAGGCTTATTCCAGTCTGGCAGAGTTGCCCAAGGGTCAATCATAAAATATTTTTCAATGGTGTCACAGTGCTCAAGAACTTGTTTCGCAAAATCGCCTTTCCAAACACCTACTTCTGCAATCGTCTTTGCATTCGTTGCATTTAGCAATTTCTTCCAAAGTTCAAATCTAGAGGATGAACGCGACACTATATCTAGAAATACTGAATCTTGAATATTCATTACCGTTGTTAACACCGAACCACTCATTAGGGAGAACAATTCAGTATAACTATCACCAACAGAAGAGATATGCTGAAAATTTTGAATATATGTCCTCAAATTGGTAGATTAGACTGAAAAGTTTCAACATGTTACACTGAATCAGGGTGATTAGACTGGAAATTTCAACCTATCTTCCACTTCTTCGCATCCAAATTACACGCCAAAGCATGAGCAACAAAAGGCAAAATCCGATCGCCCCACTCCACCCAAAAAGCCAATCAATCGCGTCTCCACTCAATCCTCTACTCCATCCGATCGCCCCACTAGAGTCGTCACAAAATATTGACAAACGCTTGAATACGCTTGTGTGTCGCTGAACTTTGTTCTATGCTAAGCAACACTGGTTTTTTGACCGATTTCACAACCAGTAGATCTGTTCAAGGTATGGCGCTGACTATAAGTGCTTGGAACCACTCATAGCCAGCTGTCTAACACCCTGTTCATAGCAGAGGCTAGCCTGCTGAGATCTTAATCGATCTTCCGGGCTTCGCGACGGCTAGACAGCCATACCTTGGGCTTTTCTTCCCACAAACCCAACCTCAGAGAGGGAAAATACCATGTCTACAGAGTTCAACGAACTGCTGCCTGTTTCTGCTACCGATAAATCACAAATCTGGATTATTGGCACGCGAGAACAGGTCTTGCATACGATCAACGAATTTTATGTGAAACGGATTGCGACCGATCGCGTCAAGTTCACGCCGATCATTCCAGCGCCATTCGAAGGCAAGTATATGTCAGTCCTAGTGCGTTAACCGATCGGTAGGGGCGGATCGCGATCCGCCCTTACAAATCATCCGTGCGTCAAACAGTCCCAAAAGGCAAATAATGTCAGTCCGCAAGAACGATCGACCAATTTCTCAGCCGATCGCTCAGTCCTGCTTTCAGTTCTACGATCGCAGCAAACAGCTTAATGCCTCTGTATTTGTGCGATCGTTTTCAAGAATCATTGACTGTCCCGACTCAGAACTCAGCAAATTCCCAGACAAGTTTGATACAAACTGCAATCAAAGCTGCTATGACGCGAGTCAAACTTACTATGACGCGAATCAAAGCTGCTATGACGCGAGTCAAACCTACTACGATTACAATTGTTGTTGTAACAGTTGCAATGGTTGTTGTAATTGTTCCGATCAAAGCTGCTCTGATGCCAATCTTTGCAGGATCGGTTTATATCAAAGCTGCTTTGATTTAAGTAAAACTTATACTTGCCGCGATCAAAGCTGCTTCGATGCGTTCATTTGCTGCTTTGACGAAGACGATCGTTGCTTGGGTTAATGTCATTGCTGCTTTGATGCTTCTACTGGCTGCAAATCCTTTGACTGGATCAGAGCTGAACGAAGGAATTAAGCGATCTGCTTCGCTGCTTGGAGAATAGAACAGAACTGGATTGACCGATCGACTGGAAGAGATAACGACCTCAATCGCTCAACGCAATCGGTCTAGCCCATCTAGAATAAAATTGAGACCGAACTCAAAGTCATGCAGACCGTCGTAGCTACCATCAATGATAGAAAGCGAAAGTTGGTGCATGTAGGGGTATTGCTCTGGTGGAATAGATGAAATGAAGCCTTCAGCGGTCTCAGCATATTCTGACGGTTCGATCGGAAAGTTGAGTTCCTGAAGGGTAAAGCCGTAGATGTGATTGTCGATCGCATTCCAGGCGTGATCTGCCATCTCCCATGAAAATCCTGCTTCCCGTAGGCAACCGATCGTTCGATCGACATAGCGCAGCATTGCTGGCCCTACGTTAATGCGTGACATGATCGCCATCGCTGCCCAGGGGTGTTGCAGCAGCACCTCATGGGCCGAGAGCGCCCGCTGCCGCATCGCAGTTTTCCAATCTAAATCAAAGCGAGGCAACTCAATGTCGCTCACCACCCGATCGACAATGCCATCGATAATGTCGTCCTTGTTGGCAACGTGATTGTAGAGTGACATTGCCTTGACGCCTAATTCTTGGGCAACTTTTCGCATCGAAACAGCCTCAAGCCCTCCCTCGTCTGCCAAATGGAGAGCGGTCTGCAAAATCCGCTCCCGACTTAACGGGGTGGGAGAAGGAGTGTTGGATGTACCTGTCTTAGCCATTGATTTTATGGTGCATTACCCTGCAACTCATTGTTTCAGTCTCCAAAGGAATGCCCCCCTACCCCCCCAATACTGCAGGGTTGTTTCATTGTATGAGAGGAAAAATGATCTCCAACTGATTTGCTAGCTTTCGCTTAGCAGAAGCAATTGAGGTAAACCCTAACGAACGAGCAATGGTAATGAAGAAGTTCCGGACCACTGACCAGTTCGCTGCAGCAAATCGTCCATGCTGGGGAGCACTATCTTCGTTAAAGGTCACATCCTTGACCCAATGTAAGCGATTCTCAATCCCCCAATGACCTCGGATGATACGATGAAACTCTTCTGCACTCGTGATAACGCTGCTGATATAGTACTGTCGCTCACTGAATTCTTGCCCTCCTCTTGTCCCACAACGTTCTACACAAATACACCTCTGTAGTCCTGCCCACTCCGTTGCAAACTCTCCTAACTCCTCAAACACTGATACTCGCCATCGCATGTTGCGGCCATGACTGCGTTCCTGCACCTGATAAACACTCTCCGGCAATCTGGTCTGCCACTGTTGCTCAATCCAACGATAAAGCCGCTCTTGATTGGCTTTGACGCACACCAAGTAGTCATTATGCTGCTCGACAATCTGCTTCAGTGTTTTTTTGACAGTGCAAAGCATCCATCGTCACGCCAACGTTTGTGAATCCCACCGCACTCAGCAACACTCGCACCACTTCTTGTTCACTCATCAG
>LUGL01000058.1 GCA_002796835.1 Elainella saxicola E1 | reverse complement strand
TATCGCTTACGCAATTGGAAACTACAATTGCAGTTGTTTGCAGATTACTATGGCATTGAGGTGATGGTGTGTCATTACCCATCGGGGGCTTCCAAGTGGAATCCCATCGAGCATCGTCTGTTCAGCTTTATCTCGCTCAATTGGGCCGGACAACCCCTGCGCTCACTCAACCAGATGACGGCATTGATTCGAGGCACCTCAACCCAGAGTGGATTAAGGGTGAAAGCTAGTCAACTCAAAGGAGATTATCCAACGAAAGTGAAAGTGTCTGATGAGCAGATGGCAACTCTCCATTTAACGCCACGCAAGATTTGTCCCCAATGGAATTACATGCTTCATCCGCGTACTTGGAACACGGAGATAACATGAACTTATTTATTTACAAGCCCTTAGCTACAAAACGTTGCTTTTGAAGTATTAAAATCAAGCGTATGAATTTAGATCTTGCAAGAATTTTAAATGATGCTGGAATAGAAGATGTTGAATCGGCAGAAAAATACTTAATAGAGCAACTAAAGCTACTTCAAAAAAATGGAAAGTTAAAACTCGGCGAAGATTGCAATCTCTCGGGAATCTCCCTAGAACTTCGAGTCCAACAGCTATTTGCTGATTCAGGGTTTTCCATACACCCAGGCAGAAATCGCAAAGAAGATTTCGTTGTTGAAGCACCTTGTGATAGTCAACTTGAAGATAGAATAGTGATAGAAGTGAAATCATCTAGTAGCCCCAATCCCAAAATAGATGATCTTCGTCAGCTAGATGACTGGGTGTTTGATTTGTCAGGGGAAGAAGAAGCACGAAAGCATGGTCTAGGTGGTGGCCTAGATGTTTGGGCAATGGCGCATCACGGGATGTTCACCTCGAAGAAAAGGCATCCAACTCCGCATAAAGGTTTGATGGTCTTTAATGGTTCAATAGGTACCCCGTTTCATGAGCGTAAATCTGCAATACTGCACCCAAATCACATTGAGTTTGCAGAGAAGAGGAATTTTTGTGTAATTAGTATTGCCGATCTACCAAGTGTCTTAAGTTTGGGACCAGAGCAAGCATGGCAGGTCTTTCATGAGACGGTTGGAGAATATCGTGCTATCTAAAAAATTGCTGGGCTTGTTTTATTGCTTAACTCGATCGCTCCACTCCAGCTAATTTCCTGAATAGATCGATCGCCCCAACTCATGGGTTGAATCGACATCAAGTTGAAATATCCCAAAAGATAATTTAGCCCAGAATCAGAATTAGCCTTACAGTTTTACAAAGCTTTTCACCTTTCCCGGCAGAATGGAGGCACAGCAAATCGTGGCACAAACAGTTCTTTACAACGGGTCATTAGGCAACACGCCAGATCTACAAGGTTGGTTGGCCTATAGCACTACTCCTTTATCCAGTGCGACACAAACTGCGGCTTCTGGCTCTACCAACCTGAATTCACCCACTGCCGGGAAAGGGGGTTATNAGTAATTTCCGTCCGACAGAGGCAAATCTGGTTAATTCAGCCTTTCCAGCGCTCAATCGCTTCAACGCCTACAGCGTAACTTTCCAGATCCGCATCAACAGTGAGAGTCATAGCAGCGACAATAATGGAGATGGTCTTGTTGATCGTGCCGGGTTCTCCATCACTGCTCTCAGTAGCGATCGTCAGGGACTTGAGCTAGGCTTCTGGACCAACGAAATCTGGGCACAGCGCGGCGGTACTAGCAGTACCCTGTTCACTCATAGTCCGACGGAGCGGGCTCTGTTTGCCACCACAGCCATGATTAACTATGATCTGTTGGTTCTGGGCAGTAATTACTACCTCTCTGCCAACGATACTGTGATTCTTCAAGGCACATTACAGGACTATACAGCGTTCAGCATCACTGGCACCGGCCTACTGTATAACCCATACACAACATCAAACTTTCTGTTCCTGGGAGATAACACCAGCAACGGAGCCTCAAACAGCAACATTGCCCAGTTAGCATTTAACACTGCAAATGTTGGCACTGCCAATGATGACAGCCTGAGCGGCACTTCTGGGGAGGATTTACTCAATGGATTGGCTGGAAACGACAGCATTCGCGGAAACCAGAGTAATGACACACTGATAGGAGGAGATGGAAACGATCGCTTGATCGGCGGCAGTGGAAATGATCGTTTGGTGGGGGGCAATGGCAGCGATTCTTATATTTACAATACGAATGCTGCGTTTGCTGCTGCCACGATCGGAAGAGATACACTCTTTAATATCACATCGACCGATCGAATTATTTTAGACAAAACAACTTTCACAGTCCTTGCGAGTACGGCAGGTACAGGTTTCAGTGTCGCTTCAGATTTTGCGATTGTCAACACGGCTACAGCAGTTGCGACGAGTGCAGCCCGCATCGTTTATAATGCCACGACTGGTGAGCTAACTTACAATCAAAACGGGATCTTAGCAGGCTTGGGTACCGGATCGCAGTTTGCCACCTTACTTGGTGCTCCACAGATTTCAACGACCAACTTTGTTATTCAGAATTAAGATAAAGTAGTGTGTACCACTTTCCTTAGACAGACTAATATAAGCATATGTCTCTATAAACAATGAGCGACTGCTTTGTTCATGAGATGAAAAGGTGCATCATAATCCCTGGTTCGCTCTCCGATTCGGAAGTATGGTAGCTCTTCGACACTGGAAAGCCCGAATAGAACAATAGCGAGGTGCTGATGAAACCTAGTTTGAGCAAAGGCCAGTTAATTAAATGGAATGATGACAGAGGCTTCGGATTTATTAAATCCAGTAACGGTGGTAAAGAAGTCTTTTTACATATTAGTGCAGTGAAAACAACGGGTCGCCGCCCAAAAGTTGGGGACACCATTTTCTATGAGTTGAGTTATGGAGCAGATGGGAAAATTCGTGCCTCTGGTGCTTCGATCGAAGGTGTTGTTTCCCAATCTTCAACACAAAGACGCCCATCTACACCAGCTAAGCGGAAGATCAAACAAGGGAGGCTCCTCGGTGCCGTCCTTAGTCTTGGAGTTGCAATCACGATTGGGCTTTTTCGAATAGAACTTAATCCCAGTCGATCGCCAACACCGATCACCTCAATTACAAAACCAGGTTGTGTGATTAAAGGTAATATTTCGATTAATACAGGTAATAAGCTTTATCACGTTCCAGGAATGGAAGATTACGAGAGAACCGTGATTGATCCTGACAAAGGTGAACAGTGGTTCTGTTCGGAATCAGAGGCGATCGCAGCAGGGTGGCAGAAAGCTCCAAATTAGCCTTATCAAATAGCACAGGCATTACTCCAATATTCATGAGCAAGTGGCCTGTGCTCTATTCAATGCTTTATCCAAACTATAATTTGATAGCTACAACTCAGCTAAAAATTGCGCTGAATTGCGGTCTAGGTAAAACATTCACTCGATAGGTAATGTCTTGTGTAGCGGAATCTAATGAAGATAGATATTGTAAAAGAAATTCTACCGGATGATCTCCGATCGAGCCACTATGGTCATAATCGACATCAGCTTCAATTTTGAAATATTCAATGGTTGCCTTGAAGTGGATGGTATGCCTACCTAGTGACAAGTTGTCGAGTTGTACCCAGTAGCCATCTTGCACCCCTTTTGTGTAAGGCGGTTTAATCCATTCGTCAGGATATGCTCCTCTATAATGCGTAATATCGTCAGATGGAGGAACATTCCAGGTATAGGGGCTTTGAGATGCAACCCGATATTTTCCCCAGTCTTTGTCAGCGATTACACTGCGCCCATCTAATTGATAAGACAATCCTGTGACTGTATCGACCAATTTATCAGCAATATAATGCAGCGCGTCTGTTGATAATTGATAAGGGACTGGTTGTTCAAAGCCGGGGATAAAGCTGAAATCCCATCCTACGTTGTCAATTTGCTGCTCAATGACTGGCATTACCAGCGATTGATTTGCTGCTACTGTCACACTGCGAGAAATGGGAGGAGGAGGAGCTGGATCAGTCGGATCATCAAATACTCCACCTAGAAAGTGAATATTACCAGTTTGTCGAATATCGTCGATCTTCCCTGCATTCTTTTCAGCCAGTGGATTTTGAGATTCGGGAATTTCAAGAAATGTTTTCAGGAACTGATTTGTTAGCTGAGGTCGAGGAGCATCTACTTTAACTCCACACAGACTGATTTCTCCGAGCTTTAAATCTGCAACTTTACTAGACATTTTTAAATTCTCCTAACAAATATCGAAACACACGAGCATCTATTCAGAGAGCCACTCCTTCCCGTGACCCTCCTATCAAAGACACACCCGTCTTAGATACTGAACTTACAGAACTCGCATCTGCCCAATGCCAAAGCTTAGGGAAGCCTCATAGTGAGGCAATCTTGTAAAAACCATTTACCATAATCCATCTCCAGTAACACGAAGTCAACTCCACTCCGCAGAAACATGAACCGAAATTACATACCATGCTCAAAAAGCACGAAATGCAACTTAAGCAATAGGAGCAATTAAGGCAGCTACAATCCTTCTAGTTTTTCCATGCTTATTATGATATGAATCAAAAAATTGATCGTGTACGCGAAATAAAATTTTATACACTCAAAATACAAGCAGGAATTGTAAAGACTTTAAATATAAACCTTCTCACACTTCATCCTACAAAACCAATAAATATAAACATCATTCTTGGAAGGTGTTCATAAATTTTAAAATTGGCAACCGCTTTATTTCATCATGGATGAGCTGCAATCATTTTTGTTGCTTTGATATATAATTCAGAGCTGTTTTTTGTACTATTATTGTACCAGTCAAATAAATCTGCTGGCTGAACTGACGCATGACTGCCCTCAGAAAAATCATTCATATTGATATGGATGCCTTCTATGCCTCGGTCGAGCAACGCGATCATCCACAATACCGGGGTAGACCGATCGTCGTGGGCGGTTCACCTACCAGTCGGGGAGCCGTTGCTGCTGCCAGCTATGAAGCCCGACGCTATAGCATTCACTCCGCCATGCCTTCTCGCACAGCCCGTCAAAAATGTCCTCATCTGATTTTTGTGCAGCCTCGATTTGAGGTCTATCGAGCCGTCTCTGAACAAATTCGCCAAATTTTCTATCGTTACACAGATTGGGTGGAACCCCTGGCCCTGGATGAAGCCTATCTAGATGTGACCGAGAATAAATTTTGCATGGCATCAGCAACATTGATCGCTCAGGAAATCAAACATTGCATCTATGAAGAAACTCACCTAACGGCATCCGCAGGCGTTTCAATCAACAAGTTTCTGGCCAAGATTGCCTCTGGCTTGGATAAACCGAATGGTCTGTTTCTGATTCCGCCCGATCAGGCTGAAGCCTTCATTGAGCAATTGCCGATCGAACAATTTTATGGCGTGGGTCAGGTTACAGCTGCCAAAATGCATAGCCTCGGCATTCGTACCGGAGCTGATCTGAAACAATGGACAGAAGCCGATCTCGTGGAACGATTTGGCAAAGTAGGACGATTTTATTACAGCATCGCCAGAGCGCAAGACGATCGTCCGGTTCAACCCAACCGCATTCGTAAATCGATCGGGGCAGAAAATAGCTATGACCCGGATTTGAGCGATCGAACCACCGTTTTGTCTGCATTGGAAGAGGTTGCGAATGTTCTGAAACAGCGGATTGACAGCAAACGCAGCTATGGTCGCACCCTGACGCTGAAGGTGAAATATGCGGACTATCAGCAAATTACGCGCAGCAAAACGATCGCTCAACCGATCGATAGCCTTGACTTGATCTGGCAGTTGGCAACTGAATTGTTGAGTTTAACGGAGATTGGGCAGAAGCAGGTGCGGCTGTTGGGATTGGCCGTTTCGAATCTGAATGAGCCAGAAGCCACAGAATATGTGCAGTTAAGCCTGACCTTTTGAGCTGGAGCCCATTCGCCTGGATCAAATGGAATTGTCCAAGCGCGCTTGGATGATTGGAAACCGTGCTACGCCTTTCCCTTCAAGAAGCTCACCAGATTTTGCAAAAACGACTGGCTGACTTGATCTTGATTGTCTGATTGCCCGATCGCGTTAACATAAACTGGCTGGTCGAGCAGAAATTCAGGCTCCATATCAAAGGATGACATTGGAGGTTCAACAATTAAAGGAACTTCCTCTGCCAAGCCGACAACAATCAGCCGGAAGGCAACCTGCTGGATCTTTTCCGTGGAGATCTGCAATTGTTGGGCGATCGCTTCAAGAGAAACCGTTCCCTTGGTAAATTCCCAAACCTGTGCCTCTAACTGACTGAGCCGAAGTTGGCCTCCATGATTCACGGTGCTCACGAGTCCTGAAGTGGGTTCAGGGAGCTTCGATCGCAAGATTGACCAATCTTGAAGAGCGCGTAATCCAGCAAGTGTGACTTCCTTGGCAGGAGCGCTGAGCCCCGTCATTTCAGAATTGGGTAACTCGGCTTTGCTATTGAATTGGAATTGACCTTCCTGAATGGTGAATAAGTTGCAAATTTGCTGGAGAACCTGAGAGCGGAAAAGCAGTTTAAGCTGTTCTGCATCTAAAATCCCTTGGGATTTCAAGCATAAACCAGCAGGCTGGTCCACGGCACAAACTTCGGTGATACGGGTTGCTGCACGGGTACTCAGCCAACCTCGACGATGGATCATGGCTAATAGACCTTGTCCATCCAGGCGATCGGCGGCAGCGACGAGCTGGCCCTGTCGAAACCAGATATAAAAGTTGCGTTCTCCGTTCAATGAATGGTCAGAAATTTCCCGAATGGATAACTGACCGGTTTTTTGGCCCTGTTCTNAAGAGCCATAAGATTTCGGGGAGGGAAAACTCAGATAAATATCCTGAAATAGCCATGAGGGGTCTTACGCAAACAAAAGTGCTAAAACAAAAATGTTCAGGGATCAGGTTGGGCAACTCTGCATGGAATGCTGGACAAGGGCAATGATGGCCTGCGCAACAGAGGCTTCTTCATTTGCATTGACGTTGATAATGGGGGGGCGCGTTTGCGGATCAAGATAGCCGAGTGCGATCGCAATATTTTCAGGATCCCATGCCTCCGGAGAGTCCACGTGAGTCACACCCATAATCATTGGGATATTCCGCCGCTGATTCATAAAGCTGGCTATTCTACGAGCATAGCGAAATTCATGGGGTCGATGCGCTGCAACCAACAAAACATAAGCATGGGCTTGACGAATCAAGATATCCCACATAAAGTCGAAACGAGATTGTCCCGGTGTTCCATAAAGATGTAAAGCGGTTTCTGGGCCGAATTGAAGGCGACCAAAGTCAAATGCAACCGTTGTTTTCTTTTTGAGTTCAGCGGTTTCATCCGTGGCAGACCGATCGGTATCCACGACTTCAATTTCACTAACCGTCCGAATAAAGGTCGATTTTCCAGCCCCCACTGGCCCTGTGACAACCAGGCGCATGATTTCCATAAGCGTATTCTGGGCGTATCTCCAAGCGTACCTTCTACAATTAAGAATGGGAGTGCGTGCAGGCTAGTATGTCAAGCATGGTGCAATTTCACCTGCACACCAATCTCCACGAAAAAGACGATCTTTCTGTAAGGAAATTGGATGTTTCCTCCAATTCCGCACAGTAAATCATCCTTGATTCAAGAATTTTAAACCGTAACTTACACCAAAACGGTCTTCAGTTCATTCACAGCACGCTTAATTTCCAGCATCAAGATTCCCTGTTTTGCCGCTTCACTGGCTAGCACCAGGAACACTGCGTCTTCACCGCAGCTAGTCAGGATACCATAACCCTGATTGCCTTCTACATAAATTCGATCGATCCCACCCCGAGACAATTCCTGACCAATGCGCTCACCCAGCGAAAGCATCGCAGCAGACATGGCAGAAACGCGTTCATCATCCATGCTGCCGGGAAGCGTAGCCGCTAACGGCAAACCATCTGGAGTGACTAATGCAGCACCCTGAACATCATTAGTTGCACTGACAAAACCTTGCAGAATGCTGCTCAATTTAGCGGTATTAATTGCCATCAGAAAACCTCCTAAGAAATGATGGATAGATTGAATTGAGATACGAAGGATTTAGCTCAAAGCTTTAGATTTAACTAAGCACTTCGAATTCAGCGACATCGTGATTGCTGCCTTGTAAGACCGACTCAACTTGCTTACCCCGTAAGCGTTTGCCGAGTACTTGTTCCAGGACACCTTGCAATGCACCCAATGTGTAGGTCAATTTTCGAGAAGAGCCAACGGGTTCACCTGCAGAGCAGATTGTCTCGCGACAATAAACGCGGTAGACATCCCCTTCCTGGGCAACTTTGTCTACAAGGCATAGACGAGTGCCTTCTGGCCCCAATGCCGATTTCAAGCTGTGAGTCAATTCATCTGCAGCAAAGGCTTTGTTGCTCAAGCCAAGTTGGGCTGCCAATTGTTTACCCCTTGCTCGTCCTGCCGAAATCAAAGCGATCGCCGCTGCTTTTTCACCCAAAGCTTCTTCAGTGCCTGTTACAAGCGCTCTGAAGCAAACAATGCTGCTGAAATCGCCCAATTCCGATCGCAATGGGTTGGCTGTCATGGTAACCATGTCAAAATCTCCTATGTGTGAGTTGAATGCATCAGTCACTTACTGAGCCGTTTAGTCTGCTTCCAGTAGACTTTGGGGCTGTTCCAGTAGATTTTTACTGGCTGTTTGCCTCAATCCTCAGTTCAATAAACTTATGTTGCATTTCAATAACTTAAATTTTGTTACTTAAAGATTAGTGGCAAAAGGGCCGATTTCTCGTAGTAATCCCACGAATTTGCGTAAAAAATGTTATCAGTATATAGAAGATTATACGGAAGAAATTTGAGCAGAATTATGGGTTTGTTTACTGCAGAAAACGATGGATAAGCTTCATCTAAAAAATGGCTACGCTATTGGAACCTAAAACGCTTGCTCCATGCCGCTTCTGTAGGAAAGTCTACCGATGCTTCCTCTAAATAAATAGAGTTTTTTCAATAATTTTTTTCTGTCTCATAATCAATGTTCTATTAACGATACCTGATTCGATCGACCATCTTCAAGCCATCTCAAAATAAAATCGCGAAATATCCAACTCTTTCAAGCTCTGGTGCATTGAGCCCCTGCTATTGTTGAGGTCGGAGGCTAAGTCATTCGATCGATCGCACGATATAGTAGGGACTGAGTGAGTCCAACTGTACTGTTTCAAAACGGAATGGCAAGCAACCTGGTTCCGGAAAACTACGATCGCTTTTTGGGGGATCTGAAAACCTGGATTGAAACAGCGCGATTGCGAGCTGCCACAGCCGTCAACCGTGAGTTAGTGACACTCTATTGGAAAATTGGACAGGCCATTCTCGCCAAGCAACAGCAAGAAGGTTGGGGAGCCAAAGTGATCCAGCGCCTCTCTCAGGACTTGAAACAGGCCTTTCCTGAGATGAAGGGCTTTTCTCGCTCCAATTTGCTGTACATGAGAGCCTTTGCCCAGGCCTTTCCAGACGAGACCCTGATTCAAGCTGTGCTGGGACAAATTACCTGGTATCACAATCTGGCATTGCTGGATAAACTCAAAACGAACGAGGAGCGGCTATGGTACGCCCAAAAGACGATCGAGCAGGGCTGGAGCCGCAGTGCCTTAGTACATCAAATCGAAACGGGACTCTATCGCCGGGTTGGAAATGCGGTCAGCAATTTTGAGGCGACATTACCCCAAAGCCAGTCTGATTTGGCCCGCCAGATTTTGAAGAGTCCCTATAATTTCGAATTTTTAGAGCTAACTGAAACGGCTCAGGAAAGAGATTTTGAACGGGCGCTAGTCGATCGAATCCGCGATTTTTTGCTGGAGTTAGGCGTCGGCTTTGCCTTTTTGGGCAGCCAATATCCACTGGAAGTTGGCGGCAAAGAATATCGGCTTGACCTGCTGTTCTATCATGTCAAGCTGCATTGCTATGTGGTAATTGACTTGAAAATGGTGGAATTCGAGCCAGAGTTTTCCGGCAAGATGAGCTTTTATACCGCTGCCGTTGATGATTTGCTGCGCAGCAAAGTAGATAACCCAACGATCGGTATTATTCTATGCAAGTCTAAAAACAAGACAACGGTGGAGTATGCATTAAGGTATATTCAACAACCTGTAGGCGTAGCAACTTATCGACTCAAAGACACATTACCAGAAGCACTGCAAGAGAATCTACCCAGTATTGAACAACTAGAGACGCAATTGAATACGCTTACGATAGAAGCCTCTGGAAACGAATTAGCCAATTAGGCCGTTTCCAACCAGTCAAACACTCGATCGAGCTGTTCCAGCGTGATCAGGCCATATTGCCACAGCACCATCGGCAGCAGCGTCGGCGTTTGTTCGGAATATCTCAGCCCAATGGCGATCGCATGAGCAGAAAGCGAGAGTTCAGTCTGGAGAAATTGAATCAGTTTGGGCATCAACATAAGGCAAGGGGCGATTGTGTGAGGAAGTGCAGGAGGAGGAAATCAAGCGAGCAGTTTGGTCAGAGGGTGATACCGAATCAGGGTGCTGTACATCAACACAGCAAAGCATACAAATTCCGGAAATTTGCTTCCTCTATCTTTTCGGGGATTCGAAAGTCGTTTTATTGTACTGATTTAGTAGTACGATCGCAACGTCTGTTACATTCCTTTGCAAAAACAAGATTCCACCCCACAAGAAGTCTTCAGTCGATCGAAGATGAGGCTCGATCGCTTTGTTGCGGTCCCATCTGGGCGTAAACGGCAGGTTAATCGAAGAAACCCGCTAAACCGGACTAAACCCGGAAAACCTCTTCTAGTGCACTTCAGTGCAGTTACTTCCATAGCCCGCGATTCATCTCTATCCATTACGCAAAAGTTGCTGAAGTGATGATGCAGCTTAGGTTTTGGCTGCAAGTTGCACCCCTTCAAGCAAATCATATAACTTACTAATTCCTCTCCAGATCGTTTTCAGTCCAGGTTCATCACTCTGACTGCCCATAAAACCGCCCAGCCTTGCAATCCAACGAATTGCTTGTGCAAACGTCGGTGGCTTCTGACTGCGATTTTTCGGCTCGAATTTGCGCCGCAACAGTCGCCACTCTGCCCGACTGAGGATGCACTCACAAGATTGCTCAGGCTGCAATCGTGCCTGGTAGGTCAGCCACAAAATTCGAGTGGCAACAATCGAGTAGGTTGCTAAGGCATTGGTCAATCGAGTCCCACTCGATAACTGCAACGCTTGAATCTGACAACCTTGTTTGAGGGTGAAATG
>LUGL01000057.1 GCA_002796835.1 Elainella saxicola E1 | reverse complement strand
AGCCCCAACGGTGCAAAATGGTAAGACTGCTTCAGGAGCTATTTAAATCTCCCATAAGGATAGTAATTCACAAATCCTCAGAAATGGAAATTAAATAATTTCGATATTTGGTAGAGGCGGGTTTTGCTGTCAAATCCATTGCAGGATGTAGATTGATCTACTAAACCCGCCCGTACAATTTTCGGATTTATTAAATCCATGATTCTTAAGAGCGATCGGCTGAGTGTTTGGGTCGATTCTCACAAAATATTGACAAATCCTTGCCTACGCTTGTGTCCGATCGAACTTTCGACTAAACTAAACAACGCTGGATCAAATTATCAGGCCAGCAAGAATCAGCTTAAGGTTTGGCGCTGACTATGAGTGTTCTCACCACCCATAATCAGCTAACCGACCGTTCTGTAACCGCAGAACAGTGGCTGGGACGATTTTAACCGATCGTCTCCCTCGCTGACGAGAACAAGTGGTTTGGGTACCACACCTTAAGCTTTTCTTCTCCACAAAACCCGAATATCAGCGAGAGAAATAGTATGTCTACAGAGTTCAACGAACTGCTGCCCGTTTCGGCTACCGATAAATCGCAAATCTGGATTATTGGCACGCGAGAGCAAGTGTTGCACACGATCAACGAATTTTATGTGAAACGCATTGCGACCGATAGAGTGAAATTCACACCAATCATCCCAGCTCCCTTTGAAGGCAAATACATGTCCGTTTTAGTGCGTTAAAACGATCGACAAAAGCGTAATTTAGGTTAAAAAAACCAGTGATTGGTTGACCAGTACAACATAAAAGTGCTGGTCATTTCTTGCATGAAATTCTTTGGTACTTCAGATCAGTAGGCATCTGCCGTAAAGCAATTGTAAATAAATTTTAAGAAGTCATTCTTCCATCCATGGAGCTTCCGATTGACTCTTAGAAGGCAATGAAATTCTTTTCTTTCCTTCTCAGATCAATATTTTACTTGCTGGTTTAGAAGAATGGAGGTGCCTGTATGATTAACGCGCTACAGCAGATCGAAAAGCAAAACGCTGAATTTGCTCAAAAGCTTCAGGCCATGAATTTATCCTGGGTGAAGAATCGAGAAGCCCTGGAACGCTACCTGATCACCCTGTGGTTGCTCTGGAAACACCGGATTCAACTCACGCCCGATCGGCTAGCAGACGAAGTTTTGCACGAGCACTTGAGCCGGTCTAGTTTCGAGACAGACATGAAGTCGCTGTTTGGTCAAACCCTCATCCACGAATTAGGCGCAACAGAAGCAGCGCTAACTCGATCGTTGTTTGAGCAGGAATTTGGTGCAGTCACTCAGTGGGAATCTGCCGATTGCAATATCGTGATTGTTGGTGCATGATGATCAGTCTGTCAGCACTGGCAAATGCATAGGTTCCGGGCGAGTGGCGTTATCTATCTACCAAACTGACCTCTGTTGAAACTATGGTGTGCAATTTCCGCAACGATCGGGATGAAGACTTGAAATCATTGGATGCAGAACTGCGTCAGATGGTGGAAGAGGCGCTGCGGCATCCTCTAGCGAGTCCAGAACGGAGAAAAATTGTTTCTCGAATTCACCTTGCTATCCAGACTTCCAGTGCCTTTCCAGAACATGCCGGAGCAGATAAGGACTATCAGGAAGCGCTGAAAAGAACTCAGCAATGGTTCCCCAAAAATTTGGAGCAATTTCGTCAGCAGGCAGCGCTGAATCCCGACCTCACTGTAATTCAATGGTATAAGAACTATCTGATTGATCGTCTGCTGCTGCAATTCTCCCGGTCGGGCAAACTGTATCGTCGAAACGCGCTCACCATGGAAGGAACTGAAATCTATCCTCAAGCATTACTGGAAACGCAGAAGTGGTTTGCAAGGCATTTGCATGAGTATAACCCTGCTCGATCGGCTGATCCAAGCCAATCAACACTTTTGGGTTGGTTTAATCAAACCTTGAAGTTCAAATTGAACCATCCAAACTTGCCGATTCCGCCGATCCCACCGCTTCCTAATACCAAACGAATTCGGCCAGAAGTAGGTCAGGATGATGGAAACCTAGAAAGCGCATGGGATGTGATAGGAGAATCTGAGGATTATTCTTATGAAGATTTGCACCGTCGTGAGCGAATTGCGGCCATCAGAGCCTGTGTTCAGCACTGTGATGGGCTGCGACGTAAACATGTGCCCCAGCGTCCAGATGTCACTTGTCAGACTTTGTTGTTGCTGCGGCTGCCCGATCCGGATGAGCATCCGCCTCGATGGGTTGAATATAGTTGGCCAGAACTGGAACAGAAATTTGACATTCCTAGAAGCAAATTGATCAACTGTTTTAATCGATATCGCACAGATACGAAGTGTCAGCAATGTTTGGAACGATGTCTGCATCAAAAACTCGGAGAGGATAACCTATTCTGAACATGAGGCCGCTTTATAGATAGTTCGTCCTAAAGCTCACTTGCATCAATTTCCTTCTTTGTCCTTTATTGTTTTTGAATCATGAGTTACCTGACAGAAAACGCTAATCTGCTTTTCCCGATTACTGAAGCCGATCGACAGCAGGCTTTGAGGTTTTCTCAACAGCAAATGACGACAGAAAAAGCAGAGCAAATTTATCGAAATACATTGGCGGTTTTAGTGGTTGAACATTATCTCAAAATGCTGGAAATTGAGGCCGATCGCTCCAAAAGCCATAGTTGGAATACCCTTACACAGTTAACTTCTAACGTGGCCGATCTCTATATCTCAGAAGCAAGAGGACGACTAGAATGTCGATCGATCAAGTCTGGTGAGACGAAGTGTTCAATCCCCGCAGAATTGTTGGATCAGGACAACTGGAGCGATCGAATTGGCTGTGTTGTGGTTGAGTTAAACGATACATTCACCAGCGCAACCCTGATTGGATTTGTGCCAACCCTCTGCGTTGAAGAACTGCCGCTCAGTTATTTACGCTCTTTAGATGAGTTGATCGATCAAGTCAGCGCAGCTCCAAAACCATCTGCGTTAGCTCAATGGCTCAATGGCCAGTTTGAAGCAGGATGGGAGCAGCTAAAAACTCGATTAACTCAGCGTCCAATTGTTTTAATGTCAGCCATCTCTGGAGAGCTAAACCCTCAAATCATTCAATTTTTAATTAGAGAATTTTATCGCCAGGACGAGCAGCTCGATTTTTATGAAAAGGCTTCAGAGAATTTTAAGGATCAGGATGCGCTAGTCCATTTGATACATACCACCAAGAATGAAGAATTACGGTTACAAGCTGCTGAGCTCCTGCTGCAGATTGATTCAGAACATCCCAATGCTTTGGTGGCCGTCAAGCGCAATCTAGGGTTGTTAATCCAGGGTCATGCCCTTGCTTTGATTGTTTGTGTACTACCCAAACCAGACGGCAATTTACTCATTTGTGCCCGCGTCGAAAGTCAAACCGGCGAGTTGCCAGCTCAGTTAAGCCTGACTGGAATTGATGGTCCTACAGGTACTAAATTTCTGCAACAGTGGGCTGAGGCCGGAGCCTCCTACATTCAGCACTTATTTATTGCTCACCCCGGAGATTTATTTAGTCTAAGCATCAGCCTCAATGATGCTCAGATTACCGAGAGCTTCGTTGTATGATCGCATCATGGTTACGACGGTTGCTATATGGTAAGCTCTGTGAACGTGTTTCTACTGAGCCTTGCCCCCTTGTGATGACTGGATATGGTTACTAGTGCTTCTACCGCCCCCAGACGAATTTCTATCAGGCTGAGAATTCTCAGAGGTAGCTTCGATCGGGGCTTCCAGGTTGAGCTGGTGGTTTGGCATGGCAGCGAGTTCCAACCCCAGTCTTGGTCAATGATTTTGCCTGACGCTCCCCAGGTTTTAAGCAGCTATGAAGCCTGGAGAACGGGATATAGAATGCTGGGCGGCATGTGTGCACCGCGACCGGTGGAAACCCAAATAACATCGAATCGGGTTGAGTCTCGGCTAAGGCTACAAGAGTGTGAAACGCTGAGTAAAACCTTCAAGAGCCATTTACAACACTGGTTTGGACATGCGGCATTTCTAGGTTTGAGGGCAAGCATCCTTGGCATTATCAAGCAAGAACCGATTCCCGACCAGGAACCGATTCCCGTTTTTCTAGAAATCTGTGATGCGAAGCCGCGCGATCGAGAAGTCCTTTACGGCATCCCCTGGCATCTTTGGGATTTGTTTAGCTCCTCTCGCTTTGAAATGGTTTTGCAAGCTCCTTCAGCCGCCAATCGCAACTTTTCAGCAGGGCAGGTAACGCAGCTAACATTGCCGAGCATCCTGGCCGTGTTTGGCAGCAATGAAGGCGGATTACAGCTTCAGGACGATCGCGATGCCCTGTATCGAGTCAGAGAACGCTGTGGACAGATCGAAGCCATCCCGATCCCAATCGAAGCCGCTCCTGGTCCTGATGATCCGATCGTCACACCCAACCTCCTGGTGGATAAGCTGCATGATAGCCATTGCCAGATCCTATTTTTTGCTGGACATAGCACTAGCAACGAATTTCTGACAGATGGCCAGTTACAGATCAATGACACTCATGTGATTTCCATTGACGACTTACAGGCATCAATCAGTGAAGCGATTCGCAACGGCTTGATTCTGGCAATTTTTAACTCTTGCGATGGCCTGGGAATTGCTAATGCACTGGTTGGAATGGGAGTTCCCTATGTGGTCGTAATGCGAGAACGCATTCCTGATGATGCCGCTCGCCGGTTTCTCGTGCATTTTCTCGATGAATTTCTCAAGGGCGCTCCCCTCTATATGGCCGTTAAGCGAGCACGCGGCAGGTTAGCAGGAACTCAAGTGGATGGGGTGCTCTTGCCATTTGTATCCTGGTTGCCAGTCACCTATCAGCATCCGGCTCAGGCTGATCTGATCTGGTCTCATGTTCCTCAATCCCGGCCAACAGGCCCAAAACCTCGACCTGTCACATCTCATTCTCATCCTGCTCAACCGCGCCCAACTCGACTGTCCTTCTGGCAACACTTTAACCAGTGGCGCAGGCAAAATCGATGGAAATTTGGGATGCTGCTCGCTTTGCTCTCGGCGCTCGGCGCAGTTCTGTTAGGTTATTTGTTACCCCTATTTCTAAACTGGCCTCAAAAACCTGTCATTACGATCGCGACAAACGATGGAAAGATTAGCGAAGGGGAACAGACGCTAATCTCAAAAGCACCTGTGTTGCAAGGGATTGGTGACTATAAATTTGAGCGCTATGAGCAGGCTATTCGAGCGTTTCACAAGGTTCTGGCAGATAAGAGAACCCGTAATGATCCAGAAATTTTGATCTACTGGAACAATGCCCTTGCTGAATATCGCAAGAAACACTTTAGTGCAAAGTCGGTAACATTGGCCGCGAGTGTTTTAGCAGGACAGGAAGCCGAAATTCTGCGAGGGGTAGCCCAGGCTCAAACAGAATTTAATTGCGGTTCAATCCAAACCTTTCTAAAGGAACTTCAGCAACCGGATGCCTTTCAGACCGACCCTTATGACTCGCAATGCCAGGGTGCAGATCAAACCCTGCTCAAAATTGCAATCGCCACCTATGCCAGTGGCTCTGATGATGTAGAATTGCTGGCTCAGCGCCTGGTGGATGATGACAGTATTCTGGGTGTTGTAGGTCGTTATATCAGCAGCAATATCGAAAATGTCAGTCCAATTTTTGCAAATCGCAAGGTTTTAATTGCACCGACATCTAATGCAGTCCGAGCTTCTCAAAACCATCCAGAGGGTCTGGATCTAGATCCCAACTATGTATTTAGAACCACCCCTGATACAACCTCTATTGCCCAACAGTTAGCTGACTATGTCAAGCCCAGAATTGGCAACAAATCCTTGATGATCGTCAGCAGCAGTCAAGATGCTTTTGCTGATTCTCTCAAAAATGAAGTAAAGCAGGAACTTTCATCATTGGCCCTGGATGCAGATCCAACTGAGTGCAATTTGTCACCCAAAAGCAATTTCGATGCAGAAAACTGTCTTGCCAGCTTACGGAATGCCAAGATGGGCGGAGTCTTGCTCATCCCAGAAGTTGATGATGTTTCGGTGGAACATGCCCTCAAGTTCCTTAAGGTTCTGCAAGCCAATCCCGATACAAATTCTTTAGTGTTGCTTGGCTCAGATACTTTATATAATCCTCTTACCCTCAGCTCAGCCGATTCCAACTATGGTCAGGCGAGTTACAACAGTGGCATTTTGATTACCGTTCCTTGGGCCAGATCCCAGAACGATGGCAAACCTTTTGAAAAAGATGCCCGATCGCTCTTTGGCACCTCCTTAATCAATTGGCGAACGGCACTGTCCTATGATGCAACCCGGGTTCTGATTGAAGGAATGCAGCCCAATGCGTCAGCCAAAAATCTACAAGCTAAATTGGCCAGTCGAGATTTTAAAGTGACGGACAGAACTGCAACTGGAGAAATTCGCTTCAGTGGTGGCGATCGGGTCGCCGGACCAGATTTGCAAATTTTTGTTCGGGTTGTACCGGGTGGCTCGCAGTTTGGCTTTAATTTTGAGCGGATTGAACCGTAGTTAGTCCATCTAACCAGGTTTGCGTATCCTCAGCCTGATTCATCATTTCTAATTTGGTAAACAGTTTAATCGCCTCGATCGCATATTTTTTAGCTTGTTTCGAATGACCCTTGGCCGCATAGAGTTTGGCCAACGAGCGATGGGTGAATGCGATCTGCGGTAAGTCTTGGTTGTTTTTTCCCATGCGTAACCCTTCCTCTAACCACTGCTCGGCTTGTTGGAAGTTGCCTTCAATGACTGCAATATCAGCCAGCCAGTTTTCTACAATGCGAACCATGCGCTCGTTCTGCAAAGAAAGGGCGATCCGTCTACTCTCTTCAAAATGTTGCTTTGCAGCAGAAATGGCATCCAATTGAAAGTCACATCTGCCGCGATAATATCTCAACTCCATTGTTTGTAACTGCCTTTCTTGTTCATTCAGACGAACTTGGGACATCAATTCTTCAGTGGTTTTAAACCAGAGTTGAGCGATCGCAAATTCATTCTTTTCAAGATGCAGTACTGCCCTTTTCAAAGCCACATCCCTGTGAAACGGTACAGTCTGATAATGTCTCAAATCCCATATCTGTTGAAATAACTGCTCTGCTTCCGGCAAAAGCTGTGCTCTGCGGGTTGTCACCAGAGTCCAGGCTCGATCCAACATCACTTGCGTTGTGGTTTGTAGATCAGCCTGTTGCTGGCTCGCTGTAATTAACCAGGCAGTCCAGTTTAATCGATCGGTCCAATAGACTAATCTGTTCTGTTTGCGCCCCATGGCGTAAGTATACGCTTCCAAATTCCGCCAGAGTTGCAGCATGTTCGCATATTGATCGGTGGTCATACACCATTGCGCGATCGCTTGAATGTTGGGCCATTCCTCCGGCAAGTCATCAAATTGAGTTTGCCAGGAAATTGCATCTCGTTCGGCATAGGTTTGAGTAAATTGCAGATACCAATCAATCCAACGCTGACGGGCGATCGCTGCAAAATCTGGGTTATTTTTTAATTCTGCCAACATATACTCCTGGGTCATTGGCAGCATACTATATCGATAGTTCTTTTGTTCAACTAGCAATAGACGACGCAGATCGGCCAGTGCAGCATTTGCAGTCGCGCTATCCTGGTCGGGAATCGCTACGGTCACTAATGCGGTCTGGCGCACGGGAGCAGGCAAGAGTGCTAACGCCATCAGAATTTGGTGGCTGGATTTGCCCCGCATCGGTTGCACCATTGCTTCAAAGCAGTATTGGGCTACCTGATGCGTTGGCTGGTATATTCCTTCTAATACTTCCCCTACCGTACAGCCGCTTTGAAGTTGCCCCATCATGTAATTGATCGCCAGAGGGACTCCACTGGTTGCCTGACAAAGGGCTTGCCGCTGTTCTTTTGTGAGGGTAAGCTGTCGAGTGTTGATTTCATGCTCAACCAGGCTCAACGTGTCTTGTTCATTCAATGCCGTGAGTCGGACCGGTCCATATTCTCTTTGCTCACGCGTCGTAAGAATCACCTTGACAGAGGGCGGTAAGTCGAACAGGAAACCAATCACTTCATTCTGGTTGTCAACCGTTTCCAGGTTATCCACGATCAATAGCGTCCGTTTCTGAAGAAACACTTTGATCAGCAGCCGCATCTGTTCCCTTAAATCAAGACCCGCGAAATTCAAGTTACCCAATGCATCTGCAATTTGCTGCAAAATGTCGGTTAGCGATCGGGCTGGATCCAGTCGGGGAATCAAGCCTTCAAAGCCCAGATGAGAGAGTTTGGCAGAAACAAACAGAAAGACCTCAAATCGGGGAATATAATCTGTGCGAATCGATTTCTGGCTGGCAGTGAGACAGCGGCGAGCACATTCCACGGCCAATGAGGTTTTTCCCATCCCACCGATGCCAGAGATGGTGATGAGATGGGCTGAATGTTTTGGAGAGAGTAGTTCCATCAGCCGATCGATCTCAGATGAGCGACCGATAAACCGAGTGCAGGTAGGAGCAGGCAAATTTTCGAAAATGCTTGAATGGTCCTCTGTCTGGACTGAGACCGTTGTGGTTTGCTTGTAATGCGTATAAGCGGCTTGCAGCGCCTGCTGAAGATTGCGGATGCCAATTTTCTGATCGGTGAGCTGGGAAAGGGTCTTCCAAAGTGCAGGGGCACGGACTGTCCGAATTGTGTTTTCTTCAAATCCTTTCACTTGAATGTCTTTCAGTTTTTTGCCCTGTAATGCTTGCTCAAGAATAGACTGATCGCAATCGTCCAAGGGTTTTCCTTGTTGAGCCTGAAGGCGCTGGTTGGCAAATTTAACCAGTTCAGCAATTTGCTTTTTCTCAGTACTCATGCTCATTGCCCTTGAAGATCAACAGTTGAAAACAAACAGCAAGCATTCTGAATTAACGCTAGGACTAGAATCGGATAAAATTCTGCGCTGGTCAAATCTGATGATGCAAATCTGAGGTTGTTGGACGATCGAATGGCTGCTAGAAAATCAGGTGCTAGAAAATTAGGTGCAGGACTTGAGGAAGCGGCAAATGCAGAGGCTGAACAAACTTTTGGAACTGCGGTGGCTGCTGTAGCATTCTGTCACATCCTCTGTGACCATCCGTTCACTCATTTCTGTCAGTAAGGGTTCGAGTTGCAACTGAGAAAGGCGATCGGACGATAAATCTTCAGCAAGTAGACGTTGCAATTGGAATTGCATCAATGACACATACTGCTGACTGATGGTTGAACGAATTTGCTTTAACTTGAGCAAGCGCGTCACCTGAAATTGTTGCTTCAGTCCTACTAATGGGGCAATCTCTCCCATAGATTTTCCCTGCACAAAGAAGAGAAACAGCGCTTTGTTAAACCGGATTGCCTGCTGGGGATTGCGGTGACGGAGCTGGGTCGATCGCTGTTGCAAAACGCTCTGAATTGCTTCCAGCAAACAGTCTTCCGAAACCTGGTGATATTTTTCTAAGAACACTTCTTCAGGGGATGGCAACGGCTGTTCGATCGCCAGGGGGCAACGCACCTGATCGAGAGAAGTCGCAGGTGGATATTTGGCGCGCCGAAGCTGTGATGCTAGCGTGCGCAATTCTCTCAGCAGTCGAGATGGGGAGATTGATCTGCCCGTGGCTTCCAAGCATTCAACCATCCGCCGCATTTGATCATCACTTGGATCCAGACAACGCTTGCCGATTACTAAAGAACCTTGCTGAATTCGATCGGCCCGATAGACCGCATGAAAGCTGGTGAGTAATGCGATCGCTTGCTGGAGTTCCGAATCAGTCAGTACTGCTGACAAAAGCCGTTGTACTTGGGCAGGATTGGTTTGGTTGAGCACAGCCCAATCACTCGCAATATAAATTCCCCGTTCACTCAGTAGCTGATTGAGTTGAGGATGTTGGTGCACCAGGCGTTTGGTCCAATAGCTGAGGCTGCTTTGATTGGGGTCAAAGGTGCGGAGAATTTTGAGCGCGAACGGAATGTAGGACGTATTGAGGTTTAAGGGCTGTAGTGGATTAATATCATCAAGGACGTAAGCGAGCAATTCGGAGGAGCTGAACTGCTGATGAAGGCCAAATTTCTGGGCAAGATTCAAACAGGCTGACTGGACTGAGTGGGAAATATAGCAGCGTAAACAGGTTTCAGCCAGGTGAGAACCTGCCTTCATCCACTGCACTAAAAGTTTTTGGATGAGCAAATCTGAGGCATTCACCCCTATTTCAATCTCTGAAAACTGCTCGATCAAAAAAGCTTTTGCTTCTTCGATTTCCTGGTGCTTGAGTTTTCCAGATGATGTCAGTCTGATATGCACATAGTATTTCAAAAACACACCCATGTCGGTTCTCCTAATCTAATTCAGAAGCAGCGTTGAGGAATCTAGCTTCTGTTATTAGACTTGCATAACTCATGGGGGGCTGATTTCTATAAATTCATCAGCATGGGCCAAAAAGTTCAGCGATTTTTTCAGGTTTTGTTCAATTGATTCAGGAAATTGAGTCGCAAGTTCAGTTGAAGTTCAGTTGAAGTTCAGCCTGTCACCTCTGAAAGGCTTCTGTACCAGGTGTTCCAAATTCTGACGTTCTCTACCCTAAATTTATGAATTTCTACTCTGCGATCGAAAAGAGTCAATCAGGTTAGGACCATGGGAAGGATTGCGCTTGCCACAGCGTCTTGCCCTGTCGAACCGTCATCAATACATCTTCGGGGGTAACTCTGGTCAGAATAGAAGCCAGAATATGTTGGCTGGATCGCAGATGGGCCTGATGAAAGTTCAACACAACAAAATCAGCGGGTAAACCTGTGGCCAAATAGCCGTAAGTATCTCCTCCCAACACAGAACGAATATTGCTTGTCACCATCTTGAGGATGGCTGCAGGGGCAGGATTTTGGGCATCACCAAATTGACTTTTTGCCACTTTGTAGGTGAAATCCAGCTCTGCAAGCAAATTGGGGCTATTCAGCAAGCCGTTGTCGGTTCCCAGCAGTAAGTTGGCCTGACTTTGCAACAGCGGGGCGATCGGCGGCAACGGTAAACCCAAGTTGGCATTAGCACGCGGATTCAACACCACATTGACTCGGTGTTGTGAGAGCAGCGCAATTTCTGCTGGATTGGCAACAGTAGCATGGATGACGAGATGGGGATGATATTCAGCCAAAGCCCGTTCCAGATCACCCCTGCCAGTAATGGCTAAACTGACCGTCCGGTAGCCCTCATTTTCCAGACAGTGGATGGCCCGTAGCTTGCCCTGTTGGGAGGTCAGATGATCAATTTCTTTCCAGGCGGCATCGGTGAGATCATTGATCGTACTTTCAGAAAACCCATCGGCCACCGCTAAGATTGCCTGGAGTTCGGCGATCGACTCCTGCGAGAGAGAACACTGATTTTGCTGCAATTCAGCTTCGGTAAATGGAACGCGATCGAACTGTCCCAAAATGACTGATTGCACCCCTGTAGCTTCAGACGCGCGTCGCAGCAATTGGGCTCCATAAGCGCCCTGCTCTCGAAAATCGAGATGGCCGATCGTGCCGGTGCGCGCCATATATTGCAAATGAGCTGTAATTTGGGCAAGATGATCGGCTTCAGGCTGTTGCGCTAATTTACGATATTTGTAGCCGTTCGGCCTGAAAAAGCCCTGCTCTAAGGTCATCCCGGTTGCACCATCCGGGGCACAAGCATCCCCAATATGGGTATGGCTGTTATACATTCCCGGCATGATTACTAAGCTGCCTTGCTCGATCGCATTGCAAGAGTCGCCCAGGTCGATCGAGGCAATCCTGTCTCCTGACACCACGAAGCGATGACAATANGTGCGGCTCTAAGTCAGCCCCATGCAGAAGAATACAATCAGTGAATTCTAGCATTGCTAGGTGAATGAGTCAGGGACAGGATCTAGAATATCAGGCTGGTGGATCGCTGTTACTCGATCGATCGTTGGGGCAGGATTTTAACCATAAGCGCATAGAGAACTGCGGCCACAATAATGCCGTTGATCGGCGGCACGCCTAAAGACAGCTGACTGGACACAAACGCAACAGTCGCGGCACCCACATAAGCAATGATGCCAGCCCAGTTGAAGGCAGGTTGTCGGGATTGTAAGGATGGAAACTCACCTTGGTGCTTCAGCCAGAAATCGACCATGATGATGCCGCCTACTGGAGGAATAACGGATCCGAGAAAAATCAGATAAGGAATCACCTGGCTGTAAATGCCGCTCAGCGCCAGGAAATAGGCAAAGGTAGAGCCCCCCAAAACAAAGAGTGTTCGTTTGCTGGTGCGGAAGAAATTCGCTCCTGCCATGGAGAAGGCATAGATCGTATTATCTTGCGTAGTCCAAACATTGAGAATTAATAGAATCAGTCCCCAGAATAGGAGACCTTGTTTAGCCATGGCTTGAATAATATCTTCACTGCCGTACACTAAAGTGCAAAATGCGCCTGCGAAGACAAGCAGACCGTTAATGCCCAGAAATGCGAGCAACGTGCTATTTACCGCGTTCTTACCAGTATCAGCAAAGCGGCTCCAATTGGTTGCCTGGGTTCCTCCCGAAATGAATGTGCCAATTACAACGGCAAGCCCTGCGGAAAAGGTCAGAGATTTAGTCGGTTCGATCGCCTGAAGTTGGGCAAAACTGCCGCCGTCTTTGGTGGCGATCGCTAAGCTAATGGCGATGAGAACCAGCATGGCTGGAACCGCAAACCGGCTTAACCAATCCATCGCTTTGTAGCCGATATAGGCAGTTGCGCAGAAACCATAAGTGAATACTAAAATGACTAACCAGTTTAGGGATTCAGGAAGACCGATTAACTGATTGAGTGCTTGTGCAACAAATGCGTTTGTCACTGCATACCAGCCAATCTGAGTAATGCCTAAAATAAAATCAACCCAGCGTGAACCGATATTACCGAAGCTAAAGCGCGCCATTAAAACGGTTGCCAGACCACTCTTCTGAGCAATGTAGCCCAGGGCTGTACAGTAAGCTCCCAGCACTAAGTTGCCAATTACAATCACGCTAATCAGATCGGGAAAGAACCGAAAGGCCGGTCCGATTTGTCCACCGGCAATCAGGGTTGTTGAAGTGAAAGCAAAGCCCATCAGCAAGGGGGCCAGTGACCAGATCGATCGACGAGCCTCCAGGGGAACAGGACTGAGGGGATAATCTTCGGTCTTTTGCGACGATCGCTCTAAGACATCAGGTTCAGTGGTGATGCTCATTGAAAAAGGCTCTCAATTGTTTTTGCTGCCATCTTAAGAAGCTTCTGATTGAGAGGTCTGTATCCCTTGCTACGGAACGGTTGAGCAAATGATACGGGAAGATGCAGTTTAGTTCTGGAATGGTAAAGTATGATCCTTGCAATTGTGTACTTATAAGCAATAACTATGTTTCACAAATATGTTTTAAAAGGTTGTTTAGGGGGTTATTCAATAACGTTACTGAGGTATTTAAAATTAGTTCGTTAAAGTCTCTAAGAATTTTTAAGGTGCAAGCGATCGCATTGCTCAATAAGTTAAATCGAGCCTAGAGATGAGAGTCCTTCTGCGTTACATTTTGCGTTGCAGTTAAAAAAGCAGCTTCGTAGTCTGGATACTCTGTTCCCATGATCCAATCCCAAAAGCGAAAGTAGAGACCATAATTACACTGTCCTCCCTTCGTATGGTGTAAGTCATGATGCGTTGTCGTATTAAACAGTTTGCCGAGAGATTGTAGCCAAGCTTGAGGCATTGGCTCATAGCCTAAATGTCCAATCACATTCGCTATGCCCGAAACCCACAGCATCCCTCCCAACACAATATTATGCAGCGGCAGCAGTAGACTAATCAGAAAAAAGAACAGTCCATGTAGTGTGGCTTCAGCCAGATCAAACGAGTAGATAGAGAAAGGCGTTGAATGAACCGAGCAATGATGCAGTTTATGAAAATAGCGAAACAAAAGGGGCTGATGCATTAACCGATGCGTCCAATAGACAAATGTATCATGCAGAATCAGGATAAGCAGAAAACTAAAGCCCAAATAACGCCAGCCATGCTCCTGAATCTGCCAATACAGACGGCTATGACCTGTGATATCTGAACTGGCCGCAGCCCATAATAGCGCAAATATCAAAATTGACCGTAGAGAGTAGAGCAGCTCTTTGCGAATCTGCTGCATTGATGCATTTTTACCGGAAATTCTGGCTCGAAGTCTGCTGAGATACAGCTTAATTGCTGCCCAGCCCAACAGTGTGGTCATTAGATAACGGCCAAGCGTGAATCCAAAAAATAAACTAAAAGCGGTAAATTGAGTTGAGAATTGACACAGATTATATATCAACATTAGCGTGACTCCTGTGGCGATGAGATTTGCTGTTATTGGTAACATGTCATTGAATCGAAGTAGCTTTCCGCAGAGCCAAAGACCACTCTGATTTCAAGCTTTAGCCTAGCTGCGGTGAGAGTGACTGTCGCGATCGTAGCGATGGTAGGTACCGTAGCTGTCATACCAGCCATCACGGCTGTCTCTACGTCCATCCTGCTCAGAGCGGTGAGAGCCATCTCCACGAGAATTCCACTCATGAGCAGAGGCAGGAGTTGCCGCAGACAGACTTGATACGAAAGCCAGACCGGTTAGGATAGCAACACTGAATGTGCGAATAGACATGATTGTTCTCCTTGAAGAGTAGGTATTGAAACTGAAGAAACGAGATTGTTAGCTACAGTTAAACCTAAGCCTAAAGAGTGTTCTAGCTGTTCGGCTGAGCTGTAAGTTTATTGCGTTTCTCAGGACTTCTCTACTCTATGGGGAGAACTGAACTGGGTCGATTGCTATAAGTTGAGTAAAGTTATGGAATAAATTAAGGACTGTGATCGTGTCCGATTTTCTTACGCCAGACATTTATGGAATGGGTGAATCAGTATAAGCATCCTAACCGCAACCGCAGCAGCAACTCATGCAGGTCTAGCTGAGCAGAAGGTTCATCCGGTAAATGGCTGGCCTGACTGACTGCCTCCAGGGTTTGGCACAACCGCAGATATTCCTGTTGATGAAACGCGACATCGGTAGCTCCCAGCGTTGTTTTTTCTGCGCCTGTGATTTTGACCTGAATCAGATCGGAGAGATAGGGGAGCTGAAACTTTTGATTGAGCGTGACTAAATTGGCTTCAATCACGCCAGTTTGCATCAGATGAATTCCAGTGAGTAGAACACGGTATACGTATAATAACGGCTTAACTCGCGGTGGAGATTCCTTTTCAAAGAATTGCCACTGGGTTTTTGCGAACCCTAAATAGTGATGGCTGTGATAACGAGTGATGCAATTTGGGGCGATCGCTTTTAATTCGTCATGGATAGCAGTTGTGTGGATAATCAGGGGTGAATATAACTGTTCCAGCACATACCCATTACGCTTGAGCAGCAAGCCCAAAAACTTCTTAGCATCATGGGTAACTAAATCGATTTGTAAGCCTGTTCGTAGACAGGAAACTTCGATCGTCTCCTGGCCTGTTTTGAGACCGACGATTTCCGAGAGGGGTAACAGGTGAATGCCCCGCAGGTCATAATCTGAGTCCGGTGAGGGAAACCCATAGAGATGAGCGCCGCTGATCGTGACGAACAGCAATGGATAAGGCTGTTGCGCAATGACATTCGTTAGCCGGGTATCTAATTCACTCATCATTTCACCCCTGATTTTTCGATGCTAATTGTTTATGATGCTGATTGTTTACCGTGCTGGTTGTTGACCATGCTCTGCCTTGCTTGAATCAGAAAAGCGTTGGCTTTTTCATAATCGGGACGTTCTGGTAGATGAGTTGCGGAAAACGTGCGATCGAACTCTTGATGTAAACTTAAGCGCCACTGATTGACCTCATCCCAAGACACCTGCTGGTATTTGATGGCGAATAGACGATCGCGATAATCTTCGGCTCGAACGGGAACAAATCCCTGCTTCAGGATGGTGATGCCCGACAGCAGCAGGCGAATCAGATGCATGGCATGTTTCCAGCGAATGGTTCCGACTGTGCGCAGATCTTGCTCCATCTTCTTGAATTGGGAAAGCACATAGCTGTTGTAAGTTTGATACACGAGCTGAGACAGAAAGATATCCCGCATGTTGAGTAATTGCTCTGCCAGAGGTGTGGCGGTTTCAACCAGGGGTGTATATAAACATTCCAGAACATTTGGATTGGCTTTCAGCGCTAGCACCAGGAATTTTTGGAGTTCCCAGTAGCACTCCTGTTCGGCCTGATGTTCGATTTGTTCAGGAACCCCATAGAGCGACCAGTGCATTTCTGCGGAGGGAAGATAGATGCCGCGACGATCGGTATCAGAGTCAGCATCATCTAAACCGTAGGCTCTGGAACCAACGATGCAACGATAGATCACATAATCGAAAAGATTCATTTCCTCCAACCTGTTCTCAGCAGCTTCTAGACCCGCTTTTTGGAAATGTTTGCGGATACTGAACTCCAGGCGTTTGAGACTGACGATCGTTTGATCGGGCAGTTGGATCTGGTAGCGATGAGAATTATCTGTTGGCGATTCCACAATCACCCCGACTGAACCCCGCAAACACAGCAGTTCTCCTGCCGCATTTTTGACTTCAACGCGACTGACGACTTGAGTGCCGACTGGCAGAATAAGATTAGCTGAGGTTTGAGTGTGAGACACAGAAAAGGCTTACCGTATGAATGAAGTAAATGATTGTAGTATTTGTAGTATAGTCTGAGTTCTCTGCCACTGCCAATTGTCGGGAGTGGAATTGCCCGGGAGTAGAATTGCCCTTATTTTCCTGATTTGTCTGCTAATAAGCTGAACGACATTTAGTTTGCATCATCAAGCTGCGATCAGAGCATTGCCTTTGTTCTTCACTTTGCGTTTCCACTGAATCACCAGTTCCCCTTGATTGAGTAATCTGTCGAGCAAGGAGTGAAGTTCCTCCACCGATTGAAATAAACGATGCGCAATAAACTCTTTGCACGAATGCCACACCAACTCAATTAAGTTGAAATCTGGACTGTAAGGCGGCAAAAACAGCAGTTGCAGATTGGGGCATTCGACTGCCAGTTGTTCGAGCATGGCCTGTTTTTTGTGATAGCTGGCATTGTCAAGCACCACCAAAATTCTCGGTCCCCACTGCTCAAATTCCTGCTCTAAATGTCCTGCTGCCAAC